>CANRDU010000009.1 GCA_947629445.1 uncultured Bacilli bacterium
ACAAAAAGAGAAAATTGACTTTTCTCTTTTTAATATACTCCTTTTTTATGATGTCCACTAATTAGGGTTCACATCAAAATCTTCCTTTATTTTATACTAAAGGACGTCCCTTTCCATCCACTTTTATTACCTCAAATATAATTAAAATTCCTTCTAAAAATCCCCATATACCAGAAAATCCAAAAGTAACTATACCCAAAATTAGTTGAATCATCGCTTTTTTATAATATCCTAAATAAAAATTATGAATTCCTAATATTCCTGTAAAAAGCGCTAATAAGGCAGCAACCTTTCTAGATTTTGGAAGATCTGTTTCTGTATAATTATAATCTGTTTTAGAAACTTTATCAATTGTTTGTTGTGAAACGGATGAATACGGTAAATTAGCTCCACAAGTAGGACAATTATGATATTTATCATCTACTTTCGAACCACAATTTCCACATATTTTTGACATACTATACTCCTTTTTATTTTCCTAAACAAAATCTACTAAACATTTCATCAATCAATTCATCTGTATAGGTTTCTCCTATAATTTCTCCTAAATTGTTCCATACATTTTTTAAATCAATTTCTATCATATCTATTGGCATATTCTCACTTAAACTATCTCGAATACTACTTAGAGATTCCAAACATTGTTTCAATAAAGAAATACTTCTTGCACTACTCAAATAATTATAATCATTCTGCTCTATTTCTTCTAAATGGAATAACCTTTTTATTTCCTCTCGTAGTTCTTCAATTCCTCTATTTTCTAAAGCAGACATAAAAATAACGGAACTATTCGTAGGTGGTAATTCTAATTTTTTAGATAAATCATTTTTATTCACAATAATAATAGAAGGTTTCTCTTCGATATGTTTCATTATTTCTTGTTCTTCTTTGGTCAATTCTTCATTATGGTTAAGAACAAATAATACTAAATCTGCTTTATCTATCCATTCTAAACTTTTTTGAACTCCAATTTTTTCTACTACATCATCAGTATCTCTAATGCCAGCAGTATCAATCATATGAAGAATAATACCATCAATAGCGATATCCCCTTCTACAATATCACGAGTAGTTCCAGCAATATCTGTAACAATAGCTTTTTCTTCTTCTAAAAGTCTATTTAAAATACTACTTTTTCCGACATTAGGAGATCCTACAATAACCGTTTGAATACCTTCTTTAATAATAGAACCTGTTTCAGATTTTTTTAAAATATGTTCAATTTCTTTCTCAATATAAGATACACTTTCTTTTATCTTCTCTATTGTTACAATCTCGATATCTTCATATTCTGGATAATCAATATTCACTTCAATATTAGAAATAACATCTACTAATTTATCTCTTAAAGCACTAATCATATTGGATACTTCTCCCGTCATTTGATGGAGCGCTAAAGAACGGGATTTCTCGGTTTTAGCCGATATTAAATCCATAACTCCTTCTGCTTCAATTAAATCAATTCTACCATTTAGAAAAGCTCTTTTAGTAAATTCTCCCGGTTCTGCCAAACGACAGCCATTCGTAAGTAATAATTCTAATATTCTATTAGTGGTTGCAATACCTCCATGAGAATTAATTTCAATGATATCCTCTTTTGTAAATGTTTTAGGTGCTTTCATGATAGATAGTAATACTTCATCGATAAGTTCTTCTTTATCATAGATATATCCATAGTGAATCGTATGACTAGGAACACTTGTTAAATCTTTTCCCTTCCATATCTTGCTGACAATCGAAATACTTTCATCGCCACTTACTCGAATAATAGAAATAGCACCTACTCCTAAAGCAGTTGAAATAGCAGCAATCGTATCATTCATAACATGCACCTCTTCTTTATGATTTTAACATAATCACACCAAAAAAGAAATAACTGTCGCTATTTCTGTGCTTGAACGGCTGTTATCGCAATCACTCCTACGATATCTTCTTTCGTGCAACCTCTTGATAAATCATTAATTGGTTTTGCGATTCCCTGCGTGATTGGTCCATATGCTTCTGCATGCGCTAAACGTTGCACTAATTTATAACCAATATTTCCAGCATCTAAATCTGGAAATACTAATACATTCGCATGACCTGCTACTTCACTTTCTGGAGCTTTACTAGCTGCTACTTCTTTTACAATTGCGGCATCTAGTTGTAGTTCTCCATCAATTTTATATTGAGGATACTCCCCTCTTGCTATTTTGGTTGCCTCTACGACTTTATCAACATCTGCATGAGTAGCACTTCCTTTGGTAGAATGAGAAAGCATAGCCACTACTGGTTCTTTTTCTACTAATAACTCAAAACTTTCAGCACTACTTCCAGCAATAGCCGCCAACTTTTCGGGAGTCGGATTTTGTTCTAATCCTGAATCTGCAAAAATGAAAGTTCCATTCTCACCATAGTCACAATTAGGAACTATCATTAAAAAGAAGGCAGATACTAATTTTACCCCTGGTTTGGTTTTTATAATTTGTAGAGATGGTCTTAACGTATTGGCTGTTGAATGACAAGCTCCACTAACAACCCCATCCGCATAACCTAATTTTACCAACATACAAGCATAATACATATAGTCCGTAAGTACTAGTCTTTTTGCTTCTTCGAGGGTCATTCCCTTCTCTTTACGAAGTTCATATAATTGCTCAATGATTGTATTTGTTCTCTCATCTTCTTCTGGAATAATAACTTCTATATTCGTTAAATCGATATCTGATGTTGGTTTTCCAATTAATATGATATGCGCTATATTCTCTATCGTTGCTATTTGAGCTGCCTCTAATACTCTTGTATCCATTGTTTCTGGTAAAATAATACGTTTTTGATTTTTTCTTGCTCGTTCTTTAATCGTTTCAATAAAATTCATGGAATCCCCTTCCCTTTCTATTGTTTTCATTTCTATTATAGCATAAAAAAGATAAGAATTTTTTCTTACCTTTTAATCTCCTATATATTTAATAACAACACAACGATTTGGCTCTTCCCCTACACTTTCCGTTGTGACATTACTAAAATCGCTTAATAAAGAATGAACAATTCTTCTTTGATAGGAATTCATTGGATCTAATTTTGCATCCGTTTTTGTTTTTTGAACTTCTCTCACAATATTTTTTATTTCATATTCAAATCTTTTTATTTTTTTAGCTCGATAATTAGAAGCATCTAAATTTACTTTTATAGAAAATCCAGTTTGATTTTGCAAAGATTGACGTAATAGAAGTTGAATAGCATTCATTGTTCTTCCTTCTTTTCCAATTAAAATTGGATTATTGTTAGATACCATTGTAACAGAGAAAATATCTTCTTCTTCTCTTACCTCTAATTGAATATCTACATTCATTCCCTTACCTATTTCTTTGATATAGCTTTTGATGTAATTCATGATGTCTTCTTTTTTAACAACTTTCATTTTATAAAGAGATTCGTTTTCTTCCGCTTCTACTAAGATATCAGAACTATAAACATCCAAATCTTCAATACATTTTTCATAGCAAGCTTCTTCATCTTGAGCTTCATATTCATATACTTCTATCATAACTACTTACTCCTTTTTACAATTAAATTTTGGACAATGGTAAATGAATTATTGGTTATCCAATAGAATATAATTGCGGATGACATCGTAAATGACATAAATGTAATTATAATATTCATTATATTCATTGTCGTTTGCATCTGCTTAGCCTGTTCCCCTGCCATTCCTGCTCCACTATTTAATTTAAATGAGAAGAAGGTTGCTAAAAATACTAGTATAGGTAATATTACATATAACCAGTTTCCTAACCCTATTCCTTTCATTGGCGAAGTTGATAAATGAAAACCTAATAACGTATCTTCAAATAATACTGGCAATCTGTATAATGCTTCATAAAAGGCAAAGAATAATGGAATCTGTATAAAACTAAATAGACATCCAGATAAAGGATTAATGCCATATTTCTTATATACAAACATTGTTTCTTGTGCTTTTCTATTCAAGCTATCTTGATCATTTTTATTCCTATATTTCTTTTCTATCTTATCTAATTCTGGTTGAGCTTTCTTCAAGTTTTCTGATTGTCTAGCTGTTTTTACGGTTACTGGGTATAAAAGTAAGCGAATTAATAAAGTGACAAAAATAATGGCTAATCCATAATTTCCTAAAAACTTGCCTATTTTAATAAGTACCCAAGATAATGGTCTTACAAATATGGTCGTCCATATTCCTCCATTACCGTCACCCAATACTGTAAATTTATCACAAGATGGATAAGAATCGACATCCATAATTTCTGCTATTTTTTTATCGTACTCTTTAGTACCTATTTCCCCTTCTTCTAAATCTTGTTTATATTTTTCTTCTAATTGTGCTTTGTTATCTCTATATAATTTCAAGATTTCTTCATCAGATGGCTTACATAAAATATTGGATGGTAAAACCTGCCCTGTCTCACTGTTGGTAACTACTTTTCCATCTGGCCCTTTTAATTGCTTCGTACAGCCTGTTAAACAAAATACCATTAATATTAGAAAAGTAATTGCTATTTTTCTTTTCTGCATAGTTCCTCCTAACGATATACATTTAAATTTTTAAGGGCTTCTAATAAGTTACTCCTCATTTCTCCATAATTTCTAGTTAGAATTCCCTTGCCTAATATTATAATACAATTAAAGTTTTTTTGATAGTCTTTTTCTTGAATAATAGAACGGATTTGCCTTTTCAATTTGTTTCTTACGACCGCATTTCCTAATTTTTTGCTAACAGAAATACCAAAGTGATACTCTAACTGCTCTACTCTTTCTATATATATAATATAATCTTTATACTTATACGGCTTGTTATTATGAATAATTCTTTGAAAATCACGATTATTTTTGACAATATTTTTCTTTTTCATGCTATCACCTATTCTTCCTATTATAATAAGAAAAAATCCACTGACGACTCAGTGGACTATTAATGTGATAATACTTTACGCCCTTTTCTTCTTCTATTATTAATAATTTTAGTTTCCATACGAGCGAAAAAACCCATTTTTTTGCTTTTCTTACGATTATTTGGTTGATAAGTTCTTTTCATTTTCACACCTCCGCTTACTATAATCCCATTCGCTTTATCAATTATATAGATTTTTTTGGTATTTGTCAAACATTTTTTATAAGTCACAAAAGTTTATGACATTGCTTCGTGCACAATTTTTGAGTTATGCACATTTCATACCCATTCAAAAAAGGGCATTTTTGCCATTTATACACACTTATGAACACAAATGTGCATAACTTAGGATACTAAATGAATGTTTTTGTGCATAACGAAGTCACAAAAATGTGCATAACTCCATTTTCAATTAGAAACAATAGAATAGGGGATGTTGATAAAAAAGATTATAAAAAAATTATGCACATTTTCTTTTTTTTTAAATGGAAATAGTGTAGAATATAGGTGTAAATAACTTTAAAGTGGGGTGATTGTATGGATTTAGATAGCATTTGGGATTCATTTTTAGAAAAAATTAAAGATCAACTAGCAGAAACTTCGTATGAAATATGGTTTTCAGAAACAAAATTAATTTCTTTAAATGATGGAGTAGCAAAAGTCCTGGTTCCTTCCCATGTTCATAAAAAAAATTTAAAAGAACACTATATTGATTTAATCGAAGAAAAATTTTGCGAAGTTACAGGAACAAATTTTAAATTTGAATTCTTTATTGAGGAAGAAATTGAAAAAGAAATTGTTGTTAATACGGATGAAATAGGGATACCATCTACGAATTTTGAAAGTAATCTAGATGCTAGATATCGATTCGATAACTTTGTAATAGGGAAGAGTAATAAGTTTGCTGCAACTAGTGCACTCGCTGTAGCAGAACAACCTGGAAATATGTACAACCCTTTATTTATATATGGATCTAGTGGACTTGGTAAAACCCATCTTATGCACGCAATAGGGAATTATATTGTTGAAAATAATCGAAAAATGAAAGTTTTATATATTCCTTGTGACAAATTTGTTTCAGACTTTGTTGATATTTGGCGCAAAAGTGCAAATGAAAATAATACAGAGATTATTAAGAGTTTTAAAAATAAATATCGGGAAATTGATGTATTAATTATTGATGATATCCACAATCTAGTAGGGGCTACCAGTGCTCAGCAAGAATTCTTTAATACCTTTAACGAATTATATAATAATAAGAAACAAATTATTATTTCTTCAGACCGTTCACCAGAAGATATCAAGAAATTAGAGGAAAGATTAAAAACAAGATTCAGTTGGGGATTGCAAATTGATATTTTACCTCCTGAATTCGAACTAAGAATGAATATTATTAATAAAAAAATAGAGATGCAGGACTTAGAAAATAAATTTCCTGAAGACGTAAAAGAATATATTGCTAGTAACTGCGTAGGGGACATTCGAAAACTAGAAGGCGCTATCACTCGTGTCTATGCTTATGCAACTATTATGAACGGCTCTGATATCACATTTGATTTGGCAGTTGAAGCTCTTAAAGATTTCTTTGTCCAAACCCCAATATCTAAAAATAAAATGGAACAAGTTATTCAATTAGTAAGTGAAAATTATAATATCAGTGCTGATGATTTAAAAAGTAAAAAGAAAACGAATAATATTGCAATTCCACGTATGATTGCTATGTATATCTGTAGAATTTATCTAGAAGAAAATTTAACAAAGATTGGAATTGAGTTTGGTGGTAAAAATCATACCACTGTTATTCATGCTGTTGAAAAAATCAAAAAAGAAATATTAAGAGACGAAGCTCTCAATAATGAGATTCAAAAAATTATAAACAAAATTCATTAATAATGTGCATAGATTGTTTATAATTAAAAATTATGCACATACATGTTCACTATATAAAATAAGGTTGAACTAAAGTTATGCACATCTATGAACATCACTAATAATAATATTATTATATAAATAATAATTAGAAATGAGGAACACATGAAACTAAAAATTAAACAAAAAATATTAATGGAACATTTAAACTATGTTATTAAAGGAATATCATCCAAAAACTTAATACCTATTTTAAACTGTATTAAATTCGATCTTAAAAAAGAAGGTCTATATTTAATGAGTACGGATAATGAAATAGCAATTAAGACATTTATTGATGCAAAAGACATAGAAGAAATCGAAGAAAAAGGGGATATCGTCGTTTCTGGAAAGTATATCTATGATATTATTAGAAAACTTTCTAATGAAGTTATTAATTTAGAGGAAATTATTTCTTCACAATTATTAATTACGACAGAAAAATCTTCTTTTAAATTAAATTGTAATAATTCATCAGAATTTCCTAACTTAGATTTAGAATTTAGTAAAAATCCTATTTCTATTAATCAACAAGCTTTTAAAACGATGATTAACCAAACAATCTTTGCTACTTCTAGCCAAGAATCAAGACCAGTATTAACAGGAATTAATTTTAAAATAGAAGGTATTAAATTTGAATGTACGGCAACGGATTCTTATCGTTTAGCTCGTAAGGAAATTGAGCTATCTGATCCAATTGATCAAAATGTAGATATTATTGTCCCAGCTAAAAATTTATTAGAAGTAACAAGATTACTAAATAGTGATGAAGAAGATTTACAATTACATATTTTTAATAATAAAATTATTTTTAATTTTGGTAGTTTAATTATTATGTCTCGTTTAATTAATGGAACTTATCCAGATACTAATAAATTAATACCAGAAGAATTTATGACAACAATTAAAGTAAATTTAAATAATTTCTTTGATTCTATTGATAGGGCATCATTATTAACAAATGAAGAAGAAAAAAATATTATCAAACTAGAAAGTAAAGGGGATTATCTACTAATTTCTTCTAATATTCCTGAAATAGGAAATGTAGAAGAAAAGGTAGAATTACCTGAAAAAATTGATGAGAATGTCAAAATTGCCTTTAGTTCAAAATATATGATGGATGCTGTTAAAGTATTTAATAGTGAAGAGATTTCCATTAAGTATAATGGGGAAATTAGACCAATCATTATAACAGATGGAGAAAGTGATCAATTGATTCAATTAATCGTACCTATTCGGACATATTAATAAAAAATATGTCTTTTTTTTAGGTTATTAGACAAAATTCAACAAATTTCGATAAAGTAGGGGAGTATAAGAGAGATATTCAATTTTGAATTAGGGGGAGGTGTAGTTGTGTTAGAAGAGTATGAAATTAATTCTTCTACTTTAGCTATTGTTCCTATTGATCATGGTTCTTCTAGAGTATATGAGGAAGAAACGGAATATGTTGTGAACAAGAATGTGCATAAAATTATTGATGATAATTGCAAATTTTATGGTAGTAGTTATCATGGTCGATGTGAAGGAACAAAATATTTAACAGGAATTAAATCTAAATTTCCTATTATTATTGAAGAAAGTAGAAATATGATTTTCTTTCCTACAAATTCTACAAGAAATGAAGATAATACGTGGATTTCACTTAATAAAATAAAGAATTATAAGGCTTCTAATAGGGGAGCAACTATCGAATTTTTAAATAGTCAAAAAATAGAAGTTCCTATCTCATTTTATTCTTTAGAAAATCAATATTGTAGGGCAGTCATTTTAAAAGCAAAATTATATGAATCAAAATTGGAAAAAAATAGATAAAATCTATTTTTTTCTTTTTTATATACCTATTTTGTGATATAATATTGTATGTGTATAGGAGTATTTGTTTGAAGAAAATATCTAAAATGAGCCTAAAAAAGCCAAAAAAGAGGTAATCACATGATTTTAAAAAAAATAGAATTACGAAATTTTCGTAATTATGAAAAATTATCGGCTCGTTTTTATAAGGGAATTAATATTATCTACGGAGATAATGCCCAAGGAAAGACGAATTTATTAGAGAGCATTTATGTTTTGGGATTAACAAAATCTCATCGATCATTCATAGATAATCATTTAATTCGTAATGGCTGTGAAAGTTTATCTATTACGGGAATAGTAACCGGAAATCTACTAGATAAAAAACAAGAGATAACGATTGATAATCATAATAAATATTTTAAGATAGACGATAACTCTATCAAAAAGGTGAGTGATTATATATCTAGTATGAATATAATCATTTTTTATCCTGATGATTTAGAGTTATTAAAAGGTTCTCCGCAATTGCGACGAAAATATTTAAATGTAGAATTGTCCCAATTATACGGAAGTTATTATGTTGTTATGAATGATTATAATAAACTATTAAAAATTCGTAATGACTATTTAAAAAAATTATCTAAAGGAAAATCTATTGATCAAAACTATTTTGATATTGTAACGTCTTATTTAATAGATAAGGCTATCGTTATTTATCAAATGAGAACCAAATATATTGAAAAAATTAATGAACATTGTTCTTTGATTTATCAAGATATAATGAATGTAGAAAACTTTCATATTTGTTATGTACCTAATGTGGAAATAGGGGACATTAAAGATCCTAATTTAAAAGATAAGTTGTGGAAACAATTTGAAGATAAATTAGATTACGATATAAAACTTGCTATGACAACATTAGGTCCTCATAAGGATGATATGGAATTTATGATTGATACTCGTAATTTAAAGCAATACGGATCACAAGGTCAACAGAGAATTGCCGTTTTGGCTTTAAAATTAGCGGAAATTCCTATCTTCAAAAAATATAAAGATACTGCTCCTATTTTATTATTAGATGATGTTTTTAGTGAACTATCTGATGATAAGAAAAATAATCTTATGAAATATATTAGTAAAGATATTCAGACGATTATTACGACGACAGAACTTAATAATTTGGATGAGAAATTAGTGAAAAAATCTAAGTTATTTAAGATAGAAAATGGCAAATTAATCAAAGTCAAAGAGGTGAAAGAAAATGAATGAACATTATGATGCATCTGATATACAGGTCTTAGAAGGGTTAGAAGCTGTAAGAAAAAGACCAGGAATGTATATTGGAACAACTGACGTAAAAGGGTTACACCATCTTGTATGGGAAATTGTAGATAATGCCATAGATGAATCTTTAGCTGGTTTTTGTAATAATATAGAAGTTATTATTAATAAAGGAAACTCTATTACGGTTAAAGATGATGGACGTGGAATTCCAGTAGATATTCATCCTAAAACAAAGTTATCCACAGTAGAAACTGTTTATACAGTTTTACATGCTGGCGGTAAATTTGGTGGAGGAGGATATAAGGTTTCTGGGGGACTTCACGGTGTAGGAGCATCCGTTGTAAATGCCTTATCAAAATGGGTAGAAGTAAAAGTTTATAAGGATGGTAAAGTACATTTTATTCGTTTTGAAAATGGTGGACATACAGTGGAACCATTAAAAGTAATCGATACCTGCGATATTAATCGTACTGGTACGGTAGTAACTTTTAAACCAGATCCAGAAATTTTTGATACAGATATTTATGATTATAATACTTTGATGGTAAGAATCAGGGAATTAGCCTTCTTAAATCGTGGTCTTAAAATAACGATCAGAGATGATCGGGATGATGAAGATACAACAGGGGAAACCTTTATTTATGAAGGGGGAATTTCCGAATATGTTAAATTCATCAATCAAGAAAAAACCCCAATTCATGAAAATATTATCCATTTAGAGGGAACAGAAGATGATGTTTTCTTTGAAGTAGCTATGCAGTATAATACAGGCTATAATGATAATATTTATTCCTTTGTTAATAACATTAATACACATGATGGAGGTACGCACGAAGAAGGCGTTAGAAGGGCTCTTACGAGAGTAATTAATAATTATGCGAAAAAAGCCGGAATTTTAAAAGATAAAGATGAATCTTTAACAGGGGATGATGTTAAAGAAGGTCTTACCATGATTATTTCTTGTAAACACCCTAATCCTCAATTTGAAGGACAGACAAAAGGACGTTTGGGAAATTCTGAAGTGAGAAAACTTGCGGATAATGTATTTTCGGAAGGATTTGAAAAATTTTTATTCGAAAATCCAGATGAAGCAAGGGCTATTGTAGAAAAGGCAATGCTTGCTTGTAGAGCACGTAACGCTGCTAAAAAGGCTAGGGAAATAACAAGAAAAAGTGATTTAACTACTACAAATTTCTTTGGAAAATTATCAGATTGTAAGAGTAAAGATCCAAAAGTATCTGAAATATTTATTGTCGAGGGAGATTCTGCCGGAGGGTCTGCTAAAAAGGGAAGGGATTCCATGACTCAGGCGATATTACCTCTTCGTGGAAAAATATTAAATGTAGAGAAAAATCGTTTGGATAGAGCGCTCGGAAATGAAGAAATTAGAACGATTATAACAGCTTTTGGAACAGGAATAGGGGAAGAATTTAATCTTTCTAAATTGCGTTATGATAAAATTATCATCATGACCGATGCCGATGTTGATGGATCTCATATTCGTGTTTTACTATTAACACTTTTCTATCGCTTTTTCCGTCCCATCGTGGAACAAGGGCATGTTTATGCTGCTCAACCACCACTTTTCCGTATTATGCATGGAAAAACCCGAAAGTATGTTCTGAATGAAGAAGAAAAAGAAAAATATTTAATGAGTCTTCCAGAGAATGTTCGTGCGCGTGCAGAGATTGCTCGTATGAAAGGACTAGGGGAGATGGATGCCGAAGAATTAAATGAAACTACCATGGATATTGAAAAACGAACATTAAGAAAAATAACGGTAGAAGATTGTATGGCAGCGGATGCTGTGTTTGCAAAATTAATGGGTGATGAAGTAGAACCTAGAAGAAGATTTATTGAGGAAAATGCTGGATATGTACAAAATCTAGATATATAGGAGGTGAAGTATGGAAGAAGATAAGAACTTAGAAGAATTAGAAGAAACAACAAATAATGAAGAAGAAGGGGGAGCTCTTGCTGAGAATGCTCACTTCAATGGTTATTTTCATGAAAGAGATCGTCTTGCTGAAAATAATATCGTAAATGAAGTAGAGACCTCATTTTTAGAGTATTCTATGAGTGTCATTGCTTCACGTGCTTTACCAGATTTACGGGATGGATTAAAGCCTGTACATAGAAGAATTTTGTGGTCTATGTATGAATCTGGATATACACCAGATAAGCCGCACCGTAAATCCGCAACAACGGTTGGTTATGTTATGGGACATTATCACCCACATGGAGATTCTTCTATTTATGAAGCTATGGTACGTATGGCTCAGGATTTTAATCAACGTTATTTATTAGTGGATGGTCATGGAAACTTTGGTAATATCGAGGGTGATGGCGCTGCTGCTATGCGTTATACTGAATCTCGTTTATCTAAGATTTCCCTTGAATTATTAAGGGATATCAATAAAGATACCGTTGATTTTGATCCTAACTTTGATGAGACTGTCAAAGAGCCAAAAGTTTTACCATCTCGTTTTCCAAATATTTTAGTAAATGGTACGATGGGTATTGCCGTTGGAATGGCAACCAACATTCCACCTCATAATTTAGGGGAAGTAATAGATGGATGTATTGCGTATATTGATAATCCAGATATTGATACGATTGGGTTAATGCAATATATTAAGGGCCCAGATTTTCCAACAGGAGGAATTATCCTAGGAAATTCAGGTATTAGACAAGCCTATGAAACTGGTAGGGGAACGATTACTATTCGTAGTAGAGCTTCTATTGAAGAGATTAATGGGCATAACTGCATTGTGGTAACAGAAGTTCCATATGGTGTAAATACTATGGAATTAAAAAATAAAGTTGCTGAACTTGTCCATAATAAAACCATCGAAGGAATTGCAGATTATCATACCGATTTAAAAGATGGTGTTAAAATTACCATTACTCTTAAGAAAGAAGCTAATCCACAAGTAGTTTTAAATAATTTATATAAGCATACGGCTTTTCAAACTAATTATGGAATTATTTTCTTAATGTTAGATGGTTTAACTCCAAAAACATTGCCTTTGAAGGTTGTTATTTCTAAATATATCGACCATCAAAAAGAAGTTATTATTCGTCGAACTCGCTTTGATTTAAAAAAATCGGAAGCACGTGTCCATATTTTAGAGGGATATAAAATAGCGCTCGATAATATTGATGAAGTAATTAAGATTATTAGAGAATCTGAAACCGATCAAGACGCAAAAGAGACATTAATGGAGCGCTTTGGTCTTAGTCAAATCCAAGCAGATAGCATTCTTGAATTGCGATTAAAGAGATTAACTGGCTTAGAAAGATCTAAGATAGAAGAAGAACTTGCTGATTTATTGAAACTAATTGAAGAATTAAAGAGCATTTTAGCAAGTGAGCAAAAAGTACTTGAAATTATTAAGAATGAAATGCTTGAAATTAAAAATAAATTTGCGGATGAGAGAAGAACAACCATCGATATGACGGCTATTGACTATATTGATGATGAGTCATTAATTCCAGTTGAAGATATTATCGTTACTTTAACGAATAAAGGATATATTAAAAGAATTGCTAGTGATACTTATAAAACGCAAAATAGAGGTGGTGTAGGTATCAAAGGAATGACTACGAATGAAGAAGATTTTGTTGAAAAATTAGTCTCTGTAACGACACATGATTATTTATTATTCTTTACGAATAAAGGTCGTGTATATCGTATGAAAGGGTATGAAGTTCCTTTATTTAATAGACAATCTAAGGGATTACCAATTATTAATTTACTACCACTTGAAAAAGAAGAAGTAGTAAAATCTATGCTAAAAATTGAAAATGAAGAAGAAAATCAATATGTTGTCTTCTGTACAAAAAATGGTCTTGTAAAGAGAACAAATATTAGTGAATTTGAAAATATTCGAAATAGTGGAAAGATTGCTATTAGTTTAAAAGAAGACGATGAGTTGTTAGATGTTAAGAAGACAAGTGGTAAAAATGAAATATTGATTGCTAGTAGCAATGGACGTATGATTCGTTTCAATGAAGCAGAAATTAGAATTATGGGTAGAACTGCTTCTGGAGTTAGAGGCATTGATGTAGGCGAAGGTCATGCGGTAGGTATTGAAGTTGCTAAGGAAAATGAATTGGTTTTAGTAGTAACGGAAAATGGTTATGGTAAGCAAACACCTATTGAAGAATATCGTTTAACACATAGGGGAAGCAAGGGAGTAAAAGCTCTTAATGTAACTTCAAAAAATGGAAATATTGTTGATTTTAAATTAGTAGAAGGTAATCAAGACCTTATGATTATAACAGATAGTGGAATTATTATAAGATTGCCTTTAGAGCAGATAAGTTCAACAGGAAGAGTAGCCCAAGGTGTAAAACTTATTAACTTAAAAGATAATCAGAAGGTTAGTACGGTTGCTCTTTTAGAAAAAGAAGAAAAAGAGGAAGAAAATCAAGAAAAAAATGAACAAGAAGCAGAAAATATTTCTGTAGCAGAAGAGGATGTATAATCCTCTTTTTTCGTTTCACGTGAAACGACTTTAAAATATAAGATTTTGTTTGCATTTTTTTTCAAAATAGTCTATATTATTTAGTAGCACAACACCTATACTCGAAACAGGTCAGGACCGGAAGGTAGCAGCCTTAAGGGTCCCTGAGTGTGTGTGCTTTTTTTGTTCCACGTGGAACGGAGGAAAGTAGTTATATGAATGAAAAATATATGCAAGAAGCTCTGAAAGAGGCAAGGAAATCTTATTTATTAGAGGAGGTCCCAATTGGAGCTGTAATTGTTTATAAGGATAGAATAATTGCTCGTGCTCATAACTTAAAAGAACATAATAAAAACGCTGTTGCTCATGCAGAAATACTTGCTATTCAAAAGGCTTGTAAAAAAATTGGTGATTGGCGATTAAATGAATGCACACTTTATGTAACGGTAGAACCGTGTTTAATGTGTGCAGGAGCAATTATTCAATCAAGAATCGGAAAGTTGGTATATTCTGTTGCCAACCCTAAATTTGGATACGTTGAAAGTATTGATCAAGTATTAAATAATAGTAAAAATAATCATCACGTCATTGTTGAAAAAATACCTAATAAAGATTGCTTAGATCTTCTTCAACAATTCTTTCAAAAACAAAGAAACCACCTTTAAATTCAACCATAAAAAGTGTATAATAAATTTAGGAGAAGGTGGACCATGTATCAAGCATTATACCGAAAATATCGACCAAAAAATTTTGATGATGTAGTGGGTCAAGAAGTTATTATCAAAACTCTTACAAATGCTGTTAAAAATAACATGGTAAGCCATGCTTATTTATTTACAGGACCTCGTGGTACCGGAAAAACAAGCATTGCTAAGATATACGCCAAAATATTAAACTGTGAACACTTGGATGGATTAAAACCATGTGAACAATGTATTTCTTGTACGCAAATTAATAACAATCAAAATATTGATGTTATTGAAATAGATGCAGCATCTAATAGTGGTGTAGGGGAAATAAGAGAAATACGAAATAAAGTAAGTTTAGTGCCGTCTAATAGTAAATATAAAATATACATTATTGATGAGGTACATATGCTTACTCCTGAAGCATTTAATGCCTTATTAAAAACGTTAGAAGAGCCACCTAGTCATATTATTTTCATATTTGCGACAACAGAATTACAAAAAATACCAAGTACCATATTATCTCGTTGTCAAAAATTTGATTTTAAAAAAATTAGTAATAAACATATCGTTGAAAGATTAAAATATATTTCACAAGTAGAAAATATTCAAATTCAAGAAGATGCTCTAGAAGAAATAGCAATTCTAGCAGATGGTGGATTACGTGATTCTGTGAGTATGTTAGATCAGGCTTTATCTTATTCTGGCGGAGAAATCACCCTGAAAGATATTCACGATATTAATGGTACCGTTGAAAAAAAAGAAATAAGAACACTTATTCAAAACATTATTCAAAAGGAAATAGTGGCAGTATTAGAAAAAGTAGAATCCTATGAAGAACAAGGAAAAAACTTGGTAAAAATAGTTCAAGAAATGATAGAAGAATTAAAAAATATCATATTGTATTGGAATGCTCCAGAATTTTTTATAGAAAAAGATTCTTATTATGATGATATTAAAAATTTATCGACAAATAGGGAACTATATGACTATATTCATGCACTATCTGAATTGATGAAAAGTATGCAAAACTCAAATAATAATAAAATTTTATTGGAGATAGAATTTATTAAATTAATGGGCAATAATTATCAAGAAGAAGTGAATGATAAGACAAATAAAATAGTTGTTGAGATGTTAAAATCTAACGTTAGTGAAGAAAAAGAAAAAAAAATGAAAACAGAAAAACAAGAAGAAGTAAATTTAGTATTGCCTAAAGATGTAGAATTAAAGACAACTGAAGAACCTAAAAAAGAGGATTCAATCAATCGTAAAAAGGAACTGGATTTAACAAATACTTTATCCGAAGAAGCTGTCAAAGAATTATCAGAATTAAAACGCATTAGAATTAATAATTCTTTAGTATCGGTATCCCAGAAGGTTAGAAATCAATTTAAAGAAAAATTAGAAATTTTAAAAGAATTACTTTTGGATCCTGATTACAGTAAATTAGTTTCTTTATTGTTGGATGGAGAATTAAAAGTAATCAGCGACAAAAATATGATTTTTGTTTATAAGACAAGTTTGATGGCCGATGCTTTTAATCTAGAGTTACTTGCTCTTGAAAAACTTTTCAAAGAAAAATTGGAAGATGATTACCGTTTAATTGCTGTAGACGAACAAGAATGGAATACGATTAAAACGGAATATAATAAAAATAAAAAAGCCTATCATTATCAAGAGGAAACAATAGATATTCACAAAATTTTTGAAAAAGAAAATACAAATGTAAAAAAGACGAATATCATCGATGAACTATTTGATAGTATTGTAGAATATGAATAAAAAAGAAAGAAGGAATAATTTATGAATATGCAAGCAATGATGCAACAAGCAAAAAAATTACAAAAGGATATGTTAGAAACCCAAAAGAAAATAGAAGCAATGAATTTTACTGGAAAATCTTCTTTGGTGACCGTAGAAATGAACGGAAAAAAAGAAGTTCTTTCTGTATCCATTGATGCGGAATCTTTAGATAAAGAGGAAGTAGAAATGCTACAAGATATGATTATGGTAGCTGTTAATGATTGTCTAAGACAAATTGATAAAGTTACAGAAGAAAAAATGGGTGTTTATACGAAAGGTATGCCAGGTTTGTTCTAATGAGATATCCAACCACTATTCAAAATTTAATAGAGTGTTTTTCTCATTTACCAGGAATTGGTGAAAAGACAGCCGAACGTTTAGCGTTATCTACCTTAAATTTTGATGAAGAAACAATAGATATTTTTGCCCAATCTTTAAAGGATATGAAAACAAAGATAAAAAGGTGCACCCGTTGTAATAACTTAGCAGAAGGGGAGTTATGTGAAATCTGTAAGGATGATTCTCGTGAAACTAAGATACTTTGTGTAGTGGAGAACGCAAAAAATATTATGTTGTTTGAAAAGTTAGGAACTTTTAGAGGATATTATCATGTTATTAATGGGTTAATTTCGCCATTAGATGGTATTAATCCGGAAGACATTGGTATTCCGCAACTAATCGATAGAATTAAAAAGGAAAAAATCGAGGAAGTTATTTTAGCGCTTAAACCAAGTGTAGAGGGAGAAACGACTTCTCTATATATTTCTAAATTATTATCTAAAACAAATGTTCTTGTATCAAAGATAGCCCATGGTGTTCCTTTAGGAGCTGATATGGATTATGTAGATGCTTTGACACTAGAATTGGCATTAGAAAATAGAAAAACCATATCTAATGATGATTAGTTCTGAAAACTTGGTTATTTCATACATTGTAGTGGAGGAAATGTATGAAATTAATCTTTAAGTTACTTCGAAAAATTATTATTAGTTCTTTTTTGCTATATGGATACAATTTGTTAGTACAACCTTTAAATTTAATGATTCCTATCAATGTTATTACAGTTTCTGCAATTACTATTTTAGGAATACCAGGACTTTTAGCGATGGTTCTAATACTGGTTTATGTTTATTAGCAGTAGGAGGTAAGCATGTTAGATGATTATCAAATCGATCAGCCTATTATCTATAGAACCTTATTAAATGCTGTTTTAAAAGATACGCTAACTCATGCTTATCTAATTGAATTAAATGGTTATTCAAAAGGTTTAGACTTTGCTTTAGCATGTGCTAAATTTTTTCTGTGTCCGAAACACTATTCAAATGCTGATAAATGCGGCGATTGTACACAATGTATGACGATTGATGATGGAAACTTTTTGGAAATTAAAATTATTCATCCAGATGGTCAATGGATAAAAAAAGAACAGTTAGAAGAATTACAGCAATCTTTTAATCGAAAAGCAATTGTTGGAAATCAAAAAATTTATATTATAGATGGTGTAGATAAATTAAATACCTATGCCGCTAATTCTATTTTAAAGTTTTTAGAAGAGCCAGTTCCAGGGATAACGGCGATTCTTTTAGTAGATAATGCTTATCAAGTTATGAATACCATTGTTTCACGTTGTCAGGTATTATCTTTGAAAAAAAATTCAAAATTAGTGATAAAAAATCAATCTACAAAAAATAAATTAGGTTTTTATTCTTTTCACAATCAAGACGAATTAAATAAATTCCTAGAATCACCCGATACAGACGAGAAAATTGAAGAAATGATTGATTATATTACTTTCTTTGAAAAGAGCGGTTATCAGGCCATTATTTATAAAAATAAGGCATTTTTAGAAAAATTTAATGATAAAAATTCTTTGTTTCTTGTTTTTAATTGGTTTATATTGTATTATAAGGATGTTCTAAATCAATTACTTGGAAAACCTTTAGAATTTTTTAATGATTATGAAGATAGTATTCAAAAAGTATCTAGTGGTAATACGATTCTTACGATTTCTAGAAAATTAGAAATTATTGTTGAACTTAGTGGAAAGATAAAATTTAATGTAAATACAACGATGTTGATGGACAAGTTAGTAATTGATTTAATGGAGGTGAAAAAATGATTAAAGTAATAGGTGTAAAATTTAAAGAGAATGGAAAAGTATATCATTTTTCACCTAATAATCAAGAATTTCAAATAGATGATAAAGTGGTAGTAGAAACAGAAAGAGGTCTGCAACTTGGTATTATTGCTACCGAAATTTATGAAATAGAGGATTCTTCTTTAAAATCTGCTTTGAGTAAAGTTTTACGTTTAGCGACCGAAGAAGATTTAAAAAATGATGCTAAAAATAAAGAAACAGCGAAAAAGGCTTTAAAAAAATGTAGAGATTTAATTGAAAAATATAAACTAAATATGTATATTATCGATGCTAGTTTCACGTTAGACCGTTCACAGTTATTCTTTCGGTTTATGGCAGATGAAAGAGTCGATTTCCGTTCTTTAGCAAAGACTTTGGCTACTACTTATAAGACACGTATTGAATTAAGACAAATAGGGGTTCGTGACAAAGCTAAAGAAATTGGTGGATATGGATCTTGTGGAAGACCACTTTGTTGTGCCAAATATTTATCTGATTTTGATTCTGTATCTATTAATATGGCGAAAAATCAAAATATAGCTCTTAATCCTACTAAAATTAATGGAGTATGTGGAAGACTTCTATGCTGTTTAAAATATGAGGACGCTTGTTACCAGGAGTGTCGAAAGGGACTTCCTAAAGTAGGCAAAAAAGTAACGACAGAACAAGGAGAAGGAAAAGTAGTTAGTATCGATATTTTAAAAGGTACTTACCGTGTGAATATTCCCGATGTGGGGATTGTAGAATTTGAGAAGGAAGCCGATGAAAGTTAAAAATTACTTGTTAGGATATAAAAATCTATTTATATTTCAAGACACGAGTATGTTCAATTTTTCTTTAGATTCTGTACTACTTCCCAATTTTATAACCATCCCCAAAGGGTGTAAAAAAATCTTAGATATTGGCTGTGGTAATGCTCCCATTCCGCTTATTTTATCGACAAAGACATCTTGTAATATTATTGGGGTAGAAATTCAAAAAGAAGTAGCTGATTTAGCCAAAGAATCTGTTTCTTATAATCATTTAGAAAATCGTATTGAGATTATTGAAGGGGACATTAATGAAGTTATGCACACATTTCTAGATAACTCATTCAATGTTATTACTTGTAATCCCCCATATTTTAAATATAAAGAATCTTCTAATGTGAATAAAAGCGATTATAAAACGATTGCTCGTCATGAGGTAACATTAACATTAGAACAAATTATATCTATTAGTAGTAGACTTCTTACCCATAATGGAGTATTAGGACTTGTCCATAGACCAGAGAGATTAATTGATGTGATAGAAATGATGAGAAAATATCACATAGAACCAAAAAAAATAGAATTAGTTTATCCTCATGAGGATGAAGAAGCTAATATCTTACTAATTGAAGGTAGAAAAATGGGACATCCTGGTTTAAAGATATTGCCACCAATGATTAGTCATACCGAAGAAGGAGAATATACAGAAGTTATTAAAAAATATTTTGAAAATAATTGAGGTGATGATATGTCACAAAAAAGTTATGATGGAACACCAACCCTTTATTTAATACCGACTCCAATAGGAAATATGGATGATATTACTTATCGAACAGTCAAAGTGTTAAAAGAGGTAGATGTTTTATTTTGTGAGGATACAAGGGAAACTGGTATTCTTTTAAGTTATTTAGGAATTAAGAAAAAAATGATTGCGAATCATGAACATAATGAGATTAACAATCATAATAAAATTTTAGAATATTTAAACGAAGGAAAGACAGTTGGTCTTGTAAGTGATCGGGGAACTCCTGTAATCAGTGACCCTGGATATGAACTTGCGAGATTTGTTATAGAATCGGGGTATAATGTAGTTGCTCTACCAGGAGCTACTGCGCTTATTCCCGCTCTTATTACTTCTGGTATTGCGCCTATGCCATTTTTATTTTATGGATTTTTAAATAGTAAAATTTCGAAAAAAGAAAAAGAATTAGAAACGTTAAAAAATGAAACCGCAACGATGATTTTTTATGAAGCTCCTCACCGTATTGAGGAGACATTAAAGTGCATGAAATCTATTTTGGGAAATAACCGAAAAATTAGTATTTCCCGGGAAATAACAAAAAAGTACGAGGAAATTTATAGGGGAACTATCGGAGATATTATCCAGGAAATAACGAATTTAAAAGGGGAAATAGTAATTGTTGTAGAGGGAAATACTTCTACTTCTGAATTTTCTCATTTACCGCTTTTAGAACACATTCAACTTTATATAAATGATGGTATGAATAAAATGGATGCTATTAAGCAAGTCGCTAAAGAACGGGGTTTAAAGAAGAGTGAAGTCTATAATGAATATTTAAAACAGGAGGAAGATTAATATGAAATTAATCGTAGGTTTGGGAAATCCTGGTAAGGAATATGAAAATACAAGACATAATGTTGGATTTATGGCTATTGATCGAATTGCGACATTCTTAGGAGTGAAACTTTCCAAAGAGAAATTCCAAGGATTATATATTGATACTATTTATGAAGGAGAAAAATATATCCTTTTAAAGCCTCAAAAATACATGAATTTATCAGGAGAAGTTATTAAAGATTTTGTTCAATTCTTTAAAATTAATATTTCGGATATCCTCATTATTTATGATGATTTAGATACTTCTGTAGGTAGTATGAGAATTCGCTATCAAGGAAGTAGTGGAGGACATAATGGAATTAAAAATGTTGAACAACATCTAGGTACTAAAGAATATAAACGAATCAAATTTGGTATTTCTAATAATAAAAAAATGGATACGAAAGATTATGTTCTTGGTCAGTTTTCTAAAGAAGAAAAAGAATTGCTTAATAAAGCGCTAGATAATATTGTTCCTATTTTCCAAGATTTATCTAAAATGACATTTGAAAACATAATGAATAAGTATAATGGTAAATGATAATTTATCATTTTTTCCGTTTAGAAAGGAATCTATGAAGAATATATTTTCCGTATTTAAAAATGGCAATTTTAAGAAAGAAGAAGCCATTTCTGGTTTAACCCCAGAATTAAAAGTGCAATATGTTGTGAATTTACTAGAGGAAGAAAATACTTCTATTCTTTTTGTGTGCTCTTCTCTTTATGAAGCTAACCAGTATTTTCAAAAATTTTTAAATTATACTCAAGATGTTTATTTCTTTCCGATGGATGACTTTCTAACGAGTGAAGCTTTAGCTATCTCACCAGAATTAAAAATTACAAGATTAGAAACATTAAAGAAAATAACCGAAGAAAGGGGAATTATTGTAACGAATTTAATGGGATATTTACGATATCTTCCTCCTAAAGACGTCTATCTAGATAGTTATTTATCTTTAAAAATAAATGAAGATTTTGCTATCGAAACATTAGTAGATAAATTATATTCTATTGGATACAGTAGGGAAACAATTGTCAATAAAACAGGAGAAATAGCCGTAAGAGGATATGTTGTAGATATTTTTCCTATCGGCAAAGAAAACCCTATTCGTATTGAATATTGGGGAGATACGATTGAAAGTATCCGTACTTTTAACGTAGAAACCCAATTGACAATAGAAACATTAAAGGAAATTTCTATATCTCCAAATACAGAATTTTTAATAGGAAAAGCAATAGAACAGGAAGAAAAACAAAAGTATCTTCCGAAATATATTCAACCGGTTCATCTTTTTGATTACCTAGAAAATCCTCTTACAGTATTTAATGATTATCAAACGATAGAATCTAATGTGGCCATTTTATTTGAGGAAATAGAAGAGTATCGGAAAAATAATGAGGAAGATATGGATTATATGTTTCCTTTTACCATTCCGAAATATGTTTTATATTTCTTAAATTTTGATAATGAAGTACCAACGGTTAAACAAGTAAAAAAATATGAATCTTATGCACTTGAAAATTTCCAAGGACCACCAAGTGATATTAATAAACGATTAAATCAATATATCAAAAATAAATATACGGTTATTATTTATTTAAGTAGTCGTTATTTGGCGAATCGCTTAATCGATCACTTGGAAAATCCTTTTATGATATTAACGAATATAAATGAACTCATTGATAATAAAATTAATGTAATGATTGGTCAAATATCAGAAGGATATATCTATGGAAAATATGTTGTCATTAGTGAGAAAGAAATTTTTAATAAAAAAGAATCAAGTAATGTTTATAAAACAAATTTTAAAATTGGTAGTAAGGTCCGAGACATTAATAAACTAGAAATAGGAGATTATATTGTTCATAATGTTCATGGTATTGGAAGATATTGTGGTATTAAAACCTTAACGAAAAATGGACTTCAAAAAGATTATTTAATGTTGGAATATAAGGGTGGAGATAAGCTTTATATTCCGGTTGAGAAATTAGAAATTATCAGTAAGTATTCTTCTTCAGATGGGATTGCTCCCAAACTTAATAAATTAGGGGGAGTTGAGTGGCAAAAGACAAAACTACGGGTAAAGCAAAAATTAGAAAGTATAGCTTCCGATTTATTAGAACTCTATGCCCTAAGAGAAAGTACAGAAGGATTTGCTTTTCAGAAAGATGATGAAGATCAAATTGCCTTTGAAAAAGAATTTGTCTATGAAGAAACGCAAGATCAATTGCGTGTAATTGATGAAATAAAAAAGGATATGGAAAGTTCTCATCCTATGGATAGACTTCTTTGTGGGGATGTTGGATACGGAAAGACAGAAGTTGCCTTTAGAGCAATATTTAAAGCGATTATGTCTGGAAAACAAGTTGCTTTTCTCTGTCCAACTACGATTCTTTCTAATCAGCACTATTATAATGCTCTAGAGCGATTTAAGAGCTATCCTGCTAACATTCAACTATTAAATCGATTTGTTACTCCTAAAAAGCAAAAAGAGGTCTTAGAAGGCGTTAAAACGGGAACAGTGGATGTGTTAATTGGAACACACCGCATTTTAAGTGATGATGTCGAATTTAAAAATCTAGGTCTTTTAGTTATTGATGAAGAGCAACGTTTTGGGGTAAAACATAAGGAGAAGATAAAACAGTATAAAAATAATATTGATGTATTAACTTTATCGGCAACCCCAATTCCACGAACTCTTCAAATGTCAATGACAGGAGTTAGAAGTCTATCTTTAATTGAAACACCACCGACGAATCGTTATCCGATTCAGACCTACGTATTAGAAGAAAATAAACAAATTATGAAAGATGCTATCTATAAAGAATTAGCGCGCAATGGTCAAATTTTTATTCTTTATAACTACATTGAAGATATGGAAGAAAAAGCAAGAGAAATCCAAACTCTTGTTCCTGAAGCTAGAATCATATGTGCTCATGGTAAAATGGATAAACAAGAATTAGAAGATGTTATGATTCATTTTATGGATAAAGAATATGATATTCTTCTTTGTACAACTATTATTGAAACAGGAATTGATATTCCAAGTGTGAATACTTTAATTATTATTGATGCTGACAGGTTTGGGCTATCACAGTTGTATCAAATTCGTGGTCGAGTAGGAAGAAGTAATAAAATTGCTTATTGTTATTTAATGTATAACAAAGGAAAGATTCTTTCTGATGTTGCCAAAAAACGTTTAAATGTCATTAAAGAATTTACAGAATTAGGAAGTGGCTTTAGTATTGCTATGCGTGATCTAGCGATTCGTGGCGCAGGAGATATCTTAGGTCAAGAACAAGCCGGTTTTGTTGATAGTGTTGGGGTAGAACTATTTATTCGTATGTTGAATGATGAGGTAAAACGCTTAAAAGGGGAAAAAGTCGAAGAAGAAACAACCGAAACGCAACCATTATTAGAAGTCGCAACTACGATTGCGGATGATTATGTTAGTGAAGAGGAATTAAAAATAGAAATTCATAAAATGATTAATGAAATTCATACAGAGGAAGATTTTGAAAGAGTAAAAAAAGAATTAGAAGACCGTTTTGGAACACTCAGTGAAGATATTTTAATTTATATGAGAGAAGAATTGTTTGAAACAGAAGCAAGAACATTATCTATTACGAAAATTATTCAAACGAAAAACTTCATTGAAATTCATATTCCAAGAGATTTAACCAATCATATCAATGGTGATCAATTATTCTTAAGAGTATGCTCCCTTTCTAGAAAATTTCGCTTTGGTATGAAAAATAAAGAATTAACGATTACTTTAGATACGGTTAATCTCGATAAGCATTATATTTATTACTTGTTGGATTTACTTAAAATTATTAAAGAATCTAGAAAAATAACCAACTAAAAATAGTTGGTTATTTTATTGTTCTTCTAAGACTTCTACAATAGCAGGAATAATTTGCTTTTTTCTAGAGACAATAGAAGGTATAAAGTAGCCTTGATAAATATTTTCAATATCAAATGCTTTTTCTAATAATTCTTTACTTTCCTCATTGTAATAAATGTAGGAACCTTCTTTGATGATATCCGTTGCAAATAATAATATCATATTGTACTCTAGATCTTCCTTTGTTTTTTGAATAGTATCTACAAATTGTGATTTCATCTCTTCTAATTCTTCTACATTTAAAGTTGTAATTTGACCAATTCCAATTTTATCCTTTTCTAAAGAGAAGTTTTTAAAATCCGTAAATAAAATATCTTCCGCTGATTTTCCTTTTAAAGTAGATCCATTTTTAAACATTTCATAAGCAAAAGATTCGATATCTAATCCAGCAATTTCTGATAAATTATAAGCAATCTCTTTATCTAATTCTGTTGTAGTTGGAGAGCGAAATAATAAAGTATCCGAAATAATGGCTGATAACATAATGCCAGCGATATCTTTAGGAATATCAATTTTATTTTCTTTAAATAATAAATAAACGATACTACAAGTACATCCTACTGTCATATTTCTAAAATTAATGGGTTGTGAAGTACCAATGGTACCGATTTTATGATGGTCAACAATTTCGACAATCTCTGCTTCCTCGAGCCCATCTACACTTTGATCTTTTTCATTATGGTCAACTAAGATAACTTTTTTTCTATGTTTATTAACGGTATCTTCAATCTGAACGACTCCTAAGCATTCTTTAATAGGATTTAAAACAGGAAAAACAGGATACCTTAACCGATTCGATAACTCAATAAAATTTTTGACATAATCTTTTTCTTGAACGGAAACAATATTATTTTTTACCATCAATGTTTCAGCATAGTTACACATGCCAATTACTTTTACAACATTAAAAGTTCTTAGTTTTGTTTTAATAATATTAACATGATTTTTTATTGCTGTTTCTAGATGTTGCTCTTTAATATCTTTTTCTCCCGTCAAAATGAGCAATTTAATACCAGATTCAACCGCATACTCTATAATACTATGTCTATCCCCAACAATAAGTATGGAAGAAGCATCCAGTGGGATATCTTTAATAAAAGTAGTACTTTTATAAGAAGCAACTAATACATTTCCTTCTATTTCATCTTCAAATCTTAGAACTTCTTCTCCTTGTAAGGTATTAAGAATATTATCATAAGAAGTTTTGATAACATCATAATCCCAACTAATTAATTCATCCGTAATATCTTTCATAGAAAGAAGACCTAATAATTTTTTTCTATGATTGACAATAGGAATAGAACTTAAATGATTTTTACGCATGTAACCAACAGCATTATAAAGGGATTCATGTCTATCACAATATAAATTTTTTCCATAATCAATATCTTTAATTTGTAATTTTACATCGTTTAAATACATTGGTTCTTTTATATGGAAATAATTTAACACAAATTTTGTTTCGTTGTTAATGGTACCTAAAATTCGAGGTATTGCGTTAGTTCCTAAAGCATTTTTTAAGTAAGCAAGTGCAATCGCACTACAAACACTATCGGTATCTGGCTTTTTATGACCAAAAATAAAGGTTGCTTTCATAATATCCCCCTTTCAAACATTACTAGATTATAACATAGAATAAGAAAAAAACAAACTTTTCCATATATAAAGATGCCAAAACGATGGTTATTTATTGTATAAAACAGTTGAAAATAAACAAACTACTAATAGAAGGGAGTTTGTATGTCTAAAACTACAATTATACGAAAAATAGATGAATTAGGAAGAATTGTACTACCGAAAGATATTAGAAAAACATTAAATATTCATACGGGAGACTTACTAGAATTACAAACCAATCAAAACATTTTATCGATTACTAAATATTCTAGTATTCAAGAAATTGCCTATCTATTAGAGATACTTTTAAATACCTTTTACTTAGAATATCATATTGATGGCTTGTTATTAGCAGAAGAAAAAATAGTCAAAATATCTAGTTACAGCTCTATCCCCAAAATAGAGAAAAAATTAAAAGAAGCAGAAAGCATTCGTGTTCCTATTCAAAGAGAGGGAAAACAAATTGCGGAATTCATCTTATTTACTACCGAAACTAAGTATCAAGAAATCTTAAAATTCCTTTCATTATTTTTAAATAAGTATCTTGAAGAATGTTAGAAGTTATGTTATAATGAAGCCATTCAAGGCGAAGAAGGAAAGAAAAATAAGGACAGTTATAAAGAGAGCTTGGTTAGGTGAAAGCAAGTTAACTAGAGTTATTTCGAATGGGTCTGGAGCTTTTTATAGGAAAGTATAAAACGTATGCCGCGTTAAGGCTTTGAGTGTATAAAGAAATTTATAAATTAAGGTGGTACCGCGTCATCACGTCCTTATGTAGGATGTGATTTTTTTTGTAAGAAGGTGTATTATGAGAAAATTTGAAAAAATTAGTTTTAATCAGTGGCAGAAAGATGTAAATTCTTCTAAAAAAGAATATGATAGTTTTGAGTTACCAAAAAGACAAACAAAATATAGTGCAGGGTATGATTTTCGAATGCCCATAGATGATGTTATAAAACCAGGGGAAGTAAAAAAATTCCCAACGGGAGTTAAAATTATTATGCAACAAGATGAAATGCTTATGCTAGTAGTAAGAAGTAGTATCGGTTTTAAACATAATGTTCGTATGACTAATCAAATTGGTATTTTTGAAAGTGACTTTTATAATAATAAAACGAATGAAGGACATGCTATGATAAGTCTCCAGAATGAAGGGGATAAGGATTTTGTTATTCATAAAGGAGACCGCATTGTACAAGGAATTTTTGTAAAATTTTTAACAGTAGATGATGAAGAAGAAATAACGACGATTAGAGAAGGTTCTATCGGTAGTACAAATAAGGAGGAATAAAAATGAAAGAAAAATATTATATTTCAACAGCTATTACGTATACATCAGGAAAACCACATATAGGAAATACCTATGAAATTATTTTGGCGGATGCCATTGCTCGCTTTAAAAGAGCAGAAGGATATGATGTTTATTTTCAAACAGGAACAGATGAACATGGTGAGAAAATAGAATTAAAGGCAAAGGAAGCAGGAGTAGCTCCTCAAGAATTTGTCGATGATGTAGCGCATACTATTCAAGGTATTTGGGATAGAATGAATACGAGCTATGATAGGTTTGTTAGAACAACGGATAAAAAACATGAAGAACAAGTACAGAAGATTTTTAAGAAAATGTATGATAAAGGAGATATCTATAAAGGAGAATATAGAGGATTGTACTGTACTCCTTGCGAATCTTTTTGGACAGAATCGCAATTAGTAGATGGCAAATGTCCTGATTGTGGTAGGGAAGTAAAAGAAGCAACAGAAGAAGCTTATTTCTTTAAACTATCAAAGTATCAAGATCGTTTGGTAGAATACATAGAATCTCATCCAGAATTTATTCAACCAGAATCTCGTAAAAATGAAATGCTTAATAATTTTATTAAACCTGGATTACAAGACCTTTGTGTATCAAGAACATCTTTCGATTGGGGAATTCCTGTTACCTTTGATCCAAAGCATGTTGTTTATGTATGGCTAGATGCGTTAACCAATTATATTACCAATATTGGGTATGATGTTGATAATCCTACGGATGAATTTAAAAAATATTGGCCAGCAGATCTTCATTTAATAGGTAAAGATATCATTCGTTTTCATACGATTTATTGGCCATGTTTCTTATGGTCTTTGGATATAGAACTTCCAAAACAAGTATTTGGTCATCCTTGGTTACTTACTAACAATGATAAAATTGGAAAAAGTAGAGGAAATGCTATTTACGCAGATGATTTAGCGGATTTATTTGGAGTAGATGCCGTAAGATATTATGTATTACATGAGATTCCTTTTGCTAATGATGGTAATTTAACTTATGAATTAATGATTGAACGATATAATTCTGATTTAGCAAATATCTTAGGAAATCTTGTAAACCGTACCATTTCTATGGATAAAAAATATTTTGAAGGAATAGTACCAGAAATAGGAGTAGCAGAACCGATTGATGAAGATTTAAAAGAGACAGTTAGAAATGCTACCCTTCATACCAAAGAAGCTATGGACCGTCTAAGAGTAGCGGATGCTATTGATGCTGTATTTGAAATATTTAGAAGAAGTAATAAATATATTGATGAAACTACCCCATGGACTCTTGCAAAAGAAGGTAATATGGAAAGATTAAAGACTGTTATTTATAATTTGCTAGAATCTATTCGTATTGGAGCCGTATTACTTCATTCCTTCCTACCAGAAACAGCTGAAAAGATTTATCACCAACTTAATACGGATAAGAATGATTTTGAAAGTATTAAAGAATTTGGTGCCTTAGAAAGTGGAAAGTCAGTAAACAATCCAGAAGCATTATTTGCGCGTATTGATAAAGATAAATTTTTAGAAGAGTTACAAAAGTAACTCTTTTATTTCGTCAAAAAACGTAAAATATCTAAATTTGTCGATAGGTTAGGGAATTCGTAGAATAAAAATTATGATATACTCTATTTTGTGAGGAGAAAATTTTATGACAGAAGATAGAGTTGTACTGAAACAGGTAGTGCTTTTTCTTTGTTTTATTGGTTTTTTAATATTTTGTGATTTTATGAGTACTCATGAAATAGAAGATTTTCTTTATTTATTAGTTGTTTTATACTATACTATTTGGTATATATTTGGGAAGTAATTCTACCGCGGTTGGTAGATTTTTTTTGTTATGATATAATTTTTATGGTGATTATTATGTTGATTGATACCCATTGTCATTTAGAAGAAGCATTATATGAAGATATTCATGAAGTGATAAATAGGATGCCAGGATTGATGATTACAGCTGGTACCAATAGAGAAACAAATCAAGAAGTTTTAGTGCGTGTCAAAGAAAATGACAACGTTTATGGTGTGATAGGTATTCATCCAGAATTTGTAGATAGTTATCAAGAAGAGGATTTAAAATGGATAGAAGAGCATTTGCAGGATGAAAAAATTGTAGGAATAGGAGAAATTGGATTAGATTATCACTATGATGATACCAAAAAAGAAGAACAAAAACGTCTTTTTGAAAGACAGATTGTCCTTGCTCAAGAATATCATAAAACGGTTGTTGTTCATAGTAGGGATGCCATATTAGACACTTATGAAATTATGAAAAAATATCCGAATGTAAAATTTATTTTACACTGTTATAGTTCGACGATTGAAATGGCAGAGAGATTCTTAGAATTAAATGTCTTATTTGGTGTTGGAGGGGTCATTACATTTAAAAATAGTGCTAAACTAAAAGAAGTGGTAGAAAAACTAGATTTAGAATATATATTATTGGAAACCGATAGTCCGTATCTATCTCCAGAACCATATAGAGGGAAGGTAAATGAGCCTGCTAATACCGCTATTATCGCTTCTAAAATAGCGGAAATTAAAGGAATTACTAAGGAAGAAGTTATTGTAAAAACAGGCGAGAATGCCATTCGTCAATTTGACTTGAATATAGCTTTATGATACAATTTTTTTGATGTAATGAGGTGACCAAATGGAAATCTATTTACTGAAATTAATCGGAAATTGGCTATCTGTTTTAACGGTATCTTTGATATCTTTATTTGGTTTAAGTAATTATAAAGAAGATGCTGCGGATATTAAAAATATCAGTTATACAAAAACAGCATCAGTAGTGAATGAAGTTATTCCTTTTAAAACGAAGTATGTATATAATTCTTCTAAATCTGAAACAGCTGAAAAAGTGGTTTTAGTGAAAGGAGAAAATGGATTAAGTTATACCTATGAAAATGGTGTTGAAAAAGTTTTAAGACAACCAGTAACACAAGTAGTAGAAGTAGGAACTGCTAGGACGGGAGAGTATAATGGAAGACTAACTACTTATGGTGGAGACTGTCCTGGTTGTAGCAAAGTTGCGAATGTAGCCTGTCGTACGAAAGACGGTAAAAAATTCAGTTTATTTAACGATGGTATTTATTACGATGATGATGAATATGGTCCTGTTCGTATTTTATCAGCTGATTTAGGAGGGTTTCCTTGTGGCACGATGATACTTGTCGATAACGGTAATGTAGATCCATTTTATGCGGTTGTCTTGGATACGGGTGCTACTATGCGTAATAGTTACAAAAAAGGTTATATTTGGATGGATTTAGCATTTAAATATCAAGGAGATTCTAAAGGAACGCATATGGGAAGTAAAAATACACATTTTAGTGTTCAAAGATGGGGATGGTAACCCATCTTTTTTTGTAGTTAAGTTTGTTGAAAATAAAATCTCACACGCACCATTCAATATGGCTGTTGGATATAAAGAAGATATCTTTCTGAAAAGAATTTCTCTTTTTATTTTTGAATATAGGTGTGATATAATGAGTTTGGTGATTTTATGGAATATTCTCCTCGTAAGATGCAAGAATTATTAGACCAAAATGATTTTAAATTAAAAAAGAAATTTGGTCAGAATTTTATCATTGATGAAAATATTATTAACAGTATTGTAGAAAAATCAAAAATAGATAATGAAACACTTGTGATCGAAATAGGACCTGGAGCAGGTTCCCTTACCTACAAACTTTCTTTGAGCGCTAAAAAGGTACTTTGTTATGAAATAGATACGACATTAAAAGAAGTGCTTAACGAAAACTTACGAGATTGTCCGAATATTGATATTGTCTTCCAGGATTTTTTACAGGCGAACGTAAAAGAAGAACTGAAAAAATATTCTTATAAAAGGTTATATGTAGTAGCAAATTTACCGTACTATATTACGACTCCTATTATTACGAAAATTATTGAAGATGCAATTCCCGTAGATAAGATTGTCGTTATGGTTCAAAAAGAAGTAGGAAATCGTTTTAAAGCGGTTCCAGGAACAAAAGATTATAATTCTCTTACTGTTTATTTAAATTGTTTTTTTGAAATAAAAAAATTGATGGATGTCAGTAGAAATGTCTTTTTACCAAAGCCAAATGTAGATAGTATTATTGTAGAATTTTGTAAAAGAGAAAAGGTAGAATTACCAGAAAATAGACAATTATTTTTTAAAATCGTTCGGGATGCTTTTGGTCAAAAAAGAAAAAATTTGCGTAATAATTTAAAAAATTATCCATTGGATAAAATAGAAAAAGTACTTCAAAAATATCACTTGGATTTAAATGCGAGAGCGGAGATGCTATCACTTGAAATATTTGTGGATTTAGCGAAAGAAATAGGGGAGAATTTATGAAAAAAATAAGTTTACTTTGTATGATTTTATTATTGCTTGGCTGTGGTAAGTTAGAAGAGCCAAAGCCAGTTCAAGATGCGATAGATACGATTGAAGAGAGTAATGCTTCCGTTGCAAAAGTGTATGTAACGCATCTCCTTAATCAAGCAGAGATTGAATTGATGCAAAAATTAGATGCAAGTTGTATAAAAGCAAGTACCGTTGGTAATCAGGATGCAACTGCAGGAGAATTTTGTGTACAAGAAAATGGTGATATCGTTGCTAAAAATGTAGAATATCAAGGATTTATTTGTAATGGTGCAAAAACGAATATGAGTTGTGTGGTGAAGAGTAATGATTAACAAAAAATGGGATGAAGTTTTAGCGGGAGAAATGAAGAAAGAATATTTCAAAAATTTAGGAATTTTTGTAAAAAAAGAATATCATTCGAAAAGAATTTTTCCTCCTTATCAAAATATTTTTGATGCTTTAAGATTTACAGATTACGATGAAGTAAAGGTTGTTATTTTAGGACAAGATCCTTATCATGGTTTAGGAGAAGCAAATGGACTATCCTTTTCTGTTCATAACAATATCAAAAGACCCCCTTCTCTTCAAAATATTTTTAAGGAATTAGAGAGCGATTTAGGAATTAAAAGAGAAACTAATGATTTAAGTGATTGGGCTAAACAGGGAGTTTTACTTTTAAATTCCATTATGACAGTAGAGCAAGATAAACCACTCTCTCACAAAGATAAAGGATGGGAACAATTCACAGATTTTATTATTAAATCTTTAAATGAGCGAGAAGATCCTGTTATTTTTGTATTATGGGGAAGTTTTGCCCGTAGTAAAAAGGAACTAATCACGAATTCTAGACATCCTATTATCGAATCCGTTCATCCATCCCCATTATCTGCCAATCGTGGTTTTTTTGGCAGTAAGCCATTTAGTAAAATCAATAATATCCTTAAAAAAAATGGGAAAAAGGAAATTAATTGGTAATATTTTAAAGGGATAATTCCCTTTTGTTTCATTGACTTTCGCATACTTCTATGATATTATGTACATAGTAAAAATAGGTGATTTTATGAAAAAGAATATTATATATGGGGTTCTATTTTTTTTAATTGTATTAGCGGGAAGTTTTTCTTTTTACATATACTATCAGGAATCATATTTTAGTATTGATGAGAGATTAGTTTCTATCACGGTAGATAATGACTATTGGACTGCTAGTAATGTGAAAGTAACAGTAGAGTATAAAAACGAAGATATTCCAATTGGAGGATACTCCTTTGATGGAGGAAAAACTTGGCAATTTAGCAATGAATATGAGGTAGAGGAAAATCAGAGATTAGAAATCGTGTTAAAAACAGAAACAGGAAGAAAATCAGAAATTATTCCCTATGCTGTTTCCAATATTGATAAGCAAGCCCCAGAAATTTTAGTAGATAATGTAATTTATGTAGCGCAAGGTTCTCGCTTTAACTTTGAGGATAAATATAGTGTTGTAGATCTAGATTCCGGTATTAAAGGGAGTGTCACAGTAAAACCAAATTGGATTGATACTAGCGATTTAGCCACTTATCAAGTAGAAATTAGCGCTTCCGATAAAGCATTGAATAGTAATGCGAAAACTATGGTAGTAGAGGTAGTCGATCCTAATGATCCTCTGCTTTCAGAACAAAATCCAGATGTCGAAATTCGTGTTCAAGGTGTAAAATTATCGGAAACTAGATTAAGTTTGGTAAAAGGAACTAACACAAAAGTAGAAGCTATTATTCGACCAAGCAACGCTACAAATAAAAATGTTGTGTGGACGAGTAGTAATGAAAGTGTTGCAACTGTTGACCAAACAGGAAATATTACAGCTTTAGAAGCAGGAATGGCAACCATCACGGCTACGACACAAGACGGGAATAAATCATCTGATATTCGTTTGGTAGTTACGGATAGAAAAATTGAAGTAGAAAAAATTGAATTAGATAGAGTATCTGATACAGTGACTTCTGATTTTGATGATATCGTATTAACAGCCACCATCAGTCCAGAAAATGCAACCGATACTAAGATTACATGGAATAGTAGTAATCCGAATGTAGCAGTTGTTGTAAATGGAGTGGTAACGGTACGTGGCGAGGGAGTAACTAATTTAACGGCAACTACTTCTAATGGAAAAGTGGCAACTTATACATTAACGGTTGTTGATTCATATACTTATCAGGAAAAAGAAGTTACAACCTTTACTGGTGATCTAATGGGATATACCATTAAGATTTATAAGAATGGTGTAGATATTACAAGTGATGTTACAGCAATTACTTCGCCATTTGTGGCTCGTAATGATTATAAAGCTCCGGAGATTGAAATTAGTATTGCTAATCACAATGCATTACAAGATGGGGAATTATCATTTAATTATAAGACGAGAAAATTAGTAGCTACGAAATAAAGTAAGATTTTGTATCTTACTTTTTTCTTGTATAAAAGACATTTTTATAATACAATAACAGTGGTGATTTTATGGAGGAAGTTTATCGTTTTATAAAAGAATCTGTTGATAGCCATACCAACTATGTTGTAGTGGGAGTATCTGGAGGATCAGATTCTATGGCTCTTTTAGATATATTGACGAAAGCACTACCGGAGAATTGTCAAATTATTTGTGCTCATGTTCATCATAATTTGCGAAAAGAAAGTGATAGTGAGCAAATTTTTGTGAAAGAGTATTGTTTAGAACATAATATTTTATTTGAAACCATAAAATTAGAGTATGAAAAGAGTTTTTCAGAAGCCATCGCCCGTGAAAAAAGATATGCTTTTTTTGAAAAAGTATTAAAAAAATATCAATCTAATATTTTGTTTACGGCCCATCATGGGGATGACTTAGTGGAGACTATTTTAATGAAAATAACAAGGGGAACTACTTTGAAAGGAAGCGCTGGAATCTGTTTAAAAAGTAGAAGAGAATTCTATACGATAGTAAGACCACTTCTCTATTTAAATAAAAAAGATATTTTAGATTATGTATCCAAATACCATATCCCTTATGTAGAAGATGCCAGTAACCAAGATTCCAGTTATACAAGAAACCGTTATCGAAAAAAGATTTTACCATTTTTAAAGCAAGAAAATCCTTATGTACATCGCCACTTTTTACAGTATAGTGAAGATTTGCAAGAAATGCTAGAATGGGTAGAAAAAGAAGTGGAAAAGAGGTATAATAAGACTGTTGTAGATAAGAAGTTAAAATGGCAAGAATATCTCAAATTGGATTCTTTTTTTAGAATGGAAATTCTAAAAAAATATTTGTTTTCCATCTATGGAGAAGATATTATTTTGTTTAGTAAAAAACATTTGTGTTTGATAGATTCTTTCCTAAAAAAAGGAAAAGTGAATAGTTCTATCGATTTACCACTACAAAAAATACTTAGGAAAAGTTATCACTATGTAGAAATTGCAAAACAAGAAAATAGACCCACTTATCATTATCGATTAGAAGATGAAGTGAATTTACCAAATGGTCATACGATTCAAATAGTAGAGGATTCGAATGATACCAGTAATTTTGTTACATATATAGATAGCTCAACAGTAGTATTACCTCTTTATGTACGCAATGTCGAGAATGGTGATAAAATGACTATTAAAAATATGGTTGGGCATAAGAAAATTAGCGATATTTTTACGAATGAGAAGATTTTAATAGCAGATAGAGTTTCATGGCCAGTAGTGGTGGATAGTACTGGAACAATTATTTGGCTTCCAGGACTAAAAAAAACACAATTTGATAGAAAAAAACAAGGAAAGTATGATATAATACTAAAGTACTATTAAGGAAGGGAGTTTTTTATGAATAAAAAAACAGTCAAGAAGAATACATTATCCTACTTATTTTTATTCATTGTCATTATTGGAGTCATGTACTTTATTAGTGTATTAAACACAAAAGTAAATACACTATCGTACAGTGAATTCATCCAAGCAATGGAAGATGGACAATTAGAAGAAGTAATAATTACTCCAAGCAATAATGCCGGAGTTTATGAGTTAACAGGAACATTAAAGGATTACAAAGAGAATGAATCTTTCTATGTAAGAGCTCCTTTAACGGATTCTACTATTCAAGAAATTTATGCCGGTAGAAATGAATACGACTATGATGTAAGTACTGACAAGGATCCACAATCTAGCATGTTACTTGCACTTATCGTAAATGTTTTACCACTTGTACTACTTGTTGGAATTGGATTTTATTTCATTACCAAACAAATGGGTAGTGCGAATAAGTCTATGGATTTTGGCAAGAGTAGAGCTCGTCTTAATGATGATAGAAGAAAAGTTACTTTTGAAGATGTTGCTGGTTTAACAGAGGAAAAAGAAGAAGTAGCAGAGCTTATTGAATTCTTGAAATCACCTAAGAAATTTCAAAAGATGGGTGCAAGAATTCCAAAAGGTGTATTGTTAGTTGGTCCTCCAGGAACTGGTAAAACATTACTTGCTCGTGCCGTAGCAGGAGAAGCAAATGTACCATTCTATTATATTAGTGGTTCTGATTTCGTAGAATTATTTGTCGGAGTGGGAGCATCTCGTGTAAGAGATATGTTCAAACAGGCAAAGCATAACGCACCATGTTTAATTTTTATCGATGAGATTGATGCCGTAGGTCGTCAAAGAGGTGCAGGATTAGGGGGAGGTCATGATGAACGTGAACAGACCTTAAACCAATTACTTACGGAAATGGATGGATTTGGTGAGAATGAAGGAATTATCGTTATTGCTGCTACTAACCGTCCAGATGTATTGGACCCTGCTTTATTGCGTCCAGGACGTTTTGACCGCCAAGTTACGGTAAATTTACCAGATGTAAAAGGTCGTGAAGAAATTCTTAGAGTACATGCGAAAGGCAAGACTTTTGCTAAAGGTGTAAAACTGGAAAATATTGCTAAGCGAACGGTTGGATTTAGTGGAGCTGATTTAGAGAATTTATTAAATGAAGCAGCTTTATTAACAGTAAGAAGAAATAAAGATGCTATTACAATGGCTGAAATTGATGAAGCACATGATCGTGTATTAATGGGACCTGCTAAGGTTACGAAAAAATATACAGACAAAGAAAAGAAAATTGTTGCTTATCATGAGGCTGGACACGCCGTTGTTGGAATCAAATTAGAAGGTGCTAACGAGGTTCAAAAAATTACGATTATTCCTAGAGGAACTGCTGGTGGATACAACTTGATGTTACCAAAAGAGGAAACATTCTTAGAAACGAAAAATGAGTTATTAGAAACCATTAGTGGATTATTAGGAGGTCGTGTTGCTGAAGAAATCGTCTTCCATGAGGTAACAACAGGTGCCCATAACGATTTTGAAAAAGCAACTAAAATTGCTCGTGCCATGGTTACAGAATATGGTATGAGTGATTTAGGTCCTGTTCAGTTTGAACAAAGAGAATCTAGTGTATTTTTGGGAAGAGATTATAATAAGAGTAGAAATTTCTCAAGCCAAGTTGCCTTTGAAATTGATCAAGAACAAAGAAAAATTATCAATGAATGTTATGAAAAAACAAAAAAAATCATCGCTGAAAACCGTGATTTACTAGATTTAATTGCGAATACTTTGTTAGAATATGAAACGATTACAAAGGAACAAATTGAGTATTTAGTAGAACATGGATGTATGCCTGATGATGATACAGAAGTAGATAAAAGTGATTTTAAAGAGGCATCTTTGGATGATTTAACAACAGAAGAATTGAGAGAACTTGCCAAAGATAAAAAAATTAAAGGTTATGCAAAGATGGAACGAGAAGAATTACTAGAAGTGTTAAAACAAGAAGAAGAGGATTAACCTCTTCTTTTTTGGTCACTTGTCTTATTTTTCTTTTAATAGTATAATTGTAACGATGAGAGTGATTCTATGAAAAAAGATAATTTCCTTAGAGGAGCCTTTATAGCGACTTTATGTATCATATTGACAAAGATATTAGGGGTGCTTTATGTAATTCCTTTTTATGCGATTATTGGCTCTAAAGGAAGTGTTATTTATGGTGCCGCTTACAATATTTACGCAATATTTCTAAATTTATCTACGATTGGACTTCCCCTTGCTATCAGTAAGATGGTTAGTGAATATAATACGTTAGGGTACGAATATACGAAAAAAAGAGCTTATAAATTAGCCGGTAGAATTATGATTATATCTTCTATTATAACCACTATTTTACTATTAATATTCGCTCCTGTTTTGGCAAAATATATTATCAATTTTAATGATTACAGTGCAATCGCACCGGCCTTTGGAGCAGATTTAATCGCATTAGGAAATGCGAGAGATGGCGCTTATTTAATACGTGAGATTGCCTTTGTTATTCGTATTTCGGCATCGGCTATTTTCTTTGTTACGTTAATTAGTATGATTCGTGGATATTTACAAGGAATGAGATATATTCAAGCATCTTCCATTTCTCAAGTGATTGAACAATTTGTAAGAGTATTAGTGATTTTAATTGGGTCATATTTATGTATGAATGTATTGAAAACATCCTTAGGAATTGTGGTCGGAGTTGCTGTTTTTGGTGCAACAGCGGGAGCAATATCCACTTACTTTTATTTACGAAAAAAGAAGAAAGACTTAAAAGAAGCGTACGTTCCCATGAAAGAGGAAGAAAAAGATTTTACAACAAAATATTTATTAAAGAAAATTGTTCGTTATACAATTCCTCTTATTATTATGGAATTAATTAGTACGTCTTTCCAATTAGTAGATATGTTTACGGTAGTTACCACTCTTACAAATACGGCGCATTATACATTAAATGATGCTTCTGTCATTATGAATATTGTAACGACTCTAGGGACGAAGTTAAATGTTATTGTTATGGCGATTGCAAGTGGTATGGTAGTTAGTTTACTTCCAAGTTTAACAAGTGATTATGTTAAAGGAGATATGATGGAAGTTAAACATAAAATCAATAAAGGATTACAAATAATTTTATATATAACGATTCCAATGTCAGTGGGATTATCTTTACTTGCAGATCCTGTTTGGACTATCTTTTATGGAAAGTCTTTCTATGGACCTAAAATTTTTATGGTAAGTATTTTTGTAGCTGTCTTTGGTAGTATCTTTACCAATGTAATTGTAACACTACAATCCCTTAGTCGCTATAAAGCGATGTATATTGGGTTATTTTCAGGGTTTTTATTTAATGTTATTATGAATATTCCTTTTATGATTTTATTCTACCATATAGGACTTCCTATCTATTATGGAAATTTGGTCGCAACGATGATAGGTTATGCGATTACCATTTCCGTTTGTCTAATCGATTTAAAGAGATTTTTAGGCATTTCTTATAAAGATACTATCAAGCATTTTCTTTATATTTTATTCGCATGTCTCTGTATGACTATTGTTATTTTAGGTTTAGGAAAAGTTATTCCATTATCTGGATATTCTAGAGGCATGTCTATTGTGATTACGGTATTTTATGCCCTTATTGGAATGATTATTTATTTTGGTATTACTTATAAGACGAAGACTTTTGAAACCGCTATTGGAAAAGAAGCTATTAACGATATTTTAAGAAGAAAAAGAAATAAGGAGGAATAATATGAAAATAGGAATTGCAACAGATCATCGTGGCGTTTCTCTTAAACAAGAATTGACAAAATATTTGGAAAGTATAGGTTATAATGTAGTTAATTATGGAACAGACTCTGAAGCATCGGTAGATTATCCGTTATATGCTTTTAAAGTAGGAGAGGCTGTTGTTCGTAAGGATGTAGATTTTGGCGTATTAATTTGTGGAAGCGGAATTGGTATGAGTATTGCTTGTAACAAAGTAAAGGGAGTTCGGTGTGCGAAAGTAAATGATACTTGGGAAGCCGAAGTAACGAGAATGGATAATGATGCGAATGTAATCGCACTAGGTTCAAGGACACCAGTTGAAGAATTAAAAAAAATTTTAAAAGTTTTCTTAGAAACTCCAGCATCAAATGAAGAGCGACACGTCAGAAGAAGACATCAGGTGGATGAATATCATGCTTAAAATAGCGCTTTATATTGTCACTCTTCCTATTTCCATTTGGGCACTAGAATCTCTTCACTTTGAAGTATTATTTAAAAAGGGAAGAGTGTTACAAATGAAAATTTTATATGTTATGGTTAGTTTCGCACTTTCCTATTTAGTTACCAATTTTTTATATGATTTTGCGTATTTTTCACAGTTACGATAGTAGTATTAAAGGAGGAATCCATGAAAAAAATACTACTTTTTTCTTTTCTTTTATTCATTATTCCTACCTTAATTATCTTTTATTTTTTTCGAACACAAGAGAATGTTTTTCATTTTTCTTCCCATACTACGGTAAGAATATTGCGTACTGAAACCGGAAAAATTGATGTTATTCCATTAGAAGAGTATGTGGTTGGAGTAGTAGCGGGAGAAATGCCTGTGAGCTTTCATAAAGAGGCTCTAAAAGCACAGGCAGTAGCATCTAGAACTTATGTCATGTATCAAATTTCTAAAAATCAAAATAAGGATTATGATGTTGTAGATACTGTTTTAAATCAAGTATACTTAGATTCGGATACTTTGAAAGATCGTTGGAAAGAAAAATATGATGAATACTATCAAAAAATAATAGATTCGGTTTTAGAAACAGCATATGAATATATTGTATATGATGATAAAATCATTCAAGCCCTTTTCTTTTCTACTAGTACGGGCTATACAGAGAATAGTGAAGAAGTATTTTCTTCTAAACTTCCTTATTTAAGAAGTGTAAAAAGTACTTGGGATTCTATTTCACCAGCTTTTGAAGAAGTAGAAACGGTATCAAAAACTGATTTTTTGCAAAAATTGGGTTTACCTTTTACCGATACGATTTCTATAAAAATATTAGAAAAAACAAGTGCAGGAAGAGTAAATTCAATTGAAATTAATGATAAAAAATATACCGGTTCCGAAATTGTTGCGCTTTTTAATTTAAAATCGCGATGTTTCACTATTACTGTCGGAAGTGATAGTATCACGTTAAAGACGAAAGGTTATGGTCATGGTGTTGGAATGAGCCAGTATGGAGCAGAAGGGATGGCGCAAGAGGGATATAGTTATTCAGATATTATAAAATACTATTATACGGGCGTAGATATAAAAAAAATAAAAACTTAGTATAAAAAGAAAAAAATTGTTCACACTTTTAATAGAGGTGAGAAAAATGCGAAAATATTTAACAAAGCCTGTTGTTTATACCCTTTATGGAATAGCTGTTTTTTTATTGGTAGCTGGTTTGTTTGTTATGGGAAGGACTAATGGAAAAGATCAAAAATTATCAGATCCAAGCCATGTCTATCATCTTCTAGATGATTTTGAATTACCAGTAGTTAGTGAACAATCCGTAGAAATAGGTAGACCTTATACGGATGAGAATGTAACGATTGCAAAACAATATTATGATTATCGTGGTTCAGAAGAAGAACAACAAAAATCTATTATTTATTATGAAGATACTTACATTCAAAATACAGGAGTGAGCTATTCTTCAGGGGGAGAAGTATTTGACGCTGTAGCTATTTTAGATGGAGAGGTAGTAGACGTCAAAGAAGACACTTTACTTGGCAATATCGTTACAATTAAACATACAGCGAATATTACATCTGTATATCAAAGCATTTCTGATATTCAAGTAAAGAAAGGTGATACCGTACAAAAAGGTATGGTAATCGGAAAATCAGGCGTTTCTAATATTAGCCAGGATTTGGGAAACCATTTATACTTTGAATTAATTATAGATAATATTTCTGTAAATCCAGAAGAGTATTATAATAAAACATTATAATACTCTTTCTTTTTACATATATTGATATTAGAGGTGTTCTATGAATTCTAAGATTAATAAAAGAGTACTAGAAGAAGCCCAATATATGTTAAAAACCAAGGATACTATTCGTGCTATTTCTAAAAAGTTTTCGGTATCGAAAAGTACTGTCCATAAAGATCTACAAGAAAGATTACCAGAAATTAACTCCAAACTTTATAGAGAAGTTGCAGATATTTTGCAATACCATATGAACATACGACATATTCGTGGTGGAGAGTCTACTAAGAGAAAATATGAAAAATGTGATACAAAACAAGTCTAATTATGATATAATAGAAAGCACTTGTAGGTGATTTTATGATGCGACAAAGAATAGGGATAGATTTAGGCAGTTCTAATATTTCTATATATAATGCTCAAAATAGGATGTTTGTAAGTGAACCTAGTGTAGTCGCATTTGATAAAGAAGCAAATCGTATTGTTGCATATGGATTGGATGCTAAAAATATGTATGGTAAAACTTCTTCTAATATAGAACTCATTTACCCTATTCAAAAAGGGGTTATCGCAGATTTTGAATCAACGGATCAATTACTCAATTTTCTTTTAAAGAAAGCTAAAATTAGAATAAGTTTTTTAAAACCAAAATTGATAATGAATATTCCTTTAAATGTAACCTCTGTAGAGGAAAGAGCTTTTCAGGAGGTAGCGGAAAGAATGGGATCTAGGGAAGTAGAATTTGTCAGTAGTATTAAAACATCTGCTTTAGGAGCTGGATTAGATTTACGAAAAAATATTGCTTATATGGTAGTAAATATTGGAGGCGGAAGAGGAGATGTTGCCATACTATCGAAAGGGGAAATTATTAAGCAAACCTCCTTCTTTAATGCTGGTAATACTTTAGATCAAAGGATAGCTACATTCTTGAAAAATCGTTATCACTTATCCATCGGATTATCTACTGCTGAAAAAGTAAAACAAATGGGAACTTGCTTTTTCGGAGAAGGGAAGGAACTCGAAGTAAGTGGAAAAGATTTAACGACGAATTTACCACACACTATTACAGTAGATTCGAATGATATTAAAGAGGCTATTCAGGCGGATATTTATGAATGGATAGATATTATCAAGGAACTGCTTTTAGATGTTGATTCTGAAATTGCTGCAGATATCGCCCAATATGGCATTACGATAACAGGCGGTTCAGCCCTCTTGGACGGTTTAGGTGAGTTGATAGGTAGAGAATTAGATATACCTATTCATATTTCACAAGATAGTTATCGCACGACGATTGATGGCATCAGTATATGGATGGATAGTCATTATAAATAATACACAAGTATGTGCATAAAAAAATTTGGATTATCTGTCCAAATTTTTTTTACCATATTTTTGTTCATAATATTCTTTTAATTCCTTAAATCTAGTAAAATGAACAACTTCCCTTTGACGTAAAAATGATAATGGTCCTAATAAGTCAGGATCGTTTGTAACATTCATTAAATTTTCATAGGTTACTCTAGCTCTTTGTTCAGCTGCCATATCACTTTCGAGATCTGCTAAGAAATCTCCTGTTGCTTCAATATAGGCAGATGTAAAAGGAACACCATTGACATCTACTGGAAAAAGAGCATGGTCATATTCTACATAATGTTCGGTAAGACCAGCATCTTCTAATTCCTCTAAAGATGCGCCTTGCATAAGTTGATCTACCATAGCAGCAATCATTTCTACGTGATTCATCTCTTCTGTACCAATATCAGTAAGAAGTGCTTTTCCTCTTTCATCAGGCATTGTAAAACGCTGATTTAAATAACGCATAGCAGCTGCCCATTCTCCATTAGGTCCACCATATTGCGTCAATAATAATTTTGCCATTTTTAAATCTTTTTTCTGTACATTCACAGGATATTCTAATTTTTTTACATATTTAAACATATTATCCCTCCCATGGCCATGGGTTATTATCCCAACTCCATGGCACTCTATTTAAAGCTTCACTATTAGTAGTGAGTGGTCCATAGTTTTCCTCGTATTTTTTCATAATATTCTTTTTTTCATTGAGAAAAGAATTATATAACTCAATCATTTTGGCATTGTCTGGATAAACATCTAAATATAAATTTAAATCGATAAGTGCAAAATCAAAAATATCGATATAAGTAAGCAATTCTGCTTGTTCATTCATAGGCTTTACATCGAAAATTTTTCCATATTGATCATATAAACTAGGGAACATATTACCACGAATAAACCCTTGATAAGGTTCAAATAATTCTATTTGTTTCTGATACATTCTAACACCTCAATATATTGTATGAAAAAAATAAAAATACGTTATTATGAAAAAAACAACGATTATCCCTTGCTTTTTTATCCTTTTATGGTATAATTTATTATGTACTTTTGTACATGGCGGATATGGTGAAGGGGTTAACACGGTGGATTGTGGTTCCATTATGCTAGGGTTCGAATCCCTATATCCGCCCCATTTTGGATTTTGCGCACATCTTTGTGCGAAAGATAAGAAAAAGTTCGTAATCTAAGTATTACGAACTTTTTTATTAAAAAAGGAAAACGGCTTCTGTCTTCCTTAGTTCTTCCATAATCTTTTCTTGAAAATGTCTATTAAGCAAAGAATAGCATCTATAAATACGGGAATAATTAGGAAAAAATATAAAATATATAATGTAATTTTTATCTTTTTTCCATGAGATATATTAGAAATTTTAGTCCACAAAAGATGATTATTTTTCTTTTTATAGAATGCAACAAAAATAATTGATATTATCCATAAAATAGAGGGGATAGAAGATGAGGTTTCCGTTTCTGAAATTTGGTTTTCTTCGTTTTCCTCTTCTATGTTAGTGATAAAATTGTTTTTACTGTTATCTTCTTTTTTGGAAGTATTATCTTCATTAGGAGTTTCTTTTTCTTTTGTTCCAATTTCTACAATTTCATCTTGTGCTTTTACCGTTTCTTTTTCACTAGATACTGTTTTTTTGATTATATTTCCACTACTGTCAGAAATAATTTCATAGGTAATTTCTTTTTCGCCATTAATGCCTTCTCGGATTTTTCTTTCCTCTCCTACAAACATTTCTTCATTTTCTTTTTGGACGGTTTGATATGGGATTGTTTCTTTTTCTGTTGAATTTGTTTTATATTGACAAGAATTATCATCAGTATTGGCTTTTGCATTATAATTGGCTGCTTTTTTATCTGTGCATCCAGCGACTTTTAATTTACAGCTCCCATCATCTTTCGTAGCTTTAGGGTTATAATTAATCGCTTTCTTATTGGTACATCCATAGACTGGGGGAGGAGTACAAGTGCATGATGGACTTAGTGTACCATCAGCACAAACTTGTCTTCCGGTTTCGGAACAACCAACTACTCCACCATGTCTTGAGCAACAACCTCTTTGTGCATGCACGGTAGTGGGAATGACACAAATTAAAAAAAGTACCCAATATAACAATTTTTTCATAAATACTCCTTAAAACATGTTACCTGATATTTTATAGCAACTTGAAACAGATTTATTGTAGCAAACTTTTATCTAAAGTTCAATAATGAGAGAAGGAGATATTGTTTCATATCATTTTTGTTTATATATTTTTCAAAGAATATGGTAGAAAGAAACCTAAAAAGATTTTACAAGTTTCAAGAAAGTTGATATAATATTTCACATTATTAGGGAGGATAAGAAATGAAGAAAGTATCTATTATTATTCCTGTTTATAACGTAGAAAAGTACGTAGAACAGTGCTTAGATAGTGTAGTAAAACAGACTTATCCCAATGTGGAAATTATTATTGTCGAAAATGGATCGACTGATAATACTTTGATGAAACTAGAAAAATATCGCTCTATGGGGAATGTTACAATTATAGTACAAAATCAAAAGTTAGGACCAGGCGGAGCTAGAAACATAGGAATGATGGCATCTACTGGTGATTATGTTGCCTTCATAGATGGGGACGATATTGTAGAGCCAAATATGATAGAGGAAATGGTTAGAGTATTAGAACAAAAAAATTCTCTAGTAGTAATGTGCAGACACGATGTTTTTATTGGATGTCTGAAGAGGAAAGGGACATCAAAAGGTGATGTAATCGAATTAGATTTTGAAAATAGACCATCCCTTTTAGAAGGTTATCAAGGACAATGTTGGAATAAATTGTATAGAAGAGAATTACTAGAAAAATTTCCTTTTCCAAATGATTTAAATTTTGAAGATGCAGCTGTGATTTATCCTATTTTAATTCTCTCACAAAAAGTGCCTTATATAACATCAGAATTGTATCATTATCGTAGAAATATAAAAGGAATCACATTGTCTAATAAATTTCCTAATAAAAGAATATTAGATTTATACCCAGCTATTAATTGTCTTGAGCAAAACTATTCTTTGGTGAGAACGGATAATCGATATGATTATGCTATTACCAATATTGCGCATCATATTTTATTAATTTCAGCAATTGATGCTGCCTGTTGGTTAACAATACCATATCCAACACATAAAAAGATTGTAAGTGAACTTACTTTTTTAGCAAATCGTCGTTATGGCTATAATAGTTATTTAGAAAATCCTATAGTACAAAGAAATTTAAGTAGATGGATTTATTTTGCTAGAATACAACTGTTTAAATTATTTTTAGATTCTCATTATCAAACAGATAAAAGTGATATAGAAATTATGGATGAAGTAAGCAACATGATAGATAGTGAGTTAGCAAAACGACCAAAACAAAAAATAAAGTATTGATTTTTTCAATACTTTATTTTTGATAACCAACAAGGTTGATGTCGATAGTGTTTGAAAATGCTCCTAAGCGCATAGGACAATTAAATACTAGATGACGGTATTCATCGTTAATGACAAATTGGCTTTCTCCTATCCCCATTCCACAGTTAATTCGAATATTGTGATTTCCATAATAGACTGGAAAAGAAACACTTTGATTATTTTTGACAGTACCAATAAGATAGCCATCAATGTAAACGGTATAAGGGACAGCACATCCTAAAAATTTTTTAGGTCGCGTAATGGTAATACTGCCAGTTTGTGGATTGGCACTTATTGCGGGTGGTTGATTTAACGGAGAAGCACAATTGGTGCAAAAGTTAGCTCCTTCTACATTATTATTACCACATTTACTACATATCATATAACTTCCTACTTTCTATATTTATTTTCAAAGTAACGAATGATAGCATTCGCATTTATCGGTTGATTACATAGTTGTTCTATTAAATCTTTAGCGGGAATGGTATTGCCATACTGGTGGACTCTCTCTATTAAATAGTTGGTAATTTCTTTTATTTTTCCCTGCTCTAATAGAAGATCAATATTCCCTAAATCTTTTCCCATTTGTTCTAGAAACATTCCATCATAAATATTTCCTAAAAGGTAAGATGGAAAATAACCAAAATTTCCCTGTGACCAATGTACGTCTTGAAGAATTCCTTCTGCATCATTTTGGACATCTATTCCTAAATATTCTTTTATTTTCTCATTCCAAAGATGAGGAAGATCTTCCACTTTTAAATTGTTTTTAAAAATATCTCTTTCTAATTCGTAACGAATAATAATGTGTAGGCAATAGGTAAGTTCATCTGCTTCTGTACGGATGGGACCTAAACTGACATGATTTAATTCTTCTACGAATTCTTGTTGTGTCATGGGTAGATGCAACAATTCTTTTATTTTAGGATAAATTGGTGTCCAAAAATTTTCATTTCTTCCTAAGATATTTTCAAAAAATCGTGATTGACTTTCGTGTAATCCATAGATAAAGCAAGGAAAGTTGTTTGATATGGTAGAGATGTTGGAATTGATATTTTGTTCAAAGATTCCATGCCCTCCTTCATGAATGATGGTAGATACAAAAGAATAAGGATTATCGGTGCTTTGAAAAGCAATGCGAATATCATTCGCTTGAATTTTTGTAGTAAAACCATGAGGATAAATACCAGTAGTTCCTCTAGAGGTATCAAAACCGATATAATCTAATAAAACGTTCGCACAGTTTTTTAGTTCACTATCGCTATAAGGATAACGAAAATGGTTTGATGATACTTTGCTTTTCACTTGATGAACAAGAGGAATTAAACAGTTTTTTATTTGTTCAAATAATGGATCAATTTCTTTAGTAGTCATTCCTTTTTCATAACTATTCAACATGGCATCATAGATATCCATATCGGGATATTGATAGTGATAATAATCCTTAGTCATAGTGATTAATTTTTCTAAGTATGGTTTAAATAATTCATAATTATTTTCTTTTTTGGCATCTTCCCAAACCGTAGTAGCTTTTGTACACAATGTCATGTATTCCTGATAGAAATCTACAGGAACTTTTTTATTGATATCGTAATCTTCTTTTAATATTTTTAAATATCTTTTTTCTATTTCACTTAATTTTTGAAACTCTTCACTCTCTATATATTGTGTAAGGAGTACGTTATATTCATTACTTGTTTTTAATTCAAAAATATTTCTATCTATTTCTGATTTTACGTCTATTAAATAGTCTTTGCCGTTTTTAGGGCAATTTACTTTCAAATCCCAATCTAATAAATTAGCTAAAAATTCCTTTTGGGCAATTTGTTTTTGATAGTTCATGAATGATTCGAATTCTTTCATATATCCTCCTATAATATTATAACATATTTTTTCCCTTAAAAAATTTTTAAAAAAGGAAATTCTTGTATTTTCAATAATAATACAGATAGAGGGAGGAAATTTGGTGAAAAAAATATTATATGTATTAACTATATTGATGAGTTATTTTTGTGTAGGAATAACTAATATGATGGCGAAAGAAGTAACGATAACGGATTACCGTTTCTTTCAAGATAATGATTCTACAAAGCCTTATTGGTGGCTAGAACATTCAGTATCTTGGGAAGGGGTTGATGCGAAATATCGATATACTAGAACGAGAGCAGGAATATTTAAAACATCAGAAAATGAGATAGTTTATTGTATACAACCTGGAATTAAAATGGCATCTGCAACGAATGGGATGCATTACTATACTTATAATGAAGTAGAAGATATTCTAAAGTATTCTGGTTTAAGTAAACAGTTGAAAGAAAGTTTGGAATTAATCAGTTATTTTGGATATGGTTATGATGGTGACAAGAGTGAAGCTATGTATGTCGCAACGCAGTTAACCATTTGGAATACCGTCAAGCCTAATAGTACAAAAATTCTAGATGGTGAGAAGAAAGCTAGTGAAGTAAAAGAAAAACAGAATGTTATTCAAAAACGAATTGAGGATTATCAAAAAAAGATTAGTTTTGAAGATAAGACGGTAGAACTTATGTTAGGAAAAGAAGAGGTTATTGAAGATAAAAATGCTGTACTTTCTCATTATGATGTTTTAAAATGTGAAAATTGTCAGGCAAAAATAGAGGAAAATAAGTTATTTATAACACCTCTTGCCAAAGGAAAAGGAGCAATTATTCTTACCAGAAAAATTGATAATGATAAAAGTCATTCCATTTTATATGCATCTGGCAATTATCAAAAAATGATGTCTTTTAAAGATCCTGTTGCCAAAGAGGCAAGAATGAGTTTTAATGTAGATGATGTTGAAGTAAAATTTTATAAGAGAGATAAAGAAACAGGTGATAGTTCTAAGGTAGAGAAATCTTTTGAAGGAGCCGAATATGGCATTTATAATGTTCAAGGGGAATTATTAGAAACTTTAAAGGCAGATAAGAGTGGATATATGGAAACACACTTAGGTTATGGTACTTATATTGTGAAAGAACTAAAAGCACCTGTTGGTTACGCAAAATCAGAAGAAGAATATATTTTAAAAATTACGGAAGAAAATTTAAAAGAAGGAATTTGTTTAGAAGTATTTGATATCGTTATTAAAGGAAACGTTACTATTCAAAAACAAGAAGCAGGAACTAAGCAAACTTTAGAAGGGGCTGATATATGTCTTTATGATAAAGAAGATCAATTACTTTCTTGTGCTACCACCGATAAGGATGGGAATGCTACTTTTAAAGATATTCCTTATGGAAAATATTATTATCAAGAAAAGAATGCTCCATTAGGCTATAGCAAAGATAATACAAAATACTTTTTTGAAATACAAGAACAGAAAAATTATTTTTTTACGATAGAAAATAAAAAAATAGAAATTATACCGCCTGAAACAGGAGATGAGATTCAAATTTTTGTTTTTTTATCACTCGCAGGATTTTTATGTATTTTCCTATCCCATAGTTTTCATAAAATATGGTAAAATATTGATGAATGGAGGGATATTATGAAAATACATGAAATGAGATTACATGAAGAGCCTTTCAATAAAATTAAAGCGGGATTAAAAGATATTGAATATCGAGTAAATGATGAAAAGAGAAGACAAATTGAAATAGGCGATACTATTATTTTTTATAAACGACCAGAGGAAAAAGAAAAAATAGAGGTTAAGGTCATAGATTTAAAATATTATAAGGATTTACTAGAAATGTTTACAGCAACTTTTGATAGGGATTTTAAAGAGTATTATCGTACTCCGGAAGAGGTTGTAAAAGATACTCCTTATTATACAGAAGAGGAAGTTAACAAATATGGATGTGTTGCCATTTATTTTGAAAAGAAAAAGTAGAAAGAGCGCGATGTGAATGCAAGATTTTCATGCGTTAATTGAAGAAATTTGTGAAGAATTAAAAATAAAAATGACTTGCTTATCCAAGGATTGGATTGTGATGTTAGAAAAAGAAAATAAGACACGATACATAGCAGGTTATAAATTTGATTTAAATGGTCATGCTCTGGGCTCTATTATGGATGATAAATATGCAATGTATGAAATTTTAATTCAAAAGAAAATTCCTGTCATTGAACATACTATTGCCTTTAGGTCTAACAACCAGAATGATTATGCTAAGGATTGCAATCGTTATGAGTTTATTGAAAATTTCTTCAATCAACATGGTCAAAATATTGTTATCAAGGCCAACGATAGTACATGTGGCGTGGCGGTTTATCATATTACGAATGTGGATGAATTAAGATCTTCGCTAGATAGGTTATTTAAGAATCATTTTTCGATTAGCCTTTGTCCTTTCTATGATATAAAAAGGGAGTATAGATTGATATTCTTAAAAAATGAATGTGTTTTATTATATGGAAAGAAAAGACCAATTGTAACAGGAGATGGCAAGAAGACAATTCGTGAGTTATTAGAGGAATTTAATCCTAATTTTTTTCAAGGAAATTTAGAAGATTCAAAATATGATTATGTTTTAAAATATAATGAAATGTTTGAATATAGTTGGAAATTTAATTTATCTGAAGGAGCAATTCCTATTGAAATTACCGATGAAAAATTAAAACAGAAATTACAAAATTTTGGCGAAAAAGTTTCCACAAAAATGAATTTGCCATTTTGTAGTTTAGATGTTATCGAATTGATGGACGGAAAATTGCTTGTTATGGAAATAAATAGTGGAGTTATGATGTTTAATTACGCAAAGTATACAAAAGCGGGAAGAGATAAAACTAAGGAAATTTATAAACGTGCTATTGAGGAGATGTTTTCATAAAAAAAGAGAACATCTCTTTTTGTTATACCGTTTGATAAAACATGGTATTATTCTCAAAAAAATAATTCAATTTTTGTTCATTACACAAATACGAAATATAAGATCGTAATGTACAACTAATTAGAAAATATTGATTCAAATTCATATTCATGTCAAAGTGTTCAAATATCTTTTTTAGCAAAGTTTCAAAAGTAATCTTTTCTCTACAAAATTCTAAAATGGTTTCTATAATACGGTGAATCTGATTTCTATTTTCTTCAATAATGCTTGTAATTTGCTTCGTTGCTTCTACATGGGAAGCAATAAACCAATTTCCTTTTAAGGTTTCTAGAATATCTAAAGAATGTAGTGTCTCTTTAATGTCACAGAGATAAAAGATATGGTATTTTTCAATAGTCTCAATACTAATAATAGAATCTCCTAAAAAATAAACTTCGTCATCTGTTTTAATACCGATATGATGGAAAGAATGACCTTTTAATGAAATATACTCTAGTCCTGTTGGTAAGTTATTTTCAATAGAATGGGAATGAGATGTTTGGGCATATAAAAATTTATTTTTTAATTGTTCCATTGGAAAACCTCCGTACAGAAAAGACGGTTCTAGTAATGGGTATTCTGTAAAGACATTTTCTAATTGATAATTATAAACAGTAGCATTCGTTCTTTCTTGTATGATGTGGTTTCCTCCAGTGTGATCAGCATGGGAATGGGTGTTAATAATTCCCACAATCTGCCAACCTTGTTCTTCAATTATTTTTAGTATTTTTTTACCAGCATCTTTATCATTACCTGTATCGATTAAATAAACATGAGTATCATCTAGTAAGTATACACCAATATTAGTATGATTTTTGATGTAGTATGTTTTTTTCCCTAATTGTATTAATTCCATTTTAATCCTCTTTTCTATATTTGTGTATTTGTTTCTTCTTCTATCCATTTGAAATAGGAAGGGAGTCCTTGATTAATGTCGATGGCAATAATTTCAGGAACTTCATAAGGATGTAGTTTTAAAATTTCTTGTTCTACTTTTGAATAGAGTTCTTTCCTTGTGTTCATTTCTAAAATATATTCAGAGGCATATTCTATTTTGCCTTTCCACCAATAATGGGAAAGTACTTCTTTCTCTTGAACACAACTGACTAATTTTTGTTCTAATAATGTATAAGTAATTTTTCTTGCTATTTCTAAATCATCAATGGCTGTTTTAACAATAATATATTTTTCCATATTTCTCCGTATTTCTCCTTTTCCAGTATACAATCAATGTTATTCCTATTATACTATAAAATAAAGAAAATTTAGAAGAAATATAAAAGGCTTTCTTTTTGACAAAAAAAATTTTTTATGATATTATCTTAGTCGAGGTGGGGTGTGTGGATGATTTTACACCAAAAAAGGCCTATGAATTATTATTACGTGATGTTATTCATGATAGTTCTGATTTAGAGAAAAAAGAAAATAGATGGATATGGCATTCCCTTTATGTAGGAGAGGCTGCACTTAGGATTGCTGAAAAATTAAAATTAGATGGAAACTATGCTATGGTTTTAGGATATGTTCATGATATTGGACGAAAAATATCTCATGAAGGGCATCCTATTTATGGATATCAATATATGAAACGGTTTGATTTATCTTCTTACGGTAGATCTTGTCTTACGCATTCTTTTATTAATAATGATATTCATCTAACTGCGGGAGTAGGTCCTAGTGGTAATGCCTATCTATTTTTAGATTACTATTTGCAAGTTACACAAGTATCTGATTACGATAATATTATACAATTGTGTGATTTATTTTGTACGGCGAATGGTTTTACAACGATTGAAAAAAGGTTATTAGATATCACAAGAAGAAAAGGTGTTACGGAATATTCAAAAGCTCATTATGATAGTGTTATGGAGTTAAAAGCAAGAATTGAAAAAAGAATGGGTATTCCACTATATCAACTTTTTCCAGAGATTGAGAAGGAAGATTTATCGTCCATTTCTCAGGACCAAGAAGCTTTATTAGAATTAATAGAACAACCACAAGTAAAAAAGTAACGTTTTAAAATACATCGTATGATGTATTTTTTTGATATAATAAAGATGGTGATGGTATGAAAGATAATTATTCTGATGAAGAGGTTATAAAAGCTGAAAAAATCATTTGTCTAGAGGAAGAAGTTGTCTTTAGAAATCCTATTGTATCTATTATCAGCCATAAAAAGGTTCCTACTTTAACAAGTTATGAAACCAAGAAGGAAAAAGCTAGAGCAATCATAACTACTTCCAGAGGAACTGTTTATATGACAGAAATGCAAGATTGCTTAATACTTCCTGGTGGAACAAAAGAAGAAGGGGAAACTTCTAGGAATACAATTGAAAGAGAGATAAAAGAAGAATTAGGAATTTCTGTTTCGCTTACTCCTTTCGTTTGTATAGAATATTATCATGAAGACTTTTTGAAATATCAAGAAGCTACTAGAGAAAAAAGATGTAATAAAGTGTATTATTACTATGGAAGTGCGGATTATTTAGGAGAGGAACATATTACTTCATATGAAAAGAAACATCAATTTCAAAGAAAAGAATATACCTTAGAAGAAATCTATCAGAAAATGTTAAAAACGAGCGATAATCCTTATAAAAAATTTACAGATAGAGAATTATTTCTAGTTTTAGAATATGCTAAAGAAAAGGGGATTATTTAAACAATAGTGGTAAATTGCTATGATAATCTTGTGCAATTTTATAAATTGTGCTAAAATGATTACATCTTTGAGAAAGAGGTGAAAACATGGTTATAGAAAGGCTTTTTTATAACAATGAATGGAATAGTAGTTTACGAAGGGAATATCTTTTTCTCAATATTTTTTGAGTGTTTGTTAAACTACTATATTCCATAGTAGTTTCAGACTGTTGACAAATAGGTAAAATATATTGCTTATTTGTCTTTTTTTTGTTTAAAGTCCCAAAATTTGAA
>CANRDU010000010.1 GCA_947629445.1 uncultured Bacilli bacterium
CTCCTTTCGAGATGCTATTCTATCATATTTTTTTAAACTCCTTTTTTATGTTGTCTACTCTAAAGGGTGCATTTCATTTATTGCTTCCTTTTTTCATTGTTAAAAAAAGAAATATGTATTATAATATGAATACGAAAAGCGGTGAAAAATATGTATGAAATAATTGTTGTTGGGGGAGGACATGCCGGTTGTGAGGCATCTTTAGCTGCTGCTAGAAAAGGTCATAAGACTTTATTAGTGACAGGAAATATTAAAAATATTGCAGATATGCCATGTAATCCTTCTATTGGGGGAAGTGCAAAAGGAATTGTGGTAAGAGAAATTGATGCTTTAGGCGGAGAAATGGGTAGAAATGCCGATAAAAGTTTAATTCAAATTAAAATGCTAAATAGTGCGAAAGGTCCAGCCGTTCAAGCATTACGTGCACAAGCTGATAAAATTACGTATCCTAAGAATATGTTATTGACTCTTCAAAATACGGATAACCTAGATATTCGTGAATCCTTAGTAGAAGATTTAATAGTGGAAGATAAAGTAGTAAAAGGAGTCGTTTTAGAAACAGGGGAAAAAATCCATAGTAATATGGTTATATTAACAACGGGTACTTACTTAAAAGCAGATATTTTAGTTGGGGATACTAGAACAAGGCAAGGTCCTCACGGAGAAAGACCAAGTAATCATTTAAGTGATCAATTAAGAAATTATGGATTTGATGTTATTAGATTAAAGACAGGAACACCTCAGAGAATTGATAAGAAAACCATCGATTTTTCTAAAACGAAAGAAGAAAAAGGAGATAGTATTTATCACACTTTTAGTTTCGACAATGAAATTTATTATCAAGTAGAAGAACAAGTTCCCTGTCATTTAATTTATACTACTCCAGAAACCCACAAAATTATTCGTGATAATTTAAATAAATCTAGTATGTATGGTGGTCTTTCTGATATTAAAGGGGTAGGTCCTAGATATTGTCCATCTATAGAGGATAAAATTGTACGTTTTTCAGATAAAGAAAGACATCAATTATTTTTGGAACCAGAGAGTCTATATTATGATGATATTTATATTCAAGGATTTTCTACTAGTATGCCTAAAGATATTCAAGAAAAAATGGTTCATAGCTTACCAGGATTAGAGAATGCAAAGATATTAAAATATGCCTATGCCATTGAATATGATGCGATTGATTCTAAACAGTTAAAGCAATCTTTAGAGACAAAAGTATTAGAAAATTTATATACAGCAGGTCAAATAAATGGAACAAGTGGTTATGAAGAGGCTGCTTGTCAAGGATTGATGGCTGGAATTAATGCCTCTTTGAAATTAGAAGGAAGAGAACCTTTAATTTTAAAAAGAAATGAAGCTTACATTGGGGTTTTAATAGATGATTTGGTTACAAAAGGTATTATGGATCCTTATCGTCTTTTAACATCAAGAGCAGAATATCGATTACTTTTAAGGCATGATAATGCCGATATGAGATTGCGAGAATATGGTTACCAAGTAGGCTTGGTTTCAGAGGAAAAATATCAAAAATTTCAAGAGAAAAAGCAAAAAATAATGGATGCCACCATAACTCTTCAAAATACCAAAATAACCCCTACAGAAGAGACTCAAAAATATTTAGAGACAATTCCAACAACTTTATTGAAAGATGGAATGACCTTGTATGATTTCTTAAAAAGACCAGAAATAAATTTTTCACATATCCGTCATTTTATTGATTTAGATATTACTCCAGAAATGGAAGAGCAAATTGCTGTATCTATTAAATACGAAGGATATATCGCTAAGGCTAATAAAGAAGCTTCCAAAATGGTTGATTTAGATAATAAAAAAATACCAAGTGATATTGATTATGATAAGATTCATAATTTAGCTAGTGAGGCTAGACAAAAATTAAAGAAAATAATGCCTTCATCGATAGGACAAGCTCTTCGAATTAGTGGTGTTAATCCTGCGGATATTTCTTTAATTATGGTTTATTTAAAAAAGGAGTATCATCATGGATCTTAATGAGTTTATTGCTTCGTTGCAAGAATTAAATATTCAAATAGATGAGAAAAAGTTGAATCAATTACATGCGTATTATGAATTATTAGTAGAATATAATAAAGTGATGAATTTAACAGGAATTACCGAAGAAAAAGATGTTTATTTAAAACACTTTTATGATAGTCTTACATTAGCTCGTATTTATTCTTTCGATAAGGATGAATCATTATGTGATGTAGGAACAGGTGCTGGTTTTCCTGGAATTGTTCTTAAAATTTTATATCCGAATTTACATATTACTTTAGTAGATTCTTTAAATAAAAGAATAGAATTTTTAAAAATAGTAATTGAGAAATTAAATCTTCAAAAAATAGAGGTAGTATCAGCAAGAGCGGAAGAATATGCGAAAAGTCATCGTGATCAATTTGATATTGTAACGGCTCGTGCTGTGGCTCCCTTATCCACCTTATTAGAGTATAGCATTCCCATGTTGAAAGTAGGGGGATATTTTCTTCCTATGAAGGGAACTGTTTCTTTCGAAGAAGAAAATACACAAGCTTTCTCATTATTGAATGCTCAAATTGAAAAAAAAGATTGTTTTCTTCTTCCTAAAGAGAATAGCCATCGAACTTTATATGTAATTTTAAAAAAAGAAAAAACACCTTTAAAATATCCAAGAAAGTTTTCAGATATGAAAAAGAAGCCATTATAAATGACTTTTTTTCTTTCACAAATATTTCCCAAAATTTTATTGTATTATTTCCCAAATTATATTATAATGGATACATAGGGTAGAAGAGAGGTTTGCCTATGGATGAAACAAAAGCTAGAGTTGTAGATTTAGATTTAAATGATATACTTCCAAATCGTTTTCAACCTCGTATAAAATTTAATGAAGATTCAATTATTGAATTATCAGAGTCTATTAAAGAACATGGCGTTATACAACCAATTATTGTTAGACCTATAGGCGATAAATATGAAATAATTGCGGGAGAAAGAAGATATAAAGCGAGTGTTCTTGCTGGAAAGGATACTATCCCTGCTATTATTTCTGAAATTAATGATAAAGATAGTGCAGAAATTGCATTAATTGAAAATGTACAAAGAAGAGATTTAACTCCGATAGAAGAAGCGATTTCTTATAAAAGAATATTAGATATGAGTTATTTAACTCAAGAACAATTAGCGATTAAATTAGGAAAAAGTCAATCTGCAGTGGCCAATAAGATTAGATTGTTAAATTTATGTGATGAAGTACAAGCTGCTTTGATGGATGAAAAAATTTCAGAAAGACATGCTAGATCTTTATTGAAATTAAAAGAAGCATCTAAACAAAGAGAGTTATTAGATAGAATTATTAAAGAAAGATTGACCGTTCGAAAAACAGAGGAGGAAATAGAGAAAATGAATACTTTTATTACGGAACCAATTGAAGAAACACCTGTGGATATGCAAGCGACAGGAAACATTTTTTCACCAACTAATCCAGGATTCGTTGATGTGGATAAGATTAAAGATCAAGCAACTGAGGTTGTACCAGAAAATAAAGCAGTTGATTTTAGTGCTTTATTAATGCCACAACAATCAGCAGCTCCTCTTGCACCATCCGCTCCATCAACACCTGCTATGCCAACAAATCCAGCCTCACCTGTTTCTAGTGTTGTTTCTAATCCGGTAGCACCTAGTACAAATAATGGAGCAGCACCATCTGTTACTGGTATGCCAACAAATCCAATTGTAGAGCAACCAACTATCGCTTCTAATTCCATGATGGGAAATGTTCCGAATGGTATTCCAAGTCAACCTGTACAAAATCCATTTGTATTTGATCAAAATGGAGTTGTAATAGAGGAAAAACCACTAAATATGGCTGATTTAATGGCGACACAAACACAAAGAGAGGCTCAAGTCATGGAAGATGCTTTAAGAGAGCCAGAACAACCAGTTCCAATGGGAACCACAATTGCTACATCAACTCCAATTCCAAGTGCACCAGTGATGCCTAGTGTACCAAATATTCCATCTGTTCCAAGTATTGCAGTACCAAGTCCATCAACACCAGTTGAACCTGCCATACCTACTGCTTCTGTAACTCCAGCTCCAGTAGCGCCAGCACCAGAACCAGTAGTTCCATCTATTTTTGGAAATTCACCAATGCCAACAACACCAATTAGTGAGCAACAGTTACCAAATTCTTTTGTGAATATTCCAGAACAGGATGAGGAACCAGAAGGGGAAACTCCAGTTGTTCCACCAGTAGAAGAATCTAATCCTGAACCTTCGCAACCAACAAAGGCAGAAGAAAAAACACCAATTCAACCAATTATTATTACAGATTATGAAAAACAATATGATCCAATTTTACCTCCTTCTGCAGCACCTGTTGCGAAAATTGATTTTAAAGAAATTATTAATTTAATTAGACAATTAAATGATACTATTGAACAGTGTGGATATACAGTAGATACAGAAGAATATGACCTAGAAAATGAATATCAAGTAATAATCAAAATTGAAAAAAATTAGAGAATTGCTTATTGCAATTCTTTTTTCTTTCGTTAAATTATAAATAGGAAACCTAAAAAATGAAAATAAAAAAGTCTATGAATTCATAGGCTTTAAATTTTAACTATAGAATAAAAGAAATTTATTTAGTATAATAGAATAAATTGGGAGATATTTATGGAAAGAAAGATTGCCATTTTAACAGATTGTCATGGTTTATTAGAACCAACACAAGCCGTTTTAGAAGATATTCATCAAAGGGGAATTGAAGAAATTTATTCTTTGGGAGATAATATAGGTTTTGGACCTAATCCTGGAGAAGTAATCGATTTACTAGAGGAAAATAAAGTCATTTCTATAGCAGGAAATGCTGAAGAATATATAACATTAGGATTAGAACCATTTTCTTCTTACATGAATGTATTAAAAACGAAAAGTTGTCTATGGACATTATCTAAATTGAATGAAAGACAAAAAGGAATGATTTCCTTATATCCTCATTCTATCGAATTATTGATGGGTGGAAAGAAAATCGCTCTCTGTCATTTTATTAATGATGTTCGTTTTGACTATGGAAAGAATAGTACATGGACTTACCAGAGAGCTATTCATAGTGGAAAGACAGGTTATTCTCAATTTTTGCATACGAATAGTACTTCCCAATTAGAGTGGATGCATGGGCTAGCAGAGAAATATGGAAATAATCATGCATTTATGAGAGGAGTCTTATCCGCTTTACAAGATCCTTTATTTGGTGGTAAAAGAGTAGAACTTTTTGATGCGATTATTCAAGGACATGTTCATTTTAAAATATATGAAAAGGGAAATCCAACAGAATTTTATACTATTCGGGCAGTAGGAATGGGATATCAAAAAGATCCTATTGATACGGCATCCTATGTAATTTTGACCGAAAAGGAAAATGGTTTTCAGTTAGAAGAAATTTTAGTTCGATTTGACCGTGAAAAAATGATTTACAGTATTTTAAATAGTGATTCACCAGATGTTATGATTAAAGAATATGTATCATTAAATAAAGGAGTTAGAAAGTAGAACATCATTAAATTTTAATTCAATATATGGATTTTTATTGGTATTTTACGAATATATTATATTGATTATTCATGTGAAATAAAAATTTGACAAAAGGGAATTATTTTTATATAAATATAAATGGGCGTAGGGTGATAAAGTTGCTTAGATTTTTAAAAAAGACATTTCAAATATTTCTTTATTTTTTTGTCTATAGTACTTTTCTTTTTTGTGGTATTATGATTGGTTATTATGGGGCTAGATTTGTTTATTTTTATCGTTTAGAACAAAAAAAAGAAGCTCCTATACAATATAATTTGTATGAGTATTTAGTAAAGGATGAAACGATAACCGAGCACAATTTTAAAGAGGAAGATGGCAAATATTATTATCCTACGAATGCTATAAACAATTATATCTATTTTAGTGGATTGTACTATCGTATTCTTTATTTTGATGAGAATAGTATTTGTGTAATTGTCGATGAACCTGTCACGAATTTAAAATATGGAGAGACAGGATCTTACGAAGCATCTCAAGTAAAAGATTGGTTAGAAAAAGTCTATCTTCCTAACTTAAATGAGCAATATTTAAAAACGAAAGAAGTAACGCTTTTAGATAAGGAAACCTATATAAAAATAGGAGCCGAAAAAAGTTTTATTCCTAGTGAAGAACTTTGGATATTAGATGATGATTCTGCCCTTATTTTGACAGAGGATGGTTCTTTAGCAAAACCTGATTATTATACTGAATTTTTAGGTGTAAAACCTGTTATTGAATTAAATAGTACAGTTGCTTATGTAAGTGGGGATGGAACGAAAGAAAATCCATATTTATTAGAAAATCATTTGGTTACGAATATAGAAGATAGTTATGTGGGGGAATATATTTTATATGGTAATCAATTATTGCGTGTTATTGAGAAGAATGAATGGGGAGTAAAGGTATTAAGTGTTGATCCTTTAGAAGAAAAAAAGATTTTCTCTCCGAGTTCTAATATTTATAATGCTAAAACAAAAAATAGTTTAGGATATTATCTTAATAATGATTACATCAAAAAATTTCATAAAGAAGATTTAGTAGAAAGTAAATGGTATATAGGGGAGTATATATTTGATTATAAAGATTCTTTAAAAGAATCGACTACTGCCTATATGGGACTTCTTCGCTTAGGAGATTATTTTATCACTAATGTACCAGATAGTTATTTATTAAATAGAACTGGTATTTATGAGTATGCTATTAGTAATGAGAAATTTTTAATAGCGTCTACTACTAATCAATCTTTATCTATTTATCCTGTATTTGTATTAAAACCAGATTTGCTTATTGAAAGCGGTACGGGACTTTATGATAATCCTTATATAGTAGGTGAGTAGATGAAAAAAGAAGAAACTATAAAAAAAGAACCAGTAAAAAAGAAAACTACGAGTAAAAAAGTAGCTTCTACTAAGAAAACAGCCGAAGTAGAAAAAGAAAAAAAGAAAAAAGATACCAAAAAAACAGTAACGTCTTCTAAAAAACCTACGACGAGTAAGAAGAAAAATACCCGAAACGGAAAAAAAAGAAGTAAACATCATATTCCTTTGTGGATGATCTTTGTATCCATTCTCTTAGATTTAGGAGCCATTTTTTGCCTCGTATTGGCATATGGACCAGATAATCGTTTTAAACAATTTTTAATTACAACAGCTATGTCTACTAAGAGCCATAAATATCTAGCGCGAATGATTTATGATGAAGATACCATTAATGAAGTATTACAAGAAAATGTGGTTATAGAAATTGATGAAGAAACCAACACAGATGCCATTGTTATAGGAAGTTATCAAACTAAATATTATGAAAATGAATATGAAGAACAGATTCTAAAGAAAGAAGAAGGAAATGATTTATATAAAATTTTTACTGTTAAAGATAGGGGAAGTACTTATTATTTTACCGTAATTTATGATCCTTCTAAAATTCATTTAGCGCAGTCTTCTGCTCCAGGTGTTGTTGGCGAAACGATAAAGAAAATTACACGAGATAATGGTGGGGTAATTGGAATTAATGCAAGTGGTTTTGAAGATCCTAATTATCAAGGAGATGGTTCTAGACCAAGTGGAATAGTTATAAAAAATGGCAAAATTGTATGGCGAGGAAGAGCCTCTTCCTGGGGAAACGGGCTAATTGGTTTTAATAAAGAACATAAATTGGTGTTAACCAAGGAAGATGCCACAACAGCGATAAAAAAAGGCATGATGGATGCTGTTATGTTTGGACCTTTTCTAATTGTAAATGGAAAGTCTTCTACCGTAAATGGTTTGGCAGGAGGAAGACATCCGAGAACCATTATTGCGCAACGTCAAGATGGAATTACGTTATTCATTGTTATTGATGGTAATGGGAATAAACGAGGCTTTCGTGGGGGTCCAAGTTTTGTAGAAGTAATAGAAGTGTTAGAGCGTTATAAAGTATATAATGCCGCTAATTTAGATGGTGGTGCCTCTAGTATCTTAATTGAAAATAATCAAATTATTAATCATCCTGTTGGCTATGCTAGCACAGGAGAAAGAGATCATCCAAATGCTTGGATTGTCGTACCTTAAAAATACTGGATTTCTTCAGTATTTTTTTGTATAATAGAAAACCGTGATGACAGATGGAGAAAAAAGAATTATTAGATATTCAAAATATAGATCAAAAAGTAATGTATTTTTTTAGAAAAAAAGCATTGCTTGATGCTTTTGAAAGTAGAAGAGTATGTAGTGCAAATAACGATATGGCAAAAGAGATAGAAACACTACGAAAACAATTTTTATTATTGGTGCAAGAACAGGCTTCTATCCTTTCTTTTATAGAAAAATATAGTGATGCTATGGATCAGGAAGAAGTAAATCTTTTTCTTACAGATTTTTTTTCCTTTAGTAGTGAATTTTTAGAATACTATGAAACTCAATTAGCAAATCTTGGAAAAAAAGAGAAGCAAGAGAAAAAAGTTTTTTTGTTTTCAGATTATTGGATACATGCTCGATGTCTTTTGCTTAAAATGAAAGATATTATGGATTATTTACATTATCCTATCGATTTTTGGGAATATATTATGCCCCGTATCTCTCTTCGGGATAGTCACAATCCAGAACATAGATTTTTTTATTTAGTAAATATAAAAGTGGATACGGAAGATAATATTGTGGATATGCATGTAGGTGTTCCTGCTATTGTTAATTTAGAAACTGCCCTTGTCAATATTCATGAATTTAGACATGCTTATGATCTGTATCAATTATTAGGTCATCCTCTTCCAAAGGAAGAAGAGGAGTATGAAAAAGATGCTAGAGAAGAAGAAAAAAAGTTTATTAAAAAATATATTTCTTCCATAGAACCTTTGTAAGGTTTATTTGAATGTTATACTTTCAAGATGTTGTTGAAATAAATGTCGGAAAACTACAAATTTTAGGTAGTTTTTTTTAAAACAGATTCCTTGTTTTCTCTCGTAATCCATGTTAAAATAATGCAAGAAAAGAGGGGACTTAGATGTTTGAATTGGTATCTAAATATTCTCCTTCTGGTGATCAACCAGAGGCTATCAAAAAATTAGTAGAAGGAATTGAAAATGGCGAAAAACACCAAGTATTATTAGGGGCAACAGGAACCGGAAAAACATTTACCATTGCCAATGTTATTAAAGAAGTAAATAGACCTACTTTAGTTTTAGCGCACAATAAAACACTTGCTGGTCAACTTTATGGGGAATTGAAAGAATTATTTCCTAATAATGCTGTAGAATATTTTGTATCCTATTATGATTATTATCAACCAGAAGCTTATGTAGCTAAGACGGATACTTATATTGAAAAAGATGCTTCTATCAACGATGAGATTGATGAGTTAAGACATTCTGCGACGAGTTCTTTATTAAAGAGAAGAGATGTTATTGTTGTTGCCTCCGTTTCTTGTATTTATGGTATTGGTGATAAAGAAGATTATGCCAGTAATATGCTTACGATTAATGAAGGGGAGAGAGTAGAAAGAGATGACATCATTGAAAAGCTAATATCTATGTTATATGAGAGAAATAATATGGATTTTAAGCGTGGTACTTTTCGAGCTAAAGGGGATGTATTAGAAATTATTCCTTCTAATGAGCATAATAAAGGAATACGGGTTGAATTTTTTGGAGATGAAGTCGAACGAATTAGTGAATTTGATGTTTTGACAGGCGCTATTTTAGCCGATAAAAAATCAGTTAGTATTTTTGCAGCTAGTCATTTTGTTACGGCAGAGTGGAAACTACAAAAAGCGATTGCCAATATAAGGGAAGAATTAAAAGAACAATTAGAAAAGTTTACTAGAGAAAACAAACTGTTAGAACATCAACGATTAGAAGAAAGAACAAATTATGATATGGAAATGTTGGAAGAAACAGGCTTCTGTAGAGGAATTGAAAATTATTCTAGACATCTTGCTTTAAAAGGTCCTGGAGAGACACCTTCCACGCTAATTGATTTTTTTCCTGATGATTTTTTATTGGTCATTGATGAATCTCACGTTACTATTCCGCAAATAAGAGGAATGTATAATGGAGATAGAGCACGTAAAGAAGTATTAGTAGAATATGGATTTCGCCTACCAAGTGCTTTAGATAATAGGCCTTTAATGTTTCCAGAATTTGAAAAAAAATTAAATCAAGTTATCTATGTATCCGCTACTCCAGGAGATTATGAATTAGAGCATAGCAAGGAAGTAGTAGAACAGATTATTCGTCCAACTGGATTATTAGATCCTAAAATAGAAGTTCATCCAACAAAAGGACAAATTGATGATTTAGTAGAACAAATTTATGTATGTAAAGAAAAAAATGCAAGAGTACTAGTCACTACCCTAACTATTCGTATGGCGGAAGAATTAACGAACTATCTAAAAAAATTAGATATCAAAGTAGCTTACTTACATTCTGAAATTAAGACGTTAGAAAGAATGCAAATTATTAGAGATTTGCGATTAGGAAAATATGATGTACTAGTAGGTATTAACTTATTAAGAGAGGGAATTGATATTCCAGAAGTAGAGTTAGTAGCGATTATGGATGCTGATAAACAAGGATTTTTGCGAAGTGATCGAAGTTTAATTCAAACTGTTGGTAGAGCTGCTCGAAATCAAAACGGAAGAGTTATCATGTATGCAGATAGTATTAGTGAATCTATGGAAAAAGCTATATCAGAAACAGAAAGAAGAAGAGCTATTCAAGAAAAATATAATGAAGAACATCATATTACGCCAAAGACAATCATAAAAGAAATAAGAGAAGCAATTAGTAACAAAAAAGAAACGAAGAAAGAAACACAAAAAATGAGTAAAAAAGAGAAAAATGATTTAATGGTTAAGATTGAAACAGAAATGAAAGAAGCTGCTCGTAATTTAGATTTTGAAAGAGCTATGGAGTTGCGAGATGCCTTATTTGAATTGCAAAGCGAATAATGATATAATGAAGCAGGAGATGAATCCATGAAAGAGAAAGTTATAAAGGAAGTTCCCATTCATAAACCACAAATTAATAAATTTTTAGATTGGTTCATTCATATTGTTGGATATACTTTAGTTCTCATTACAGTATCCATTATTTTTAGAAAAACAGTTTATATTGATAATGAATGGTTTGGTTTTTGGGGAATTTTAGCTGTAATTATTATTTTTATATTAAATAGGACAGTAAAGCCTTTGTTATTTTGGTTAACGTTGCCACTTACCGCTTTAACTCTTGGGTTATTTTATCCTATTATCAATGTAATAGTATTAAAAGTGACAGATTTTATTTTGTTTGATCATTTTGAAATTCACGGTTTTTTCATGGTATTTATTGTGTCTATTATTATTTCTATTATGAATGCTATAATGGATAATGTTATTATTGATACGTTTTTGAAAGGAATAAAAAAATGAATCGAGAATTATTTCATCTGGGACCTATTACCATTTATTGGTATTCCTTTTTCATTTTAACTGCTTTTGTCGTGGGATATATCTTAGCTTATCGTGAATTTAAAAAAGAAAAATTATCGCTTACTTTTTTTAGTGATTATTTCTTTTATTTAGTTCCTTTAACCATAATTGGTGCCCGTGTTTATTATGTTATTTTCGAATGGGAGAGTTATGCTTCTAATCCTTTATCCGCTTTTGCGATATGGGAAGGTGGTTTAGCGATTCATGGTGGGGTTATTGCCGCTTTATTATTTACGTATTATTATACAAAAAAACACCATGTGAATACGATTCGTTTATGTGACATTGGAGCACCTGCTTTGATATTAGGACAAGCAATCGGAAGATGGGGCAATTTCTTTAATGGGGAAGCTTATGGACCTCTTACAACCTTAGGAACCTTAGAGAATTTGCATATACCAAAATTTGTTATTGATGGCATGTATATTGCTCGAGAAGGAGGGTATTGTCACCCTACATTCTTCTATGAATCCGTTGGTTGTTTTTTAGGATTTTTGGTAATTATGTTACTACGTTCTAGAAAAAAAGCTCACTTAGGGGTAGCCTCTTCATTGTACTTTATCATTTATGGAACTATTCGTTTCTTTATTGAGGCACTAAGGCAAGATAGTCTTATGTTCTTCGGTTTAAAGGTAGCACAGTTAGTATCTATTTTGATGGTTATAGCAGGACTTGCATGGTTGAATTTTGCTATTCGTTCTAATCAGTTTTATCATAGAAAGGAATCGGTAAATGAATAAAAAAGTGGTTGTGTTAGGGGGAGGAACTGGTTTATCTAATCTTCTCCGTGGATTAAAACAATATCCTGTTGATATTACCGCAATCGTATCAGTTTGTGATGATGGGAGTAGTACAGGTATTTTAAGAGAAGAATTCAATATTCCTGCCGTAGGAGATATCAGAAGAGTGATTGTATCTTTGTCAGAGACGGAACCATTAGTGACAGAACTATTTAATTATCGCTTTCATACTACTAGTGATTTAGATGGACATACGGTTGGAAATTTGTTATTGACAGCTATGACGGAAATTACAGGTAATTTATCAGATGGTATTGAATCATTAAGTAGAGTTCTCAATTTAAAGGGAAAAGTGGTTCCTTTAACCGAAGATAATGTCACTTTGATGGCAGAGATGGAAGATGGCAAAATTGTAGAAGGAGAACATCATATTACCGTAGATAGAAGAAAGATTAAACGTGTTTTTTATAAAGAAGAACCAACCCCAACCCAGGAAGCTTTAAAAGCGATAAAAGAGGCGGATTTAATTGTTCTCAGTATGGGAAGTTTATTTACCAGTATTATTCCTAACTTGATTTGTGATAAAATTGTAAATGCCTTAGAAGAAAGTCCTGCTAAAATTATGTATGTATGCAATATGATGACACAACCGGGAGAAACTGATCATTTTACGGTAACTGATCACGTAGATATGTTGAATCGTTATTTAGGTAAGAGGAAAGTAGATGTAGTCATTGCTAACAATGGAGCGATTGATTCTGAACTTTCTAAAAAATATGAAACATTGGAACAAAAAGATGCCGTTATTTATGATGTAGAAAATTTTAAAAAGATGAATAATCAAGTGATTGGGGATGATTTAGTTACCATTTCTAATAACATGATTCGTCATAATGTTACGAAATTAGGTTTTCATATTTTTGCATATTTAATGCAGTTATAGGTGGTAGTATGTCTTTTACAAGTACTGTTAAAAATGAAGTCAGTAAATTAAATGTTGGAAAAGTAGAAAGTATAGCCGAATTATCGGCTTTTCTTAAAAACAATGCTGATGTATCTAACGAGATTAAAATTACAACAGAAAATGCTTCTGTAGCTCGTCATATTTTCCATTCTTTAAAAGATTTATATGGCATTACTCCTAGAATTACGGTTAGGCAAGGATATAATTATAATAAGAGTTATCTTTATATTCTAGAAGTGTTAAAACAAGTAGAAGAGATAAGTATAGATTTATCGTTAGATAAAGAAATACCGAGTGATTATTTGATAGATGACGATGATGCGAAAAGAGCTTATTTACGTGGTTTATTTTTAGCATGTGGAAGTATTAATGATCCTAAAAAATCAAGGTATCATTTAGAGTTTTTTGTGAACCAAGAAAAGTATGCTAATTTTTGTGTGAAACTTTTAAATGAATATGATTTAAATAGTAAAGTTTTAAAAAGAGATAATCGTTATATGATTTATATGAAAGAAGCAGAAAAAATAGGGGATTTTCTTAGAATGATACAAGCAATCCAAGCTCTATTTTACTATGAGGATATTCGTATTTATAGGGACCATAAAAATATGACGAATAGATTAAATAACTGTGAACAAGCGAATGTAGATAAGATAGTGGAAACAGCGATGGGACAAGTTCGCGATATTGAATATATTAAGCAACATGATAGTTTAGATTTTCTAAGTGAAAAGGAGAGAGTTGTTGCTACTTATCGGTTGAAATATAAAGAAGCATCTCTTTTGGAATTAAGTCAAATTATCAGTATAGAAACAAATGAAAATATCACCAAATCTGGTATTCATCATCGTTTTCGTAAAATAAAAGAATTAGCAGATAGAATTCGAGCAAAGGAAGAAAAGTAAAAATAAAATTTAGAGAAAGGAATGCTAGTTACTTTCTTTTTTTCGTTGTCGAATATTTGCTTTTATAGTATAATATTGATAACTGGGGTGATAGAATGGAAACATTATTTGAAAAGTTAACAGAAGTTTTATCAAAGTATCAAAACATCATTGTTATGTCACATCAAAATCCTGATTTGGATGCTGTCGGATCTTCTATGGGGCTTTGCCAAATTTTAAAAAAAATGGGAAAGAAAAGTTATATTTTATTTAGTCAAAAAGACTTAAAAAAATATAATAGTTCTGTAAGAAAAGCATTAGAAAAAGTAAAAAATGAAATCGATTTTTTATATCCTGATACGTTAAAAGATGTATTAGGAGACTCTACCGTATTAATTGTTTTAGATGTTCACCAAAAAGATAGAGTAGAATATCCTGAAGTGCTAGATCAAATTGATAAAGTAATTGTTTTAGATCATCATATTAAGAATAATTCTTATATCAAAGATACAGAGTTATTCTATATTGATTCTACGATGTCTAGTATGGTGGAATTGATATCTCATTATGCCAAATTCTATGGTGTAAATTTAGGTGTAATCATATCTACTATCATGTTAGCGGGAATGGAAATTGATACCAATGGCTTCAATTTGAAAACTACGGAAAAGACATTTGAAGTAGCTGCTTATTTAACAAGTAGTGGTGCGGATAGTGTTTTCAAACAAACTCTTTTAAAAGAGAGTAAAGACGAATATCTAAGGAGAGCAGATTTTATAAAGAGTAGTTTTGTTTTTCATAAAAACATTGGTATGTGTGTATTACCTACTCTTAATTGTAAAAAAGAGGAACTTGCTGAAGTAGCAGAGGAACTTCTCAATTTTGAATATGTGGAAGCTTCTTTCGCAATTGGACAATTAGATGAAAATGTTGTAGGCGTAAGTGCTCGTTCTATGGGAGATATTAATGTCTGTGATATTATGAAAAAATTAGGTGGTGGAGGACACGTTACAAATGCTGCCTGTCAAGTTATTGATAAAACAGTAAAAGAAGTAGAACGCTCTATTAAAAATATATTGGGGGAGATATTATGAAAATTATTTTATTAGAGGATGTTAGAAAACAAGGAAAAAAAGGAGATATTTTAGAAGTCAAAGATGGTTATGGAACCTTCCTTATTAAAAATAAACAAGCCGTAGTAGCTTCTAAGATGGGAATTGACCGTTTAGAAAGAGAAAATACGGCGAAAAAAGAAGAGGAAGAAAAAATATATCAACAAGCTTTAAAGCAAAAAGAAAAACTAGAAAAGGTAGAATTAACTTTTCCTGTAAAAACGGGAGCAATGGATAAGGTATTTGGTAGTGTTAGTCCAAAACAAATAGCAGATGCTTTAAAAGCAAAAGGATTTTCTATCGATAAAAAGCAAGTAAAGGAAAAAGAGTCTTTATCTACTTTAGGATATCATCATGTAGATATTGAACTTCATAAAAAAGTAATCGCAACGATTCGAATTTCATTGACAAAATGAGGTGATTGAATGCAAGAAAGAACGATTCCACATAATGTGGAAGCAGAACAATCTGTTATTGGATCTATGTTTCTGACAAAAAAAGCTCTACAAAAAGCATTAGAACTTTTAGTGCCAGAAGATTTTTACTTAGATTCTCATCAAAAGATATTTGCAGCTATTCGTAGTATTGATGAAGAAAAAAGACCTGTTGATATTACAACGGTTTCTGAAGAATTAAATCATAAAGGATGGTTAAAGCAAGTAGGGGATATAGAGTATGTAGCAGAGATTATTAATAGTGTTCCTACTACAGCCAATATTGATGAATACATCAACATCGTATCGGAAAAGTCATTGCTTCGTAAATTGATTGATGAAGCAACAGCAATTGTTCAAGATAGTTACCATGTTGGTAGTAATATAGGGGATTTTTTATATCAATCACAAAAGAAAATTTCCGATGTATCACAAGGACTTCGTGGTTCAGAGTTTAAAGATATTCAAACGGTCTTAACAAAAGCCCAATCGGATTTAGAGGCTCTAGCTGCTAATAAAGGAGATATCATGGGAATTCCTAGTGGTTTTTATGATTTAGATAAAATTACATCAGGATTTCATCCCCATGAATTAATTATTATTGCTGCTCGTCCAGGACAAGGAAAAACAGCTATTGCTCTTAATATGGCTACGAATATGGCGATTCAAGCCAAAAAGACCGTTGCTATTTTCAATATGGAGATGGGAGCAGAACAATTAGTTACCAGAATGCTTTCTTCGGTAGGACAAATTGATGGAAATAAGTTACGTACGGGTACTTTGGATCAACACAGTGATTGGAAACGTGTGAATGAAGCAATTAGCCGGCTATCCAATACGAAGATTTTTATCGATGATACAGCTGGACAATCCGTTGCTGAAATTCGTTCCAAATGTAGAAGATTAAAAAGTTCGCCAACAGGGTTAGATATTGTTATTATCGATTATTTAACTCTTATTCAAAGTGCAACCAAAGGTGGTTCTAGTGGACAAAATAGACAGCAAGAAGTAGCCGAGATTTCTCGTGCTTTGAAGACTATGGCAATGGAGTTGGATATCCCTGTTATTGCGCTTTCTCAATTATCCAGAGGAATAGAGCAGAGAACTGATAAAAAGCCAATGTTGAGTGACTTAAGGGAGTCTGGAGCAATTGAGCAAGATGCAGATATTGTTGCTTTTTTACATTGTACAGACGAGGAAAGAGAAAAAGAAGATAGTTTGATGGAATTTGTTATTCGTAAACATCGTAATGGACCATTAAAAGATATCCCTTTAATCTTTAAACGGGCTACTAGTACATTTGTTAATGTAGCAAATAGTGGTATCACAGAAGAATAGGTGATTTAGTGAAAAAGAATATAACCATTTTGGTAGTTGCTTTATTATGTGTAGGGATATTTTTTCTCCAATTTCAATACCAAAGAACTTATCAACCGCACACATATTATCAAGTTTATTTGGATGATCAAATAATCGGTGTTATCACTTCGAAAGATGAGCTAGAAGAACATATCAGTAAGCAAGGAACATTGATTAGAAACCAAGTATTAGACTATCAAAAACAGTTAGAGATATTAGATGGAGTTCGATCTATTTATAAGAAAATAGAAAATAATATTGCTTATAAAAATTATTTATCATTAGAAAAATGGTATGATAATTTTTCACAGTTAGTAGATGAATTTGGATATTTTGATTCTTCTAACCGTGCAAAAGTACAAGAACTTGTACAAACTATGCAAATTACAGATGTTGTTTATGCTAGTGATCATATGGAAAATTATGAATTATTTTCTGATACTCTCGATGAAAAATTACGAACTGCTAAAGCAGAAGTGATGGATTATATTACCCAAAATCAAGAAGCGATTTCTCTATCAGAATCAGAAACATATTACTTAGAACAATATTTTGAGAACCATTTAGAAGAAATCTCCTATGTGAAAGAAAAATACATGGAAGATTATATTTCCAAATATGAAATATATCTTCATGCAGAGGATATTTATAGTCCACTTGGAATTTATGTAGAGAGGATTAATTCTTATCATATAGAAGTATCTCCAGTAGAAGAAGTCTACGAAAAAATTATTTCTGAAAAGCCATGTACTATTGAAGGATATCAATTTAGAATTAAAAAACAAGAAGATACATCTATTCCTAGTTACTCATCTGTAGGAGGTTTTTTACTAGAAGATTATGAAACAATTATGACGGTAGATTCTAATGATGTAATTGTCTATGTAACGGATGAAGAAATTTTTAGAGATGCTATTAAAAAGTTGGAAGTAATTTATGCAGGAACTACGCAATTTGAAAAATATGAAAAAGGAACACAGGAAGAAATTAAAGAAACGGGTAGTCGTATAGATGATGTTTATATTGCAGAAGATATCACTTATAAAAAAATAAATATTTCTGTAGGAGAGACTATTTATAGTGATGCGGATGAATTATCTAGCTATTTATTATATGGTGGAGAAAAGAAAGAAAAAACTGTGTATGCAACAGGCACCGATACGGTATTATCTCTAGCCTATAAATATGGTATTAGTGTAGAAGAATTTTTCTTATCCAATCCAACATTTACGAGTGTTAATAATTTATTCTATGAAGGACAACCAATATCTATTGTAGAAACTAATCCACAAGTTAGTGTAGTAGTAGAGGAATATGTTGTTGAAGATAAAGTTGTTAATTATAACAAAGTAGAACGTTATGATTCTCAGTTAAATGATGGTATGGTTATGGTTACCCAAAAGGGTGTTGATGGATTAGAGAGAGTTTACCAAAACGTAAGACGTGTCAATGGTGCTATTACGTTTATCAATCCTGAAAATAGTGTAACGCTTAAAAGTCCAACAGATGAAATTACCTCTATAGGAACGAAGGTTATTCCAAATGTAGGAAGTTTATCTTCTTGGTATTGGCCAACGAAAAAAGGATACAGTTTATCTTCTTATTATGGTTGGCGTCCAGATCCATTTGGAAGTGGTAAACGTACTTTCCATTCAGGATTAGATATTTCAGGAACTGGTATGGGTTCTCCAGTATATGCAAGTAATAACGGAACTGTTTATGCAATTAAGGATGATGGTAAAATTAATTATGGACAACATATCATTATTAATCATAATAATGGATATTATACGTTATATGGGCATTTAAGTGCTTATGCGAGAGGGCTTCGTGTAGGTGCTACCGTATCTAGAGGAGATATTATTGGTTATGTTGGAAGTACAGGAGCTAGTACAGGACCTCACCTTCATTTTGAAATTAGGACTTGTTCACAACATTCTTGTACAACTAATCCATTACCATATTTGAGGAAATAATTATGAAGTTTTGTGTATTAGCAAGCGGTAGTAAAGGAAATACTACCTATGTTGAAACGAAGGAACATCGCATTTTAATTGATGCTGGAATTACTTGTATCAATATTGAAAGACGATTAAAATCAAAAGATATTGATCCAGCGACTATTGATGCTATCTTCATTACCCATGCCCATACAGACCACGTATCCGGTTTACCGGTATTTTTAAAGAAATATCATCCGCAAGTATATATCACGCAGAAAATCGAAAAAGAAGCTAGTTTAAAATTAGAAAGTCCTATCTACATTGATCAAGAAGTACAATTAGACTCTACGCACGTGATAGCTTTTAAAACCTCACATGATACAGAAGATTCTAATGGATATATTATCGAAGAAGAAAATTCTTCTTTGGTATATATAACAGATACTGGATATGTGAATGAAAAGAATCATGCCTTATTAAAAAATCGTAGTGCTTATGTATTTGAGAGTAATCATGACGTCGAAAAATTGATGAATAATCCTAATTATCCTCATCAAACAAAAATAAGAATTTTAAGTGATCGAGGACACTTATCAAATGTAGATTCCGCTTATTATCTAGCGAAATTCATAGGATTAAAAACAAAAGTTGTGGTTCTTGCCCACTTAAGTGAGCAGAATAATACACCGAAGATGGCTTATACGTCTCTTACAAAGGAATTAGAAGATCATCAGGTTGATTTTCATAATATTCATATTGCTTCACAAAATGAACCCACGGAGATGTTTGAAATATGATAAGACTAATTTGTGTTGGAAAAATAAAAGAGAGTTATTGGAAAGATGCTATTTCAGAATATGTTAAGAGATTATCAAAATATACGAAGTTAGAAATCATTGAATGTAACGATTATAGTGGTTATGATGAAAATACAATATTAGAAAAAGAGAGACAAGAAATCGTCAAACATATTCATGAGAAAGATTATATTTGTACTTTGGAGATAGAGGGGAAATCTTGCAATTCTCTTACCTTTTCTTCTTTTATTGAAAATACTTTAATGAATTATGGTAATATTACTTTTATTATTGGAGGTTCTTATGGAATCCATTCGGATATAAAAAAGATGTCTAATTCTCATTTATCTTTTTCACAAATGACATTTCCTCATCAATTATTTCGGGTATTGTTATTAGAACAAATCTATAGAGCTTTTAAAATACAAAATCATGAAACTTATCATAAGTAAAAAAGTTGTTTTTGATAAAGTGATATGAAAAATATCTGTTTATAGCAGATATTTTTTTTTAAATGTATAAAAAGAAAAATAATTACTCAATATAGAGTAGGTGATGATATGAAAAAAATACTTGTAATCGTTTTCATTGTTTCTTTTTATATGATAGTAGGAAAAGTAAGTGCAGATACACAGTTAATTCCTAAAGAAGCTATCCGTATCCGTGTCATCGGTAATAGTAATGAAGAAAAAGATCAAGAAATCAAGAAAGAAATTAAGACGGATTTAGAAGAATATTATTATGAGTTATTACAAAATGTGGAAGGGGTAGAAAATGCCAAAATACTCATTCAAAAAAGTCTTCCGGAAGCAAAAAGATTAGTATCAAAATATATTCCAGTAGAAAATTTTACGATTGATTATGGAAATCATTACTTTCCCGAAAAAGAATATAAAGGCATTCTATATGAAGAAGGATACTATGAATCTTTAGTGGTAACCTTAGGAGAGGGAAAGGGAAAAAATTGGTGGTGTGTCCTTTTTCCACCTTTATGCCTTCTTGAAAATACAGAAATGGAAGAAGTAGAATATCGTTCCTTAGTAAAAGATATTATTGATCAATATTTTTAGTATAAAATATTGAAATGATTCGTAAACTGTTATAGGTGATTCTATGGAACTCTTATCCATTATTCTAGTATCCATATCGTTAAGTATGGATGCTTTTTCTTTATCGCTTGCTTATGGAACATTAGATTTTTCTAGGATGATGTGTAAGAAATTATCTCTAACCGTTGGAATCTTTCACTTCTTTATGCCACTACTCGGAATGCTTGTAAAATACTTTTTAGTTCTTCATTTAAGTATAACTTTTCATTTTGTTACCTTTTTTATTTATATTTATTTAGGAATAATGCTTTTGTTAGAATTAAAAGAAGAAAGACAAATATCGTTGTTGACATCTTTTTCAGAAATTTTACTATTTAGTTTAGCAGTTAGCATAGATAGTTTTACGGTTGGCATAGCTCTTGAAAATTTTACCCTTTTAGCGCCTTTGTCTTTTGCTATTTTTAGTTGTTTTTTTACTTTTTTAGGACTAAAACTGGGAAAAAAGATGTATCACTTATTTGGTAAATTTGCGATTATATTAGGAAGTCTTTTTTTCTTCCTTTTAGCAATTCTTCACCTATAAACTGTCAAATACTTGACAGTCTTTTTTGTTTTTATGACGGATTTCTTGCTTTCTTATTGGTTAGATAATATACTATAAATAGGTGATAGTATGTTAGAAAATATGACAAGAATGCTTACAGAAGCAAAAGAAAATAAGTATGCTGTTGCGCAATTTAATATTAATAATTTAGAGTGGACACGTTTTATCTTAGAGGAATGTGAAGCTTGTAAAAGTCCTGTGATTTTAGGAGTTAGTGAAGGGGCTGCCAAATATATGGGCGGATATAAAACCGTTGTGAATATGGTAAAAAACTTAATGGAATATTTATCAATCAGTATACCGGTAGCGATTCATTTAGATCATGCTAGTAGTTATGAATCTTGTGTATCAGCAATTGATGCAGGTTTTACTTCTGTTATGATTGATGCTTCTCATGAAAATTTGAATACCAATATCGAAATATCTAAAAAAGTGGTAGATTATGCCCATGCAAGAGGAGTATCTGTTGAAGGAGAAATAGGACATATTGGTGGACAAGAAGATGGTGTTGTTGGTGGTATTCTTTACGCAGAGGTAGAAGACTGTATAACTTATACGAGAGAAACCGGTTTAGATTTTCTAGCGCCTGCTTTAGGTAGTGTACACGGACCATATCATGGCGATCCTGTTCTTGCTTTTGATAGAATGGAAGAAATTAAAGAGAAAACGAATTTGCCTTTGGTACTTCATGGAGGTAGTGGTATTTATGATGAACAAATTAGAAGAGCTATCTCTTGTGGAATTTGTAAATTAAATATTAATACAGAATTACAACAAGCTTGGACAGAGGGAGTTCGTCATAAATTAGATACAGATAAGGAAGTATATGATCCAAGAAAAGTAATCAAAGCAGGGGAGGCGAATATCAAAGAAGCAGTTCGTAAAAAAATCGAGTTGTTAGGTTCTATGGAAAGGGCAAAATAGAACACATCTAGGTATTTAACATATATTATAGTGATGGAGGGAAATATGAAAAGAATACGAATAGAAGGTGGTCATAAACTTACAGGAACGATTCAAATTAGTGGTGCCAAAAATAGTGCAGTTGCTTTAGTTCCAGCTTCTTTATTGTCTGATGAAATTGTCAAGATAGATAATATTCCAAATATTTCTGATATTGATGCCCTAAATGAAATATTGATGTATTTGGGGGCGAAAGTAACAAGAGACGGTAATATGATGGAAATTGATTCTTCTAGTATTATTAATAAAGAAATACCAGAAGCAATCTCTGCTAAATTAAGAGCTTCTTATTACTTTATGTCTTCTTTATTAGGAAAATATAAACATGTAGAAATGTATTTTCCAGGAGGGTGTTCTATTGGAGCAAGACCGATTGATCAGACCTTAAAAGGTTATCGTGCCTTAGGAGCAAGAGTAGTAGAAGAAGGAAATAAATATACAATTGATGCCGATGAATTAATTGGATCAGAAGTTTATCTAGATATGCCGAGTGTAGGAGCTACGGTTAATACCATTTTAGTAGCGGTAAAAGCGAAGGGGGAAACCGTTATTGAAAATGCTGCAAAAGAACCAGAAATTGTCAATGTAGCAACTTTCTTAAATAATATGGGTGCGAAAATAACTGGTGCAGGGACCAGCACTATTCATATTACAGGAGTAGACTATTTGGGTAGTTGCTTTACGGAGGTTATTCCTGATCGTATTGAAACAGGTACTTATATGATTGCGGGGGCATTAATGGGAGAAAATTTACGGATTGAAAATATTATTCCGGAACATGTCGATTCTCTCATTGGTAAATTAAAAGAGATGGGCGTTTCCATAAAAGAAGAAAGGGATGCTGTCACCATTAGTGCGACAGAAAAATTAAATCATGTGAATGTAAAAACGTTAGGATATCCAGGATTTCCAACGGATTTACAACAGCCACTGACGGCTTTACTTACCCAGTGTAGTGGAGAATCCGTTTTAGAAGAAACTCTATATGAAAATCGTTTTAAGAATATTCCCTATTTAAATGAAATGGGTGCGAATATAACAATCGATGAAAAGAAAATTCATGTAATAGGACCAACAAAATTAGTTGGTAGAGAAGTATCCGCAACGGATTTACGAGCAGGAGCATGTTTAGTTCTTGCTGGTTTAAAAGCAGAGGGTGAAACAATTGTCAATAATGTCGAACATGTTTTAAGGGGATATGAAAACATTATTGAAAAGTTTACACAGGTAGGTGCTAAAATAGAATTAGAAGAAATATAATGAAGTAGCTTAATGCTACTTTTTTATTGGAGGAAATATGAAAAAAATATTGTTTCTTATACTTTTAATTCTAATTGTTTTTACCATTTATGCTTTTACGAAAAAAGAAGAAAAATTGTTTTTTTCTATTGGTGAGAAAATAGGAGATGTTTATTTCGATAAAGAAGATATGCACATTACCGAGGTGACTACTAGTATTGAACAAAATGAATTAGTTATGGGAAAAGAAATACAAAATATTTTAATAAAATCTTCTAAAATTGAAATTGATTTAAATCGTATGTTTTATTTAACTACTTATAATCGTATTCTGACACAATTAGAAGATTTAGAAGAACTTTTTATTTTAATCCGTAAGTATAGCAAAGAAACAATTCAAGTTATTCCTCTATCCGGTTCTTCGGAGCTAGCCCAATATACAAATAAAAAAATATCTATATTGTGTAAGAAATATGATATAATAATATCGAGGTGATGAAATGAACAAATTATTTTCAAAAATCTTTATGTGGCTTTGCCTAGGATTATTAGTTACTTTTGGGGTTGCTTATACAGTATCATCTAATGATAATATGGTATATAACCTATTTGCAGATGGAAAATATTTAATTGTATGGATTGTTGAACTTGTGGTAGTTATTATATTGAGTGCTCGAATTCATAAAATGAGTTATATGACAGCGATTATTTTATTCCTGTTATATTCGGGACTTACTGGACTTACCCTATCTTCCATTTTTATTCTATATGAAATCACATCTATTATTTGGATATTTGCTATTACAGGAGGATTGTTACTGTTATTTGGATTAATAGGGTATGCCACGAATATTGATTTAACAAAATTAAGTACGTTCTTATTTATGGGTTTACTTGCTATGATTATTGCTAGTTTAGTTAATATGTTTATCGGTAGCGAGACATTCGATTTAATGTTATGTTTTATTGGAATTGTAATATTTATTGGATATATCGCTTACGATGTACAAGTAGTAAAAAGAAATTTATATGGAATTGATGATGAAGATAAGTTAGCAATTTATGGAGCATTTGATTTGTATTTAGACTTTATTAACTTATTTGTTAGATTAATTAGTTTATTTGGAGATCGTAAAGATTAAAGTAGTACATACTACTTTTTTTCTTTTTTGTTGCATTTCTGAAAATTATTTGCTACAATAGGAACGTATTCATTATCTATGGCTTGTTTTTGCCATGGCGGAAGGAGAGTAAGAAACATGAAAAAAGACATTCATCCAAAATACGTTGAAACAAAAGTAACTTGTTCTTGTGGAAATACTTTTACAGTTATGTCTAATAAAGAACAATTACATATTGAAGTATGCGACAAGTGTCATCCATTCTTTAATGGAAGTAAAGAAGGTACTAATTCTTCAAAAGCTGGTCGTGTTGAAAAATTCAATCGTAAATATGGTTTCAATACAGAAAAGTAAAATAATAGACTATCCAAAAGGATAGTTTTTTTGTATAAAACAGGCAGAATATTATCATATTAAAAATGGTGATATCATGGACTTTTCAAACTTTTTGGCTGTTTTATACCGTGCCATTATTTCTCTAGCCACTCTTTTTATTGTTACAAAATTAATTGGTAAGAAACAGGTTTCTGAATTAAGTTTATTTGATTATGTGATCGGTATTTCGATTGGTAACTTTGCAGCGGAGATGACAATTAATTTAGATTCCCCTGAATTTGATGGAATATTAGCTGTTTTAATTTTTGGATTGGTTGCGTATATTGTCTCTTGGATTACTTTAAAAAGTATTGTACTTAGACGTTTTTTTATGGGAACACCAACGATGATTATTCAGGATGGAAAATTATTACGCAGAAATATGAAGAAAATGAAATTGGATATGAATGACCTATTAGAAGAAGCGAGAATCAAAGGATATTTTGATATTTCTCAGTTACAATACGGAGTGATGGAAGCAAATGGAGAGATGAGTTTTTTACCATTTCCAGAATATCAGCCATTGACACCAAAAGTTATGAACCAAAAAGTCAATAAAAGTTTTCTTATTGGAAATGTTATAATAGATGGTAAAATTATGAAGAATAACTTAAAAAAATTAGGAAAAGATAGTGAATGGTTAATGAAACAATTAAAAGAAAAAGGAATACAAAATAAAAGAGATGTTTTATTAGCTACCTTAGATGAGACAGGAAAACTTACTCTTTACCGAGATAATCAAGATATTATTCCGCTTGATATCTTAGAATAGACAAATAAAAAAAAGTTTGTTATAATTCGGTTAGAGTGTGATGGTATGAATAATTTAGCTAGTTGGTTATTAACATTTGCAACTATTATAATTCCAGTATTTGCTACTATTTATACGGGATATATTCGTATTCGTAATGAAAATAGAGAAGAGCATAAACCTTATTTAGCATTGGGAGAAATACAAAAACTTCCGAGTATTAATCGCTTTGCTTATTTTTTTATTATCTTAGGAAAAAAGTATCAAGGTAAGAAAAAACAAGATATTTTAGTAGATAGTAAAAAAGAGGATAATATTTTTCTTTCTTTAGCGTTTAAAAATATTGGTTATGGTGTTGCTAGTAATATTAAACTTTTTGATTTATATACAGGAGAAGCAGTCTTGGGAGTGCAAGAACGTTCTGAGTCTATGAATCAAAAAAGATCCACTACATTCGATATTTCTAAGGATACGGAAAAGAGTGTACAAACTTGTATTTTGGTGACAAGTGAAAATGGTATTATTCAACCAGAACAGCATTGTATCCTTTGTGTTTACCAAGATTTAAATCAAAATATTTATAGTTTTATTATTGGAATAGATGTAAAAGTAGGTGGTGCTTATGATTTCTTTGCGTACCAACGTAGTAGTCATAGTTATTCCTCTTTAGTTTCTCAAAATAAGAAACATTATAAAGCCATCATGAAAAAATATAAGAAATAACTAGCGATAGTTATTTTTTTGTATTGAAAAAAACTTTACTTTGAAAAATAATAGTGATATAATCCATAAAGTGCGAAAAAGAGGAGTTAGTGTATGAAAAAGAGAAATATAGCGATTATAGCCCATGTAGACCACGGAAAAACCACTCTTGTAGATAAGTTATTATCATCTTCTGGAACTTTTAGAGAAAATGAAGAAGTACAAGAAAGAGCATTGGACTCTAATGATATTGAAAGAGAAAGAGGAATTACGATTCTAGCAAAAACAACAGCTATTAATTATAAAGGTTATCGAATTAATATTCTCGATACTCCAGGTCATGCTGATTTTGGAGGAGAAGTAGAACGCATTATGAATATGGTAGATGGTGTTTTACTTGTTGTAGATGCTTATGAAGGAACGATGCCTCAGACGAGATTTGTTTTAAAAAAGGCAATGGAAGCTGGGGTAAAACCAATTGTCATTGTCAATAAAATTGATAAGGATTCGGCTCGTCCTAAAGAGGTAGTAGATGAGGTAATGGATCTTTTTATTGATTTAGGAGCAGATATTGAGGATTTGGATTTTCCAGTTGCTTATTGCTCAGCTATGAATGGAACTTCTTCGTTAAGTCCAGATGTTTCAACGCAAGAACCAGGAATGGAAAAAATTCTCGATATGATTATTGAATATATTCCAGAACCAGTAGTAGAGACAACTGGTTCCTTACAATTTCAACCAGCTTTATTAGATTATAACGATTTTGTTGGTAGAATTGGTATTGGTAGGGTAAAAAGAGGAACCATGAAAGTTAATGAAATGGTTAGTTGTGTACGTATTGATGGCTCTATTAAACAATTTAGAATTGCTAAAATATATGGCTTTTTAGGTTTAAAAAGAATTGAAGTAGAAAGTGCAGAAGCAGGAGATATCGTTGCAATAGCAGGCCTTCCAGATATTTCTGTAGGCGAAACTATTTGTGATATTGGAAAAGAAGAAGCACTTCCTATCTTACATATCGATGAACCAACTTTGCAAATGACTTTTGGTGTTAATACTTCTCCTTTCTGTGGTAGAGAAGGAAAAATTGTTACTGCTCGTAAAATTGAAGAGCGTTTAATGAAAGAAACAGAACGCGACGTTTCTTTGAAAGTAGTTCAAAATGATTCGGAATCTTATATTGTTTCTGGTAGAGGAGAGTTACACTTATCCATTTTAATTGAGAATATGCGTCGGGAAGGATTTGAATTACAAGTATCTAAACCACAAATTATTCGTAAAGAGATAAATGGTGTCATGTGTGAGCCTTATGAAGATTTACAAATTGATGTTCCAGAAGAATATGTAGGATCTGTTATAGAAGCTTTAGGAAATAGAGAAGGAATTATGGAAAATATGGAAACCGTAAATGGTCAAGTAAAACTTTCTTATACAGTACCAACTCGTGGTCTTATTGGATTTATGACAGAATTTATGACCATGACAAAAGGGTATGGAATTATGAATCATACTTATAAAGAGTATCGTAAAGAAGCAGGGGCTACTATCGGGTATCGTAAATTTGGTGTTTTAGTATCAATGGAAAATGGAAAATCTACTGCTTATGCATTAGGCGGATTAGAAGATCGCGGTGTTATGTTTATCGAACCAGGTGTTGATGTTTATGAGGGTATGATTGTTGGAGAAAATAATCATGAAAATGATTTAGCAGTCAACGTCGTAAAGGGAAAAAATTTAACGAATACACGTAGTTCTAGTAAAGATCATACGGTAGTTTTAAAACGACCAAGACAGATGAGTTTAGAGGAATGTCTTGACTATATTAATGATGATGAGTTAGTAGAAGTGACACCCGTAAGTTTCCGTATGCGTAAGAAAGTTTTAAATACGGCCGAAAGAAAAAAACTAGAGGCTAGAAAAGCATAAAAGTGTAAAATTGAAAAATTTTATACTTTTTTTTAAAATAGTGTTGCAAAATGTAAAAATATATGCTATATTTAAATTACTTAATAGAATACAAGCGATTAATAATATATTTATTTACCAAACAAAGAAAAATTATTCAATGAATAACAATCCGAGTTAATAGATAAAGTATTATTTCTAATTATGTATTACGATAATAATGCATAAGCTTGTTCCTGTATATGAGTATGAATAATACAAAATATACAATATGAATGCTCTGATTAAGAGTCTTATTATCTATTAAGTATATAGCTATATGGAGAAAGAAAACTTCGAATAGGCAATTTCTTTTAAGACTAAAAAAGAAATTGATTCAAACTAGGATAACGTCCAGTCAACGTTATCTTTTTTTGTTTACTTTTTCTTTCTTTTATATTATAATAATCGTATTTTGAAGCAGAGGTTAGTTTATGGAAATGTTGAGTCGAATTCAAATTGCTAAGAAACTTTTATTAAATATTTATTACAGTTGTGCTGATTATGATGACCCTATGGTTGCAGATGTTTTATATCAATTTATTCTAGGACTACAGACTGATTCGCACAGTGTGACAGAAACAATTTGTTCTGGATTTGATATTCAACCAGAACAGTTAACGACATATAAAAGCGATATGATTTTAATCGTCCTTTTAGATGCTTATCAATATTTAAATTATTCAAAACAATTAGGAGATATTTCGGATAGCCAAGCAGAACTGATGAAGGAATTAGAAATGCTTCCTTTTTCGATTAGTAATCTTGAAAAATATTTTAAATCTCCAGAGAATACGGAGAAAATCAAAACTTTATTGTTAGATTATTGTGTTTATATGATTCAACCAGATAAATTTAAAATAGCAACAGAAAAATATAATCAAGAGAATCCTGTTGATTTTGCCAATAAACTTTCTCATTATGTACAATATATAGAGGTATCCGATTTATTATGTGCGTTATTTGAACAGGTAGCGGAAGAATTTCCTATGGAAGAATATCCTTTTCCTCAAGAGGAGGAATTAATGGATGATGACTTTATTGGTGATTCTGAAGAAGAAATCTCTGATTGTGATGTGGAAATACTTGAAGGATTTACAGATGATGATATGTACGATATGGTATTAGAGGAACAGGAGTGGTTTAAAAGAGAAGAAGAAAGACAAGAGAAACAGCAATTAGCCCTTTTTTTTGCTACGTTTGAACTTTTAGAAGAGTATTTTCAAGATAAGTATGATATTGATGATTATATAGGATTTTTAATGAGTTATGTCTATGCTTTTTTAATTGAAAGACAGAGTGGAAAGATTATTAATTCTCAAGGAATGGTTCAAGGAGATGGGAGTCTTTTGACATTAGAAGATGAGACTATGTTATCTTTGTTAAATCGTTCCAACACTACTTTTGAATTAGTGACAGAAAGTTTTTGGTTTTCTAAAGAATATGTATTTAATAGTTTAGATCTTTTCTCAGAAGTGTACTATGCTGCGCAAGGAAATGTATTTCAAAGAAGAGATTTTATAAAAGAAGCTGGTTATCAAAAGAAAATAAATTTGTTAGATCATTTTTTTGAAAATCGGAGTGTAGAAGGACCTATTACTCTAGAAGGTAATCCTATTTTTTCTACTTACAATACTATTTTAAGAGATATGCGTAAAAGATTTAACGATTATCCAGAATATATTCATTTGCTTTTAAGTGATTCTAAGGTAGCAAGCACCCTTTTTCCGCAATATGGTTTAGATGTTAAATATATTGGCTGTTATCAACAACAGATGATTCGATATTTAGCTAGAAAATATATGGAAGCAAGTTGTTTTAAACCGGTAAGTAAAATGTCTATTGAACAATTATTACTCTATGAGGGATTAATGTATGCAGATGCCACGAATCAGAATATGCGTAATTTATTTGAAAAAGGATATCCTTTTTATGTAGATGCCTATTTTCAATTTGCAGACAAACATCCTACGTATGAAAAAAGAGTGTTTAGAAAATTAGAGAATACAGAGATACTTGCAAAAATGTCTATTGTTGATCCTAGTTGTTATAGTGATGCTACTTTAGCGAAAGTGTTGCTAGAGAGTTCTTTTTATCGGTATTTAGAAACCAGAGGAGTGAAGGCTTCTGTTGTTTATCTAGAAAATTTATGGAAAGAAGATAAAAAAAGATGCTCTTCCTATCTTCAAGAAATTGTAGTTTCAAATTATTATTTCTTTCAAAAAAATGAAATGCGAAATGATTTTGCTATGGCAATTATGGGTATGGTAGAAGGAGAAAAAAGTTTAGAATCTTATTTTCCTAGTATTTTGTCACAAACGAAATTACTTACCAAATTGTTAGAAAATTATTTAGCAGAAGAAAACAGATTAGAATATCCAATTAGCTATCATGATAAAATAAAATCCTCTCCGAAGTTAAAACAAAAGATTTATCCTAGTGAAAAAAGGTCAAATGGATAGTCCTTCTCGAACCGGAGAAAGATTATCCTTTTTTAATAGATTTATCATAGGAAATGTGATAAAATGAATATATGAAAGAATTAGAAATAGGTGATAAAATGGGAAAGATTATCGCTTTTGTTAATCAAAAAGGCGGCGTAGGCAAAACAACTTCTAGTATCAATTTATCGGCATCATTAGGGCTGCTTGGAAAAAAGACTTTGTTAGTAGATTTAGATCCTCAAGGAAATAGTACGACTGGGGTAGGAATCAATAAAACAGAGTTAGAAGCAAGTATGTATGAGTTACTAACGGATAATGCAGAGATAAAAGATGTTGTTGTAAAGACGAAATTTAAAAATTTATATGTAATACCAGCTTCCATTAATTTAGCGGGAGTAGGGATGGAACTTTCGGAAATGGCTAGAGAGATTAAAGGATTTGTTCCTCAATTGCAATTAAAAAAATATCTTAGACAGGTAATAGATATTTTCGATTATATTATCATCGATTGCCCACCATCTCTAGATATGATAACAACAAATGCTTTAGCGGCTTCTAATTCTGTTATTATTCCTGTTCAGTGTGAGTTTTTCGCACTAGAGGGAATTATGCAGTTATTAAATTCTATTACAATCGCACAAAAGAAATTAAATCCTGAATTGGACATTGAAGGAGTTCTTCTTACAATGTTAGATAATCGTACGAATTTAGGATTAGAGGTTGTCGAGGATATCAAAAGTTATTTTAAAGAAAAAGTATATGATACTATTATTCCACGATTAGTTCGTTTGTCAGAAGCTCCAAGTCATGGAAAACCAATTCACGCTTATGATCCAAAAAGTAGAGGTACGGAAGCGTACTTAAATTTAGCCAAAGAGGTGATTGAACGAAATGGAAACTAGAAAAAGAGCGTTGGGTAGAGGATTAGAACAACTTTTTAATACCGATAATTTAGATTTGGATTCCTTTGAAAAAAGCATCTATGAAACTGCTACACGAGAAGAAGTTATTGAAATTGATTTAAATGAATTAAGACCAAATCCTTATCAACCAAGAAAGGTATTCAATGAGGAATCTCTTCAAGAATTGACAGAATCTATTAAGGAGCATGGTGTATTTCAACCAATTATTGTTAAAAAAAGTATCAAAGGTTATGAAATTATAGCAGGGGAAAGAAGAGTTCGCGCTAGTAAAATGGCAGGACTAACTTCTATTCCAGCGATTGTTCGTAATTTAGATGATAATATGATGATGGAAATAGCGCTACTTGAAAATTTACAAAGAGAAAATCTAAGTGCTATAGAAGAAGCTGCTGCCTACAAAAACATGATTGAAAAGTTAAATTTAACACAAGAGGAATTAAGTGTGAAAGTAGGAAAAAGTAGAAGTTATGTTACCAATATGTTGGGGTTACTTCGCCTTCCAAAAGAAGTACAAGATATGGTGAACAGTAACCAATTAACAATGGGTCATGCAAGAGTACTATCCAAGTTAGATAGTGAACAAAAGATGATAGAGTTAGCTCATGAAATTGTCGAAAATAAGGTATCCGTTCGTAAGTTAGAATACCAGACAGGTGAGGAAGCTAAAAAACATAAAACAGAGAAAAAAACAACAGATAAGCGTACGGAATTTAAGTATGCTGAAGAATTACTCCGCGAAAAATTAGATACTAAGGTACATATTAAAGAAAATAAAATAGAAATCAGTTTTACCAATATGGCTGATTTGAATCGTATTCTAGATATGATTCATGTGAAGGATTAATTATGTTAGAGATTATATTAGCGAAAGAAGTAGTTGCACCAGTTTTAATTATTGCTTTTAGCATTTTAATTTATGGTTGTATGAGTCGTATTGTTAAAAGATTATTTCGTGTAAAATCAAAACGTATTAATGAGAAAAGACAAAAAACATTTGTTGGTTTGATTAATAATATTATTAAATATTTTATTTTAATTATTGCTCTTTTGATGATTTTAGAGGTTTATGGCATTGATACGAAATCCTTAGTTACTTCTTTAGGAGTAGTCAGCTTAGTTGCTGGACTTGCATTACAGGATATTTTAAAAGATATTATTGTTGGATTCAGTATTATCTTGGAAGATCAATTTTCAGTAGGAGATGTTATCACTGTTAATGGTTTTACGGGAACAGTTATCTCCTTAGGATTGAAAACAACCAAGATAAAAGCATATACTGGGGAAGTTAGAATGATTTCTAATCGAAATATTATTGAGGTAACGAATCATTCCATAGAAGAACATAATATGTTAATAGATGTATCTATCAGTTATGATGCGGATGTTACACAAGTAAAGGCATTTTTCGATGATTTATGTCAAAAATTAACAGAAGAACTTCATTTAAAAAATCCTATGCAGTGTTTAGGGGTAGAGGAATTAGCAGATAGTAGTGTTAATTTTAGAATTGTTCTTCCTGCTTATTATGCGGATAAATTCATGTTAGCAAGACAAGTTAGATCACGTATTAAAGAGGAATGTGATAAAGCTAATATTGTTATTGCATATCCACAGTTGGTGGTGCATAATGGATAAAGATTATAAATTGGGTAGTATTGTCGTTATGAAAAAAAATCACCCATGTGGAAGTAATGAATGGGAGATTACTAGAGTAGGGGCAGATATTAAAATTAAATGTTTGAAGTGTGGTAGAAGTATTATGCTACCTAGAATAGAATTTAATAAAAAATTAAAAAAAGTAGTTAATTTATAGGAGGTTTCGGTGAAACAGAATAGACGAAAAGTAAGTTTAGGACCGATTACTATCATGTTACTAATTAGTGCTATTTTAGCCGTAGCCAGTCTCATTTTAAGTAAAATAGGATTTCAAAGTTATATGACGGATCCAGATACTTTTGAGACAGTCGTTATTGCGGTTAGGAATATCTTCAGTAGGGAAGGAATCCAATTTATTTTTGGAGAGTCCATTACGAATTTTAGGGCATTAGAGCCGCTGGCTGTGTTAGTGGTTTCTCTCATTTCAGTAACGATTTTAGAGGAAAGTGGATTATTTCATTCTTTAACGATGGGATTTCAAGGGACAAAGCCATGGCTTGTTACGTTTATAACATTATTTATTAGTATCGTTGCTAGTGCGATAGGAGATTATAGTTATGCTATTCTTTTCCCTTTAGCAGCGATTTTGTATAAGTACTTAAATCGTGATCCTAAATTAGGAATTATGACAGTATTTATTGGTGTTACTATGGGTTATGGTGCTGGCATCCTTTATAGTTATCAAGATGTAGTACTAGGAAACATGGCAGAAGTTGCCTCTTTAGATGTGTTAAATACTTATAGTTTTGGTTCATGGTCTATGATTTTTATGGAGATAGCAGCCACTTTTGTGCTTTCTATTTTGGGAACGTATTTGATTGAAAAAAAATTATCGAAAAAGATTCGTCGAATAGAAGAAAAGGAAAGGATTTATTCTCCAAAAGCGCTTAAAATTACGCTTGCTATTTTTGCTGTCGTTATGTTGATTGTGTTCTATGCAATTATTCCTGGACTTCCTTTTTCAGGATGGTTACTAGATGCCAATCAACCTACCTACATGGAAAAATTGTTTAGTGAATATTCTCCATTTAGGCAAGGAATTTTAGTTATTCTTTTAAGTATCACATTAATTTGTGGATATGTCTATGGTAAAATTTCTAGAAATATTAAAAGTAGTAAGGAATATAATCAAGCAATTTCATTGACGTTTCAAAATACAGGTTTTATCTTTGCTGGACTATTTTTCTTCTCTATCATGTTTAATATATTAGAGTGGACGAATATAGGGGATGTATTATCTTTAAAATTAATTAATTTGCTAAGTGGAAATCAAATGAATGGGGTATTCCTCATCTGTCTTGTCTTTTTAGTTAGTATTTTGATTACTATTATTAATCCAACAACAACACACAACTGGTTATTAGCATCTCCAATTGTTGTACCTCTTATGATTCGTGCTAATATTTCACCATCATTTTCCCTTATGGTTTTTAAAGCAGCCGATTCTATTGGAAAATGTTTTACCCCGTTTTATGTGTTCTTTATTGTTATGATTGGTTTCTTGTACAAATATGATACGCAAGATGAAGATATTCAATTTTTCGGTACGATGAGAAAAATTATGCCGGTTGTATTATGGTTAACACTTGCATGGTTTGTTATTATCATTGGCTGGAATCTTCTAGGAATTCAAATTGGTATTGGTGCATCCTCTACTTTATAAAAATAGAAAAGATAATTCCTTTTCTATTTTTTTTATGAAATATCATCCTAAGTAATTCCTTGATTTTTCAAATTGATTATAGTAAACTTGATATGACGAGGTGATTTTATGGGATTAACAGCAGGAATAGTAGGATTGCCAAATGTTGGAAAATCCACCTTATTTAATGCCATTACTAAAAAAAATATATTAGCAGCCAACTACCCTTTCGCAACGATTGATCCAAATGTAGGGGTAGTTACTGTTCCTGATAAAAGATTAGATTTTTTAAAGGAGTTATATCATCCAGCCAGTTTAGTGCCTACCGCTTTTGAATTTACAGATATTGCTGGTTTAGTAAAAGGAGCATCTACTGGTGAAGGATTAGGAAATAAATTCTTATCTCATATTCGAGAAGTAGATGCCATTGTCGAAGTTGTTCGTTGTTTTGATGATAAAAATATTATTCATGTAGAAAATACAGTAGATCCTATTCGTGATATTGAAACTATCGAATTAGAACTTATTTTAGCGGATTTAGAGGTTATTGATAATCGTATTAATAAAATAGGAAAAAAGGCGGCTTTATCACAAGATAAAGAAGTAAAAAAAGAAGCAGCTCTATTAGCGAAGTTAAAAGAATCCCTAGAAAATAATCAAGCAATTCGAAAACTTTCTTTGGAAGAAGAGGAATTAAAAGCCATTAAAGCTTTTAATTTGTTGACGGCGAAACCTATGATTTATATGGCGAATGTGTCAGAGGATGATTTGTTAACGGGAACAAATGATTATATTGAGAAAGTTCGTGAATATGCTCAAAAGGATTCTTCAAAAGTAATTGTAGTATGTGCGAAGATAGAATCAGAACTAAGTGATATGGAGGAAGAGGAAAAAGATGCGTTTTTAAAGGAGTTAGGGGTTGAAGAAAGTGGATTAGACCAACTTATTAAAGCCACTTACTCTCTATTAGGGTTAGAGACTTTTTTTACGGCTGGTTCTGATGAAGTAAGAGCATGGACTTTTAAAACAGGAATGAAAGCACCAGAGTGTGCGGGTATTATTCATACGGATTTTGAAAGAGGATTTATTAAGGCAGAAATTATGAGTTATGAAGATTTAGAGGCCTGTGGTAGCGAAAAAGCGGTAAAAGAAGCGGGAAAAATGCGCCTAGAAGGAAAGGACTATCTCATGAAGGATGGCGATATTTGCTATTTCCGTTTTAATGTATAAAAAGACTTCACATTTATTGTGAGGTTTTCTTTTTTTGCTTGAATGAATTTTGGAAAAGGGAAAGCTGAATTGATTCTTTCTTTTTCTTTTTACTTTCTAATAGAAGTAAAGTAGGGGAAACAAAGGCTATGGATTCTGTTTTAAAAAGACCATTACATTTTCCATAGAAAAAATGGATGATGTCTCTAAGCAATTCCTCATCCTCTTCTTCCACATGAATATTGATTTGTGATTCTTGGGCTTTTGTAATAATATCTATCATGAATGTTGCATCAGTTAACTCAATACTTAGAGAGTTTCCGTTTTCCAATGTAAGTAATTGATTTTGCCAAATGATTCTTGGTGTATATGGATTTAATTCCTTTAAAGAAAGATGACCATTTGTGATGATTTTTTCTGTTACGGACTGTAGTCCATAGTTACCAGCCCCAATATCAATAGAACGATTGACAGGAGATTCGAAAAAGGCACAATTCGCAAATTGCGAAGAATATTTTAATTTAAATTGATACAATGGATCTTGTTTTACAAATATTTGCATTTTACTCATATAATCACCTATGCATCGTATTATAACAAACAATTTATCGAAAAACAATTTTTTTGTTTACAAATTAAGTTTTATTTGTTATAATTATTGGCGAGTATGAATTTACTCCTTGCCTGAAGAAGGCTATAAACCATAAGGAGGTGTAGAAAAATGAGAAATTATGAGATTATGTTTATCGTAAAGCCAACCTTAGCAGAGGCTGATATCACCAAAGTTGCAGATAGTTTTAAAGCTACCTTAGAAACCAATGGTAGTACAGTAACTAGTGTTGATGCTTGGGGACAAAGAGCTTTAGCTTACGATATCAAAAAAGGATCTGAAGTATTCAAGAGTGGATACTATTTCGTATTCCAAGTAGAAGCTAATGATGATGCTGGTGTTAAGGAATTCGATCGTTTAGCAGGTATCAGTGCTGATATCGTTAGACACTTAATTATTAGAAAAGAAGATTAAGAAAGAGGGTTCCTATGAATAAAGTATTATTAGTAGGCAGAATTACGGCAAAGCCAGAATTGCGTTACACGAATGCGAATACAGCTTTTGTAAGATTTACAGTAGCAGTAAATCGTTCATTTACGAACGCAGATGGAAAAAGAGATGCTGATTTTATTAATGTGGTTGCTTGGCGAAAACAAGCAGAAACGATTGCCAAATTTTTTGATAAAGGTAATCTAATTGGTATCGAAGGAAGATTACAAACTGGAAGTTATGATGATCGTGACGGAAACAAACGTTATACTATGGATGTAGCTCTTGACAATTTTGAATTTGTTGAAGGAAAGAATAAATCTCAATCAAGTGATTCTAATTATTCTGAACCAAGTCCATACGATTATCAGGATAATAGTATCAGTGTGGAAAATGATCCTTTTGCAGAATATGGGGATTCTGTTTCCATTGATGATAACTTCCTAGATTAGAGGAGGATATAATATGGCAGAATTTTATAGAAAAAAGAAAAAAGTATGTCAAATGTGTGCTGGAAAAGACGTAGATTATAAGAACGTAGAAGTTATTAAAAAATACGTTAGTGCTGATAAAGGTAAAATTTTACCAAGAAGAATTACTGGTAACTGCGCAAAACATCAAAGATACGTTGCTACTCAAGTAAAATATGCACGTTTTATGGCACTTATTCCATTTACAAAATAAAAGACTAGTTTTAGTCTTTTTTCTTTTTGTCAGTTTGGTTTTCGCATCTTGAATGTCCTTTCTGAAATATGGTATAATGAACATATACTAGGAGGGTTTAGAATGACGATAAAAGAATTAGATAGAAAGATAGATGATTCTAAGTTACAAGTGTGTAAGTATATTTTTTTAGATATTGTTTTTGCACTTGGAATTTTGATGTTTCATTATATACAGGCAATTATCATCTTTTTTCCACTTCTCATTTGTACGATGATTACTACGTATGATTGGATAGATTATATTGGTTTTATGAAGATACGTAAAAAAGAATTAGAAGAAGAATAAAAACTTCCGTTTGGGAAGTTTTTTTATTTTTCTATCAAGAATGTTAGTAATTCATCACATGGTTTATCATGGTAGATAATATCATTAATCAAATCGATAATTGGCATATTGACACTTTTATCTTTTATCAATTGATAAATAGATTCTAGTGTGTATAAACCTTCGATAGTAGTAGTTTGAATATAATTGTCGATCTCTTCTTTTGATTTATGAGAGCCAATTAACCTACCAAAAGAAAAATTACGACTCTTAGTACTTGTACAAGTTAAAAGGATATCTCCAAATCCAGCAAAAGATAGGATGGTATTTTTTTCTCCTCCTAATGCGTCAATTAATTCTTTAATATCATTTAAAGATTCTGTAATCATCATAGCTTGCGTAGAAATGGGAAGTCCCATACCATCTAAAATACCAGAGGCGATTGCGATAACATTTTTAATAGAACCGCAGATTTCAATCCCCAATATGTCCTTTGTTTCTCTTAGTTTAACGTGGTTATTTTGAAGAGCTCGTTTGATAACTTGGATTGTTTCTTCGTTTTGACATCCTAAAGAAAGTCCTACAGGAACTTTCGCTGCTACGTCTATGGCAAAAGTAGGCCCAGAAATAACTCCTACGTTATCGGTATCGATATATTTCCTTAATACGTCATAGACAAAAAGACAGGTATCTTTTTCTATTCCTTTAGAGGCAATGCAAATATGTTGATTTTTTTTGATGTATTTTTTCAATAATTGTGAAATATTATCTACAAACCCGGCAGGAACCGCTATGATAATTAATTCTGCGTCTTTTACGGTTTTCTTAAAATTAGTCGATATGACAATATCACTATCAATTACAATATTTTTTAAGTTAGGGCTTCTTCTTTGTTCTGATAGATAGAGAGCCTCCTCTTCAAATTTTGTCCACATGCGAACTTCATGTCCGTTTTCTTTTAAAATAAGAGCTAAAGAAACACCAAAAGCTCCTGTACCAAGAACAGCTATTTTCATAAAATCACCTATTTCATTATAGCATTTTCATTCTTTAAAAAGCAATATTATGGGTACTTGTCTAATTCGTCATTGATAGTATGCATACTTCTTTTTAGAGATTGCCAAGTATCATCACTATTTACCACATGATCTCCCTGCTCCTGGTTATTGCGATTATTTAATACTTGTTGTTGAGCAGAGTTGGTACAAAGTACTTGTCCTATCATCATAAACCAGTTACCGATAGCATTTTGCTCTGCTGGATTTAAATCATCAATTAATAAATATCCAATTAAAAAGGCACTGATTGTAAAAGTATTAGCGTTTACGCTTGGTAACATACTATCGCATCCTTGGTATATTTTATGTCGTGAAAGAAAAAATTATAGGAGATTATGTCCAACGTAGTCATAAATTTTTAATAACGGTTGAAAAAAAATGACAATTATAGTATGATAATAAAGAGAATAGAGGTGGATGGTAGTGATGGAAGAAAGAGTATTAGAAAAGAAACTACGTGAGTCTTTTAGAGGGTTACCTAATTTTGACTTAGGCGACTATTTGAACTTTGTAAAAGAACACAATGCTAATCCAGATGATCCGGCGATTCAAAAAGAATATATGCTTAGAAAGAAAAATGGGCAAGATAGATTGGAAAATTCCGAATCTGACGATGCTAAGAAAAAAGTATATGTTTCTCCTAAAGATGGCAGTCTATGGCCTAGTGAAGAAGCCTATCAAACATTCTTAGAACATGAAACGAAGCAGGCATCACAACCCTTGCCAAAACCAAAATTGGATAATCAATCACCAATTTTAAAAAGAGAAAATTCAATTGAGCATAAGGAGGACCACCGACCAATAGAAAGGGAGAGAAATATGTTTAATGCACAACCAAAAGTGGATATTAAAGATACGAAAATGTCACAAGTTCAATCTTTTTCAAAAGAATTGGAGAAAAAGGATAGCATTGGAATATTACAAAAAGTTATGAAGAGTAATGGAGTACATGAAACCAAAGAGGCTTATCGTGCCAGTCTAGAAAAGACAAGTGCGGATTTGCTAAATATCATTAAAGAATTAGTAGATCTACAAAAAGAAATTCAAAATGAAATAGATTCTTTGTAGTAGTTAGGGAAATGGGGGATTTCATTGAATAAAGATATGGAAGCTGAAAGAGATATCCAAGCATTAGTGGCAGAATTAATAGAAGTTGATGCTGCGTTTCGGCAAAGTGAAATGACAACTTCCATGTTAGAGGAGAAAAATCGCTTTCTTATGAACGAAGTTTTAAAAAATGTTAATTTAAAACCAAAAGTGGCGAATAGGTGATAAAATGAATCTAACCAAGGAACAAAAGGAATATTTACAAGAGTTCTATCAGATAGATGCTGATAGTTGTAATCTTGATTATCTCTGCGATTTTCTCTTAAAAGAAATAGAGAGAAAAAAGAAATTAATCGCTTTGAATAATCAAAAAATTGAACTAATTAGAGAATCGAATAAAGAATTGCAGAATTTATTAATCGATAAGGATTCTTAAATTTATAAAAAAATAGAAAAAAATAAAAAAAGTGTTGATTTTTCAACGCTTTTTTAGTATACTTTTGTATGTGTGGCATGCGAGGATGTGTGAGGTTGCTGATACACCCGGTTAAGTTGTAAAAAGAAATAACCGTTAAATCAGGTTTTTACACGGAGCAAGTCTATACAAGATATAGGCGAAGGGAGGACATAAAATGTCAAAAGTAAAAGTTCGTATCAAATTAAAAGCTTTCGAACATAAAAGTTTGGATAGCGCTTGTGCGAAAATCGTTGAAACTGTAAAGAGAAACGGTGGCGAAGTTAGTGGACCTATTCCACTTCCAACGGAAGTTGAAAAAATCACTATCTTAAGAGCTGTTCACAAGTACAAAGATTCACGTGAGCAATTTGAGAAGAGGACACACAAAAGACTTATTGATATCGTAAATCCATCTAAGGAAACTATTGAGGCATTAGCTCATTTAGAAGTACCAAGTGGTGTAGATATCAAAATTATTAAATAATATAGGAGGATAAGTATATGAAAGGAATCTTAGGTCGTAAAATTGGAATGACTCAAGTATTTACAGAATCTGGCAAATTGATTCCAGTAACTGTTGTTGAAGTTGAACCAAACATTGTCACTCAGATTAAGACAAAAGAAAACGATGGTTATGAAGCTATTCAATTAGGATTCGATACAAAGAGAGAAAAGTTAGCGACAAAAGCTTCTGCTGGACATACAGCAAAAGCAAATACTACACCTAAGCGCTTCTTTAGAGAAATTAAAGGTGTAGATATCAGTCAATATACTGTTGGACAAGAAGTCAAAGCAGACGTATTTGTTCCAGGAGAAGTAGTTGATGTAACAGGAACATCTAAAGGAAAAGGTTTCCAAGGTGTTATTAAAAGACATGGACAAAGTAGAGGTCCTATGGGACATGGTTCTCACTATCATAGAAGACCAGGTTCAATGGGAACAATGCGACCAATGCGTGTATTTAAAGGTAAGAAATTACCAGGACATATGGGTAGTCTTACAGTAACGATTCAAAATCTTGAAGTAGTAGCTGTTGACTTAGAGAATAATGTAATATTAATTAAAGGAAACGTACCTGGACCTAAAAAAGGTTTAGTAATTATTAAGAGCGCTGTTAAAAACCCTGATAAGGTAAATGAAACAGAGACTTTAATTAATTATGTAGAAAACCCAGTGGTTGCAGAGTCTGAAGTTGTAGAATCTGAAGAAAAAGAAGAGACTACAGTAGAAGAAACTTCTACGGAAGAAAACTAGTAGGAGGGAACATATATGAGTAAAATAGATGTATTAAACATTAAAGGTGAAAAAGTAAAAGATATTACATTATCAAAAGAAGTTTTTGGAATTGAACCAAATGATGTTGTAATCTATGATGCTATTCGTTTAGCAACGAGTAATGCAAGACAAGGAACACATGCTGTAAAATCTCGTTCTGATGTATCTGGTGGTGGAAGAAAACCATGGAGACAAAAAGGAACAGGACGTGCTCGTCAAGGATCTACTCGTGCACCACATTGGTATCATGGTGGAGTAGCATTTGGTCCACAAACAGAAAAGAATTATACGTTAAAGATGAATCGTAAAGAAAGAAGATTGGCTTTAAAATCAGCTTTAACTTATAAAGTGTTAGATAAAGAATTAATCGTATTAGATGCATTAAAATTAGAATCTAATAAAACGAAAGAAATGAAGGAGATTTTATCTAATTTAAAGGCAGAAAGAAATGTATTAGTGGTTGTTAATGAATTAGATGATAATCTTGTACTTGCAACTCGTAACTTAGAAAACGTCTTGTTACTAAGTGTTGATGAAATTAATACGTTAGATGTTATTTCTGCTAATGTATTAATTGCAACTGAGGATGCTATTAAATCAGTAGAGGAGGCGCTAGCATAATGAATAATTATAGAGATATTATTAAAGAGCCAATTGTTACTGAAAAGAGTTCTGATTTAGCTCAAAATCATAACACTATTGTATTTAGTGTTGATCCTAAAGCTAACAAGACACAAATTAAACAAGCAGTTGAGAAAATATTCGATGTAAAAGTAGAAAGCGTTAACACCTTAAATGCACCAACGAAGAAGAAAAGAGTAGGTCGTTACGCTGGAAGAACAAATAGAAGAAAAAAGGCTATTGTGAAATTAGCCGAAGGTAGTTCAATTGAACTAAACTAAGTCTAAAGGAGGATTATACATATGGCAATCAAAGCTTACAGGTCAACAACTAATGGTAGACGTGGTATGACTACTTTAGATAATAGTGAATTAACTAAAGTAAAACCAGAAAAATCATTGTTAGTGACATTAAAGAAAAATGGCGGTCGTAATAATCAAGGTAAAATTACTGTTAGACACCAAGGTGGTGGAGAGAAGAGAAAATACCGTATTATTGATTTTAAGAGAGATAAAGACGGAATTCCTGCAAAAGTAGTTTCTATCGAATACGATCCAAATAGAAGTGCAAATATTGCTTTACTTCATTATGCTGATGGAGAAAAGAGATATATTATTGCTCCAAAAGAATTAAAAGTTGGAGACAAAGTAGAAAGTGGGGAAAATGCTGACATTAAAGTTGGAAACAATCTTCCACTTGCAAATATTCCAGAAGGTACTATTGTACACAATGTAGAATTAAAAGCTGGAAAAGGTGGACAGTTAGCTCGTTCTGCTGGTTCTAGTGTTCAAATTTTAGGACGTGAAGGAAGATATACATTACTTCGTTTAACAAGTGGTGAAGTTCGTAAGGTATTAAGTACCTGTCGTGCAACGATTGGCGAAGTTGGAAATGAAGATCACGAATTAGTAAATTTAGGAAAAGCCGGACGTAAAAGACATATGGGTATTAGACCAACCGTTCGTGGTTCTGTTATGAACCCTAATGACCACCCACATGGAGGTGGAGAAGGTCGTGCTCCAGTTGGACGTACTGGTCCAGTTACACCTTGGGGTAAACCTGCACTTGGTTACAAGACTCGTAAGGGTAAAAAACAATCAGATGACTTAATAGTTCGTCGCCGTAAAGCAAAATAGGGAAAGGATGGTTTAGATGGCAAGAAGTCTTAAAAAAGGACCTTTCGTTGACGAGAGTTTAATGAAAAAGGTTCAAAAAAATAATAGTGCTGATAAAAAAGAAGTTATTAAAACTTGGTCACGCCGTTCAACAATATTCCCTGAATTTATTGGTAATACATTTGCTGTTCATAGCGGAAAGGAATTTGTTCCAGTTTATGTAACAGAAGATATGGTTGGTCATAAATTAGGTGAATTTGTTCCAACACGTAAATTCGGTGGTCATGGCGAAAACAAAATTGATAAATAATTGAAGTTGAGGAAGGAGGACTAAAATGGAAGCAAGAGCGATTGCAAAGGGAGTTAGAATCCCACCTCGTAAAGCCCGTTTAGTAATAGATTTAATACGTGGAAAAAGCGTAGCAGAAGCAGATAAAATTTTAAGTAATTTAAATAAAGAGGCTGCAAGATTAGCACATAAAGTCTTAACTTCAGCAGTAGCAAATGCAGAAAACAATCTAGGGTTAAAGAAAGAAACATTATATGTTAAAGAAGCATTTGTTAACGAAGGACAAACTTTAAAAAGAATGAAATTTGGTTCACGTGGTCACGTTGATCCAATTAAGAAAAGAACAAGTCACATTACTATTGTAGTAAGTGAAAAAAACTAATGTAAAGGAGGAACACTTGTGGGTCAAAAGGTTAGTCCAATAGGACTTAGAGTTGGTATAAATAAAACTTGGGAATCTAAGTGGTACGCAGATAATAAGAATTTTGCTAAGTTTTTAAAGAGCGACGACATGATTCGTAAGTATTTGGCTAAAAAGTTAAAAGATGCTTCAGTTTCAAGTGTTCTTATCGAAAGAAACGATAAGAGAACCGAGGTTATTATTAATACAGCAAAACCTGGTGTAATAATTGGACACGGTGGAGATGAAATTGAAAAATTAAAAGCAGAATTATCTAAATTAGTTAATGAAAATGTTCAAATTTCCATTAAAGAAGTTAAGAATCCTGATTTAGATGCTGCACTAGTTGCAGAAAATATTGCTCGTCAAATTGAAGGACGTGTGTCTTTCCGTATTGCACAAAAAAGAGCAGTTAGAAATACAATGAAAGCCGGAGCGAAGGGAATTAAAACTTCCGTTTCTGGACGTTTAGGTGGAGCAGATATGGCTCGTACTGAAGGTTATAAAGAAGGAATTATTCCACTACATACTTTAAGAGCAGATGTTGATTATGCTCATAAAGAAGCTAATACAGCTTATGGAAAAATTGGTGTTAAAGTATGGATTTCTAAAGGTGAAATACTTCCTGAAAAAAATAAGGGAGGTAATGTAGATGGCAGTCATTCCAAAAAGAACTAAATATCGTAATCCACATCGTCTACCTTATGAAGGAAAAGCAAAAGGAAATACAGAATTACATTTCGGTGATTACGGATTAATGGCAATGGATGGTGCTTGGATTACCGATCGTCAAATCGAGGCAGCCAGAGTTGCTATGACACGTTATATGAAACGTGGAGGAAGAGTATGGATTAATATTTTCCCTCATTTATCATTAACAAAGAAACCACTAGAAACTCGTCAAGGTAAAGGTAAAGGTTCTCATGATGCATGGGTAGCAGTAGTAAAAGAAGG
>CANRDU010000011.1 GCA_947629445.1 uncultured Bacilli bacterium
GATAGTGAAAGTGCTGAGTTGCGTATGAACTTTATCCATGATTCGATTGCTAGAAATGGAATTGCTTGTGTTATTCGTAAAACACCAGCTAAAATCCGATTGGAACATGATAAAATTATTGAACAAAAGTATATTACGGAAGATGTTCATGATTTATTAATACATTGTGTACATGGGCATTGTAATATTATTGTTAGTGGTGAGACTGGTTCCGGAAAAACGGAGTTCGTTAAGTATCTAGCTGCTCATACCTATGAAAATGAAAAGTTGATTACCATAGAGGATACACTGGAACTTCACTTGGATAGAATTTATCCTCATAGAGATATCGTGGCAATGAAAACGAACAATGTTGCAAGTTATACGGATGTACTAGTTTCTTGTATGAGACAGAATCCAAAATGGATTCTATTATCCGAGGTTCGTAGTGCTGAGGCAGTACTTGCTGCTCGTAACTCTATTTCTTCTGGACACTACATTTTATCTACTATCCATGCTGATAGAGCAACTTCTATCCCAAACCGTATGTACAGTTTGCTTGAAACAAATCAGGAAATTGATCAATTCTTAAGATCTATTTATCGATATATTCAAATTGGTGTATATATTCGTGGATATCAAGATAAGGTCACGAAGAACTTTGTACGTGAAATTGCAGAAGTCTGCGAATTTTACGTAACGGAAGAAAATGAAGCAAAATATAATATTATTTATCAAAAAACACCTGCTGGTAAGGTTACTAAAAGAGCTCCAAGTAAATATTTAATATCTTATTTGGAGGCTCAGGGTGTTATTTTACCAGAAGGATTTATGGCTGGGGAGGCAACAGATAATGGAACACCAGCTTCAGAAACATTAGAAGAACAAAATAAGATGGACAATATTTTCTCTGATGAGGTACCAGTGATAGAGAATAATGTTAATCAATCACCAGAGGTACAAGCTCCTACAATGAATGCTTCCAATGTTTCTCCACAAGTGAATGTGGCGGATGTTGCTACACAAACACAATAATAGAAAAGGAGGAAAAACATGAATGTAACATTAATCTTTTTAATCGTTTCTTTTATTGTCATTTTTATACTAATTTATAGAAGTGCAAATGGAGAGAATGTATACAAGTATGTAGCTGATAAAACCGCTTTTATCTATGACCGTATTACCCCTTATTCATTTAGGGCAATTCGTGAAAAGGTAAAGGAATTAGGGCAAGAGTATACTACACACCAGTATTTGGTACAAATAGTTAGTTTTTCTGCGGGTGCTGCAATTATTTCCTACCTATATTTCTATAATTTGCTTATTGCAGTTATTTATGCTATAGCAGCAGTTTGCTTTATTCCATATTTGACATATTTGCGTTGTAAAAGAATTTATAGCGAATTTATTTTCGAACAAATTCAGGTATATACAACCAATACGATTATGGAGTTTGCAACTACGCAATCCTTTGTTAAAGCTCTTGAAGGTGTTTATGAATCTGGCGTTCTTGAAGATCCAGTTAAGACCGATGTAAAGATTATGATTGATATGTCTTATGAAAATGGTACGATTGATCAATCTTTAAGTTTTATGAGTACAAAATATGATTTCTATATGGTTAAGAATATGCATCAATTATTCTTACAAATTACGAATGAAGGTGCTAAGGATACTGCTGAATCTCTAGAAAACATGTCACAAGATATCGATATGCTTGTTGAAAACGTTTATCGTGATAGGTTGGATAGGGCAGCTTTCCATAAAAAATTCTTACAATTTGGTATTATTTTGTATTTTATGTGTATGTTACTCCAATTCTTACTTGGATCTGAAACGTATTTACAAATGCTAGAACGTTGGTATGTACAATTATTACTTCACGGAATTTTAATTATTAACACTGTCTTCTTAATAAAGGGAGAAAAATATTATAATGAGAATGTAGGTGCTGAATAATGGAATTTATTATTATCGCAGTTATTATTATATTTATTTTAAATTATAACCGCGTTGTAGATACCAACCGGTTTGTTAGTGATACAGAGCCTTACTTTAGAGCTTTAATGGAAGATGATTATGTATTTTTACTTGGAATTCGTTACCCAGGTAGAGATATTAATGTAAATGAATTATTTGGTATAAGGGTTAGAAATGGATTAATTACGATTATTGCCGTTATTTTCCTTTTCTTTAATCAATTATCCTTTGTTTATGTTATTTTAGCTGTTATCGCAGGATATTTAGTATTTAAAAGTCAATATAATTCGTTAAAAGCTTATTATAAAGCGAATTTGCATCATATTAATTTGATGCTTCCATACTATTTAAAGAGTTTGGAAATTTTGGTACAGCACTATACTGTTCCAGTTGCGTTGAGTAGAAGTATTGACACTGCTCCAGAGGTTTTTAAACCTGGATTGAAACGTTTAGTAGCAAGAATTGATGCTGGTGATTCTAGTATTCAACCTTACATCGATTTTGCTAATGAGTATCCCGTTAGAGATTCTATGCGTATGATGCGTTTGTTATATCGTTTAGGATTAGGTGCACAGCAAGATAAGCATGAACAAGTTATGATGTTTTCAAGAACAGTATCTGCTCTTCAAAATAAGGCAAGAGAGCAAAAATATAAAGAACGTCTTGAACATATGGAAAATCAAACAATGATTATGCTTATGTCAACCGGTGGCGGCGTAATGGGACTTATGCTACTCTCTATGATGGTACTTATGACGTTTTAATGATAATTTATTGAAAAATAAAAAAATAATGTGTTATAATATATTTAGAAAGTAAGGTGGTGATAAAATGAAGGAAGCGGCAGGAGAGGCAAACTTAACTGTAGTTGCAATTATCTTAATTGCTGTAATAGTAGCGGTAGCTACACCATTAATTAATAGTTTGATGAGGAGTTCTGCCAGAAGATCATGTTGTACAGATGCAGGTGGTGTATGGTCTGGTGGAGAATGTGCAGCAGCTGCAAACGATCATGGATCTTACGATGAAGAGTCTTATGACTCATGTGTAGAAGAATCTGGTATAGGAGAATAAAAGTGAGTAATAGGAGGTAATAGCTATGAGGGAAAGTATTGGAACTGCCTTTATGTTAAATTTTATAGTATTATTTATATTTTTGGTATTTGCGTTTCTTGCTGGAACTTTTAGCTATTACAAGGCCTATAGGATTAATAGCTACATTGTAAATGCTATCGAGGTTTATGAAGGCTATAATCAGTATGCAAAAGAGTATATTGAACAAGGACTTTCCTCTCTTGGATATGATGTTACTACAAAGGTAGACTGTCCATCAGTTTGGGATAACTCTGTTCAAAATTATATGTTGGGGGAAAATGCAGAATTAGATGACTTTACTATTCAGGGAAGAAGAGTTTTAGCCAATCCAGATGATCCAACGGATGAAGGATATTGTGTTTATTTATATGTAAATGACAATGGCTCTATGGCTTATTCAGGTGATAAAATTGAAACAACTGATATCTATTATCACTATGGAGTTTTAACTTTCATGAGATTTAGATTTCCGGTAGTAGAGGATATTCTTAGAATCCCTATATTTTCTAGGACCAATAGGATGTATTGTTATGGGAATAACTGTAGTTTTTAATGAGGTGATATAGATGCGTGAAGCAATAGGAAACACTTTTATTGTAAATTTACTATTAATATTTTTAGGCGTTATGTCAGCCTTGTTGATAGGATCTATTAGTTATTCTAAAGCATTTAAAGTAAAAAATAGAATTATTTACACTATACAAAAATATGGAGGATGGGATATAGAAGTAAACGGAAGTAATGTAGTTCAAGCGGAGATTGAAGCAAGTTTGAAAGATATTGGTTACCATTTAGTGCTTGCAAATTATGATTGCCCTAATAGAGAGGGTGGAACACTTTTATATGGTGAGCCAGGAACTAGTAAGTTAACTTATCATTACTGTGTTTATGAATTTAATAATGAAAAAGGACATTACTTTGGAGTAGTATCTTTTATGCATTTTGATATTCCATTAATTGGAAGTTATTTGCAATTCCCAGTTTATGGTGAAACAAAATCTATTTATAATGTCGAAATAAACTATAACAATTAATAGATGTGAAAGGTGATAAAGTATGAACGTTATCGTTTCAAATAAATACCAATTGATGTTAGAAAATCTAGGAATCGATGTTATTAAGAGCCTTAATGGCGAGTTTGAAGTGGATGAAATTATCAGTACATTTCAAAACTTTTTTTATCAGCGAATGATTCTTGATATTACAGCAATTAAAGATTATAAAGACATTCGTAATTTACAGAAGTTATCCATTTCTTTACCGATGGATAAAGTAATTTTGTTACTTGATGATACACAGGAAAGTACTTCTCCTAGTTATTTATCAAAATTAATATCTATGGGAATTTATAACTTTACGAGAAATGTAGATGGTATTCAATATTTGTATAATCATCCAAATAGTTATCGTGATGTTGCCCAGTTTCATCAGTTAGAAGATGTTGCTGTTGTGCCACAGGTTGCACCAAATCAAGTGATGCAAAATGTGGTTGTTCAAAATATTGGTAGTGGTTATAGTGGTAGAATTATTGGCGTTAAGAATGTTACGAAGAATTCTGGAGCCACTACTTTAGTGTATATGATGTATAATGAATTATCAAAGTATTATAATGTTGCAGCTATCGAGGTAGATAAGACTGATTTCACTTATTTGAAGACCCCAGGATTTGTTTCAACAGTAAGTGGAAATGTCAATATGGAAGTTAGTAAATACCGTGATTGCGATGCTATTATTATCGATGTTAATAATAGTGTACAGGCAGAAGGGCTATGTAATGAAATTCTTTATTTGATTGAGCCATCTGTAATTAAATTAAATAGACTAACGATGATAACGCCACAAGCGTTAAGAAGTTTAAAGGATAAAAGGGTTATATTAAATAAGAGTTTATTAAGTTCAAAAGATGTGTTAGATTTTGAGTATGAAGCACATGTAAAGGTATTTTATAATTTACCACCTCTTGATGAACGTGAGAAAAGAAATACTCCTCTCATTGAACTTTTAAACAAATTAGGATTCGATAGAGTCAAGTAATTTTAATGTAATCAGAGGTGATGGTATGAAAAATCAATTAGCAAAAACTATTGGAATAATAGTTTTTGTCGTATTTTTAGGATTTCTTAGGATAGATAAGGTAAATGCAGCTGCTATGGGTTGTTATTATGAAAATAGTGATGGAGCAGTTTCTTTAGAAATTCCTGATAGTTATTCGAAGCCAACGGCACATAAGATTTATAATTATAAAAAAAATTCTTCTAATATTTTGTCAACTTCTGTGGAGAACTGGTATTTATCAGATATTAAGAATTTGAGTTATAGTGTTGGTCCTATTTGGAATTCGACGACTCATCGATATACGGATTATACTAATTATAATGCTTATGACGATGCTTGGAATAATGAGAAGTGTCCTGCTTATTTAGTAGTAGTTCTTGGCGATGGACCTTTTGCTAGATATCATATTTTTATGAGTAGTTCTTCTGAATTGAGCAACGTAAAAAAGTATGCAGAAGATTATATTAATAATGGATTGACAAAACCTGTTTCTTATTCAGTGGCATTACCTTTAAAATCTGCTACCAATAATTCTGATCCGGGTGATGGAAGTTCATCAAGTGTTACAGCTAAGCATTGTTCTTGTGCAGATAGTTCGCATGCTGGTTATAGAGTTCATGGAGTTTTTAATATTGCTGAAAATTCTTCTTTAAGTGCACCAACAGTTAGTTTACAATATAATACAGAATCTAAAAGTATGGTGGTCATGAATTGGGCCAATCGATCTAATACACCTTCTACTACTTATACGGCATTAGATGATATTAGTAGTAATAATGCGTGTCCAGATAATTTACTATATGTTAGAAGATCATTTGCTATTGATTATGTTTATTTGAGTGATTCTGCTAATGTTAACGTGATTAAAAGTGATTTAGCAAGGAAACATAATACTTCTACCGACAATATTTATGTAGCAGCTTGTGAGGAGGATAATCAAGTTACGGTTCCTGGGGGAAATGAAACAAGACCGAAACCTCAATATGATAATCCAGAGGTTGCTCAAGGTGTTGTAACACCTCTTCCTATTTCGGATGGAACTTATAGTTGTGGTAATCAATTTATTACAGATATTCCAAGTGGCATTCCAAGGGCTACTAGAATCCTATACATATTGATACAGATTGTAGTTCCTATCGCTCTTGTTATATTAGGAATGTTAGATTTGATGAAAGCTGTAAGTGCTCAAAAAGAGGATGAAATTAAAAGAGGACAGCAAACATTTATTAAACGTTTGATTGCTGCAGCTATTATTTTCTTCGTATTTGCACTAGTGAAATTAGCGGTTGGACTTGTGGGCGATTCTTCTTCGGAAATTGTAAACTGTATGAATTGCTTTTTGAGAGGAAGTGAGTATTGTGATTAAAAAGAAAAAATTTTTTCCAATACTTTTGACTTTTTCCATGTTTTTGGTTAATATAAATAGTGTTTTTGCAAGTGTTTGGACATCTACGTCGACAGTAAGTTGTGGTGGAATTAAGAATATTCCTAGTAAAGTTCCAGAACTATCTAGTTCTTTAATTTCTGTTGTTCAGGTTGTCGTACCGGTTTTATTGGTTGTTTTTGGTTCTATTGATTTGGCTAAAGCAGTGATGGGTCAGAAAGAGGACGAAATAAAAAAAGGGCAGCAGACTCTTATCAAGAGAATTATTATGGGAATGTTAGTTTTCCTTGTAATAGCGCTTGTGAAATTATTATTAAATCTAGCCGTTGAAAATACTTCGACTAGAGAAAGTATTATTTCTTGTGTAAATTGCTTTATTAGCAATAATTGTGGTTAAGGTGGTGTAATGATGAAAAGTAGGAAAGTTATCAATTTAAGTTTAGTGGCATTGGTTGCTCTTTTAGCTTTCGCACCAATGGTGCATGCAGCTGACTTTACTTGTGCAGTATTTGGAGATAATTTCTTAATTGATGAAAAGTTTGCAACAATAGTCAAGACAGTCGTTTTAATTATTCAAGTAGTAGTTCCAATTTTATTGGTTGTTTGGGGAATGCTTGATTTAGCAAAAGCAGTAATGGCTCAAAAAGAAGATGAGATTAAAAAAGGACAACAGACTTTTATTAAACGTTTAATAGCAGCTGCAATTGTATTCTTCGTAATTGCTGTTGTAAAATTAGTTGTTAATTTTGTAGCGGATGATAAAGGAATTATGTCTTGTGTAGATTGTTTCTTACAGGGACCTGATAGTGCTTCTTGTCAACCTGCAGATGGAGGCGGTACGAGTTTACCTGCTGATCCAACTAATCCTTAATAACAAACAAAGAAAGGCATTGTTGCCTTTTTTATTTTATATGTGGTATAATTGCTATAGGTTATCACTTATAATTGGAAAGTTGGAGGTTAGAAAATGTTAGATACATTGAAGAAATTTGATAAAAAGTTTTGGTTTGTTATAGGTGGAATTTTTGGTATTCTGATTTTAGTTATCGTTGCTATGATGGTGTTAAGTGCTCTTTCAGGTCCAGGTAACGATTATGCTAAATTAGAAGAGAAGATAAGCAAAGCTGCCAAAGATTATGTCAATGATGAAGGACATACAGCACCAGAACCTGGTCAAAGTGTAGAAGTTACAACAGAAACACTAGTTGCAGAAGGGTACCTAAAGGATTTAAGTAAGTACCTTAAGGATACTTGTACAGGTACGGTTACGGTTATGAATAATGGCGGAGTTGGTTTATATTTACCACATTTAAGTTGTAGTGAGTATCAAACTAGAACGATTGCAGACGAAATTATTGATAGCCAACTTTTAGATGATGAGAAGGCGAAAGAATATGTTGGAGGATTGTACAAAGTTGGTGATGAATACATTTTCCGTGGAAAAGATGTGAATAATCATTTGACCATCGGTGGTGTTAATTGGCGAATTTTAAAAATTGATGCTAATGGTAATCTTCGTTTAATTAAGACGGAACCAGAAAAAACGGGAGCGCAATGGGATACAAAATACAATACGGAAGCAGATAGACAATATGGTATTACGAATTATCGTACTAGCCTTATCCTTGAAACTTTGGAAAATAGTTATAATGGATTCCAAGAAGATAATAAAAAACATTTAATCCCTCATGATACTTGTGTTGGAAAGCGTCCTAAAAAGAATTTAGATATTAGTTTAGAGACGGATTGTGCAGAAGTAGTAGAGGGAAAGTATATTGAAACTTTAAATCTTACAGATGTTCCGATTGCAAGTCTTGATGAGAATTGCACGAGTATTACCTCTAGGAGTTGTGGCAATTACAATTATTTGAGTGCTATTGATAGTGCTTGGACAACTATTTCAACATCAGATAATACCTATGAAGCATATCTTACAGCATCTGTTGCAGATATTACAGAGGCAAGAACAAAACAAAGTTATTATTGGGTAATCCATATTAGTGGAAAAGAACTTTATACTAGTGGAACTGGTACAAGAGAAGACCCATATGTGATTGGGTAATTGACAAGACAAAAGTTGCATAGTATAATTAAAGTATATAGAGGAGGAATCAGAAATGTTCGAAATTTTAGCTAAAATACAAACATCAAGCCAATATACATGTGGAACTTTAAATAATTTTCAATTTAGTGGAATGATTCCATATGTTGTATCAACGGCAGTAACTATTATTAAAATTGTCGTTCCTATTTTGTTAATTATTTGGGGAATGCTTGATTTAGCGAAAGCAGTAATGGCTCAAAAAGAGGACGAAATTAAAAAGGGACAACAAACATTTATTAAACGTTTGATTGCTGCTGTAATTGTGTTCTTTGTTATTACAGTTGTACAGATGATTATTACATTCGTTTCTGGAAGTGATACTACTGTTACGGATTGCTTTAATTGCTTTGTTAATGGTGAAGGCTGCGATGAGTATAGTAGTCATGGTGGATCATCAGGATTATAATTACAAAAAACTATTTATTAAATAGTTTTTTTTTGATATAATAGTCATAGTATGGGGTTGTGTATATGTTTATGTTAGGAGTAATGATATGAAATCAATGAAAAATATCTTTTTTAGTATATTTCTGCTTTTTTCTGCTTTTTTATTTATGGATACAGTAAAAGCAGAAGATTGTGTGTATGGTGCTTATCTTGGTGGAAGTAGTACTTGGTCACCACAAATTAAATTGAAAGTAGATAGTTGGAATCATATAACACTTAGTAATGATTCTGCTATATTACGTCAACCTTTGATCGGACAAGTTAATTTGATAAAATGTGATTCTAGTGAAGAATGTGATTTTAAAGGAACTGACCTCATTGGATATAAGAATCAGTTTTATTTAGGTTTATATATTGATCAAAATGCTTATAATGCTTATAAAGCATCAGGTAGTGTTTGCCCCCCAAGAATACAATATTGTATGAATGAGGACATGAATTGGTTTGTAAGCGGACGTAATCATTACATTTATACAGATGGATTAACCAAACAACAAATCGATTCAGGATTTTCTTGGGCACATGTTTATACTTCGAAAGCTACATGTCTTGTCTATAATGAACAATCAAAAAAAGATGAAGAATATAGTGGCGATGTAGAATTTTCTGAGTGCATGACCTATAATGCTTATTTAAATGCTATGACAACGGCAAAAGACACAACTGGTAGTTGTGATAATAATGAATTGTTTCAAACATATTATGATCAAATTAGTGATGTATGTAGTAAGTATATGTCTTCTACAGATTATGCTGGTCAGTTACAAGGAAGTACAGAGGCTAAGGCTTGTATGACTGCTTGTTCTCACATTCGCGATGATGTCGTAAAAATTTGTAATTATTCTACAGAATCTAACACGACTAAGGAATGTGCAAGTTTAGGCGAGAGATTAATTGCTTGGATATTCAAAATCTTTAATTGGATGAGATATATCGTTCCAGCACTTTTAATTATATTAGGAGTGTTAGACTTTATTAAAGCGATTGCTGCAGACAGTGAAGAAGACATTAAAAAAGCAGGAGCAAGATTCTCTAAACGATTAATTGCAGCTGCATTAGTATTTATCATTCCATTAATATTACAATTTGTTTTAGGAATGTTCTCATTACCGGGATTAGATCCGAATAATCCATTCTGCGAACTATAAAGAGGTGATAATTTATGATGTCTTTTGTTATAAAGGCACTACGAACGTTATTTTTCTCCTTAGATAAGATTATCTATGGATTAATAGATGAAATTTATTCGTTATTAATAACTATATCTAGAACAACCATTTTTAGCGCAGATGTGATTGCGGAGTTTTCTAGTAGAGTTTATGCATTAGCTGGAATATTTATGCTGTTTAAAGTATCATTATCGATTATTAATTACATTATTAATCCCGATGATTTTACGGATAAAGAAAAGGGATTTGCTTCTATAGGAAAGAGAGTAGTGTTTTCTCTTGCTATGTTAGTACTTGTTCCATTTGTATTCCAAGAAGCTTATGCTTTACAAGCAATTATACTAGAAGAAAACACGATTATGAATTTAGTATTTGGAACGTCTTCTAATAGACTACTTCCAAATGATGATTATGTTCAAAATGCAGGAAAACAAATTCAATTTACCGTCATGTACACATTTATGCAACCGAATTATGATGAGTATTATAGTGATTCAAAGTATCCGATGTCATCGTGTATCAATACTTATGAATTAAATGAAGATGGTACGAAAGCGAGCCGTGGAGATTCAGATTTTATTTATGCTTTGAATAAGGAATGTTTTGGTACTTATCAAAATGATGTATATCAGGATGATGGAGCCCTATCTAAAGCATTTAAAGAATATGATACTACGGATGTTTATCAAAATTATGCTCAAGGTATAGCACAACAAAATTTTGATTTAATGACTAGGTTAGATCTCGTATTACAAAAAGATGAAAATCAAAGATATTTGATTAATTATCGTTTTGGTGTTAGTACTGCAGTTGGAATTGCCATTGTTTACTTATTCTTGTTATTCTGTATTGATATCGCTGCTCGTAGTGTCAAACTTGGATTCTTGCAGATGGTTTCTCCAATTCCAATTTTGTCATATATTGATCCTAAGAGTGGTAAAGATGGAATATTTAAGACTTGGTATCAAATGTGTATTTCCACTTATGGAAGTTTATTCCTAAGATTATTTGCTCTTTACATGGGTATATTTGCTATTACTGTTATTGGTGAATTTACCGATGTTATTACTGGGGAACCAGTTCGAGGAAATTGGTTGTTGCAAGTGTTTATGATAGTAGGTATCTTGATATTTGCAAAACAGTTACCAGACATTTTAAAGAAAATGTTTAATGTAAAAGGTGATGGTAAGTTCGAATTAAATCCATTCAAAAAGATTGAAAATGAAGCATTAGGTGGAAAATTTATTTCTGGAGCTGCCAAAGGTGTTGCCGTTGGAGGTGCTGTTGGTTTAGCGGCTGGTGCATCTAACTTATTAAATCCAGGACAAAAAGGACTCGTTAGACGTCCATTGAGTGCTATTGGTGGAGCTTTAAGTGGATTTGCTAGGGGTGCCGTCGGTGGTCTTCGTGGTGAGAAAATGGGAAAGAACTTTACCAATTCTTATGCTGATGCAATGCAAGCTAAGCAATCTAGAAAAGATAGGCAAGATGATGGTGTAGGATGGTTTGAAATGCAACAAGATAAATTTACTCAATTGACAGGTGGTCATACGGTTGGAGAGCGTTCTAAAGCGGTATCTGATGATATTGATACCTTCCAAAAATATTATGATCAAATTAAAGGTGCTATTACTAGTAGCGATACAGCTACGATAACAGATGGACATGGACGTGCCTATGCCGGTGCGAAAGAGATTCAAAAAACGCTAGATTCAATGGTTGCACCAACAGCAGATAAATTTGTAGACCCAAGTGGAACTTTCAGAGAAGATGACTATCGTAATGCTGTTCAAGCATACAACAATCAAAAGAAGGACCTAGAAGATTTATTGGAAAGCAGAATTGGAGAAGTTGCTTCAAGCTCTACGACAGGTAGTGGAGGAATGTCAGATAGAGCAGCTCAAGCTGCGGTTGATGATGCGGTAGCTGCTATGTCAAAATTGCGTGGAAAAATCAATTCTGGAGGAAGAAGCATTGATAGCGATTTTGCTGGAATTACTGCAGATGTTTCAAGAGATGTTGTTACAGCTTACAAGCAATCTAAGGGTGCTAAAACACAATTTACGGGATCTAGTGAGTATGCACATGCTCAAGATAGAGATAAATATGCATCTAAGAAAGGTCAAAAATAAAAAAAGGGGTGAAATAGAATATGGATACTTCCTATTTAATACCAGCCAATTCCAAAAAATCCATGTTGATTTTTGGAATATTCAATACATTCGATTTAACTTTATTTGGGATAGGAGTGGGGATTTCCCTTCTCCTACTCATGATACTTCCGGTAGATCAATTATTGTTTGCAATTCTTGCAATTTTACCAGGAGGAATTTCTGCGTTCTTAGTAATGCCAATTCCTAATTACCATAATGTTCGTACGTTTATAGGAGTGGCATTCGAATTCTTTACAACAAGACAAAGATTTGTATGGAAAGGATGGTGCTTTGGAAATGGCGAAGACGAAGAGCAAGTACACAAATGATGATATTCCTGTTAGGGGAATAACTAACGGTGTGATATTACTAGAAAATGGTCAAAAAGTGACAGGTGTAAAAATTATGCCTAGAAATTTATTTATCCTTGAGCCTAGTGTTCAAGCTGCTATTATAACGAATTTAAGAACAGTTTATAATGTTATTGATTATGAGTTTTGGATAGTAGTAGCAGATAGACCAGTTGATATTAATGTTTATTTATCGCAGTTACAATTACTTTATAATACAACGACAGATCCAGCTCGTAGAAAGATTATTAATGAAGATATTAATAAAGCTAACTCTTTTATGAATAATAATGTTGTTGATACAGAGTATTTCTTACTATTTAAGGAGAAGGATGGAGAACTTATCAACAAACGAGTTAGAAACTTGATTAACAATTTTGCCAATGCAGGATTAACGGCTTTTCAGACTACCAATGATGATTTACGTATGATTTTGGATAATTTCTTAAATGGTGGACAAACTACTACATTCGGGACGGTGTTAGCATGAGTTCAATGGATATTAAAAGTCAAATTGCTCCTAAAGGTTTGGAGTTTAAACCGGCAGAATTTGTTATTAGTGACAAATATGCAACCATATTAACCGTTATTAGTTATCCAAAATATATTTATCCAGGCTATTTATCATCTTTGACATCTATGTCTGGAATTAAGTTAGTTATTAAAAATATTCCGTTACCTTTTAGTAGCATTCAAAAGATGCTTAATAAAGAGTTAGCAGATTTAAAACAGAGATATCAGGATGAAAGAGATAGAACGATTCAAGAAAGAATTCGTCAAGATTATGATTCTTTGGAACAATTTGTTTCTGAATTAGCTGCTAGTCAAGCGAAAGTATATGACTTTCAAATGCATATTATGATTACCGCAAATTCTCAAGATGAACTTGTTTTAAAGAAACTTCAAGTTAGAAACTATTTGGAAGCAATGGAAATGAAAGCGATTCCATTACGCTTTGAGCAAGATAAAGTGTTAAAATCTATGCTTCCAATTTATCCTAAACAAGATATTGAAGATAGAATTGGTACACCAATGCCAGCTCCAACTTTAGCGGCTATGTATCCATTTATCTTCGATAGTATTAAGGATCCAGGATTATCTACACTTTTAGGGGTTGATTTCTCTGGTGGAGTTATTTTATTCAATCAGTTCTTATATCAAATTAAGAAAGAGCACAATCGTAATAATGCCAATATGATTATTCTTGGTACTTCTGGTAGTGGTAAATCTACTGCAGCAAAACTTTTAGTTCGTAGTCATTTACGTAATAATCATCAAATTGTTGTTATCGATCCAGAAGGAGAATTAGAGGATATGGCTAATCTTTATGGAGGCGATTTTATTAGCCTTGGTAAGGGTGGTCAATTTGGTATGATTAATCCACTAGAAGTAGTTATGGATGCTGATGAAGAGGAAATTAAACAAGGAGCTGGATATACAACCTTGACTAGAACTATTCAATCTGTTAAAGCTTTCTTAAAGTATTATGATCCTTCTATTGAAGAGGATGTTACGAATATGTTTAGTGAGGTATTGCAAGAAACTTATAGACGTTTTAGTATTAATTATGATACAGATTTCACAAAATTGACGTCTAATGATTATCCAACTTTGAAAGATGTTTATGCGACTATCAAGGGTAAAATTCTTTCTATGCCAGAACGTACACAAGAACGTGATGTTTTGGAAAGATTGGAATTAAAAGTTAGACCTCTTATTAAAGAGTTGAGATATTATTTTGATGGTCATACTTCTATTAGTACTAATAGTGATTTTATCGTATTTAATATTAGAGAGTTGATGAATTCTGATACGAATATTCGTAATGCTTTATTCTTTAATATTTTAAAGTATGCATGGAGTTTAACATTGGATTCTAGCCATAATACAGTATTGATGGTAGATGAGGCTCACGTATTATTGAGTAATCAAAATGCTTTAGGAGCAGACTTTTTAGCCCAGATTCAAAGACGTGCCAGAAAGTACAATACTGGTACCATCATTATTACACAACAACCAACAGACTTTGCAGATCCAGCTGTTATTACACAGGGTAAAGCTATTTTCGATAATGCTTCTTACTATCTAGTAATGGGTTTGAAAAAACAAGCAGTTGAAGATTTGGCAAGATTAATTGATTTAAATGAGAGTGAGAAGGAAAGTATTAAGAGATACTCTCAAGGAGAAGCTTTATTTGTTTGTGGTAGTAGACGTATGAGAATTAATGTTATCGTAACAGATGAAGAGTTAGATTCTTTCGGTAAAGGCGGAGGATTATAGTAGATTAAGTAGGTGAATTTTATGAATGAAAGTTCAGGAAACACTCCTAATAGGAAATTTACAGGTAATGGTGAGGGTAATTCCTCATCTTTATCTGCTTTAAGGGAAAATGGTTCTAATATATCTCGTGCTCGTGATAATGGACGTCCATCTTCTGAAAATTTATTTCGCTCTGGAGCACAATCTACCAGCGATATTGTAGATCGTAGACCTTCTACGCCTAGCAATCCACGACCTATTTCGGGAGGTTCAGGAAGTTCTAATGACGATTTAAATAGGCAGATGCGTAAGCAGAATGATGTAGCCAATCAAAATCGTAATGCCCTTCATAAAAATGCCCAGAATGCTGCCAACCAATCTTTAAAGCAAAAAGTAGCTTCGGGTGCAATGCAAGCGGCAGGAGTGCCAAAGCCAGTAGCAGATATGGCAGCGAAAGTAGCTGCTGCTAAAAAGAGACAACAAGGACCATTAGGAAAAATGGTAGACCGAATTAATGATGGTGGTAGTGCGAGTGGTTTTCCAGATGATAATCCCGCTGAGACTAGTTCTGTGGATGAAGATGGAAATCATAAGAGTTTACGAGAAAGAGATCAAGAAGATGAAGCACGTAATCGCCAAAGTGGAGATGTTTCATTCTTTATAAAAAGAACGACACTTTTAAAATTAGCTTTTGTTTCTATGGGAAGTGGCTTTTTAACTTTCATGTTGATTATTTTACTATCTGTAGTTGCTGATAATAAGGGTGCCAGCATCGTCATGGGTGAAATGGCTTCGGATGATAAGGATTTAGTAACTGAGACCCGAAAAGAAATGGGAGATGCTGTCTTTGAAGATGCGTTGGGTTTAGGAACAGAAGATGCATATGGACAAGGAGCAATTGATAAAAACGTTTACGAAGAGTATAAAAATCGTTTTGCTCTCATCGGAAATGTATTTTCATCTGAAAATGTGTGTGAAGGGGATGAATGTCTAACCAGAGACGAATTTAAATATTATTTAAAGATGGCTGATGTAGCGCTTCGTTATAAAAATAAATATCATGTGACATTAGATTGGATTTTATTATCCGCAACCCTCAACTATTCCAATATGACCGAAGAAGAGATGATGAAAGCCAATTATAATGAGTATGAGGAAGACGATGTCGAAGACTACGATAAACTAATGGATTTAGACTGGGACTATGATTATAAAAAGATTCCAGGATATAATTATTTATCTCCAAACGATTTCCGCTATGATATGCAAATACTAGCGAAAAATATGGTTAAAAAGACAACTACTCAGAAGTGTACAAAGACGGAAACAGATAAGGAAGGTAATACGGTAGTAACCGTTGTTGCTTCTAGAACTGATGAGGATGTTGAGGATCAATATTTGCAAAAAGGACAACCTTATTATCTAGAATGCCCAGCAGGTACAGAATATAGTATTAATAGTAATTACAAATTAGATAAGGATAAATATGATGACTTTTTATTAGAGTATCTTGAACACAAATTTTATTTACAAATGGAAAATGAATTACCAGTTGATCCAGGAAATACAGATATGACACCCGCTCCAGCTGGTGGGGAATATATTTCACCATTACCAAACTGGGAAAGTAGATGCCGTTCATCATTCTATGGATATAGAATTCACCCAATTACAGGAAAACCGAACAACCACAGTGGAGACGACTATCCAGCGGCTGCAGGAACTCCTGTCTATGCGGTAAAAGACGGAACAGTAATTGAAACTAGATATGATAGTTCGATGGGAAACTTTGTAAGACTTGATCATGGTAACGGTATTATTAGTGTTTATATGCATGCCTCTAAGGTTTTCGTAAAAAAAGGCGATGAAGTAAAACAAGGACAAGTAATTATGGCGGTTGGAACAACAGGTTCTTCAACAGGAAACCATTTACATATTACTTTTTATAAAAATGGTAAACTGGATAATCCAGCAAATTATATTGGGGCACAAAGAGCATGTTAATAGGGAGGATAGGTTTATGAAAAAATATGTAATGTTTATAATGATTCTCTTATTATGTGGATGTGCACCTAAATATCAATTAACGATTGATGGGACAAATATTGAAGAAGATGTTTTCTTTACTATTGATAATTCAAAAATTGTGCAAGAAGAAATAGGACCTGAGTTAAGCCTTTATAATGCTGATACGATAGATTATTTAAAAAATGGTAATCTTAATGCCATTTTAGATAATCAAGAATCAATATATGAAAAGCAAGTTACTGAGGAAGGACAATTTACGTCTATCCATTTAAAGTATGCTTATCAACCAGGAGAAATTTCTCAGTCGCGGATTTTAAATGAGTGTTTTGAAAATAAAGAAATTACTGTAAATAAGAAAAAGATTACGATTCATCTTTCAGGACATTATTATTGTTTTGATGAGGAAGGTGGAGAAGCAGAATTTAAGGTTCTCTCTAAAAATAAAGTAACTTTTGCGAATACAGATTATGGAATTTTTGATAATGAATATACGTGGACTATCAATGATTCTAATAAAGATAATGTCGACATTCATATAGAATTATCGACAAGATCAAAATGGTTAGATTTTGCAATTCTCATTATTGGTGGAATAGTAGGAATTGCCTTAGTAGTAGGAATTTTAGTGATTGTTCAAAAAGTTTCAAATCGGGATAAAATAAATGAGATTTAGTAGGTGGTAAAATGTTAAAGCGAATGAAAAAAATACTATTGGTGAATGTACTGGTATGCATCTTGCTTGCTAATATCTGCTTTGTTTCTGCCTATACCTTTGAAGATTCCAAAAATGAACTTCCCGTTAAAAGGGATCGACGGGCTATCCATGATTTGGTACAGTTATATTATGATATTGTAGGAAAAGATAGAAGTAGAACTGGTATTCTCAATTATGTTGGCGCTTGTAATGTCATTAATGTCGAGGGAAGTGGAAGTTTTCCACTAGAAGAGTATGTTGCGGGAGTTGTTAAGCGTGAATCTGGTGCCGAATGGGATAATCCTGAATTATTAAAAGCACAAGCAGTTGCCGCTCGTTCTTTTGTTATTGGTATTACCCAGGGATCAGGAAATTGTACTATTGAAAATAGTACGAGAAAGCAGACATTTTCTCCTGTAGACCCAGATGATTTTTATGATCAAAAATATATCGAAGCTGCAAACGATACTGCAGGTCAAGTAATTACAAAAGCTGGTAAGGTTGTGGCCACGCAATATCTTTCTTATCCAAGTGCTATTTGGTGTAGAAATGAAGATACAGCATGGGAAATGGACTTACAAAAATTTAGTTTTGATCCTTCTACTGCATGGACTTGGGTTGGACCACCAAAAGCCGAAGTTGTTAATGCCAATAATTATAAAGTTTGGGTAGGAGCAGAGGGGTCTGATCACCACTATGGAATGCCTGTTGTTGTTGCGGGATGGATGACGCGGAACGGGAAGACATATGAAGAAGTTTTGGATACTTTTTATGGAACTCCGGATTCTGAATTAACTACATTAGTGGTAGGAGATGATATTCAAACGGAAGAATTTGTTGATTCTGATTTTGGTACCATTTTCTATTGGAATCAACAAGATTTTAAAGATTACTATTTTTCTTCTGATTATACGCAACCGGAATATAAAAGTAATTCATCAGGTGCAGCTGCCACTATTTCTAGTCACGGATGTGGACCTACTTCCCTTGCAATTATTCTTTCAAGTTTTGAGGGAAGAAGCATTAGCCCTGTAACCACTACACAGCAAGTCTGTGCAGCACATGGTTGTGGTAATGGCGGTAGTAGTATGGAAGGATTAGCAGCGGTAGCGAGAATGTATGGATACCAAGCTAGATATCTTGGCGGTATTAATGAAGTCATTGAGGAATTATCAACCGGAGAAGTTTTAGTTATTGCCCTTATGGGACCTGGTAAGTTCACTAGTGGTGGACACTACATTGTTTTGTCGGGAACTCGTTCTGATAGATCCATTTCAGTAGTAGACCCTGTTAGTAGGGCAAAAACAGAAGAAAAATGGAATCCAGCAAGTCTTATTCAGAGTCAAGCACGAGCTTATTTAGCCATTTCAAGGTAAAGGGGAAATATTATGAGAAAAAAAATTGGTTTATTTGTTATTCTTGTTATATTTTTATGTACAGGATGTTCTGTAGAGTATACTTTGGAAATTGACGAAGATTTGCAAGTAAAAGAATCGGTAACAGCGTCTGCTGATGGCTCATTTTTTAATGAATATGAAAATATACCTGCTCAAACAGTAGTTGGATTTATTTTGGAACCTTATCTAGATTATTTAAACGAAAATAAATATACAATAGATCAATTCTTTAGTAGTTCTAGTGCAGGAGTAAACATTAATAATCGATTTGATAGTCTTCAAACGTATAAAGATGTTTCTAAGTTTTCAGAACAATATGCGAGTGAATGGACTTATTCTGAAGATGGTGATGAAGTTACTTTGACCATTAAAGGACACTTTAATGTAGATGAACAAAATCAAGATGGAGGATTTCTGGTAGATGATGCCAAAATAAATATTCGATTACCATTTGAAGTTAAAAATCATAATGCGGATATTCATGAAGAAGGTTCACAAGTTTATACATGGGTTATTGATAAAGAAGACCCAATTAGAGAGTTAACGATTACATTTGATAAGAAAGTAAAAAAATCTTTTGGCTTGATTTATGCGGTAATAGGTGTTAGTATTGTGATAGTGCTCATCATTGCCTATATTGTTTTGGGAATGATAAGAGAAAACAAACAGAATAACAAGATCTAAAAAGAGGTGATAACTTGAAATTAAAGTTTAGAGCAGATGCGAAAGATGCTGCTATATTCGGAGTTTTTGCGGTTGTATTATTTTTACTAATCTGTTTAGCAGTTTCTAATGTAGGTTCTTTTATTTCAGATCAAGAGTTTATTGGATTGAATTTTTTACCAGCCATTACGAAGTATCTTCCTTTTACTCTCATGCTTTTTATCATAGCTCTAATTGCTATGTTCTTGAGTGTTCAATCTTGGTTTATTGAGAGAGAAGAAGGAGTAGGCTTTCAAATTGGTGCTAAAAAAGAGAAGAATTACTCTAGATGGGCAACTGATAAAGAATTAAAACGAGATGGTGGTGTTGTAGCTGTAGACCCCTTGGCACCTAAAACGGATGCAGCCGGAATACCACTTATCATGACTCCTAAAAAGGTTTGGGTAGATAATGGTGGATATCACAATTTAGTTATTGGTTCTACTGGTGCTGGTAAAACACAAACTACGGTATTACCAATGGTTAATTTACTTGCTAAACATGATGAATCCATGATTATTACAGACCCTAAGGGTGAAATTTATGAAGAGACATCTAATTATTTAAAGAGTTTAGGATATAATATAGTCCTACTTAATTTCCGTGATCCACAACAAGGTAATAGTTGGAATCCAATGTATTTACCATATTCGTTATATAAGGATCATAAAATCGATAAGTCTATTGAGTTGCTAGAAGACTTAGCTGCCAATATTTTGAAAGATCCATCTGCTAAAGGACAAGATCCATTCTGGGAAAATACTTCAGCAGACTATTTTGCCGGATTATCTTTTGCGCTTTTTGAAGACGGAGATCCTTCACAAATTAATTTAAATAGTATTAACTTAATGACCACAGTAGGAGAAGAAAAATTAGCGAATACTACCTATATTAAAGAGTATTTTTCATACAAAGATCCAGCGAGTACAGCTTATATTAAAGCTTCTTCTACGTTAATGGCTCCTAACGAGACAAAAGGATCTATTCTTTCTGTATTTAAACAGAGAGTTCAATTGTTCGCATCTCGTGAAAATTTATCAGAGATGCTTGGAAATAATGACTTTGATATGCGAGATATTGGTCGTAAAAAGACAGCGGTGTTTATCGTTATACAGGATGAGAAAACGACTTATCACACCTTAGTTACTATTTTCTTGAAACAATGTTATGAAACACTTATTTCGGTTGCTCAAGAAAGTGGCGGAAAATTACCTCATAGAACGAACTTTATTTTGGACGAGTTTGCCAATATGCCACCACTTAAGGATGTAACAACCATGGTAACTGCTGCTCGTTCAAGAAATATTCGTTTTACATTTATTATTCAGAACTTTTCTCAACTTTATGAAGTGTATGGAAAAGAAAGTGGAGAAACGATTAAAGGTAACTGTGGTAATATTGTATATTTAATTAGTACAGAGTTAAGTGCTTTGGAAGAGATTAGTAAAATGTGTGGAGAGGTAAAATCTAAGGAAAAAGAAAAAACTTCTTCTACGCCACTTGTAACGGTTAGTGATTTACAGAGAATGGAACAGTGGCAAACTATTATTCTACGTATTAGAATGATGCCATTTAAGACAAAGTTAACTCCTCATTTTCAAATGAATTGGGGACATAGTTTCCCAAAAGCAAAATATCCTCAACGTGAAGAAATTCCAGTACAAATATTTGATTTAAAGGGATATGTTGAAAGAAAAAGGGAAGAAAAGATTAATAATTTACTTGGAAATTCAGGAAATGCTCCGGGTGGTTCATTTCCACCTAGTGGAATTCCAGGAGGTGTAATGCCAAACCCAATGATGGGAGGAGCAATGTCAGGAGGACCTATGGCACCAATCGGAAGTGGAATGTCAAACACAGTTCCACGAGCTCCTTTTGGAAATGGTACCCCGTCTAATCCATTTTCTACTAAGCCTCAACCACCAAAGGGAACAATGAATGATAGAAACTTGAAAAATGAATTGCCTAAGAGAAAACCTGATTTCGAAGAATTTTCTAAGGCTGGTAGTGGCATTAATATAGAAGATTTAGTAAAAAGAATTGATGCTAAAATTGCAGAGTTAGAAGAGGAAGAGAAAAAGGAGAAAGAACAACAGACAAAAATGGGAACGAAGATGGAAGAACCAAAGAAAGTTGTGCCAGAGTCAAAGCCAACGATTTCATCGGATGCTACTTCTTCACAACCATCTACTGTAGCAAATCCACAACCACCTTCTCCAGTACCAACATCTAAAGATAGTAACACTTCTAAAGTTAGCGATGATGAATTCTTTGATGATTTTTTTGGGGATGATTAGTAGCAAATTTTTGCTACTTTTTTCATGACTATTTCTGTGATATAATGGATTTAATAGAAAATGGAAGTTGATAAAATGCTTAACAAAGATATGGTAATAATTCTAAAAAATATAGATTTTAGAATTATTAATTCGAATAGTCATTTTCATTTCTATCAAATTGATAGGTCTTCTATGTTGAAATATACAAATGAGAGAAAAATTTTTAAAGAATTTTTTCAAGAGCAAAAGAATAAAGAAAATTAGGTGATAGTATGGATTATATTATTATTGGATTATTGTGTGTGGTTTTGGTATTACTAATTGTTTTACTAACAAGGCCAAAAAGAGACTATGAAACTACCGAAAAAATTAGCAGAATGGAAACAGAAATAGTAAAGGAAATTGGCGATTTTAAAAATGATTTTAGTAGGGATATTCGGGATGATTTTGAAAAAACCAATGAAAAGATTGACGAAAGACTTCGTTTGATTACCGAAAAAGTAAATGAGAGATTAGATGAGAATTTTGAAAAAACGAATAAGACATTTGCTTCTGTTTTAGAGCGCCTTTCTAAAATTGATGAAGCCCAAAAGAAGATTGATACCTTATCTAATGATATTATTTCTTTACAAGGCATTTTAACGGATAAAAAGACAAGGGGAATTTTTGGGGAAGTCAACTTGGAACATATCATGACAAATATTTTTGGCGCGAATAATACGACGATTTATGAAATGCAACATTCCTTTGAAAATGGAACCGTTGCTGACTGCGTTTTATTTGCACCAGAACCGCTTGGAACTATAGCCATTGATTCTAAGTTTCCACTTGAAAATTATCAAACTATGGTAAATAAGAAAAATAGTGCTGATGTAAGGGCTAATGCTGAAAAATTATTTAAGTTGGACATGAAAAAGCATATTGATGCAATCAGTAGTAAATATATTATTCCGGGGGTAACTAGTAATCAAGCTATTCTATTTTTACCAGCGGAAGCTATTTTTGCGGAAGTCAATGCTTATCACACAGAACTATTAGAATATGCCTATAAAAAAAGAGTATGGATTACCTCTCCAACTACGTTGATTAGTACACTTACAACCATTCAAATTATTATGAAAAATATGGAACGGGATAAATATGCCCAAGTGATTCATAAAGAATTGCAATTATTATCTCAAGAATTTGCTCGTTATAAAGATCGTTGGGATAAATTATATAGAAGTATTGAAACAGTTAGTAAAGATGTCAAGGATATTCATACAACAACTGATAAAATCACGAAAAGATTTAATAGTATTAATCAAGTAGAAATGAGGGCCATTGATTATGAAGAAGATTCTTCCAATTTGTAATATTCTATTGGTAGTAATAGCTATCATAGGTAGTTTTTACTTTGTCATAACAAGGGATGATGAACTAGGTTTAATTTTGAAAGACTCTTCCATCATTGTTACGATTACCGCACCATATTGGGTTGAGAAACTATTTCATAAAAAAATATCTTCTGTTGTAAAATTTATCGTGATTGTCTTTATCTTTTGTGCTCAATTTTTAGGGGCAACAGTGGAACTTTACAATCAATTTGAATATTATGATAAAATTACGCATACCATTTCAGGTGTGTTAACAGCGCTAGCAGCAATCGCTTTGTTACAGCAATGGGGGATTTATCAGCCTAAGAATGTAGCATTTCAAATTCTTTTTATGATAGCGATTACTTTACTCGTAGCAGTGGGATGGGAAATGTTTGAGTATACTGCCAATATTCTATTTGGCGGAGATGCTCAAAGAGTTGCGAAGACGGGAGTAAATGATACGATGCAGGATATGATTGTTGCCTTCCTAGGTTCTATTGTTGTATCTGTTATCTATTATATAGAAGAAAAAACTCATAAAACCGGTATTGTAAAAAGTTTTATGAATGGTATTCAAAAAGACTGATAAATTATCAGTCTTTTTTGCAAGTTAGAATCCACTTAATATATTATCCTTTTTGTAGAATTTTATAGTATAATAATAGTGGTGAATAATATGGAAGAGAAAGTATTAGAAATCCTAAACCAAGAAAGGAGAGCACTCGGTGTTCATGAAATGGAATCTTTGATGAAGTTAGGAACTGTCGAAGATTTAAAAGAATTGCTAAAGGCTCTTAATCAATTAGAAATCGAAACGAAAATCTATCGTACCAAACATGGTAACTATATGTTGTTTGAAGATAGCAACTCTCGTGTAGGTATTTTATCGGTAACTACTAAAGGAACTGGCTATGTTATGATGGATAATGGGGAAGAGATTAAAGTGTATGAGGAGCACTTAAATGGGGCTATTCATAAAGATAAAGTAATTGTAAATATTTTAGATAAAGATGAAAGTCCAATGATTGGAGAAGTTATCCGTATTGTTGAACGTGGTGTAAAGCAATTAGTGGGTACTGTTTTCTATAAACATGGAAAAATATTTGTGAAACCAGATGATACTAAGATTAACCAAGATATTCGCATTGACATTAATTATCATGCCAACTTAGTGGAAGGACATAAAGTAGTTGTAAAATTATTGACACCTACTAAGGATGTCGAATATCGAGGAGAAATTATCAAGGTAATCGGACATATCAATGATCCTGGGGTAGATATCTTATCTATTATGGCCAAATATGGTATCCATGATGAATTCCCAGAAGAAGTTTTAAAAGAAGTAAATGCTATACCAGAAAAAGTAACAGAAGCGGATATCCAGAAAAGAGTAAAAAATTTAAAACAAGATTTGCGTGATAAAGTGATTTTTACAATTGATGGTAATGATACGAAGGATATAGATGATGCCATTTCTATTCAAAAATTAGAAAATGGGAATTATGAACTGGGGGTTCATATTGCAGATGTTAGTTATTATGTAAAAGAAGATAGTGCTTTAGATAAAGAAGCTGCATCTAGAGGTACTAGTGTTTATCTAGCGGATAGAGTAACGCCTATGCTACCTCATGAACTATCCAATGGAATTTGTTCCTTGAATCCCAATGTTGATCGTTTTGCGCTTTCTTGTATTATGGAAATAGATACTAAGGGAAATGTTGTGAAATATGATATTTTTGATAGTGTCATTCGTTCTAGAATCCAAATGACTTATGAGAAAGTAAACTTAATTTTAGAAAAAAACGAGATTCCAGAAGGTTACGAAGAATATGCAGAACATTTAAGATTAATGGCAGAATTAGCTAACATTCTTAGAAAACATAAAGAAGAAAAAGGTTATATTGATTTTGAAATAGAAGAACCTAAAATTATCGTCAATGAAAAAGGAGAAGCCATCGATGTTCAACTTCGTAATAGAGGTACGGGTGAGAAATTAATCGAAGACTTTATGATTGTTGCTAATGAAACCGTTGCGAGTCATTTTTATCATATGGATTATCCTCTTATTTACCGTGTGCATGGGGAACCTAGTGAAGAAAAAATGACGAATTTCTTACACCTAGTTAGTGTTTTAGGATATCAAATTCATGCCAATATGAATAAACTGACTCCTAAAACTATTCAAGAAATTTTAAATTCGTTAAAAGATAAAAAAGAGTATTATATTCTATCTAGTCAAATGTTAAGAAGTATGCAGAAGGCCATCTATGATACTACGAATATTGGTCACTTTGGATTGGCAAGTAAAATTTATTGTCACTTTACTTCCCCAATTCGAAGATATCCTGATCTAACAGTTCATCGTTCTATTCGAAAATGCCTATTAGATGAAAATGTTTCCTTAGATAGTATTAAAGCATGGCAAGCAAAACTTCCTGCCTTTGCAGAACACTCTTCTGAAACAGAGCGAGCATCTATCGACTGTGAAAGAGAGGTTGACGATATGAAGATGGCAGAATATATGCAATCCCATATTGGAGAAGAATTTAAGGGAATTATTACAACAGTTATGAGTTTTGGTTTCTTTGTACAATTACCAAATATGATTGAAGGTTTAGTACGAATAGAAGATTTAAAGGATGATTATTATACGTATGATGAAAGTACTTTCTCATTGTCTGGAAAAAAGAACAAAAGAGGATATCGCTTAGGGGATGATGTGGAAGTAGTAGTAAAGGCAGCTAATAAAGAGGCACATACCATTGATTTTATATTAAAAAAGGATGTAAATAATGACAAAGAAAAGAAAGATAAGAAAAGGTAGAGTTTCTTTAGCACTTTTATCTATCTTCATCCTAGGATTTTTGATAGTGGGAGGTATTCTTTTATGGCCGAAAGAAGATACTAAAAAAGAAATAGCACCACCATCTAATCAAGTAGATAGTCAGCCCGAAGAAGAACCTGTTGAACCAGAGGTTCCCCAACCTAAAAAAATGTCTATTGTTATGGTAGGAGATGCTCTTTTGCACAATGTTGTGTATAACGATGCGAAACAGTCTGATGGAACATATGATTTTCATTCTATGATGAGTTATCTAGGACCTATCATTCAAGATTATGATTTAAAATATTATAATCAAGAAACGATTATTGGGGGAGGAACTCCATCTACGTATCCTCGTTTTAATTCACCAGATGCGATAGGAAAAGATATGGTAGATATTGGTTTTAATCTCGTCAGTTTAGCAAATAATCATTCTCTCGATCAAGGGGAAAAGGGAATTTTATATTCTAATGAATTTTGGAAAAATCAAAATGGAGTTGTAACGGCAGGGACATATTCTTCTTTAGAAGAGCGAAATGAAATCCCTATCTATGTACAGAATGATATTTCTTATGCCTTTTTATCCTATACGGAAAAGACAAATGGTCTACAAGTACCTACTGGAAAAGATTATTTATTAAATGTCTATGATAAAGAGAAAGTGAAAGAGGATATTACAAAAGCGAAAGAAAAAGGTGCGGAAGTTATTATTGTTGCAATGCACTGGGGATCAGAATATACGCATATTCCTACTTCTAGTGAAAAGGAAATTGCTCAATATTTGTCAGAGTTAGGAGTAAATCTTATTATCGGATGTCATCCTCATGTGGTTCAACCAATGGAATATGTTGGAGATACTCTTGTTATTTATTCTTTAGGAAACTTAGTTTCTGCTCAACATCCTCTAGGCCTTGATAAAATTATTGGATTACTAGTAGGACTCGATATCGTTGTAGAACCAGATTCAACTGTTCATTTTGAAAACATTCAAAAACAATTGCTTTATACGTACTGTACTTCTAATTATAAGAACTTTAAGATATATCCATTTAAAGATTTGACGAATGACATTTTAAAAAATTATAAAGAGATTGAAAAGGAGTACTTAGAAATTGTGGGGGAGGTAGAATAATGGAAATTACAAATCGAAAAGCCAAATATGATTACGAAATCGAAGAAACTTATGAAGCAGGAATTGTATTGAAGGGAACAGAAATAAAATCTATTCGTAGCGGTAAGGCACAGTTAAAAGATAGTTATGCTATTTTAAAAAATGGGGAAGTTTACCTTCTAAATATGCATATTAGTACTTATGAAAATGGAAATATTTTTAATCATGAAGAAACAAGAACTAGAAAACTGTTATTACATAAAAAAGAAATATGGAAGATTAGAGATAAAATTGAACAAGAAGGATATACGCTTATTCCAATGAAAGTGTATTTTGTGAAGAATCATGCCAAAGTTTTATTAGGCGTTGCTCGTGGTAAGAAAAATTATGATAAGCGAGAAACGATTAAGAAACGGGATATGGAGCGTGAGGCTAGGAGACAGACAAAATATTCTTAAGATAGAAATATCTTTCTAAAATATTACAAAACTATTGCATTCAATTTCAAAATATTATATACTTAAGTTGTAAGACTAGCGAAGGGAGTGTACTTAAATGCAAATTACATCTGTAAATGTCAAGAAAATTGACAAAGAAGATTCTAGAATGAAAGGAATTGCTTCTGTTCTTATCGATGACTGCTTTGCAGTTCGTGATATCAGAATCATTGAAGGAAACGATGGATTATTCATCGCAATGCCTAGTCGTAAAAACACAGAAGGCCAATATCATGATATAGCTCATCCAATTAATTCTGAAACCAGAAAAATGTTTGAAGATGCTATATTTGATGCTTATAATAAAGAAGAAGCTGAATAAAAAACTCGAAAGAGTTTTTTTTCATATTCTCCTACTTTTTACATATTTTTAAGTAGGAGGTATTTATGGATAAAGAGATAGCTTCTTTTAATCATAATATTACAATAACAGAACGGAAAAACATTGTAGTAAGTGGTGTAAAAAAAATTGATAATTTTGATAGTCAAGAATTTCTATTGGAAACGACCATGGGGTATTTAACGATTAAAGGGACAGATTTAGAAATTATTAAATTGGATACTTATCAAGGAAATGTCTCTTTAAAAGGAAAATTCAATAGTTTAAGTTATACCGAAAATAATAAGAAAGACAAAGAAGATTCTATCTTTAGTAAACTGTTTAAATGATTCCTTTAACCATTCAAATTCATCTTATTATTTACTCTTTTTTATTTGGAATTTTTTTCTTTTCTATGTACCTTTTATGGAATCGTTTTATTTACTGTCATAATATTTATTTTCGTATTTTAAATACTTTTTCGTTTATTATGCTGCATACTCTTCTTTATTTTTTAGGAATAGAGAAAATTAGTGATGGAATTTTACATATTTACTCTCTCATGATAGTGGGTATTGGCTTTCTAGTAGGAGAATTCGTTGCAAGAAAAATGAAAAAATGATACAATGATACTAGGTGATTCTATGGCAAAGCGAAGAAGACCTATGACGGCTGAGGCAAAACGTAGATTGGTCGTCTTAGGACCAATCTGTATTCTTTTTATCATTTCTTTTTTTGTATCATTAATTTCTTATACGGCAAATTTGCACCAATTAAGAAAAGAAAAGGAACAACTAGATGCTCAGTATACTAGTTTACAAGAGGAAGCAGAACAATTACGAATTGAAATCTCAAAATTGCAAGATCCAGAAGAACTAGCGAAGTTTGCCCGTGAAAACTATCTATATTCTAAGGATGGAGAGTTAATTATCAAAATTAACGAAAACCAAGAGGAAATAGAAGTTAAACAAGAAAAACTAGAGTTTAATCAAAATATCATATACATGTGTGGTACAGTTATTATTCTCGTATTTATATATATTTGTCTAAGAGGGACAAGAAAAAAGAAATCGAATGAATGATTTCTTTTTTTTATGCTTTTAATTCTTCTAAAATACTTTTCTTTTCTTTTCTCTCTTCAAATAACTGTTTTTTAGAATATTTTTTTAGGAAAGCAACGATGTTAGAAGGAAAAGAAGAAACGTACTTATTATAGTTGGAACTAATATCATTATAATATTTGCGGAGCGCTACAATTTCAGATTCGGATTCCATGAGATTAATTTGGGTTTTTACATATCCTTCATTCTTTTTAATATCTTCGTAGCGTTCTGCATAAGATTGAAATTCCTCAATCGCGGAATATAACTCTTTATCTAATTCCACATTTGATACACTCTGTGAACGAAGTCTAATAATAGTAGGTAATATGGTATCAGTATCTACTGTTTCTTTTATAAAATCTACTGATTTATTCAGTAAATCAAATCTTTTTCTTAAAACAGCATCAATACTAGCATCTGCTTCATTAATACGAATGATGTATTCTTGAAAGCGATTATAGATTACTAAAAAGAATATTACGAGGAGAGATACGACGACTAATATTGATATCAAAATGATTGCTAACTCCATAAAATCACCATTATCATTATATCAAATACTCCCTGTTTTTACAACCTATCAAATATTGGGATAGAAGATATCACTAGTGTTAATTTGCTCATCAAATTTAATATAATCTACATAGATTAATAATAACAAATACCAATTTCCAGTAGTGGGATCACTTAAAATAATATGGTCTTTTCCGGATTGTTCGACAATTCCTTTGAAGACTCTATCTCTCCATTCTAGAGAATCGCCAAAAGACATATAGACTTCTACTTTTTTTCCGCGATTTAGACGCAAGATATTTTCTACGTAAGATTGTTCATTTAGTAGTGGGGTATTTTGATAGGGAGAGATGTTTCCAAAGTTTGTGTTATTATTCATAAAATCATCCTTTCTTTTAAAATATATTTTCTAAAATAAGGAAATATGATATAATGAGTCTAGAAAACTATAGTTAGGTGATAAAATGAAAAAGATAAGATTATGTTTATTATTGTTATTAGTCAGTTTAGCTTTTGTTCCAAGTATCGTAGGAGCAGCAAGCTCTTCAAGTAATGCAAGACCTACGGGAGATTCTAATTTACAATACGTAGGGTGTGGGGGAATTGTTACAGGAATGCCCAAACCAGTACCGCAGTTAACTAGTATAGCTTATACACTTTTGATAATTGCTACTCCTATTGTTTTAATTGCTTTTAGTATTATCGCACTGGTAAAAGCTATTACAGGTGGAACTCAAGATGAAATTATGAAAGCGAAAGGAAAATTAATTCGAAAATTTATTGCAGCTGGAATTGTTTTCTTTGTTGCGGGGATAGTTCAGTTTGTTGTCGCAAGAGCAGCAAATGCTTCTGAAAAACAAACGGTAATGGATTGCTTAAATTGCTTCTTATATAATAGTGGATGTACGAGTTCTGTTGGTCCTTATGAGGCAAGTCAAAGTGCTCAAGCAGGGCATTATTATATGATAGATAACCAGTTATAGAAGGTTTTTCAATCACTTGTAATAATTTGACAAGATATGACAAATTATGATAATATGATAGCGTCTTCATAGGGAGACGTTTTTTCTTGAAATGGGGAGGAATTATGACCAAACGTTTAGTTATGCCACCTCGGAAAGAGGACTTAGAAGAAGTATTAGATTGTTCGGAAGCAATTTTATTCGGTATTCATGGTTTCTCTCATAATTTTACAGAGATAGAAAAAGAAGAGTTAGAGAGTGTTTGTAGTACCGTAAAGAAAAATAGAAAAGAAATATTTATCTCTTTAAACAAAAATATGCATAATCAAGATTTAGAAGAGTTAACCGTTCTATTAAAAAAATGTGCGGAATTACAAGTAAATGGTGTTTTCTATTATGATGTAGCAGTTTTAGAAATTTGTCATAAACTATCGTTAGATTTGTCTCTTATTTGGAGTGCTGAACATTTAACGACCAATGGATATACCGTATCCTATTGGAAAAAATTTGGAGTAGACGGCGTCTTTCTTTCTAATGAAATTACTAAAAATGAAATATTAGAAATTCATAGACAAGCAGAAATTACCTGTATTACGCAAGTATTTGGGTATTTACCGATGTATGTATCTAAAAGACATGCCGTTCAAAATTATTTGAATCATTTTGGATTGGAATCAAATTCTCAAACCTTTTATTTAGCAAAAGAAGGGCAAACATACCCTATTTTAGATAGAGAGATTGGAACAGAGATTTATTCTTCTTTCATTATGGATGCTTTATCAGAATATTTAGAGTATAAAAAACATAATTTAGAATATGTGTTTATCAGTGGTTTTTTAATACCAAGTGATAAATTCAGACAAGTGTTAGCTTATTTTGAAATTGTGGATCAAGACAACTTAAAACAACTAGAGTCGAAAATGAAAGATTTATTCTCTAATACAGGGAAAGGGTTCCTATATCAGGAAACGGTTTACCAGGTGAAAAAATGAAAAAAAGACCAGAACTATTAGCACCGGCTGGTGATTTAGAACGTTTAAAAGTAGCGCTCCTCTATGGGGCTGATGCTGTTTATATTGGCGGACCTTCTTTCGGTCTTCGTGCAAATGCCATTAATTTTTCGTTAGAAGAAATGAAGGAAGGGGTAACGTTTGCTCATTCGCTTGGGAAAAGAGTCTATGTGACTGTAAATATTATTCTGCACAATAAAGAAGCGGAAGAAATTGTAGAGTATTTACGGAATATAGAAAGTACCGGAATTGATGCTATTATTGTAAGTGACCCTTATGTTATAGAGATGGCAAGACAATATACGAATTTAGAGATTCATTTGTCTACACAACATTCTACACTGAATTATGAAGCCGCTTCTTTCTTTTATCGAGAAGGGGTTTCTAGAATTGTACTCGGAAGAGAGTGTAGTAAGGAAGAGGTACAGGAAATTATCCGTCGAGTGCCAATAGAAATAGAAACGTTTATTCATGGGGCAATGTGTGCAGGATATAGTGGTAGATGCGTACTATCCAATTTCTTAACAGGAAGGGATTCCAACCGTGGAGGATGTAGTCAGATATGTAGATGGAATTTTGATTTACTATCTGAAAATCATGAAAAGATAGAAGGAGAAAAAGATTTTACTTTATGTAGTAAAGATTTATCTCTTTTAAAATATATTCCCGAGATGATTGATATGGGAATTAGTTCTTTTAAGATTGAAGGAAGAATGCGTTCTATTTACTATATCGCAACGGTTGTTTCAGTATACCGTAAGGTAATTGATCAATATTTAAAAGATCCAGAACATTATGAGTATGATGCCAATCTAGAGATTATTCTAAGAAATTGTGCTAACAGAGATTCTGTTCCGCAATTTTTCCACGGCTCCTATGGAGAAGATTGCAGTTATTATAATGGTCGTGAAGAAATATCTAATCAAGATTTTTTAGGGATTGTCCAATCATATGATAATGTTAAAAAAGAGGCTATCATAGAGCAAAGAAATTATTTTAAAGTAGGAGACACTATTGAGATATTTGGACCAAAGCATGATACGATTGTTTACACCATTTATCATATCGAAGATGATAAGGGAGAGTCCATTGATGTTGTAAGACATCCTATGCAAATTGTAAGGATACCAATGGAAGAAAAATTAGAGCCTTATGACATGATTCGAATATCAAAAAATTTAAGTTGACAAATAATAAAAAAAGTAGTATTATTTGGTAAACTTAATGCAAAAAAGAAAGTTAAGGGTGAATTTTATGTCAAGTACAAAAGAAATCTATTTAACAGAAGAAGGATTAGAAGAAATCAAAAAAGAATTAGATGTGTTAAAACTAGAAAGAAGACCTGAAATTATCCAGGCATTAAAGGATGCAAGAGCACTTGGAGATTTAAGTGAAAATGCTGAATACGATGCAGCTCGTAATGATCAAGCTCAAGTAGAAGCAAGAATTTTAGAATTAGAGCAAATGATTGAAAAGGCTGTTGTTATTAAAGATGTAAATAAGGATGTAGTATCTATTGGAACAAGGGTAACGATTGAATATGTAGAAGATAGTGAACGTGAAGAATATTCTATCGTAGGAAGCAAGGAAGCAGATCCATTTGCAAATAAAATTTCTAATGAATCACCAATTGCGAAAGCCATTATGGGAATGGGTGTTGGTGCTGTAGTTTCCGTAGATAGTCCAAATGGAAAATACGATGTTAAAATTGTACAAATAGCGTAAAGAGAAGATTTTTCTTCTCTTTTTTAAATCTTTATTCATAAAGAATTGTTATAATAAAATTGTAGGAGGTCTTATGGAAGAAAGTATCAATCAAGTCTTAGAACAGAATAGACGTATTATTGAGCAGAACCGTCATTTACAAGAGCAATTAGACAATATGAATGAAAGAATGGAGACACTTGAGCAACAAATGGCATTCACTCAAGCAGTAGCGATTATTAATCACCGTAATTCTAGTGCTGAAGCTTTATTTGATGAGGAAGATGGTGCAGAAGCTAGTCAGACTATTCAAAATTGGAAACAAAAAGAATCTCAAAGTCTCATTCAATTAATTGACTTAGGAAGAACCAAATACATATAAAAAATTCTAAAGAATTTTATCAATCAGACCATAGGTCAGTGCTTCTTTAGAATCCATAAAAAAATCTCTTTCGGTATCATGTTCAATGATACTTTTTTCTTTTCCTGTATTTTTAGCAAGAATATCATTTAATTTCATGCGTGTTTTCAAAATATGTTCTGCGGCAATTTTGATTTCTGTTGCTTGTCCTTGGGCACCACCTAGAGGCTGATGAATCATCACTTCGCTATTGGGAAGGGCAAAACGTTTTCCTTTTGTTCCGCTAGATAATAAAAATGCTCCCATACTGGCAGCAAGTCCAATACAGATTGTGGATACTTCACTTTTAATAAAGTTCATAGTGTCATAGATAGCCATACCTGCGGTCACACTTCCGCCTGGTGAATTAATATAAATTGAGATATCTTGATGATTAATAGAATCTAAATAGAGAAGTTCACTGACAATAATATTAGCCATATGATCATCAATTTCCCCCGTTAATAGAATAATTCTATCTTCTAATAATCTAGAATATAAATCATAGGCTCTTTCACCACCATCTTTTTTTTCAATAACATTTGGAATTAGCATGGTATCATCTCCTAATTTTATCATAGGATGAAATAGAGTAAAATATTCAAAAAATAATGACAAAGATATGTTTTTTTGATAGAATAGATTATAGAGAATAGAGGGATTGTATGAGTGCGAAGACTGTAAAAGTTACCTATCATCAATTAGAGGAAAAAGAATTTCCAGTTGGTACCACTTTAAAACAAATTAGTAAGTGTTTTCAACAGTACTATGATTATGATATCTTAGTATCGAAAGTTGATAATGATATTGTGGAATTAGGAGATCAAATTACGAAGAATTGTAATGTTGATTTCTTTGATCGTAGTAGTACATTAGGGTATAACGTATACATGGCTAGTGCGATGTTTATGATGGTAGTAGCGATTAAGCATCTGTTTGGCGATAATCAAGAAGTATTTATTGATCATTCTATCGACTATGGTGTTTTTTGTAGACTGAAAGATAAAGAAGTTGACGAAGAGATGGTAGCATCAATAGAACGAGAAATGAAAAAGATTTATCGAGATGATTATCTTTTTAAAAAATTAAGTGTTTCTCGGGTGGATGCTATCCAGTACTATAAGAAAAAAGGAAGATTGGATAAAGTTAATGTTTTGAAATATATTTCCAACACATATGTCAATCTTTATCGCTTAGATGATGTATATGATTATTTCTATGTAAAATTAGCTTATAGTACAAGACAGATTAATGATTTTAAATTAACATTGATTGATGAGAGAGGCTTCGTTTTATCGTTTCCAACGACGTTAAATCCAGAATGTACGTTGGATTATACGCATCATGAAAAGGTATTTGAAGAGTTTCAGCGATATAATCAATTAAGTAATAGTCTTGGTATTAATGTGGCATCGGATTTGAACCAAGTCGTTTCTTCTGCTAAAATTGATGATTTAATTCGTTTAGCGGAGTCTAATTATAATACACAATTAGTACGAATCGCTGATGATATTTGTGGCTGCAAAGATGTTAAATTAATCTTGTTAGCAGGACCATCTAGTAGTGGTAAGACGACGACAGCTAAAAAATTGGTGACTTTTCTAAGAAGTAGGGGAATCCACATAATTCAATTATCGACAGATGATTACTTTGTAAATAAGGTAGATACTCCGAAAGATGAAAAGGGAAATTATGATTTTGAATCTCTTTACACAGTTGACTTAAATTTATTTAATAAACATTTATCGATGTTATTGGAAGGAAAGCAAGTAGAAGTTCCCTCTTATAATTTCGTAACGGGAAAAAGAGAATATCATGGAAACTTTGTTCAATTAGGACCAGGAGATATGTTGATAGTGGAAGGAATTCATGCTTTAAATGATATATTGACATTATCAGTAGATCGTAAATATAAATACAAAATTTATATTAGTCCATTGGTTCAATTAAATATTGATAACCATAGTCACGTACATACGAGTGATTTAAGAAAACTAAGAAGAATCATTCGAGATAGTAAGACACGTGGTTATACCGCCGGACAAACATTAGAAATGTGGTCTTCTGTTCAAAAAGGAGAGCGAAAAAATATCTATCCTTATCAGGATGAAGTAGATGCGGTTATTAATTCAGCACTCATTTATGAGATAGGGGTTTTAAAAACTTATGTAGAGCCACTATTGTTCTGTGTGGATGAAAATGATCCGGTATATCCGGAGGCACTTCGGTTAATTAATTTCTTACGAAATTTTTTACCGATACCAAGTGATGATGTGCCAAATGATTCTGTATTAAGAGAATTTATTGGGGGAAGTTGCTTTAAAAATTAGAAAGAGGGAATAAAATGATTAGAGTAGCAATTAACGGATTCGGAAGAATAGGAAGATTAGTATTTAGAATTATGGAAGAAGATCCAGCGTTTGAAGTAGTAGCGATTAACGATTTAACAGATGCAGAACAATTAGCATATTTATTAAAATATGATACTTCTCATCGTAGTTATCGTGTAAATGAGATTTCTCATGATGAAAATTCTATCATTGTTGGAGGAAGACATATTCGTGTTTATGCAGAGACTGATCCTGCTAATTTACCATGGGGAGAACTTGGCATTGACGAAGTATTTGAATGTACTGGTAAATTTACAGATTTAGAGAAAGCATCTGCTCATATTAGAGCGGGAGCTAAGAAAGTTATTATTTCTGCACCTGCCAAGGGAGATTTAAAAACAATTGTATATAATGTTAATGAAGGAACATTAGATGGTACAGAACAAGTTATTAGTGCCGCAAGTTGTACAACGAACTGTCTAGCGCCTGTTGTTAATGTTATTGAGAAGAATATTGGTATTGTAAAAGGTTATATGACAACTGTTCATGCTTATACAAATGATCAAGCAACTCTTGATATTGCACATAAGAAGGGAATTAATGCACGTCGTGGTAGAGCGTGTGCAGCGAATATCGTTCCATCTTCAACAGGAGCAGCAAGTGCTTTAGGTCTTGTTATTCCTTCTGTTAAAGGAAAATTAGATGGAGGAGCTTTACGTGTTCCAACAACAGATGGTTCAGTTGTAGATTTAACCCTTGAGCTTACAAGGCCTACTAGTGTAGAAGAGTTAAATAATTTATTTAGAATGAATGCTAATGAGACTCTTGGATTTACTATGGATCCGATTGTATCTAGTGATATTATTGGTTCTCACTTAGGAGGACTTGTGGATGGTCAATTAACCAAAGTTCTTGATGTAGATGGAAAACAGTTAGTAAAAGTAATTGCTTGGTATGATAACGAAATGGGCTATAGTGCACAAATGGTTAGAACTGCTAAGTATATGGGTCAAAGATAGAATGCTTCATTGAAGTATTCTTTTTTTCATGATATAATTAACGAAGAAGGTAGGTTGATAGTGTGGAATTATTACTCATTTTTCTATCTGTTTTACCTGTTTTTTTATTAGGAAGATATATCTATAAAAATGATTTTGATCCAGAACCCAGGGGACTTTTGGTTAGCCTCTTTTTCATGGGAATTGGTTCTATCGTCGTTACCTTATTACTAACAGGAATTTTAGAAGGATTATTTCCGTTTTTCTCCGTTGAAAATGAAGAAAACCTTAATGCCTTGCTACTTATTCCTTACGTTTTTATTGGGGTTGCACTCATTGAGGAATTTTCTAAATGGATATTTGTCTATCTTTTTAGCTATCACCACAGAGAATTTAATCATGCCTATGATGGCATTGTATATGCGACATTTGTCTCTTTAGGATTTGCTTGTTTAGAAAATATTTTATATGTTTTTTCTAGTGGGGTAGGGACAGCTATCATGCGTGGTCTTACCGCAGTACCAGGACATGTTTGTTTTGGAATTCTCATGGGATTTTATTTGGGGATGGCAAAAACAGCCGAAAGACATGGAAATATGGAATTAGTACAAAAGAATAAATGGAAGAGTTTAATTTTCCCAATATTAGCGCATGGTTTATATGACTATTTAATATTTGCTAGTCCCTATATAGGATTATTTGGTATGCTTTTCTTTCTATTTGTTGTACGTCTATTCACAGATGCAACTCAGAAAGTTCAACAACTAGCCCGTATTCGTTATAATATTCAAGATGGAACAATTACGCCCAACATGCCTACATCCAATATGACTACTTCAAGTATAACTACAACAAATATGCCTACATCCAATATGTCTACACCAAGTACACCTTCTCCCAATATGTTTGTCCAAAATTTTAATACTAATTTTTATCAAGTATCATATTATCAATATCGTTTTTGTCCTATTTGTGGGGAAAAGGTCGTTGGTAAATTTTGTCCTAAGTGTGGTCATAATCATACGGGAAATGGATAAGGTGTTAATACACCTTTTTTTCATATTTAATACTTGACAAACATAGTATTTTTATGTATAATCGTTCGTGTAATGAAAAAAAGGAAAGCGATGTATCCACATCCACCTGATTGCTCAAGCAATAGGTAAAAGCCGAGAATATGAATTTGTGCTTGAAAGTGGATACCCTTGTATGCACTTTTTTCATGGTATAAGATACCGTTTCAATTATGAAAATAGGAGGTGTTTGTTATCGCAAACAAAGAGAGAGATTTGTTCATTAATGAGCAAATACGAGCAAAAGAAGTCATGGTCATTGGACCAAATGGTGAGCAATTAGGAATCAAAAATATTAAGGATGCTTTGACACTTTCAACCTATGCAGGGTTTGATCTTGTTTTAATTAATCAAAATGGTAATCCACCAGTTTGTAAAATTATGGATTATAATAAGTTCAAGTACGAAAATAAGAAAAAACAGAAAGAAAATTTGAAGAAACAAAGAGAAACCAATTTAGAAATGAAAGAATATCGTTTATCTGTTGCAATCGATGTTCATGATTTTAATACGAGAGTAAATCAAGCAATTAAATATTTAGAAAAAGGTCACCGTGTAAAAGCTTCTATTCGTTTTAAAGGACGTGAGATGGCTCATACTGATTTGGGAAAACAAGTGTTAATTCGCTTTGCGGATGCCTTAAGTACCGTTTCCGAGATTGAGCAAAAACCACTTCTTGATGGACGTAATATGACAATGATACTTATGCCAAAAAAGGAAAAATAGGAGGAAAAATATGCCAAAATTAAAAACACATAAAGGAACAAAAAAAGTATTAAATGTTCGTGATGGTGGATCAATTTCTATTGGACATCCAGGAACAAGACATAATACAGGAAAGAAGAATGCTGCCTCTAATAGAAGTGGCAGAAAAGCTTCCGCATTACATAAGTCAGATGCTAAAAGATTAAAGAATGTTCAATTCTAATAAACAGAAGGAGGATTAAAAATGGCAAGAGTAAAAGGTGGAACTATCCA
>CANRDU010000012.1 GCA_947629445.1 uncultured Bacilli bacterium
ACAGATTTAGTTAACTACATGGCTGAAGAAACCGGGTTAACAAAAGCAGATGCTACTCGTGCATTAGATGCAATGATGAGTGGAGTTATTAATGGATTAAAAAAAGAAGGAAAAGTTACATTAACAGGATTTACTACTTTTACTGCTAAGAAGAAAGCAGCTAAAAAAGGACGTAATCCAAGAACAGGAGAAGTTGTAAATATTCCTGCAAGAGTTGCTGTAACAGTTAAGGCTGGATCAAAATTAAAAGATGCATTAAATTAATTTTAATGCTTTTTTTATTTTTTCTAAAAAACAACTTTCTTTCTCTTTTTTTTATGATATAATATATTTATAAGAATATGACTACGAGGTGATTTTATGACTGAGCAGGAACAAATAAATGAAGGAATTAGAGAACTATTGCAAAATCAGTCTCTTATTACACAAGCGGATATTGAGATATTAGATAATGGTGTTTATCGAGTAAAACCGGATGCCATGGAAAGAGTAGCTAAAGCATATAATATTTCTCTAGAAGATGGAAAAGAGTATTCTTTGTCTGATGTTGGTAGATTATTATATGAGGAAAAAAAGAGAAAAGAAGAAGCAACTCTAGATGTTTCCAAACCTGATGCGACTGTAACAGATCCAAGCATCACAGAAGATGGATCAAAACCAAGCAGTACACCGGTCGATGATGAAGAAGATGAGTTTGAGAAAACTGATCCAATTGTAGAAAAGATTCGGAATATTGTAAAAGATGCGAAAAAAAATGCTCCGTACTTTGTTAACTCCTTGGTAGCACGTATTATGAAGGAATGTGGTGCTCCGAAAGAGATTACTTATGAAGAATTGGGAGATGCTTTGCAACAAGTTCACCAAGAGGGTTTGATTAGTCAGAATGTACTAGAGACTTATGTTCGGTTGGTAAATGAATTACAGATTGCTCGAATCTGTAATGAGCTTGGTAAACAATATGAAAATGATGATGAATTAACATCAAAACTTTCTAAAGAACTGGCTATCACGAGATTAAAGTATCGTCTAGATATGACTACTGTACGTGATGGCTTCCGCATTTCTAATCCAGGAAAGACTAGAGAGTTACCTATGCTTTGGCTAGAGTGTAATGAGCAGATTAGTTGGATGGTTGGCAAATTTATAGCGGATATGTATGAAGGTAGAGGAAAATATGAAGGTCATAGTCTTCGTGGTTCTTTATTTACAAAAGAGGTATTAAAACAATTTGGTTATTTAAATTCAGATGAGTTATTTCCAATTGTTAGTTTGATTTTACCAGAGATGGAAATGAAAAAGTTTAAAGCTCATGTCTGCCTTTTACGGGAAGAAAAAAACTTAGCAAACACATTAATTCGCCATGCCGAATATAAGGATTCTGCCGATACCGTTATGCAAGATTATGTTATGAAAACATTGATAGAAACTTATGGAGTGGAAGCTGTAGGTGCTACTATCAACCATTTAAAGCAATCAAAATTAGTTCTCCCATATGATGATTTGGAGAGAGCATTAGCATCCATGTATTATAAAGGTCAGAAGCAACCACGTCAGAGTAGTCCATCCGAAGAGGAATCTGAACTTGATCAAGATGTAGATCAACAACGTAAGAACCGTCAATCAGCAACAAATAGAAGAGGAAAAAAGAAACATAAAATTACTAAGAGAGAAAAGGCAATTTCTTCTCTAGAAAAAAAATCAGTTATCTCTTTAATGATTGCTGCTGCTGGATGTGTTTCAGCTGCAACATTGGTTACTGTTTTTGGTGTCAACCCAATTGTTGCTGCTAAAAATTGTGTAGCTTCGTTGGCCTCTTTCGCAGCCGCTAATATTAGTCTTCAGCAAATTTTACCAGCTAGTAAAGATTTTATAAAAATTGTAGCTTCTGTTGCTACTAGCGTTGCAGGTACTATCAGTTGGTTACGTACCAACAGTGCTAAAAAACGTCTAGAAGAAGAATTAGAAGACGAAGAAGAAGATTTACTTGAAGACCCAGACAGAAAAGAAAGGGGACGAAGAAGATAGTATGGTAGAACATGGAGATATTTGGACTTTAGAAGATGGCAATAAGTATGTTGTAGCATCTATTGTTACAATGAATGATAGAAAATTTGTCTATTTAATTCAAAAGACAGATTATAAAAATTATATTATTGGGGAATATTTAGGAGAAGATGATTTGGAAGAAGTAGATGATCCAGATTTATTAGAAACATTAATTGTGAAATTTAATGAGGATTTAAAAGATAAACTTCCAAAGATTATCGAACAGTATTTATAAGGCGGTAACATCCGCCTTTTTTGGAAGCAAAATGAGATTAGAAGTAAAAAAATGTTTAAAAATGTTAATCGAAAAAGGGTATTTAGCTTATTTAGTTGGTGGATATCCAAGAGATTATTGTTTGCACAGAGAAAGTAATGATTACGATATTTGTACTAATGCCCCAAAAGAAATTGTCAAGGATTTATTTCCAAATGTCATAGATGAAAATTTTGGTTCATCAAAGATTCTTTTTGAGGGGTGTCAAATAGAAATAACTACCTTTCGAAAAGAACTTCGATATGTAGGAACTAGGACACCTATTATTGAATATACAGACGAATTAAGAGAAGATTTGCATAGAAGAGATTTTATTATGAACACTCTATGTATGGATGGGGAGAATCATTTCATAGATTTACTGGGAGCACTTACTGATATAGAGGATAAAAAGATTCAATCAGTAGGAAATCCGTATCAGAAGATGGAAGAAGATCCGCTTCGTATATTGAGAGCAATTCGTTTTGCAACTACGTTAGATTTTAATATCGAAGATACCTTATGGAAAGCAATGGAAAAGCATTGTTCTTTGGTGGCTCATTTATCGAATTATCGTAAGAGGGAAGAGTTAGATAAAATTTTTGAAAGTCCTAATTTTCAAAAGGGAATTTCCCTAATACAAAAAATAGGAATGGAACCCTATTTAGGATGTTCTTTTGATTCTTTAGTTTATGTTCCGGATGTGGTAGGAATGTGGTCGCAAGTTTCTATTGTGGAAGATTATCCCTTTTCCAAAGAGGAAAAGCGAAAAATGGAAATTCTCCAAAGTTTATTGAAAGAAAGTATGATTACTGATTTTCATTTATACCGATATGGTTTATATTTGTGTACTTTAGCAACTCAAATTCGAAAGGAAGATATTTCATTATTGAAAGATAGATATGCTAAACTTCCTATTTATAAAAGACAAGATATTGCCATTTCTGCAGATGATATCAAAAGAATAACGACTACCTCATTAGCTGCTGTTTATTCTTGTTTAGAAAAAAAGATATTAGAAGGAAAATTGTCTAATCAATTTTCGGAACTATCCCATTTTATTGAGAAATATTTCGAATAATGTTACATAAGATGAACTAGATATGAAAAAGTTAGTTCTTCTTATTTTTTTTCTCATTCTTATTAATGTAGGAATGATATGCGTTAAAACATATTCTGGTAAAGTCAAAAAGATAGATATTCATCTAAAAGATGAGGAGATAGCCATTACCTTTTTGCCTCTTTCAGGAAGTAATAGTTTGCTTGTGAAAACTCAGGAATTTTATATTCTTTATGTATTTCAGTATTTAGAAGAAGATGATTTAGAGAAAGTTTTATCTATTTTTACAAATCAAATTGATTATGTCTTTATGAGGGAAGAGTATCCGCTTTCCTATTCTTATAAGATGTTATTAGATGAAATGGTCATTATACAAGATATCCAATTAGAACCCAATCGTATTCATTACCGTAATCAAACTTTTTGCTTGAATGAAACGGCTGGGTGTGATTATGTATATCTTACTGAAGAAATTCCTATAACGGATGAAGTAAAAGCTATTTTTTATGATGAGTCTTTATCCGAAGAATATATTCAATCATTACATAAAAAGTGGAGTGATTTTTATAAAATTACGAAGGATAGTTATACAATTCTTTTGTTAAATAAGGGTTATGAGGTTTTGCATTTGGAAGATTAAATATTGATAAAGCAAAAATTGTATGCTATAATTAATGATGAAAGTAGAGGTTAAGAAAATGGATAATCAAAATAATGGGAATAACGTTCCACAAAATGGTGGTCAACCAATTGCTCAAGGGTATAATGGTCAACCAGTAAACACGGCATCAACGCCAATGGCTGTACCAACACAACAAGCATCCGCACCAATTACTGCTAGTATTTCAATGGATAAGGAATCTATTAAACGCTATGTAGGTATGGGGGCAGGAATTTTACTTCTTATCGGTGCTTTTGTTGATCTTGTAGGAGCTAGTGGATTTGGATTTAGTGTTTCTACGAACATTTGGGATAGTAGTCCAACCCTATTTAAAATTCTTTATCTTGTTTTATGTTTAGTACCAATCGGAACATTCTTCTTAAAAAGAGGAAAACATTTATCTTATTTAACAGCAGGATATGCATTATCAGTTGCTCTTAGTTCTGCTGTAGAGGATATTGATTTAAAAATAGGTTTTTGGTTAATAATGCTTGGATCTATTGCTATCATTGTTTTGTTAGTAATGGAGGATTTACCAGAGTTAAAGTCTATTTTTATGAAAACTGCACCTGCTCCGATGCCAAAGATGCAAGTGACATCTGTTCCACAACAGGGAGATGCTACAGTAGCAGCACCCGTTACTCCAACAGTACAGAATGTTCAGGTTTGTAAACATTGTGGTCAACCAAGAAAGAATCCACAAGATCAATTTTGTCAATCTTGCGGACAAAAATATGAATAAAAGGGCTTTTGCCTTTTTTTCTTGCTCAAAGGAATTCTTTTTTGTATAATGTAGGTAGGTGGTCTTATGGAGCAAATCATTGAGTTATTAAAAGGAAAGCCATATCAAATTCCCCAAGTATTGTTCTTACATTATCGTAAGTTAAACATTACCGATCAAGAATTGATTATGTTAATTTATCTTTTAAATAGTCCAGATAACAATTATAATCCCAAACAGATTAGTGCAGATTTATCTTTGAAATTAAATCAAGTACTAGAGATTATTAATACCTTATCAGAGAAAGGCTTTTTAGTGTTAGATATTGTTAAGAAAAATAATGTGCGAAGTGAGGTTATTAGATTAGATTATCTATATGAAAAAATGGCCTACTTACTTCTTCAAAAGGATGTAGATAAAGTAGCTAGTACAACTATATTTGATACTTTTGAAAAAGAATTAGGAAGACAATTATCTCCATCAGAAATAGAGACTATTCATGTTTGGTTAGATGGTGGCATTAGTGAAGAAATATTAGAACTGGCTTTAAAAGAGGCAACATATAATGGAATTAAACATTTAAGATATATTGATCGCATTATCGACGAGTGGATGAAAAAAGGAATTAAGACTAAAGAGGATGTTGAAAAAAATCGTAAGAATTTTGGTAGAAAAAAGGAAAGTAAAGCTAGTAGAGAATTACTAGATTATGATTGGTTAAATGATGATAGCGAAGATTGTTGAATACTTAGATGAACTTTATCCAGAACCTCGTTGTGAACTAAATTATCAAAAAGATTATGAATTATTATTAGCGGTTATGTTGAGTGCTCAAACAACTGATAAAAGGGTAAATATGGTAACCGATATTCTTTTTCAAAAATATCCTACTTTAGAGGATTTACGAGATGCTCCTTTAGAAGATATCATTTCTATTATTAGACCGATTGGTACTTATCAGCGAAAAGCAGAAAATATTAAAAAGATTGCTGGTGCGCTATTAGAAAAGGCGGATGGGATTGTTCCAAACGATCGAGAATTTTTAGAGAGTTTAAGCGGTGTAGGTCATAAAACAGCCAATGTTGTTTTATCAAATCTCTATTGTGAAAATTGTGTTGCGGTAGATACACATGTTAGTCGTGTTAGTAAGAGGCTTGGCTTAGCGAAAAAAAATGATGATGTTCTTACCATTGAACATAAATTGACGAGAAAGTTTAAAGGATATTCGCTTGGAAGATTGCATCATCAACTGGTTTTATTTGGGCGTTATCACTGTAAAGCACAAGCTCCAGAATGTGAAAATTGTAAGCTTCGTGAGTTCTGTTTAGAACCCCATCAGAAAAAAGGAAAATGATTTCCTTTTTTTATTGACAAAGAAAAATTTTTTGTACTATAATAAACAGCAAACAACGGAGGTGAGTTCATGGAAAAATATCAGTTGCCGGTACTTGTTTTAAAAGACCTTGTTTTACTTCCGTATAATGAATTACGCTTGGAATTGGATAATGCTTTTGGTACGCAATTGGGAAAAGCTTTAGAACTCATTGATGAGAGTAGAGTGTTTGTGGTTACAAAGAGTAATCCTATTGAAGAGACCAATGAGTTAAAAGATATGCCTGTTATTGGCGTGATTGCTGATATTGTCAGTAAAATAGAACTACCGAATAAGAATTTTAGAGTAATTCTAAAAGGAATTACTAGAGCAAATTCTTTAACATATAATTATACTTTTTCACGTATTATAGAAGCTTTAGTGGAAAAGTTAGAAGAACCAAAAATTGAAACAGAATTAAATATAGCGATTACAAGAAAATTACGAAAAGAATTAGATAGTTATATCAAGATGGTTCCCTCCATTAGTAATAGTGTTTTAGCGCGGCTAGATGGAGCACAAACCATCTCCCAAATGACCGATATATTAGTCAATTATTTATCACTTCCGATTCACCGCAAAAGTCAATATTTAGAGAGAAATAACCCACTAGATAGGACAGAGATGTTACTTGCTGATATCTATCAGGAAGAAGCTTTATTTGAAATTGAAGAACGAATTGATAACAAAGTAAAAAACTCTTTGGAAGATACCCAAAAAGATTATATTTTAAGGGAAAAAATCAAATTAATACAAGAAGAATTAGGGGATATCTCTGCCCATGAAAAAGATGTTATTGAACTTCGTAAAGCATTAGAAAATCTTACCTGTAAAGAGAAAATTCGTCAGAAAATCTCTTATGAAATTGATCGATATGAAGGAATGCCGGCTACTTCTCCTGAGGTAAATACACAGAGAAATTATATCGATATATTGATTCATCTTCCTTGGGATAAGTTTACGAGGGATAATTCTAATTTTAAGGAAGTTAGGGAAAGTCTTGATCATTCCCATTATGGACTAGAACAGGTAAAACTTAGAATTATTGAATATTTAGCAGTTCAAAAACATAGTCAAAATTTATCAGGACCAATTATATGCCTTGTTGGACCTCCCGGAACCGGAAAGACTACTTTGGCGCGTTCTATTGCGAAAAGTATTGGTAGGAATTTTGTGAAAATTTCGGTTGGTGGAGTAGATGATGAATCAGAGATAAGAGGACATCGCAAATCTTATTTAGGAGCTACTCCTGGTCGAATTATTGAAGGTATGATAAAAGCACAAAGCAGCAATCCAATATTTTTAATTGATGAAGTAGATAAAATGTCCAAGGGGTTAAAAGGGGATCCCGCTAGTGCTTTATTGGAAGTACTAGATATGGAACAAAATAAGACTTTTCGGGATAACTATTTGGAGATTGAGTATGATTTATCCCATGTTATGTTTATTTTAACTGCTAACAATATTGATAATATTCCTTTGCCATTACTAGATAGATTAGAGATTATTGATATTTCCGGATATACGGAGTTTGAAAAAAGAGATATTGCCAAAAAGTATTTAATACCAAAACTTTGTAAGACCCATGGCTTGTCCTATTTAAAGGTATATGATCAGGTTATTTTGGATATTATTCGTTATTATACAAAAGAATCGGGAGTTAGAGAATTAGAAAGACAACTATCCAAGGTTATTCGTAAAATAGTAACTTCTCTAGTAATTGATAAAAAGAAAGAAAAGACAATTTTGAAAACGGATGATTTAGAGAAGTATTTAGGACATCATAAATTTGGTGGACAAAGCATGCAACAAAACTATCAAGTAGGAGTAGTAAGTGCTTTATCATATACTCCTTATGGGGGAGAAGTTCTTCCTATTGAAGTGAATTATTATAAAGGGTCTGGCAATCTTATTTTAACGGGTTCACTTGGGGATGTTATGAAAGAAAGTGCGACATTAGCGCTCAGTTATGTAAAGGCAAATTGTGATAAATTTGATATAGATTATAATCTTTTATGTGACAATGATATTCACATTCATATTCCTCTAGGGGCAGTTTCTAAAGATGGACCATCGGCAGGTGTAACTTTAGTTACTTCTCTTATCAGTGCATTTGCGAATATTCAAATGGATAAGGATATTGCCATGACAGGGGAAATTACTTTAAGGGGAAATATTTTGCCAGTTGGCGGATTGAGAGAAAAATGTCTATGTGCGATTCGCAATGGTATTCATAAAATTTTTATTCCTAAGGAAAATTTATGTGATGTTGAGGAATTACCGGATGAAATCAAAAATAGTTTAGAGTTTATTCCTGTTATGAATTATATAGAGATATATAATGGTATTATGAAAAATAGATAGGAGTGTATCAAATGAATTATGATAATGAAAAAGATTGTACAATTTTTTATTTAAAATTTATTCAGGCGATGATGTGCCAAACAGATTTAGATGACTTTTTAAAAGAGGCAGATGAATTAGGAATTCATTATACCTCTCTTCCTGTCTTAGAAATGATGAGAGATTTGGTAAAAGCTTATTCAAACGGTTATTCTCTTCCTAAAGAGATTAAAGACAATATATTTTCTTATCTTCAAAGGGCTAGATATGTACAAGAAGAAGAGTCACTAGAAAATCATGCTAAAAGATTTTCCCTCTGCAATGATATTATTAGAGTATTACATGATTCTATGAGAAGTCCAGAGTATCCTTTTTATGTATCTTTTATTAGACGTTTTTATCCGAACCCTATTAAAAGTTTGATTATGCAACTTCGTTCGATAACTGATCCAGAAGAAGGAAAGGAAATCGTGAGAACTTTTGCGGCAACGGAATACTATATCTTATACAGTCATTCTTCTTTATTGGCAGACGAAGAATTTATGGGAGTAGGTGCTAATTTTCTTCTCAATGGTGCCTATTTAATGTGCATTGAAAATTTATTAAAGCAATATCCAGAATTAGGAGAATCTCCGCTATTTTTAGAAAGAACATCGAAGATTTTGGATTATAATGATGCTTTGATGGATGAATACCAGGGAAAACCAAATAGTGATGCGGACTGTACTTTAGAACCTGGTGATGAAGAAGATATGCAAGATAAAAATCTTTGGAAAGAACATAACAAAGTAAAAAAGAAAGTAAATCAATTAAAAAAGGATTCATAGAATCTTTTTTTTTGCATATTTTTTATTGATAGGAGAGATAATATGCAAAAAATAATTCCATTTAAAAAGGAGATATTATTTAAAAATACAATTGAAGAGATTACCAGTATTTCCATGGATCACCATCTACATAGAGAAGATTATGCCGTAAAAGGAGATTTTACAGTAGAAGGAGAATATAAAAGCAATAGTGGAACCGATACTTTTCATTTTGAGATTCCTTATTTGGGATACTTAGAAGATCATTTTGACGTTTCAAATATTTTATTAGATGTTGATGATTTTTATTATGAGATTACGGAACCTAATAAGTTATCTATTCACATAGATATTCTTGTAGATAAACTATCTGAAAAACCATTATTAGAAGAAGAACCAATTCGTGAAGAGGTTATTAAAGAAGAGACTACAAGAGAAGAGGTCAAAGTGGAAGAGCCAAAAAAAGAAGAAATTCGTGAACCGTTAGTAGAACCAGCAGTAGCTACGGTATTTTCTAACGATGTTGTACAGGAAGAAGCCTATATGACTTATAAGGTATATATTGTAAGGGAAGGAGATACCATTCCTTCTATATTAGAAAAATATGGAATAACGGAAGAAATTTTACATCAATATAATATTTTGAATGAATTAAATGTAGGAGATAAATTAATTATTCCAAATGAACAAAATTAACGAACTATTACGGAATCTTTCTATAAAACCAATTCAGTATGAAAAGATGGGAAAAGCGACGATTATTACTACTAAAGATAATAAATATGTAGTAAAAAAAAATTTACATCCAATCTATGATTATCTAAACCAGCGGACATTTCAGTATTATCCCAAAACGAGGGTAGAAGGGGAATATGAGATATCAGAATATGTAGAGGAAATTTCTATTCCGGAAGAACAAAAAATAACGGATTTAATATCTTTAGTAGCTCTTTTACATGCGAAAACTACCCATTATAAAGTCGTAGAAGAATATGGATATCAAGATATTTATGACACCATAAAGGGTAATATTGAATATTTGAAGAAAGATTATGATGATAAGATGGATTTTGCAGAATCTCAAATTTTTATGAGTCCTAGCCTATATCTTTTAGCGCGTCATATTACTACACTTTATAATGCTTTATATTATTGCCAAAATGAATTGGAAAAATGGTATGAAAAAGTGAAGGATTTAAAAAAAATAAGATTGGTTATTCTTCATAATCATCTTTCTTTAGAACATTTTAGAAATAATCAATTGATTAGTTGGAATAAAGCAAAGATAGGTCCTCCTATCTTTGATCTTTATACGCTTTATAAAAATACCTATTATCAATTTCCTTGGGAAGAACTATTCAAACAGTATCTTTCATCGTATCCCTTAAAGGAAGAGGAAAAGGAATTATTTTATATTCTCATTAGTTTACCAGAACCAATCTCCTTTTCTAAATCAGAGTATGAAAATGTTTCTTCTGTTCAAAACTGTTTAGAATATTTAGATAAAACTAGTCGTTTTATTTTAGAAATAAAGAAATAATAATTACCAGAGAATTCTAAAAATAGAAAAAAAGATGAGACAAATAAATAAAAAAAGGAGAAAAATATTAAAACGGGTAATAATAAAGAATGTGATAATAAGTTGATAAAATAAGAGTACACTAAAGATAAAAAACCAAAGATACCACCAGCCCCTTCTTCTAAACCAACGCATAGTAATCACCTAATACTAATATATGGGAAAAAAATGATTTGGTGAGATGCATAAATCAAAAAAATACTTGACAAGAAAAAAATCAAAGAGTTAAAATAAAAATTGTATTTGTAAAGGAGGTAAAATGAGTTGAAAACGAATGATTTAGCAGAAACCATGAAGGACAAGTTATATAAGATTTCAGTTGTTCTTTTATGTGCTATCGTAATCGGAAGTTTCTTTAATAATGGAACAATTACACGATTATTTCGTTCCCCTATAGTTTCTGCTGATAACGTGAATTACACGCGCGTTGCAGATCCTAATACGATGGAAACTTATTTAAATTCTGATGTTTTAGGAATTGCACAAAGTTCTAGATACGCAGGTCGTATTTGGACTGATAAAACGGTTTTTGCGTTAGGAAACAGTGAAAGCAATAGCCGTTTTGATGGAACTACGCTTAGTTTAGACGAAAATGATGATGGTTCAACAGATCAAATTTCTGTGAATACTGATTTTCTTCATGTCTTTTCGGCGATTGGTTCTAGTCAAGTAGTGAATCAACAAGCATCAAAACCACTCGATGTTATTTTACTACTTGATATTTCTACTTCTATGACGAACAAAAGTAAAAACGAAAGTGATTCCCTTCATGAAGTAATCAATGAAGCAAACTTATTAATTTCTCAGTTAATGGGCGATGATTCCGAAATACATGTCCATAAGGATAACCGAGTAGGGGTTGTCGTATATGGTGGTGGAGCTCAAGAGATTTTGCCACTAAAACATTATCAATCATTAAAAGATGATAGAAAGTATATGGAGATAAGCGCCACAACTGAAAAGGCTCCAGGTTCAGATGCCTATTTTTCACAAATTAGGACGACAGTAAAGGGTAGTGATTCTAAGACTAGCCAGTACATGTTTGCCGATGCGACTTATTTGCAAGGAGCTCTTGCTATCGGTATGAAGATGCTTGCTGAAGAACCTAATACAACTTACTATGATGAACTTACTCATAAGGAGGAACCTAGAACTCCTGTACTAATTGTCTTAACAGACGGGGCTACTAATATTGTTAGTGCTACGAATACAAGCAATGGTGGAAGTACTTCTTATGATTGGTGGAATCCAATGACAGGAGTTATTGCTACTGATGGTTCTGCAAAATATGCCCTTCATGGAGCAAATCCTTTTTATGCGGATTGTAATACGAATACTGGGCATGGTAGCAGTAGTAGTAGTGGAAGAGGTAGTACAAAAAATAGAAATCTGGAAATTCAAGCTATTTCGACGAGAACGATTTCCAATTTATTACTAGCTGGCTATTACAAGAATAAAATTCAAGCACATTATGACACTTCTATGTTAGGTTTCTCGATTGGATATAATGTAGGTGGTGTTGGTGATTATGCGACAGAACAATTGTTAGCGACTATGGATCCAAGAACTTATTTTGGATCTAGAAGTAATGTATTACCATTAGCTCAAGATGAAATTACGGCAACACGTGATGCATTAAATGATTATATTAGTAACAAGGACGTTACTATGAGATTTCCAAGGGATGATAGTGAAAGACATATTTTTACTGATTCAGATGGAGACTATGCTAATTTTACTTGGAAACATTTAAGTGGTGATGAAAAACAATATGATATTACATCATTTGATCAGCTTTATTACATTAATAAATATTACACAGCAAATAGTGGAGATTTAAATAGTATTTTTGATGAAATCTTTGAACAGATTAATACCTCTACTTTCAATCCTATTAGTGGAAGTAATGATATTGGGGTAGATGATTCTTTAACGTATATGGATCCTATTGGAAAATATATGGAAATAAAGAATGAAGGAGTATCTGTTAATGGTCAAAAATATGATATGTCATTATTGCTCTTTGAAGAAATGCATGGTTTAGTAAAATCTGCTATTTATGATTATTCTTTCTCAAGTACCCATTTAAAAAATGGTTCTTTCCAAAAAGGATGGTACGATAAGGCAGGAAACTTTAAAGGAGAAGAAGAATCTGCTGGTAGTTGGGAAGATGGAGATATTTATTATCTGGATATAGAAACAACGAGAAAGTATATTTCTACATTGAGTGAAGATGAAAGCCGTCTAACTGATAAAGAAAAACATACTGTTTATACCATTTATCGTTTTGCTGAAGATACGGTTTCTAGAAATGAAGATGTTATTAATCCATGTTATGAATTAGCATCGAATACCACTTATAAATTGAGTGATATTCGTGTTTGGGTTGAAGATACAGGAGATTACATCGATGATTCTACTGGAAGTGCTGTTAATTTAGGGTATAATCAAGCTCTTTACATTAACATTCCAACCAATGCGTTACCAATTCAAACAGCAAACATTTCTATTAAGGCAGATGGTACTATTGATTATGAAACGGCTGTGAATTACAGAATCAATAAACCAGATTCTAAATCTAGCCATGTAACACCAATTCGACTATTCTATGGTGTTGGCGTAGATAGTTCTATTATGAGTGATGATGGTATTGATATTGACATTTCAAAAGTACCACTTGAATATGTGAATAGTCATACGGCTTCTGATGGAGTTTATTTCTTATCTAACTATTACAGTAATACTGTTTATAGTGGCTATGTAACAGATGATTATAATGGTGATAGAACTAGAGGAGACCCAAATGCTACCTTCTCACCATCAGAAGATAATAGATATTACGTTTTTCAAAAACCTTTGATTCTTTATAAGAGTGATGTGCAATCTTATGAAGAAATTCCTTTAACGGGAACTAGTGCTTATGAGGAATTTATTAATAGTCATAAAGAAGATATGGTAGATGATATTAGTGATTTAGATTCTGATTCTTATTACTATATCGTTTTGGATTATTACACGAATAATAATTCCAAGGGAATAGAGAGTCATGTAGCCGTTTCTCGTAAAGGTTCTGAATTTGGTAGTGCTTTTGCAGCCACTAATGGAGATTTAGAGGTAGGCTATGGAGAATATCTCGTTTGGTATAACTTAGAAAATCCAGATGCTCCATTTGAGGTAAACACAAAGGAATTTAGTACTACGAAACCAAAGGAAGATGGTACTTGGGTAATTGCTACGAAACCAGGTGGATTACGTACTGGAGATATGGCTCAAAAACTTTTAACGAAAGATGAGAATCGTACTTCAACTTCTTACAATGTAAATATTCCAATTGTAGGTAATAGTACAAGTTCTGAGAATATTACGATTGATAACTATCTTGGAAACAATGGTAGAATTGTTATCCCAGACCGTTTATTAGAAATTACCAAAGAAGTAGAAGCTGTAGGCGGCGAAAATAATGCTGATGAAAACTTTGCATTTGAAGTATGGGTAAAAAATTATGTAGGAGATCATAGTGCCATTGATTTAATTAAAAACCCATATTCTAATAGATGGCAGTTAAGAATTGAAAGTATTGATGTTCTTACTAATAATCAAGGGTTATTACAAACGGGTAGTGATGAAAATCGAGAATTAGCAGTTTATCAAATTGGTAATGACCGATATTATGTATATATTGGTACGAATGTATCAGAAGGGGATACTGATGTTTATCATCTATATTCAGCAGATGATAGTGAGGAACACTTACAACTTAGAGGAGTAGGACGAACAACCTATGTTTCTGATACGACAGGATTACCAACTACTGGTAACGTAAAATATAGCCAAGCAAGTGGATTAAATACAGTTGGCTCTATGGATTTCTGGATTCAGACTGTTTATTTAATACCAACAAAAGAGGTAGATGAATCATGGACTTGGGATGCTAGCAAAGCTAGTCAATATCGAACTCGTTCTGAATTTGTGATTTCCCATATTGATTCTATGAGAAGAGGAGATGCTCAAATCTCATCTAACTACTCTACTAGAACCAATTATTTGACCAAGAGACTTGTCTTTGGATATAGCAATCAGGATGAAATTCCAGAGCAACGACCAGAAGGATGGAGCGAAGAAGAATGGACCTGGGCAACAGATATTGAGCATAATGCGAATAAAGCAAGATTCACTCTTCAAGCAGGAGAAGGATTAGGACTTTTAGGACTTGATGATAATATTGACTATCATGTAACAGAAATGATTACGCAAGACCAATTAGATGAAGGTTACACATTTGATCGAGTTCTCGATGAAGATAATCAACAAAGCGAGGTTACTTCTGATGGTAATAATCATACTGTATTAGGGGTAGTAGATGACTTAGTTGGTGAACACTTCATTAATCATTATCGTGCAAGATATGATTTAACCCTTAAGAAAACTGTTCGTGGAGCAGATGGAGATTCTACGAGGGATTGGACATTCCATATTCGTTTAACTCCAGTGGATGGAGAGACGATTCCAACGGAATATTCTTATGATGGTAGTAAGACTGGCCAGTTACAATTTGAAGAACAGGATGGCTATTATGAAGCTACCATCACTTTAAAACATAATGAGTCAATTACCATCCACGACCTTATTTCTAACACGTCTTATGAGATTATCGAAGAAGGTGCAAATGAGGATGGTTACACAACAGTTGTTACCGATGAAAATAATACTGGTATAGTAGATGCTAATGAAACAATCGAATTTGTTAATACTAACTTATCAGAACATGATTTAACGATTCGTAAAACTGTTGATGGTAATGCAGGGGAACAAGATAGAGAATGGATTTTTGATATTACTCTTACCCCAAGAAAAGATGTTACTTTAGCAACTAGTTATGCATATACTGGTTCTAAAACAGGAACGATTACTTTAACTCCAAATGGAGATGGAAGTTATACAGGAACTGTTTCTATTAAGCATAATGAAGAAGTAACGATTCAGGATTTACCAGAGGGAACGAAATATAAGATTGTTGAACGAGGTGCTAATCAAGATGGCTATCGTACAACTATTACAAAGGGAGAATCAGAAGGAGTATTGGATAATCACGTCGATATAGAAGTGGATTATGTTAATACTAAGTATTCCCGCCATGAATTAGAAATTAGGAAAATAGTAAATGGTGGAGCAGGAGATGTCAATAAATATTGGACATTTGAAATAACCTTTACTCCAGCTAGTGATGTAGTGTTTGAAATGGAATATCCATATGATGGAGGACACAGTATAGATGGTGTTAGTGACTTACCAGATGGCGTTTTAAAATTAACAGACAATGAAGATGGAACTTATACCGGAAGAGTTACTTTAAGACATGGTCAAACTGTTACTATTAAAAATATTCCAGAAAGAACACAGTACTCTGTAAGAGAAATAGAAGCAAATCAAGATAGATATATTACAGAGGGAGAAAATACTAGTGGAACTATTGTGTCTGATAAGGAAACTGTTACTTTTAACAATACAAAATGGTCAAGACATGATTTGAAAATCGAAAAAGAAGTTGTTGGTTTGGAAACTGAGAGTCCAGATTTTACAAAGGATTGGACATTTGAAATAACCTTTACTCCAGCACATGATGTAGTAATGGAAGATAGTTATCCATACATTGGTGAAAGTACTATAGAAGGAGTAGAGAAACCAGCGAACGGTACATTATCTTTAACTCATAATGTGGACGGAACTTATACTGGTAAAGTTACTTTGAAGCATGGTCAAGCCGTTACTATTCAGGATTTACCAGAAAGAACCAAATATTCTGTAAGAGAAGTAGAAGCAAATCAAGACGGTTATATTGAAAAAGCAACGGATAATAGAACTGGTATTTTAACAGAAGACACAATTACGGTAAAATTTACCAATACAAAGTTACCAAATCAAACATTAACGATTGCTAAAGAGGTAACAGGTGGATCTGGTAATTTCGAAAAAGAATGGACATTCCGTATTCATTTAATACCAAAAGAAGGAGAAACTTTAGATAATGCTTATCCGTATAAAGGACTAGTAACAATCGAAGGAGTATCTATCCCAGAAGATGGCGATATGATTTTTGAACCTCAGGAAGATGGAAGTATGCTTGGGGTAATTACATTAAAACACGGTCAAGGAATTACTCTTTATAATATTCCAGCTGGAACCACTTATAATGTAGAAGAAGTAGAGGCAAATCAAGATGATTATATTACTAGCACAAATACTGATGTGACTGGGGAAATTGCCGATGATTCTGCATCTCTTCTCGTATTTACAAATCGTAAAAATGCTAACTTGGATTTAACCATTCAAAAAACCGTAGCTGGTTTACTAGGAGATAAAGAAAAAGAATGGAATTTTGTGATTACGTTAACTCCTGCAGAATATGTAACTTTAAAAGATTCTTATGAATATACGGGAACTCATGCTGGCACATTATTACTTACTCCGAATGGAGATGGAAGTTATAGTGGAACGATTACTTTAAAGCATGGTGAAAGTATTACGATTCAAGACATTCCAGAAGGAACGTTATATGAAATTACAGAGCAAGAAGCAAATCAAGATGGCTACATCACGACAGTAGATGGTAGAACTATTGGTAGACTTACAGAGGAAGAGACGATTGTTACTTTTACCAATACGAAACTAGGAAAATCTAATTTAACTATTGAAAAATTCGTAAAAGGTAATTTAGGCGAAAAAGATCGTGTATGGAATTTTCATATTACACTTATTAGCCCAAAAGTTCTAGAACTTAATACAACCTACCATTATCAAAAGACCATCATTGTAAATGGTGAATTGGAAGTAGAAGAGGGAATTCTTACTCTCGTAAAAAATGATTTTGGAAATTATGAGGCGAATGTTACTCTAAAGGATGGAGAGACTATTACGGTATTAGATTTACCGGAAGATACACAATACATTATTGAAGAAGTAGAGGCAAATCAAGATGGTTATGTCACTTCTTATACTGATAATGTATCCGGTGTATTAAAAGATGAGGCACCAACAGTAACATTTACAAATTGGAAATATTCCAGTCATGATTTAGTTATTGAAAAGCAATTAAAAGGTAATGATACTGAAAAAGATAAAGAATGGAATTTTGAAATTACGATTACTCCAGAAGAAGGATATCAAATTCCTAGCATGTATCCGTACATCGGACAAAATAAACCAAATGGTTTCATTGAATTTAATCTAAATGAAAATGGTGATTATGTTGGAATGATTACTTTGAAAGGTGGTCAAAAAATAACTCTTGAAAATTTACCATATGGGGCAACCTATACAGTAAGAGAGCTAGAAGCCAATCAGAATCACTATACAACTACAGTTATGAATGAAACTGGTTCTTTGTTAGAAGAAACTACTAACGTTATCTTCGTTAATGAGAGAAATATTGATAATCCAGAAACTTTAGATGATGTATCAAAATATGTTTATTTATTGGTAGGATGTCTTGCCTTTATAATTGTTACAATTATCTTTTTAAAGAGACAAGAAAGCGCTAGCGAATGCTAGTGCTTTTTCTTTTTTTATGAATCAAAATATGATATAATTCTCTATAGTAGAGTAGGAGGATAAGGATGTTTTGTGGAAAATGTGGTTCCTCTATGGATAAGGATGCAAAGTTTTGTCCAAAATGTGGAGCAATGAATGAAAATGTAGGAGAGGAAGAAAAAAAGGAATCCGTTCTGGTAGCAGCAAAACCATCAGAACCAATGATTGAAAAATTGAAAAAACATAAAAAAGTAGTGATCATAGGAATTGCTATTTTGATAGTAGTGATTGTGGGAGTTGTTTTTTTGTTAAAACCAGGAAAATCACAAAGAGCAAAGACTTTAATGAATTTAGATCAGGATTCCCATTTAAAATTTACTTTAAATGGAGAAGATTTCTATTTGGGAGATACAGCTTTGACATATCAACAAAAAAATTATACTTATGAAGATGATTATTTAACGGAAGAGGATACTATTGCGAAAGATTCTATTTCGGTTCATTCTTTCTATCATGACGATAAAGAACAGTTCCTTGGTGCTTTATATTGTGCGAAAAATGAGGATTGTAAGTATGAGGATAGCATTTTAATAAAAGCAAATTTTTATGAGGATTCTAATGTCATTATCGATGATTATATTCAATTTGGAATGAAATATCAGGATATTGTAGATAAGTATGGAAAAGAAGACGGAAAATTTTATCAAGGCTCTAATTTATTAGTATGGACGTTTGGAGAAAAGGGAAAAATTGGAGAACCATATTATGTTTTACGATTTGATGATAGTGGTCTTTTCGCAACTGGAAAATTAATTGATATTCGTATTGGGGTATGGTGGTACAACGGAGAATACGAACAGGTTGTTGTAAAATAAGGAGAAAAAAATGAAAAAGAAATTACCAATCATTATCATATGTGTTATTCTACTCTTAGTATTAGGGGTAGGGGGAGTATTTTTATTAAAAGATAAAAAAGAAGCTTCTCATAAAAAGGAATCAATAGAAACGAGTATTCCTAATATTGTTTTAAATAATCAAGGAATTCCAAAATATATAGAAGGAACAGTCATTAATCAGAAAGTAAAAGAAGAAGAAGATGTATTTAAGGCATTGAATGAAGTACGAGATATGTATGGATTTAAAGATGCTTCTAAAGAATTTAAAATTGTAAATCAGGATTCGAATTTAGATTTTTCGTATTATCGTTTGCAGCAAGTGAATAGTGGTATCTCTGTATATGGAAAACAATTAGTAGTAGCGGTAGATAAGAATAATAAAGTTTCTAGTGTTACTGGAAATTATGTACCAGATCTTCATGCTAGTTCTTATTGTCGTATAAGTGAAAAAGAAGCAAAAGAGTCTTTAAATAAGATTATGAAAACGGAGTATGATTTGCTAGAAACTAACAAGTACGTTTATATAAAGGATGATAAAGCAATTACTTCCTATGTATTTTCTATTATGGATCCTAGTGGATATTATGATCTTATCCTGTCAGGCGATGATGGTACTATTTTAGATAAGATTAGTAAAAATGCTGATATTGAGTTTACTTATACTGGTACGGGTGCTGATAAAAAGGAACATACAATTACTTTGGATGAAGGAATAGATCCTAATATAGGTACTGTCTATAAGTTTCATGATCCAAATAGAAATATTACGATTGTCGATGCCTATGAATTAGCAATGGATACCGGTTCCCAAGAAAAAATTAATTGGCCACATGCTCTATATCTTATATTCAAAAGTAATTATCTTCAACAACCTATACAAGCCCTCATGAAAGATGGAAAATTGATTTATAATCCTATCGAACGTCTAGAAAATGCCATTTCTACTATGGATACCTTTTCAAAGGCTTACGATTATTATGATAAGGTATTAGGTAGAAAATCATTTGATAATAATGGTGCGGAAATATTTGTAAATATTGGTGCTGGTAAAGATTTTGGAATTTTACGGGATGAAGAGTGGGTAAATGCTTGTTGGAACGGAGCTTTACAAAGATTCTTTATTGGTTCTAGTGAAGGAACTCCGCTTTCGGTAGCTGTTGATATATCGTCTCACGAATTTACACATGCTGTCATTGATCATACGGCTGGTTTGGTTTATGAAGGAGAATCTGGTGCTCTTAATGAAGGATATGCCGATATTATGGGAAGCCTTATTGAAGGCGATAACTTTCAAGTAGGAGAAAGTGTTATCGAAGTGAGAGATATGGCTAATCCAAATAAATATCAAGATCCTGCTGTTAAAGATGGAAAGTATTTTTTCCCAACCGATTTAGAGACATATAATACTGAATGGCAAGAGAGAGTTATGAAACTTTTAGCAGAATCTGGAAATCCTATTGATGTTTGGACGGACTATGATAATGGTGGGGTTCATATTAACTCTGGAGTACCAAATCATGCGGCATATTTAATGTATAATAATGGTGCGTTTGAAAGTAAAGAAGAAATGTCTAAGGTATGGTATAATTCTCTATTCTTGATGACGCCTACTTCTGATTTTGAAGATTGTGCCTTAGCGATTATCCAATCTGCTAAAAATTTAGGAATTGCTGATGATAAAGTAAAAATTATCGAAGATGCTTTTGTAGAAACAAAAATGTTAGCTCGTGATTATGCTTCGCTATCAGGAAAGGTATTAGATTCTGAAACGAATAGTCCTATAGAAGGTGCAACTGTCATTGTTACCCATAAATTAAATGGTTATGTTAACTATGAAACCACTACTAATGCAGATGGAGAATATCTATTTGAAAAATTACCAGCTACAGACTATTCTATTCGTTTTGAAAAAGCCAAATATAAATCAGAGGAAAAAGAGTATACATTATCAGAAGATACTGCTAACTTTAATGCTTCGTTAATGAAGATAGAAGAATCTAGTGCTACACAATCGGAAATTGTATTTGTTATGGATGTTTCGATGAGTATGGATACTAGTGACCCATCAGATATTCGTAAGCGAATTATTAGTAACATTTTATCTTCTTTGGATAATGATGCTAGAGTCGCACTTGTAACGTTTACAGCGAAAGCGAAACTTATTAATAATGGTTTGAGTAATAAAAGTGTAGATAGAAAAATTTTAATTACCGACATTTTTAACATTGCTAATGATAATGGAAACGGTAAAGATTCCGGAACCAATGGAAAAGCGGGATTAGAGAAAGCATTATCTTTATTTAGTAGTAATGAGAATACGAGACGTTACATTGTCTTTTTAACAGATGGTGCGGATAATGATTACAGTGGTAAAAGTTATTCTGAATTGATTGAAATAGCGAATGAAAAAGGAGTTAGAATTTTAACCATTGGTCTTGGCGGAGAAGACGATTTGAATGAGACAGAATTAATTAATGTAGCAAGTAAAACGAATGGAAAATATTATCATGCTACTAATTCTGATAAACTCTATAAATTCGATAAACGAATTTTTGAGGAATTGAATTAAGACAGGATTTACTCCTGTTTTTTTGTCATGAAAAAAAAGAGATATGAATATATTATAATAGGTGAACAATATGAAGATAGGGGACTTAGTAACTAGAAATTCTTATGATAACGATCTTATTTTTAAGATTATTGATATAGAGGCAGATGTTTACTATTTAAAAGGAATTAATGTCAGACTTTATGCAGATAGTTCGCTAGAGGATTTAAGAAAATATGATGGAGAAGTAGATATCGAAGAAGAAGAAAGTTTCCAAGAACGTATTAAAGAAAAAAAGGATATGGAGAGGGATGAGTATTTTTATTTACCAGGGAAGGTCTTACACATTGATGGGGATAAAGAATATTTAGATCGTTGTCTTAAATTTTATGAAGAGATGAATATAGCCTCTCTGGGAGTAGTAGAATCTGAAGAGTTAATAGCCTCTAAAGTATATTCTCTATTAGAAAAGTATAAGCCAAACATAGTTGTTATTACAGGTCATGATGCCTATTATCGTAGGAAAGGGAATGTTAATGATTTAAGTTCGTATAAGAATAGTGCGAACTTCGTAGAAGCCATTAAAGAGGCTAGAAGATATGAAAATAGCCATGAAAAATTGATTATTATAGCAGGAGCCTGTCAGTCTAATTATGAGGAATTAATTAAAGCAGGCGCTAATTTTGCATCTTCCCCTAAACGTATCAATATTCATGCCTTAGATCCCGCTATTATCGCTGTGAAAATGAGTTTATCGGATATTAATAAAGATATCGATTTAAAAAATATTATAGAAAGTACTAAGTATGGTTCAAGTGGAATAGGAGGAATTCTTACGAAGGGAACGATGTATATGGGGTATCCAAGATGAATGGAAAATATCTACGTAAAAAGTTAGAACCATATATTGGGAGAAAAGTAAAAATTCATTATAGTTTGGGACGTAACAAATATGAAAAATATTGCGGTATTATCAAAGAACTTTTTCCCAATGTTTTTTTATTGGAAGAAGAAACGGGAACGATTAAATGTTTTTCATATAGCGATATTTTGACGAAAACAGTCCGTTTAAGTTTTGTAAGGGAAGATTGATTTTTCATCATAACTGTGATATAATTCTCCTTACATGGGGGCGTCTAGTTTCGACGAATTAGTTAGTGCTTAGATTGCAAGTCGGAGGTACACGTTACGTACAACCAAAAAATAACTGGAAACAGTAGAAATCAATTAGCTTTCGCTTAATTTAAGAAGGCTGCTTCAAATTTATCTATCCCACAGGATAAATTATGAGGCTCATTTGATGTGGGATATATAATTATGATGATTATAAGTAATTATGAATTTTTATAATCTTACTTGAGAGGGGTTGTTAGGTACCAACTTCTTGAGGAAATGAATTATCTAACTAAACTTGTAGACGTTTAAGAGTTAGCTCTTTCGGACATGAGTGCAAATCTCATCGCCTCCACCATGATGATTATTATCCCTTTACTTTCAAGGGATTTTTTAATGTTTCAAAAAGTTTTGGTCTTGTTTTTGGTCTTGTTTTACTAATAATTTTGTTGCAAAAAAAAGATAGTTTCCTATCTTTTTAGTTTGTAGTATTACTGCTTGGAGTACCTGGAATAGCAGGTGTTTCCTCATTATCTGGATTATCCGGAGTCGTTGGTTCTTCTGGCCCACCAGGTATTTCAGGATTATCTGGATTATCTGGATTATCCGGATTTTCGGGATCCACAGGATTATCGGGATTATCTGGGTTGTCTGGATTATCCGGATCCTCATCGATTGGTGGCTCTACAGTTGGAGTTTCTATACTTGTTACAACCGTAATGGTTAATGTTCTAGATGCAGTTCCGTTGTGTAAATCGGTTTGGGAAGGAATGCTTTGAGTTAATATTTGTCCTATGGTATTAGAACTATTACCAACAGTTTCTTCAATTACTAACTCCAGTCCATTTTTACTTGCAAATGAACGTGCATCTTCGACATTTTTACCAACTAGATTTGGCATTAATAACAAATCAGTAGTACCACTATATCGTTTTCCAATAATGGTAGGTTCATATTCTTCTTCTACTGAGAAATGGAATGTTTTAACAGCAGTAGTTTTTTCCAACTCTAAATTTACTTTCATGGCGTGTACTACTTCATCACGACTTTCTATATAAGGTGGGGAAACATAAGTGGTAGAATATTTTCCTCCGACATAAACATATGCACTTGTTCCTGATAAATAAAGTTTTTGCATATTTAATAATTGGTTTTTGCCATTTGATTTTCCAAGAACATTTTTTCCAAGATTATATAGAGAAAGTAGCATCTCTTCGTTTTTAAGCATATTAGAATTTAAATTACTACCTACAGAATCTAGAATATTTTGAATTTCACTAAAACTATTTACATCTGCTAATTTGGATATCATTGCTTTTAGAATGGTTTGTTGATTTTGACCTCTTACGAAATCATCTGTCCAAGTAGGATCATGTACATATTTTTCTCCACAATATCTACGGGCAGTTGCTTGGTTTGCTTTCCTGTGACGGGCAAATGCCAATGCTTGTTCACCATTTAAATGTTGTAATCCTTCATCAACTTTGATAGCATTTTTCCAATTTCGATTACTATCTTGTTCACAGAAACTAAAAGGAATTTCTACATCGATTCCACCGATAGCATCTACTAAATCTACCACAATTTTAAAATCGACTTTAAAGTAATAATCAATATCGACATCAAAGTATTGTTCTAGAGAATTCATGAGGCATGTCATTCCTTGTGGACCCGCTTCTGTAATTTTTTTCTTTTTATTATTCATGCAAGTAATAGGAATGTAAGAATCTCTAGGAACACTTAGAATCGTAGAATTTAAAGTTTTGGGATTAAAAGTAATTAACATTAAAGAGTCTGCCAAGGTATCACCGCCAGTGTTGTTATCTTCACCAACTAAAAGGACGGTAAACGGTTCTTCGAGGCTTTTCATAGGTTTATCATCTACTTCAACTTCTTTGGTGGTAACAAAGGGACCCGCTACAATTTTAGTATCTGCTTCTAGATTTTCAAAAGCTTCGCTATACCAAGAAGTATATTCTGTCGGAAGAAATACAGCATCGATTTCACCCTCTAATAAATCCCCAATGGCACCTTCTGCATCATAATAAACGGCTAACTTTTTCTCATCAAAATTATTTTCTTCTAAGATCTGTTTTGGATAATCGGATGCGGCAATGTTTCCTTCCTCATCAATATATCCAACAACATAATTTTTCGCATCTTCCAAGTCCTTAATGGTACTATCTTTTCTAGCTACCAAACTACTGGAATGTTCAACAGTATCTGCTGTTTTAGATATTTTAGAGATAGTTCCAAAAACTGCTGCTTTAATTTTAGCGGAAGTAAACCAAATGGTACCTGAGTATATTAATAGTAATATTCCAAAAATGATTACATACTTCCATTTACGTGTACGACGAATACGGAACCCAATAAAACTAAATAGGGCAACTAAATCAATAAAGATAATAGAAGCAACTATCCGCATCGGTGTTTCAATTCCCTTAAAGAGAAGAATGGTGTGAAGTACATAAATAGTGGCTACTATTAAAATAATTAATAGCCCGATAACAAATGGTTGTGATTTTAACTTACATTTTTTCTTGGAATGTGTTTTTTCTTTTGATTCTTGGTTCACTTTCTTTTCTATATCTACGGTCTCATTTTTAGACGGTTGTTTCTTTTTTTCCATTTTTTTATACACCTCAATACTATTTTATTATAACGCAAAAGGAAAAAGATAACAATTCTTTCTACTATTTTCCCTTTTGACAGTCATTTGCTTAACAGTTGACTTTTCTATTAATTTAAGATAAAATGAAAATGTGCTTGAAAAATGCATATATTATAGTATGATGGGTCCGTAGCCAAGTGGTAAGGCATGGGACTGCAACTCCCTGATCGCTGGTTCAAATCCGGTCGGGCCCTCCATTATGATAGTAAAAGGATTCTCAAAGGGAATTCTTTTTTATTCAAATCAAAAAAGACTACACGTTATAATGGTGTAGTTTTTTATTTTCCATCATCAAAATGTTGGAAGAGAATACCAAGATTGATTAGTCCAGTAATTCCAACAATGATATAGATTAAGTTACGTAAAGTAACCATATCACCAGTTAGGAATGTTACTAGATTAAAATCAAAAAGGCCAATAAGTCCCCAGTTCACAGCACCAATAATTGTGAATACAAGGGCTATTTTTTGTAATGTTTCCATATTTTACCTCCTATTACTAATAGTGTTATCTAAAAAAATTATTTTATACCTAAAATTTCTATTTGATTAGGATAATCTCGTAGTAATTCTTTAATAAAAATAGATGGTTTTTTTTCGCTAGTTAATAAATAAATTTCATTTTGGGTTCGAGTGAGTGCGACATAAAATAATCTTCTTTCTTCCTCATAAGCATAGGAATTTTGGGTATCATATAAAAAACGAAAGACTGAATCTTCTTCCAATTTATTAGGAAAACCCATGATATCATTTTCCATATGAAGTAGAATGACACAATCTGCTTCTAAGCCTTTTGATTGATGAACAGTCATGTGTTTAAAAGAAACATTCTGATAAATATAATAATTCTCTTGGTATCGGATATCTTTTGATAGGACAGATTCTATATCTTTTTGGTTTCTACTTAAAACGAGGATATGTTTCTTTTCTGCAAAACTTTGTAACAGTTTTAAAAATATTTCTTTTTGATTATCATAATATACAATTTTAATGGGTTTTTGATAATGTTTCTTTGCGTATAGTTTTTTTATAAATTGTTTTTTATTTTTCATAATAAAATTACCCGCTACATCGATTAATTCCTGACTATTACGATAAGTGTTAGAAATGACTAGAATATCCGGATTAGAAAAGTATTTTGAAAAATGAAGAAAAATATCAAGATTACAACCAGCAAATCGGTAGATAGATTGAAAATCATCTCCCACCACCATAAGTTTTGCTTGTGTCTGATTCACAATTTCTTGAATGAGATGGCATCGAAGCAAAGAAGTATCTTGATATTCATCGATAAGTATATAGCGATAATCAAGAATTGATTTTCCTTGATGAAGATATCTAGTTGCTTCTAGAATGATATCATCAAAATCTTTTTCTTTACTAGATGATAGTTCGATATGATAAAGTTTAAAAATGGCAATTACATTGATGAGAAAAATCTTTTCTTTTTTAGAACTAGCTTTTCCTACATATTGAAAAAGCAGATTCTCATCTTCTTTATTCGCTTTAAATAAGTGAATAAATTGTGTAATCTTTTTTTGAAATAATCCCATTTTTTTAGTAGATAATACCTTTTCATATTCTGTTATAGGAATTTTAAAATATTGACAAGTTAAAACGAATAGAGTAGGAATGTTAAAGATTAGGGATTGATAAAATTCTTGAACAATATATTCTAGTAAAGTGGGGGAAGCTATATGAAACTCCTCATTTTGAAGAATGTGAAGCGCTAATTTATGAAAGGTCAGAACTGGTATATGATATCCTTCTTTTTCCAAACTTTCTTTTAAGTGAGAAGAAGAAGCATTGGTAAAAGAAATCACCAGTATCTCTTTTTCTAAATATCCTAAGTATTCTATGAGATAACTAATTTTCCCAAGAATGGTAAGACTTTTCCCCGAACCAGCACCAGCTATAATAAGCAGGAAATCTTCTTCGTTTAAAACACACATTCTTTGTTCGTTATCTAAGGAAACTCCTTTGATATGATCTAAAAAATCTTTTGTCTTTTCATATTTTTTTTGCAAATATGTTTGATTATGGAGTTGTTTTAGTTGGTCAATCTTTTGATATTGTCTATAGAATTTTCGATAATGGGGGATGAGCAATAGGTATTTTTTCTTTTTTAAACGTAGAAAGGTAGGAGTTACCTCTTTTTTTATGGTTTCTAATGTACGATTAGAAAGATAGCAATCTTGATTAAAAAATTCTTCCCATTTCTGCATAAGGTAAGAATATCAATTCCTTCGCCAAAAGACAAATATCTATTTTTTAAAATTTACAAAATTTTTAAGTTTATTCTATCGTTTTAAATGTTTAAATATGAAATATGGAAAAGAGGGCATAAAAAAACCTAATGTTCATCATTAGGTATGTATTCTACGATATTGTCTAGACTACAATCGAAGTAATCACATAAACGAGCAAATACGGAAACATCAATTTTCGTGAGTTCGCCACGGATAATTCTTTGTAGTACTTTAAAATCAGTATTGGTATCACGCATTAGTTTATTTTTACTTGTATTTGTATTGGTTAATAAGTCGTCTAATTTGAAAAGATAATAACCATTTTCCACATCTATCTTTACCATTCTAAACACCTACACCTTTATAAGAATATGATAACAATTTTGGGGTTCTTATAACTATTGGCTGTTTAGCCATAACCCTATATAGAATAAGGAAGTATTTCTTTTCCTTTTTGACAAAACATGGTATACTGTTTAAGAGGGATTATATGATAGAGCGAATTGAACCTAATATACATATGGGATTAAATAATGAACAAGTGGAAAGACGGATTCGTGAGAAACAAGTTCATAAGGATACTATGGTTACTACCAAAAGTGTAAAAGAGATATTGCTTACCAATATTTTTACACTTTTTAATATTGTAAATATTATTTTGGGATGTTTTATTATCTTTACAGGATCTTATAAGAATTTACTTTTTCTAGGAGTTGCTTTTTGTAATACTGTGATTAGTATGTATCAGGAAATTCATGCGAAAAGAATTATTGATAAATTATCGATTGTATCTAGTACGAAAGTTACTTTAATTCGTAATGGTAAAGAAGAACTTCATACGATTAATGATATTGTGCTAGATGACATTATTTCTTACTCTGTTGGAAATCAAATTGTAGTAGATTCTATTATTCAAGATGGTACTGTCGAAGTCGATGAATCTTTTATTACGGGAGAAGCCGATAGTATTATTAAAGTAGCAGGGGATATGCTTTTATCTGGAAGTTTTATTGTTGGTGGTAGTTGTATTGCTTCAGTTGAACACATTGGGGATGATAACTATACGAACCAAATTTCTAAAGAAGCCAAATATATTAAGAGTGTCAATTCTGAAATTATGAAGACAATGAAAAAAATTATTAAAACGATATCCATTGTTATTTTCCCATTAGGATTTTTCTTGTTTTTACAACAGTTACATGTAAATGGAAATACGCTTTCTGATAGTATTATTAATACCGTAGCCGCATTAATTGGAATGATACCAGAAGGACTTGTTCTTCTCACTAGTACCGTTTTAGCGGTTAGTTCTGTTCGTTTAGCTAGGAAAAGAGTTCTTGTACAGGAACTATACTGTATTGAAACTCTTGCTAGAGTAGATACGGTTTGTCTAGATAAAACAGGAACAATTACAGAAGGAAATTTAGAAGTAATTGATATGATTGAACTAGATGAGGAAAAGCCTATTCTAGATATTTTTACAGCTCTTTCCCATTATGGAAAAGATAAAAATGGAACTGCTTTAGCTATCCGAGAAAAATTCCATGGTCGTACACAATATGAAATGGTAGAGATGTTACCATTTTCATCTAAGCGAAAATATTCCGGTATGACTTTTAAAGGTAGAGGAACCTATTTGCTTGGAGCTCCTGAACTGTTAACAAAAGATCCCGAAGTTTTAGAAATTGTAAAAGCCTATTCGGATAATCGTATTGTTTTATTAGCAGAACATCACTCTTTAGAATTAAAGGAGGGAGAAAACCCTCATGCGATAGCCCTTTTAATTATTCGTGATAAAATTCGTCAGAGTGCGAAAAAAACACTTCAGTATTTTAAAGACCAAGGGGTAGATGTAAAAATTATTTCTGGGGATAGTGTTCCTACCGTATTAAAAATTGCGGAAAGAGTAGGACTTTCCAATTTAAAAGGCGTGGATATGTCTAGTACTACCAAAGAGACAAATTTAAAAGAATTAGTTGAAAATTATAGTGTATTTGGTCGAGTAACTCCTGCAGGGAAAAAAGAGTTACTGCTAGCACTAAAAGCGAATGGTCATACGGTAGCGATGACTGGGGATGGAGTAAATGATGTGTTAGCACTTAAAGAGGCAGATTGTAGTTTAGCGATGGCCAGTGGTAGTGATGCAGCTCGAAGTGTCAGTCAATTAGTCTTGTTAGATTCTAATTTTGATTCTATTCCTAAGATTGTAAATGAAGGAAGAAGAGCTATTAACAACTTAGAGAGATCGGCTACTTTATTTTTAACAAAGACAATCTATTCTACGTTATTAGCATTTTTATTTATCTTTATTGAGATGAGTTATCCTTTTCAACCTATTCAATTAAGTTTAAATAGTATTGTAACCATAGGTATTCCATCTTTTGTCTTAGCACTAGAACCGAATCACAATCGTGTGCATGGTATTTTTATCATCAATGTTATTCGCAAATCGATTCCAGCTGCTCTTACCATCATTGTGAATATTATTAGTGTCATCATTTTTACATCGCTCTTTCATTTCGATGCGGATTATGTTTCTACTATGTCTATGATTTTACTTGCTTTTACAGGATTTTTATTATTATTTAAAATTTGCTACCCATTTAACTATCTTCGTGGTATACTATACGGTACATTGATTGGAATTTTTTTAGGAGGAGCTATCGGTTTAAATAAATTATTTGAGTTAGTATTACTTACACCGTTTCAGTTTTTATTTGTTGGCCTTTTATGCTTACTCGATATTCTTATATTCGATGTTCTTACGATTATTTGTGAGAAAAAGATATTTAAATATCAAGAAAGGATTGTGCGTTAATTATGCATCCATTATTATTGACATTATTAGCAGGTTGTTTCATTCTAGGGGGAATGATTCTAGGATTTTATTCTCGAGAAAATAAAAAGTTGATGAATTTTGTTATTGGTATTGCTTTTGGTGTTATTGTCGCTTTAATTTTAATCGAATTAATACCGGAGTCATATGAAAAACTAGAACCATTAGAAACTTGGAAAAGTATTGCGATGATGGTTGTTACTGCTCTTATTGGCATTTTAGTTATGAATATTTTAGATAATTTTGTTCCTCATCATGAACATGAGAGCCATCATGAGCATCAACATAAAGATGATACTTGTCATAATGAACATTTAAATCATATTGGAATATTATCTACGATTGCTCTTATGATTCACAATATTATTGAAGGAATGAGTCTTTATGTTGCTTCTCAAGCAGCGATTACCTCTGGGTATCTTTTATGTATAGGGATTGGATTACATAATATTCCACTAGGTATTTTGGTAGCAGGAACACTTCATAATAGAAAAGAAACAATTATTACGGGAACTCTTCTTACCATATCTACATTTATTGGTGGTATTATCATGTATTTCATTAATCCACTGATTGGCGAGTTAGTAGTTGGCCTTTTGATCGCACTTACTTTAGGAATGTTAATTTATATTGCCTTTATTGAGTTATTAGGGCAAATTATTCATAGTGAAAATAAGTCTTTAAGTGTAGGTGGAGTTGTAATCGGCATTGTGATTTTCTTAATTAGTGGTAGTTTGGGATAAAAGAGAAGTTTATACTTCTTTTTTCTTTACAAAACATTTGTTTGTGTTATAATGAAGTTGGTGATAGTATGAAGAGAATTATCATGCACATTGATGTCAATAATGCCTTTCTATCATGGACAGCTATTTTGCTTCTCCAAAACGGATACCAGACTGATATTCGCAATATAGAAGCGGTTATTGGTGGGGATGAGAGTATGCGTCATGGCATTGTTTTAGCGAAGTCACCAGTCGCTAAAAAAAGAGGGGTAAAAACAGCGGAGACATTACGAGAGGCAAAACGGAAGTGTCGAAATTTAAAAGTTTTTCTGCCGAATTATGCATGGTATAGTAAAATGTCTAAGGCACTATTTCAACTGATTTTGAAATATACTCCTGATATTGAAATATTATCCATTGATGAATGCTTTTTAGATTATACACCCGTTAGTCGTTTGTATGGAGATCCTTATATGTTTGCAAAACGTTTGCAGGATGAAATCCAAAATACTTTTGGATTTACTGTCAATATTGGTATTGCTGAAAATAAATTGTGTGCGAAAATGGCATCAGATTTTGAAAAACCAAATAAGATTCATACTTTATATAAAGAGGAAGTAAAGGAAAAAATGTATCCGCTTTCGGTAGGAGAACTCTATGGGATTGGTAAGAGTACTTCTGCAAAATTAGAAGAACTGGGAATTCATACCATTGGAGATTTAGCTAGTGCTGATGAGAATTTCTTAAAAAGGTATTTTAAAAATCGTGCTTTAGGAATGATCTTAAAAGCACAGGGAATTGATGATTCTTTAGTGATTGCTAATAGTGAAGAGCGGAAAGGTATTAGTAATTCCACTACTTTTGCCTATAATCTAACCAAAGAAGAAGTTATTTTAAAAAATTTACAAGCACTCATTGAGAATGTTTGTATATCTTTGCGAAAAGAGAAAAAGTATGCTTATGTAGTAGGGGTTACTATTCGTGATAAGAACTTTCACAACTATTCCCATCAAAAAAAATTATGGAATGCTAGTTCCTCTAGTGAAGATATTTTTAAAGTTGCCAAAGAGTTATTTTTAGAAATGTGGGATGGGGAACCTATTCGGTTACTGGGAGTGAGTTTGACTGGTTTAACGGATTCGTATCAACGACAGTTATCTTTATTTGAGGAAGAGGAGGAAACTAGTCAAAATCAAGAACTGGATAAAGTAGTTGATCAATTAAAAAAACAATATGGTAGTAATATTATTCAGAAAGCTTCTTTAATGGATAACAATATTTTTAAAAAGTATGATTAAAAGTTGAATTTAAAAGGATAGTTTAGTATAATGGTGATAGGTGAGCAATGTGAATTGGATTTGGCTAGGAGTCGTTATTTCATTATTATTGATTGAATATATGTCTAGAAATTTTACAGCGATTTGTTTTGCTATTAGTGGTATAGTTAGTTTTGTGATGACCTATTTTGTAGAAAAATATAATATTCAGTTAGCAGTATTCTTAGCGCTCGGCATTTTCTTAATTTTGGTTATTAGACCATTTGTTATTAAGAAATTGTGTGCACATGACATTACTTTAGGAAAATGGTTAGTGGAAAAGAAACCAGATATCAAAGAAGAGGAGCGTTCTCTTTCTTCAAAATTAGAAATGAGACCGCAAGAAAAAAAGCAAGAAATAACCCGTAAGAAAAAGAAGAAAAGATGATTTTTCTTCTTCTTTTATGTTATAATAAAATTATGGTGATACTATGAAAGAAATACAAAAAGAGATTGAACTACATTACATAGATTATGGAAATCAAGATGGCAAGCCAATTCTTTTTTTACATGGTTGGGGACAAAATATCCAAATGATGAAACCACTTGGAGATGCCTTTGCTAAAGAATACCGCGTGATTATTTTTGATCTTCCTGGATTTGGGGAAAGCGAAGAGCCGAATAAAGTTTGGACATTATATGATTATGTAGATTGTATTCATGACTTTGTCGTTTCCCATCAAATTGAAAAACCTATTTTGTTAGGACATTCTTTTGGAGGAAAAATATCGCTACTTTATGCAAGTAAATATGAAGTAGAAAAAGTAATTGTGTGTGGAAGCCCTTACCGCAAAGAAATCCAAAAGCCATCTATGAAAACGAAAATACTGAAGACTTTAAAAAAAGTTCCAGGTCTAAATTCGTTTGCTGATATGGCTAAAAAACATGTAGGTTCTACGGATTATCGAAATGCTAGTCCTAGAATGAGAGAAATTTTAGTTGAGCATGTTAATTTAGATATCACTGAAGAAGTAAAAAAAATCAAAGCATCAACCCTTATCATTTGGGGAGATAAGGATGAAGCTGTTCCTCTCGAGTGTGCGTATGAACTTGAGAAATATATTGCGGATGCAGGTGTCGTATTATTTCCAGGATGTACGCATTATGCCTATTTAGAAAATTTAAAAAAGACGATTAATGTTGTTCGCATTTTCATAGAAAGTTAGGTGATAACATGACTATGTTTCTAATTTCTCTGTTGCCATATCTTATTTTTGTATTATTTAAATTAAAAAAGGCTATTCATATGTTGCAGCAGAATTATTATGATGAATCCGAAAGATATTTTTTATGGATACTGAAAAATCCTAAGAAGGTATGGTTGGAATTAGATATATGGTTTCCCATCCTTGCTATTCTGTTATTCACGAATGGTTCTATTCCTGCGATTGGTTTTTCTATTTTTTATATTTTATTAGTATGTGAGTATCATGTAAGAAGGACACAGGAGCAAGTAAAAAAACCGCTTGTGATTACTGCTCGTGTAAAAAGATTAATGATAACTTTATTCATTTTATATGTTATTGTTATTGCTCCTATGTTGATTTTTTATTGTGAACAATACGTTGTTTTTTACTATTTATTTCTCGCTTTATTCACTTATTTAGGATATTTCGTTGTCAAACTTGCTAATTTCATGAATAAGCCAGTAGAGGCATATGTATATCATTACTATAAGAAAAAAGCAATCAAAAAAATGAAAACTTTAAATATTCCTGTTATTGGGGTAACGGGAAGTTATGGAAAGACGAGTAGTAAAAATATTATTCATGATATTTTGAATGTCAAATATAATGTATTCGTAAGCCCTAAAAATTTCAATACTCCTTATGGACTGATTAATTCGATTAATAATTATTTAGATAAATTTGAAGATTATTTTATCGCTGAGATGGGGGCATTTAAGCGAGGAGAAATTGCGACTACTTGTCGTTTGATGAAACCAAAATATGGAGTATTAACGATTATTGGAGAAGCTCATTTAGAAAGTTTTGGAAGTAGAGAAAATATTCAGAAGGGGAAGTTTGAGTTGGTAGAATCACTACCTTCTTCAGGATTTGCTATTTTAAATGGAGATGATCCTTACCAAGTAAATTATCAAGTAAAAAATGATTGTTCATTATATTGGATAGGAATTGAAAACAAGAAAGTAGATGCTTATGCTTGTAATATCCAAATATCTAGTTCTGGAAGTACTTTTGACGTTCAATTAAAAGGGGAGAAACCGTTATATACTTTTCAGACTAAATTACTAGGAAAACATAATATTTATAATTTATTAACAGGTATTCTATTAGGTTATAAATTAGGAATGTCTATCAAAGATTTGCAAAGAGGTGTTGCCCATGTTCAACCGATTGAACATCGTTTAGAACTAAAGAAAGTGGGAAATCTCTATATTATTGATGATGCTTATAATTCTAATCCAATCGGTTCTTTAAGAGCGGTTGAAGTTCTAGGAATGATGGATGGAGATAGATTTATTGTTACACCGGGTATGATTGAATTAGGTGAAAAACAATATGAAGAAAATAAGAAATTCGGAATGGAAATCGCAAAGTATGCTGATTACGCTATTTTAATTGGAAAAGAGCAGACAAAACCAATTTATGATGGATTAATGGAAGCAAAATATGATAAAGATAAGATATATATCTTAAACGATGTAAGGGATGCCTTTCCTTTAATTCAAAAATTACGAAAAAGGGAAACTTACGTTTTGTTGGAAAATGATTTACCAGACTTATTTAACGAGTAAGGAGTGAAATGATGAAAATTAAAGTTGGTGTTATTTTTGGCGGTGAGACCGTTGAACACGAAGTTAGTATTATCTCAGCTTTACAGGCTATTGAGAATATGAATCAAGATAAGTATGAAATTGTGCCTATCTACATTGCAAAAGATAGAACTTGGTATACAGGGCATATGTTATTCGATATTGATGTTTATAAAGATTTTAAAGATTTAAAAAAATATGCGGTGCCATGTGTTTTAGTTCCTAAAGATGGAAAATTCTATCTTCAAAAACAAAAGGGAATATTTCGTAAAAATATTACGGAACTTGATGTTGCTTTCCCAATCGTACATGGAAATAATGTAGAGGATGGAACTCTCCATGGCTATTTAAAAACGGTTGGTATACCAACTGTTGGAAGTGGGGTATTAGGTTCAGCTTTAGGACAAGATAAGGTGGTCATGAAACAAGTATTTGCCTCTATGAATTTACCGATTGTTCCTTATGTTTGGTTTTATGATACAGAGTATGCTGAATCTGGTAGTGAGATTTTAAAGCAAGTGAGTGATCTTGGCTTCCCAGTGATTGTAAAACCAGCTACTTTAGGAAGTAGTGTAGGAATTACTTTTGTCAAAAGTGAAAGAGATTTGATGAGTGCAATTGAAACCGCTATTCAATATGATCAAAAAATTATTGTAGAGAAAGCAGTTTCTAATTTAGTAGAAGTAAACTGTAGTGTTTTGGGTAACTACTCTAATCAAGAGACAAGTGAGATTGAAGAGGTTCTCTCTACGGATGAATTTTTAACGTATCAAGATAAATATATTGGTGGTAGCAAGGGAAAAGCTAGTAAAGGGATGGCAAGTGCTTCTCGTATTATTCCTGCTAGAATTGATCATAATACAGCTAAGAAGGTAAGAGACTTAGCTTGTGCAGCTTTTAGGGCACTCAATTTAAGTGGCGTATGTCGTATCGATTTTTTGATTGATAAAGAAACGAAAGAGGTCTATTTGAATGAACCAAATACAATCCCTGGAAGTCTATCTTTCTATCTATGGGAGCCAACTGGTAAGAAATATCGCGAACTACTAGATGAATTAATTACTCTGGCAATTAAAGATTACAAGGAAAAAAGAAAGAAAATTTACTCATTTGATACCAATATCTTAAGTGGATATGTTATGGGTGCTAAAGGATTAAAAGGTGTAAAAGGAAAGCTTAAATAATTAAGCTTTTTTTGTATTAAGGTGTAAAGTAAATGAATAAAAACTTTACTTTTCTTTTGCAACTTATTCATTTGTGTTATAATGAATTCAAGGTGAAGTAAAGATGAGTAAAACAAAAAAGAAAAAAAAGAAGATAAAAAAGACACCTTTTGTTCTTCTATTTTTCATAATCATTGTTATTTTAGGAATTGCTTTTCTTTCTAATAGAAAAGCAGAATCTAAAAAAGAGGATTCCAAGAAAAGTAATTCGCAAGTAGATGAGAAAGTAAAAGAGCCAGTTGTCAAAAAACTGCAAATTGTTGATGAGGATTCTGATACACGGAATGTCGCCGTTATGTATAACAATATTTCTGATGTGTGGGATTTACAAGCGGGATTACAAGATGCTTATATTGTTTATGAATTATTAGTAGAAGGCGGATATACAAGATTAATGGCAATATTTAAAGATAAATTGCCAGATAGGATTGGTAGTGTTAGAAGTTCTAGACCATATTATTTAGATTATGTATTAGAAAATGATGCTATTTATGTTCATTTTGGAGGAAGTGAGCAAGCTTACTCTCAAATAAAAAGTTTAGGAATTAATCATATCGACGGTATGACTTCTAGTGGTGGATTTTTTAGAGATACGAGTTTAAGAAATACCACTACTGGTCAAAAAGTTGCTTCTGAGCATACAGCTTTTACGGATGCAGATAGAATTCAAAAAGAAATTAAAAAGAACAACTTTCGAACTACAACAAAGAACGGATTATTATTAAACTATAGTGTAGATGAGATTGACTTGAGTAAAAAAGAGGATGCTATTCCCGCAAATAAAGTATATATAAAATATTCTTATAGTCGATCAACTACCTTTGAATATGATTCTGTTAATAAAGTTTACCTGCGTTCTCAAGGAACAGCGAAATCTGATTATGCTCATGTTGATGCTGTTACCAAGAAACAGTATACAGCCAAAAATATTATTACTTATCAAATTCCAACTCATTCTATTGATAATAAGGGACGTCAAGAAATGCAAACGACTGGTGGAGGAAAAGGATACTATATAACGGATGGTTTTGCGGTTCCAATTACTTGGGAAAAAACGAGTCGTTCTGCTCCAACGATATATCGTTATATGGACGGTACGGAAATTGATGTAAATGATGGAAATACCTATATTCAAATTCAACCAAGTGGGCAAACTATTACCATTCAATAGAAAGTTGAATTTGCTATTTATAATAGATGTGATATAATGGTATAGGTTCGAGGAGAGATAAAATGAATAAAACATTCCAAGATGAAGAGTACAATTATATTGTTTCTTCTATCTTATCCGAAGAAGAATTTAGTGAAAAAATGAGTCAAATAAGACATCATGATAGCAATCGTTTAAATCATCTTATGAAAGTGTCTTATTATTCTTATAAAATTGCCAAGTATTTACGATTAGATTATGAACAAGTAGCAAGGGCAGGCCTTTTACACGATTTTTATTTAGATAGTGTATATAGTCAAAATTCTATTAAAGATAAAGTTCTTCTTTATACAATGAAACATCCAGAAGCCGCTGTTAAAAATGCTAAAAAATTATTTTCTCTTACAGAGAAGGAAGAAGATATTATTCGTACGCATATGTTTCCATTAGATGTTAAGATTCCTAAATATGCGGAAAGTTGGGTCGTAAATTTAGTGGATAAAGGTATTAGTACTGCAGAATTTGGAAATAAATTTGGACATCAATTAATATCTATGGCAAATGTATCGTTCATTATTTTCTTACATTTTTTAAGAATAGGATAACCTATTCTTTTCTTTACAAAGAGAAGAAAAACGATTATAATGGATATAGAGTTAGAGGCTCTATATGTCCTCATAGCATATTTGGATAGTGCGCACCCCTCCTAAGAGTATACTGGAGGACAATAAAATTCAGTAAAGCCTTGAAATATAGGCAAAAATCTGTCCTTGTAACT
>CANRDU010000013.1 GCA_947629445.1 uncultured Bacilli bacterium
TTACAGGTGGAACTTATCCATCAGATGCAATACAAAATGCTGAAATACCACAAGATAAATTATTAGTAGAAGATGGAGAAGGAAACTATACCATTGAAGATAAAGCTGACTATTCTCAACTTCAAGCTGCTGTTACAGCTGCAGAAAGTAATTACGATGCAAATAAAAAATATACAAAAGCTTCTGAAGATACATTTAATGCCGCTTTAACTGCTGCAAAAGCACTATTAGCTGATCAAAATATTAGTGCTGATGCTGAGGCAAATGATGGTACGATTGCTGCAGCTACTACAAACCTTCAAAATGCTCTATTAGTAGAGGTAACTCTTGATGATTTAGAAGCTGCGTTAAATACGGCAAAGACTATGTATGCAGAAGCAACTTCAGAAGATCCAGAAGTTGTTTACACAGAGCGTTCTATTAAAACTTTAGAGGATTTAATTTCTAGAGTAGAAGATTATTTAGAAGAAGCTGTATATGAAAGTCAAGATGAAATTGATGCTCTTGTAGATGAATTTAACGAGGTTGAATTAATCGAAAAAGCTGATTATACCGATTTAGAGGAACTATTAGACGGTATCGGAGAAATCGATGAGAAGGCTTATACAAAAGAATTATTAGCTGCTTTATATACAGTCTTGCAAACTATTCATGGTGATTTATCAGTAGAAGAAATGCGAGTTGTTATGGCTAATCTTGAGGATGCTATAGCAAATCTTAAATTAGTTCCAGTAGAACCTGAGCAAAGACCAGTAAATCCAGACACATTAGATAATGCTATGTCATATGTTGTTATGATGATTATGGCTGTTGTAGCTATGGTTATTGGTGTAGTTGCTCGTAAGGAAGCTAACGAAAGATAATTGTTAAAAGGGATAAGAAATTTTCTTATCTTTTTTTGATTCAAAAGCAATCGACAAGAGTATTCTATCTTAATTGTTATAAGGTTAGTTAGAATTAGGGATGCAGTCATTATATTATCGAAGAAATAGAAAAATTAATTTTCAAAAAATAAATAACTGCAATTGTTTCTGTTAAAAATAGCAAAAATATTTGACAAATAAATCAAATTAAACTATAATAACTCCGTGATAAATGGAAGATTTATCGGTAGAAAAAGGAAGGAGAAAGGAAATGAAAAAAGTTTCAAATTTAATTGGAACAATTGCTTTAGCATTTGTAGCATTCTTTGCAGTTAATACATATGCTGAAGCAGCTACGGTTGCTAAGGTTGACTCAGCAGAGTATTCGGATTTAGCAACTGCCGTAAGTAATGCTGATGGTAAAACAGTTGTCTTAACGGATAATGTTGAATTACCTTCAACATTAACTATTAGTACTAATAGTTCTTTAACCATCGACTTAAACGGTCATGAACTTAAAGGTCCAAGTTCAGGATATGCAATTGAAAATAAGGGCAACTTGACTATTCAAGATACTGGCTCTGAAAAAAAATCAATTACTTGTCAAGCAACTGTCTCTTGTATTTCAAATACTGATAGTGGAGTAATGGTAGTTGATGGTGTTACAGTAAAGTATGCTGGTGAGTATGCTGGAATAATTAATCACGCTGCAACTAGCACATTAACTGTAAAAAATTCGGTAATTGACGTAACCACGAATAGTAGTGCTATTCAAAACTATGGGAATGCGACAGTTACAGGCACTACTATTAATTTGCCTAAGAGTGGTTCTGTGGGTGTTATGAATTATGGTACGGCAACAATAAAAGATACTAAAATTGCTGGACCTAGTTTTGGTAGTGCTGTTTTTGGTATTGAAAGCTTTGCAAATAATACTTTCAATAATTCGAAAACAACGGTTGAAGATGTAACTATGACTGGACAGACAAATGTAAAAGCTAATCAAGAGAACGGTCAAGGCGCTACTGAATTAATAATTAATGGTTTAAAAGCTAAACAAATTCAAGTTGGCGAAGGTGCAACCGTTGAACCAGATGCGGCTACTTTTGAAAAAATTGTAAAGCAAGCTAAGACTGCCATCAACGGTGCTAAAATTGTTGTACCAGACGATTATGAGGGAGAAGTTCCAAATATTTCAGGAGTAAAATACGTAAATAATAAAGGTACTGAAATTGTATACGTTACTTTTAACGGAGTACGTTATGAAAGAGCAAAAGGTAGTACATGGGCAGGACCTAATGACCTAAGTGCTGCTTTATCGGCTGAAAGAGGTCCTGAAGATAGGAAAGATAAAACATTTGGAGGCTTTTACTATATTGATGAAAATGGTGAAGAACAAGTAGCCACTAAAAATACTCAATGGAATTATAACGCTGAAGTATACATCAAATGGACTGTTACATTAAATTTCAATGGTGTAGAATACACTTTAATGTTAGGTAAAAATGGAGCACCTGCTAAGATAGGTGATGCTGTTGATGCAGAGGGTAACACATTAGCTAATGCAATGGATGCTATGGGTGAAGATGCTAAATTCTTCATTTATGGTGTAGATCCTGCTGGTAATGGTACATATGTTGATGCAGATTCTGAAATTAATTCTAATATAGAACCAGTAAACGGAATTTTTGTTCGTGCTGATTATTCAGAGTTAGATAAATTATTAGAACAATATGAAGATTTTAAGCCAAATGCTGATATGTATTTGGAAGATAGATGGAAAGCATTAGAAGACGCAGTAAATGCAGCTAGTAACCCATTTGTTACGAGTCAATGGCAATCAACAGTTAATCAATGGGTAAGTGATATTCAAAATGCATTTACTGGATTGTTAGAAAAGCCTGCTGATTATACAGAAGTAAATAAATCAGTTGCAGAGGGAAATGCTGTAGATAGAACATTATATACAAAGGAATCATTGGATGCATTAGATACTGCTTTAGCTGCTGTAAAAGAAGGCTATAAGATTAGTCAACAATCAGAAGTAAATTCTTGGAAAACTGCTATAGATGCCGCAATTGCTGGGTTAGTATATAAATCAGCTGATTACACTGCAGTAGATGCTGCTTTAGCAAAAGTTCCAGAAGATCCAACACCATATACTGACGAATCATGGGCTGCATTACAAGCTGCAATTAATGCAGTAGTAAGAGGTAAAAATATTACTGAACAAACAACTGTAGATGGATATGCTAAAGCTATTGAAGATGCTATCGCTGCATTAGAAGAAAAGGTTGTATTAGATACAACAGAATTAGAAGGTGCAAAAGATATTGCAGAAACTTTAACTGAAGAGTCATACGGTTCATATGAGAACTGGGGAGCATTACAAACTGCAATTGAAAATGCTAACAAAGAAATGACAACTCAAGATGAGGTTGATGCAGCAACTAAAGCATTACAAGATGCAATTTTAGCTATCTTAAATGAGGAGATTGCAGGAATCGATAAGACTGCTTATACAGAAGATTCATGGAAAACATTAGAAGAAGCACAAACTTTTGCTAACAGTGCTGAAGAAGGTAGAAATGCTGCTATTTCAGCTGTTATCGGTGCTATCGATAACCTTGAAGTAGCTCCAGTAAAACCTGAACAAAAGCCAGCAAATCCAGACACATTAGATAATGCTATATCATATGTTGTTATGATGATTATGGCTGTTGTAGCTATGGTTATTGGAGTAGTTGCTCGTAGAGAAGCTAACGAAAGATAATGATGAAAAGGATAATTCAATTATCCTTTTTTTTGACTTCTTTGAAGGAATATGTTATGTATAAGATGAGTGATGGTATGATTTATTATGATGACTATAAGACAAGAATAGGTGAGTTACGTATTGTTTGTGATGATGATTTTCTTTTAGGTATTTATTTCGATAAGAGAGAAATAATAGGAATTAAAGGTATGAATCCTATGATTGAAAAAACGAAAGAATGGTTAGATAATTATTTTTTAGGAAATAAACAAGAGATTTTACCTATTCGATTAGAAGGTAGTGAGTTTTCAAAAATAGTATGGAATTTATTGTTAGAAATTCCATATGGAGAAGTTACCACGTATGGAGAGATTACGAGAAGAGTGGAAGAGAAGATGCATAAGCGAATGTCTTATCAAGCAGTAGGTACGGCTATCGGAAGAAATCCTATTTCTATTATGATTCCTTGTCATAGGGTAGTTGGAAAAGACCATTCTTTAAGGGGATATGCGGGAGGACTTCAACAGAAAGTATTATTATTAGAATTAGAGGGAAATTTGATTTGTAAAGTAGGAAAGGATTTTCCTTCATGGAAAGTAGGCAGCAAGGATAATTTGTAGTATAATGAGATTAAGAATAGTGGGGTAAAGCATGCGTAAAAGAATAATATTTTTTCTTGTACTAGTTTGTTTATTTGGAATGGTAGGTTGTGGGAAGAAAAAAGTAAAAGAGAATGTGGATAATTCTTTTCAGATTATGGATACGACTGAAGTGTGCGAGGAAGGTTCAGAAGAGATTTATCGAGATTCAGAAAAGGTATATTATTTACCTTGTATGAAAAGTGAAAATATTCGAATTGAGTTTTCTAATGGCGAGAGTTATTCTTTATTAGAGGCTTTAGAAAAGAAGAAGGTTACTATTGAGGAATTAAAAAAGAAGGGACTTGAAATTGAGGAGTCTCTAGTGGAGGAAGAAAAGCCATTACCAGAGGAGGAAGAACCTAAAAAAGAGGATTCTAAAAATTCTAATGAGAATTCTTCGGGAACAAATGAAAAGCCAAAACCAAGTGGAGATACAAATTCGCAAAAGGAGGATACTTTTGCAGCATCCTTGGATGATACGATTTTATTGAATTCAAAGGAAATAGAAGAATATAATGCTAGTATTATCCAAAAGACAGATAAAGCTTATGATATTCAAAATATTACTTCTTTATCACAGAAGCAGATTAAAGGTTATATCGATGAGTATTCTTTACCTAAGTTACCGCAATATAATGGAAAGAGCGCTATTACTAGTACCGATACGAAAAAGATTTTAGATAATCGTAATATGGATGCAATAGAGGCAAAAGAAAAGTTACAGAAGGGAATTATTGTAACAAGAGCCAATTTAAAATCATTTCCAACGGATTTCCATTTTTTTGATAAAAAAGGCGCAACAGATTTTGATAATTTGCAGGAAAGTGAACTTCATATCAATACACCGCTTTTAATCCTTCATGAGAGTAAAGATCATTTATGGTATTTTGTGATGACTCCTTTTTATGTTGGATGGGTCAGTAAAGAGAATGTCGCTTTAGCAAAAGAAGAGGATTATCAATATTTTCAAAAGAAAGATTCCTTTATTGTCATAACAGAACCAAGTGTTAAAGTGGCAAATAATATTTTAGATATGAGTGTTACGCTTCCTTATGAAGGAGAAAAATCAGGAAACTATCAAGTGGTAATTCCTACCAAACAATCAGATGGTTATGTGGGAAGAAAGACAGTTACGATTTCTAAAAAACAGACCCATATCGGATATCTTCCTTATACGAAGAAAAATGTATATACAGAAGCTTTTAAATATGAGGGTGTTTCCTATCACTGGGGTGGTATGAATTCTGGGGTAGATTGTTCTGGTTATGTTGCCAATGTTTACCGTACTTTTGGTTTCCAATTTCCAAGAAATACTTCTAGTCAAAATAGTAGTGTTGGAAAAGTGATTTCCTTAAGTGGCAAAACCTCATCCGAGAAACTATCTGTTTTAAAGGGAAAAGAACCTTGCTTGTTATATCAGAAAGGTCATGTTATGCTTTATTTAGGAATGAAAAATAATAAGCATTATATGATTCATGCTTCTGGTACGGAAATGAAAGTAGTAGTGACAGAATTAACAACGAGTAGTAGTTATCTAAAAAATATTGATAGAGCCGTTTTAATTTCTTAGAAGAAAGGGGGATAAAAAATGAAAATAGAACTTCCAAAGGAATCTGATTATGAAGGAGTCAATTCTCTAGCGCACCAAGTTCATGAATTGCATGTTGCGTGGAGACCAGATTTATTTAATAGTGTAGAAGATGCGATTACAAAAGAAGAGTTTGATAATTATATTGCGAATAAGCAAATTTATGTAGCCCGTAATCGTGAAAAAATATTAGCTTATATGATTATTAAGTTGAAGGAGAAGAAACATCAAAATGATAAGATGAGGTACCGTAAGATTGTAGAGATTGAAGCTATGTGTGTTGATCAGGATGATCGTGGTTATGGAATCGGTACCAAGATGCTTGAGTATGCCAAACAATTAGGAATTGAAAATAACTGTACGGATATGTATCTTACTGTTAATGAAGAAAATAAAGATGCCATTCGTGTTTATGAAAAGTTTGGTATGCGTGTTAAAAATATTGCATATTCTATGGAAATTCACAAGTAAGAAGGTGTAGTATGGCAAGAAAGAAAAAGAAACAAAGAGAACAAAATGTTTCTTTAGGAATGGCACTCTTTCTTCTACTTTTTGGTATTTATCTTTACTATTATTTAGATGGTAATTTAAAGACTTCTGTTTCTAATTATGCTTCTTTAAAAGAAGTTCCTCCTTATCAAGGAGAAGCCTATGTTACTTTAAATAATAATGTACCAGAATTTACGGAAGAAGAAATGGTTACTACTTCTTTTGAAAAGTATAGTGATTTAGATTATTTAGGTCGTGCGGGTATTGCTTATGCAAATATTGGTAAAGACATTATGCCTACAGAAGAAAGAGGAAACCTTTATGTAAAACCAAGTGGATGGCATTCTGTTCGTTATGATCATGTCGATGGAAAGTATCTTTATAATCGTTGTCATTTAATTGCTTTTCAATTAGCAGGAGAAAATGATAATGAGAAAAATTTAATTACTTGTACGCGTTCAATGAATACTCCTGTTATGACAAAGTTTGAACAAGAAGTAGCAGATTATATGAAGGAACACCCTAATAACCATGTTCTATATCGAGTAACTCCTATTTATGAGGGAGAAAATTTACTCGCAACAGGGGTTATTATGGAAGCAAAGTCAGTAGAGGATAATGGTAAAGGGGTTCAGTTTCATGTCTTTGTTTATAATGTTGAAGAGGGAGTTGAAATTGATTATCGTACTGGTGATAGTAAACTTAGTACGTAAGCACGAAAGTGCTTTTTCTTTTGGATAAATATAATGAAGTAATAATCTTATTGACGGCCATTTTTCCGAAGTGGGAAAAATGTTGGAAATAGGTTCAGGACTAAAAAGAAAACAAGAAAAGATTGAAATGAAAAAAATTTCAATAAATTATTTTAGTATAAATGTTGATTTTTTCAACATTATTGCATATAATATAAATACATTGAGATGATGTATATGAAAGGGTTAAATTATAAGAAAATTGGAGAAAGATTAAGAAAACTTAGAAAATATATGGGATTAACTCAAGAACAAGTTGCTGAAATTTTGAACGTAGGTAGAGATGCAATTTTAAGAATTGAAAAAGGAGATCGCAAAATTGATTTGCAAGAATTAATGAGTTTTTCAAAATTATATAATATAAGTATGGATGAATTAACAGCTGAAGAACATACTTTAAACAGTAGTAATGTTATTTTTGCTAGGGGGTTTAATGAATTAAGTGAAAAGGATAAAAAAGAAATTATTAGTTTAATTGAGTATAAAAATATTTTAAAGTCACAAAATAAGGACGACTAATATGACACCAGAAGATTTAGCACAAAGTGAATTAGCAAAACTGAGAAAAATTGGCAAATTAACTTTTCCAATAGATTCATTTAAAATCCTCCATAATGCTGGTATATATGTTGTATTAAAAAGTTTTGAAAATTTAGATGGTATTATTATTAACGATGAAGATAATTGTACAATTGTAGGTATTAATTCAAATAATGGTTGGCAAAGGCAAAGATTTACTGCAGCACATGAATATTGTCACTTTATAAAAGATTTGAATAAAGAAATTGGAGCAACTGATTATATTGAGTGTTTAAAAAAATCAAATAAAAAAATTGAAAAATATGCAAATGGTTTTGCTGGGTATTTACTTATGCCTACTGACGAGTTAAAGACCGTATGTGAACAATACAAAAATATTTAATTAGAAAATACCATAAATGTGATTAAAAATCTGGTTATCTTTAATCTTTTTATGTTGAAACAAATGAGGAAAGTACTTATATATAGTTATGTATTTAGTATTTCCTTAATTTTTTTGTAATCTAAATTTTTAAACTTTGTTAATTTTTATAGATTAAACCAGAACTAAAGTCAAAAACTCAATGTTTGCCGAATTTTATGATATAATAAGAGCAAGTTTTAAAGGTATAATCGAGGGATAATATGTTTGATTTATTTGAAGAAAGTCATGATGATTTTAAACCATTAGCAGAAAAGATGAGACCGAAAACATTAGATGATTTTTTTGGTCAAGAAGAGATTGTTGGAGAATCTTCTCCTATTCGTAAAATGATAGAAAATGATAATATTTCTTCTATGATTTTTTGGGGACCTCCTGGTGTTGGGAAAACTACACTTGCTAAAATTATTGCTAATCAAACCAATTCATCATTTCATGAATTAAGTGCGGTTACTTCTGGTGTAAAAGAGATTAAAGAGTTAATGGAAATATCGAAATACAATAAGAGTAATGGCAAGAAGACGATTGTGTTTGTAGATGAAATTCATCGCTTTAATAAAGCCCAACAAGATGCTTTTCTCCCTTATGTTGAAAATGGAAATATTATTTTGATTGGAGCAACTACGGAAAATCCATCTTTTGAAGTGAATTCCGCTTTATTATCGAGAACAAAAGTCTATGTTCTTAGAAGTTTAACCGAAGAAGAAATTGTAGGTATTTTAAAAAGAGCTTTAGAAAAGAATGCAGAATATGCCCAAGTAAAGATGGAAGAAGAATGTTTCCTTATTATTGCCCGGATGAGTAATGGAGATGCTAGAACTGCTCTTAATACCTTAGAGAATGTGATTAATATTACTCCTACTAAGAAAAATGAAAAGAAGATTACGAAAAGTTCTTTAGAGAAAGTTCTGCAAAGTAAAACTTTTTTGTATGATAAAAAGGGAGAAGAACACTATAATTTAATTTCTGCTTTGCATAAATCTATGAGAAATAGTGATCCGGATGCGGCCTTATATTATTTAGCTCGTATGTTAGAGGCAGGGGAAGATCCTTTATATGTAGCTCGGAGACTAGTTCGTTTTGCATCAGAGGATGTAGGACTTGCTAATCCCAATGCTTTGGTACAAGCAGTTAGTGCCTATCAAGCAGTTCATTTTAATGGTATGCCAGAGTGTAATGTCAATTTAGCGCAAGCAGTTGTCTATTTGAGTGTATCTCCGAAATCAAATTCTTTATATGTGGCTTATGGGAAAGCAAAGGAGGATGCTTTAAAGACTGCTCAAGAAAAAGTACCTCTTCACTTACGAAATGCTGTTACGAAATTAGATGGGGAATTAGGTTATGGAGAAGGATATCAATATGCCCATGATGTTAAGGGAAAAATTGCTAAAATGACGTGTCTACCGGAATCTATTAAAACGCATCGATATTATTTTCCAACTACGAGTGGAAATGAAAAAAGTATTAAAGAAGTTCTAAACCGTATTGAAAAAATGAAACAACAATAGTGTCAATTGCTGTTCAAAAGAAAAGAATGTGAGAAACTATTGTATGATTTTGTGGTATAATCGAAATAGTTAGGTGATAGAAGTGAAAAAACAAGTAAAAAAGAAAAAGACAAATGTAGGAAAAAAATTAGTCGTATTTTTGGCTTTAGTCGTATTTTTAGTAGGAGGATATTACTTCTTCTTACGACCTGATAATAAAGAAGAAGAAAAACCAACAGAAAGCAATCAACAAGAAGAAAAAGTTCCAGAGCCAGTAGAAGAAAAGTTGACTTTTGAACCAACAGGGGATGAAAAGTTAGATGAAACGTTGACAGCTTTGATAGATAGTGATTTAAAAAGAGAGACGGTAAAAACCATTTTAGAGAATACCGATGAGTATCCAGTAGATTTGTTATTCCAGTTATCTAGAAACTCTGATATGGAAGAGTTTGTATTAGGTTATCCAAAGTATAAAGGTACTATTTCAGCGGGAAGTATAGATTCTTTTGATAAAGGGGAAATACCATTATTACTTCAGTATGATGAGAGATGGGGATATGGTTTCTATGGGGATGAACCTCTTGTTTTAAATGGATGTGGACCTACAGCTCTCGCTATGGTTTATGCCGGATTAACGGGAGATAATTCCATTACTCCTTATGAAATTGCGCAATATAGTTATGAAGTAGGATACTATGATTTAAATGCTGGAACTAGTTGGCTTTTAATGACTGATGGAGCAAAACACTATGGATTAGATGGTAAACAAGTATTACTAACGAGAACAGAACTTTTTGATGGATTAGAATCAGGCAAATTATATATTGCTAGTATGATGCCAGGAGATTTTACGTTAACAGGTCATTTTATTGTTTTAACAGGAATTAAAGATGGTAAAATTGTCGTGAATGATCCTAATAGTACAAAGCGTAGTAACGAGTTATGGGATTATGATACTATCGCACCACAAATTAAAGGTCTATGGTCTTATGAGGTAGCGCACTAAAGAGATTTTATCTCTTTTTTTGTTGAAAGAAAACTAGAAATTTGATATGATTTTTTTGAAAATGGTAGGTTTTGATATGAAAAAAAGAGAAGAAGTTTATGACTTATATTGGTATTTTGCAGCAGAAAGACAAAAAATATTTATGAAAAAGTGGAAGGGATTTCTACCACCTTGGACCGAGGATAGCATTTTACAAGAATATAAATTTTGTAATAGCTATAGAGTACTAGATAGGGTTAGTCAGTATCTTCTTAAAAATGTTATTTATAATGGGAAAAAGTATACGAAAGAAGATATGATATTTCGTATTTTGTTATTTAAAATCTTTAATAAGGAATCTACTTGGGAATTATTAGAGAGTAAAGTAGGAGATATTACTTTAAAGACTTTTGATAAGAAAAAGTATTCTGCTATTTTAAAGGATGCGATTAGAAAATGTATTCCCATTTATAATGATGCCTATATTAGTTGTGCAAATAAAGCCTATGGTTATCATCATAAACATGATAATCATTTAGAACTTCTCTATCAGATGTTTCAAATAGATAAAGTACAAGATAAAATTTTAAAATGCAAATCTATGAAAGATGCTTTTTTTATCTTAAAAAGGTATCCGTTAATTGGAAATTTTATAGCATATCAGTTAGTCACAGATATTAATTATAGTGAGGCTGTAAACTGGCAAGAAGATGAATTTACAGTAGCTGGACCTGGTTCTATTAGAGGAATTCAAAAGTGTTTTACAGATAGAGAAAATATGACGTATGAGGATATTATCCGTTATATGTATGAACATCAAGAAGAGGAATTTAAACGACTTCATTTAGAGTTCCCAAAGTTAGGAAATCGTCCTTTACAATTAATCGATTGTCAAAATATTTTTTGTGAATTGGATAAGTATTGTAGGGTTAAATTTCCTTCTTTAAAATCGAATCGATCAAAAATCAAAAAGAAGTATCAACCTAAAAAAGAAAAAATTGAGTATGTTTTTCCTCCTAAATGGAAAATAGAATCATAAAAAAAGAGCTTAGCTCTTTTTTAATTCTTCAGCAATTCCATAGACCATAGAAATACGAGTAGGAATGATATCTTTTACCTCTAAGATATCAACAAGTGCTTTTACACAGAGTCTCATTCCTCTCGCACCTTTCCACCAGATTTCTTTTTTTGTTCTTTTGATAACTTCCTCTAAGGAAACCTGATAAAAGAAATTTCTATCAAATTGATCCATTGTTTGGACATCTAAGGAATAAGGTTGTAGTGGATTATCATAAAACTTATTTTTCGTTATAGGATAATTTAATTCTTCATAAAAGTAAATATAATCTCCACCAGCTAAAATAAGAATATCGGCTTTATTTTTAGGAACTTTTACCATTTTTTTGGTAGCGTTTACCATGGTATCAAAATTGGTCTTTACATGGTCTTCTTTTAAATCTGGAAACATATCTGTAATATCGATTGCTCCAAAAGGAGAGTTTGCCTTTTCAATAATTTTTCCATTTTTGACAATGGATAATTCCGTAGAACCACCACCACCGATCATAACAGCGATTTTTCCTTTAAAATCAATATTCGAGATAGCTCCATAAACGGTATACTCATTTTCCATATCAGAAGTAACAACAGTAAAGTTAAATCCTGTTTTCTGTTTAAATTCCTCAATCCACGCTTTTTTTTCTCTTTCTTTTAAATTCCTAAAAATACTAGTACCATAAGCAAAGATATTTTTTTCTTCGATAGTATTGATAAATTGAAAAAGTTTTTCTTTATCCTTTTCTGTGATTTTTCCTTCTTGTTGATAATGATTTTTAAATTCTATTTCCTCAAAACCGATATTTTTGATGGTAGCATTTTCATAAAGATAAGCTTTGGTAGTGGTACTTCCAATTTCAACGATTACAAATCTTTTCATATTATCAACTCCTAATGTTATCGTAACATATTTATTTTTCTATGAAAAGTTTTTTTATGTGATACAATAAAAATAGGTGGTAATATGGAAGAAACATTTTTTAAAGAATTCGTTGAACATCTTTCGTTAGGAAAGTTCGTGAATGCTTCTAGGGTAACGGGAGGATTAACGCATCAAATGTATAGTGTAATAACGGATAAACATCACTATGCCGTTAAAGTTTTAAATCCTAATATTATGAAAAGGAAAGATGCTCTTACTAATTTTCATAGAGCAGCGATGTTAGAAGATCGACTTAAGGAAAATGAGGTAGCAGCGCTTTACTATATAGTGGCGAATCATCAAAAGTTACAGAAATGGAAGGGATATTATTGCTGTTTATTTGATTGGTTTGATGGCAAAGTATGGGAAGGAGATGCTTCCAGTTATCAGTGCGAACAAATTGCTTTACTTCTTTCTTCTATTCATAACATTGATAGAAAACAAGTAAAAATAGAAAAAAATTATGCCAAGATTCCTTGGAAACTTTATCTTTCTTCTTTAAAACAACAAGATTTAGATTTGTATAAGACATTAAAGGATTCTATTACTATATTAGAAGAATTAGAAGAAAGAGCTTTAGCTTGTAAAGATAAAATTCCTAATATAGTAACTATTTGTCACAATGATTTAGATAAAAAGAATGTTTTATGGAAAGAAAATGAATATCGTTTAATTGATTTAGAATGCTTAGACTATAGTAGTCCTTATATTGAACTATTAGAGACATTTTTATGTTGGTGTGGGTATGAGGATTGTAGAGTGGATTATACCAAATTTAGGAACATGTTAGATATCTATTTTAAGCATTCTAAGATAGATTGGAATATTGATTGGAATGTCATTTTTGATAGTAATATTGCTAGATTAGAATGGTTAGAATTTAATCTCAAAAGATATTTAAAAATAGACTGTGATTCTAAAGAAGAACAAGAATTAGGAAAAAAGGAAGTTTTGAATACACTTCCGAAGTTACGGTATTACTATGAAATTAGAGACCATATTTTGCAAATTTTAAAAAAGGATAGATGAAAATGAAAGTAAAAATATGTGGGATAAAAAGGAAGGAAGATGCCTTAAAGGCAATCTCTTATGGGGCAGATGCGATAGGTCTATTAGTGGGACAAAAGCATCCTTCCCATGATTTTATTACGAAAGAGGAAGCAAGGGAAATTGTAAGAGCTATTCCTTCTTTTTGTGCGAGTGTATTAGTCACTCATATTGATAAGCCAGAAGAAATTATTTCTTTAGCTCGTTTTATTTCTGTAAATACGATTCAATTACATAGTAATATTACGATATCAGATATTCAGAAGGTCAAGAAAGCACTTCCCAATGTATCGCTTATAAAATGTATTCATGTACGAGATGAAAAGTCTATTTTAGAAGCTCAAAAGTATCAGGATTTTGTAGATGCCATTCTACTAGATACTTATAATGAAAAGACAGATCAAGTAGGAGGAACAGGACTTACTCATGACTGGTCTATTAGTAAGCAAATTATCGATACTCTTTCTACGAAAGTAATTGTTGCTGGAGGAATCAATCCTGATAATATTGAAAAGGTAAAATCTTATTTACATCCTTATGCGGTCGACGTCAATTCCGGAGTTAAAGGACCTGATGGCTATAAGGATGATGAGAAATTAAAAGTATTTATTGAACGAGCTCATGAAAAAGAAAAGGTACTTGTGAGTGCTTGTCTACTAGGTATGAATTGTAAATATGATGGAAAGCATAATCGAAATGAAAAAGTCCTAAAATATTTAGAAGATAAAATAGCAATACCGATTTGTCCAGAACAATTAGGGGGACTTTCCACTCCTAGAATCCCTGCCGAAAGAATTGGGGATAATGTATTCACCAAAAAAGGAGATAATGTCACCGAAGAATATCAAAAAGGCGCTAAGATGGCGTTAGAAATATGCAAGTATTACCATATTTCCAAAGCGATTCTAAAATCTAAAAGTCCTTCTTGTGGAGTTGGCAAAATCTATGATGGAACATTTACAGGAACATTGATAGAGAAAAGTGGAGTGACTGCGGAAGTTTTAAAAAATGCTGGTATTGAGGTAATTAGTAGTGATGAAATAGCTTGATATATTCTTTTTTATTGAAAGCCAAAAGCGATATATAGTATAATGAAACTAGGGAGTCTATATGAAAAAAGAAGTAATTTTAGAAAAAGTAGAAATGTTAATGAATATGTATCAAGAAGGACTTTTAGGAGGGGAGGTAATGCCTGAAAATCAAAATCCTCATCTTCCTAAAGATAGTTTAGAAAATTATCTTTATTTTACATTGCCAATGGCTTTAAATTATCAAAGAAATTCTTATACATTGTGGGAATGTGCCTATAAAACTTATCAAGACGAAAAGACAAACTTTGTCTTTCACCCTAAGATTTGTCTAAAGAAATCTTTTGAGGAGGTACAATCTGCTTTAACGAAATACCGGCTTGCTCTTCAAAAGCAAAAGCAGACAGAAATTTGGATAATACTATGTCAAACTTTAGTGAATTTGTTTGATGGAGATATTCGTAAATTGTTTGCGAAAATGAATCATGATGTGGATTGTATTCGAAACTTTATCCAAGTAGAACATAAAAAGGAATTTCCTTATTTATCGGGTATAAAAATTTGTAATTATTGGTTATATGTCATTCAGCAATATACCGATGAAGAATATTGTAATCAAAATCATTTAACAGTTGCACCAGATACCCATGTATGTAAAGCTACTAGAAAATTGGGTTTGATTACAGAAGAGGAGTTTCAATCTAGTCATGTACAGGAAACGGTTATTAATGCTTGGAAGCAACTACTAGAAGGAACAAAATATCATCCGATTGACATTCATACACCTCTTTGGTTGTGGAGTAGAAATGGGTTTACTGATTTAACAAAGTATCCTATGTTAGATAAGATAGTGCACTCTTCTTATGAAGTGATGAAAAGGGCAAAGTCAATTTCTATTTCAAAGGAAGCTATTCAATCGCTCATTCGCCATAAAATTCCGAAAGGAAAGCATTGGGGAGAAGCGAATGCTTTTGGATTTATGAATTATGATATTGAAACGATTGTTTCGTTTTTACTGGTTTTTCAAAGTGTTGATTTTTCCTTTTGGGGAAAGGAAAAATGGACGATTGATACAGCTGATTATGGAGTCTTAGATGGCAGTCAAGCATTAATGTATGTCTTTGTTAAAAATATGAATTTGATAACAGATTTTAAAAAATTAGAGCAAATGACATTCCCTGAATTTCAAAATTTATTAAAAGGAAATCATGAATTACCACTTTTGCGGGAACGTTATCATATTATTCAAGAAATTGCTCATATTGTTAATAATCAGATGAATGGCAATTTCTATGAATATATTAAAGGAATAACGGATGATAGAGAATTATTTCAAATTATTATCGATTATTTTCCTACTTTTAAAGATGAGAGAACTTATGATGGGAAGCCTGTTTATTTTTATAAATTAGCGAGCCTTCTTGTTTCGGATATTATGCATATTCGCAATAAGAAAGAAAAGAATATCTATGATTATTCGCATATTGTAGGATGTGCTGATTATAAAATTCCGCAAATTATGCGTAATTTAGGAATCTTAGAATATGAAGATACTCTATCAAGAGCCATTGATAAAAGAGAAGAAATTCCCGAGAATTCGGCTTGGGAGGTAGAAATTAGGGCTGCTACTATTGTTGTTTTAGATATTTTAAGAAAGAAAACAGGATTATGTGGTATGGAAGTAAATGACTTTTTATGGTTAAGTAGTCAAAGTGTGAAAAGTTCTAAACCATACCATTTAACAAGAAATACGAATTATTAAAAAAAAATTCATATCATTGATATGAACTTTTTTTTATAATTTCCACATCTCATAGTCATTACGATGGGTAAGTACTTTTTGAAAATGTTCTTCTTTTGTATAGGCAAAAAAAGTAGGATCTAAAGTGCCATCATCATTTAGATTAAATAGCTCTCTTAGTGTTTTTATTTGATCACTTGTCACTTCTTTTCCACAGTATAGTACATTAGGAATCATAGAATAATCTATAAAGTGATTTTTTCCATGTGGTTGATTTAATTTTTCCCTTCTTGCAAACATGGTATATCCATAATAATGTACCAAAATATCTCGGAGATAACGGAACTGTGGCAATGCCTCTTTTTCTCTTCCCATTTTCCATAATGATTGCAAATATTCTTCATATTCCTTGCGAATATCTGTTGTAGTAATTTCCTTGGCTATTCTTGCTGCTGATTTTTCAATTTGTTCAGAAGGATGTAGTCCTGTATATCCTCTAGCTAGTATGAATTCTCCATTCGGTTTAATAAAAGCATTTTTATGCTTAATGATACGACTTTTGGATTGGATATCTTCTCTTTGATAAACTGTTAATTTTCTTATATGCATTTATATTCTTCTTTCTATGTTAAAACCATTAGGAATGATTTTTTATTGGCAGTAGTATATCTTATCTTTCCTAACGTACTTTTTATTATACAATAAATCCGAAGTAAATTCTATAAAGAGTAGAAAAAAGATGAGAAAAGGTGTATAGTTAGTAACGAATAGGAGTGAGAAACATGGAAGAATATCTAGAATTTGCAATAGAAATTGCTAAATATGCTGGTGGCATTATGAGAAAGTACTTCCAAGAAGATAATGGTTCCTCTTATAAAGGGGATAATACGATAGTGACAAAGGCAGATACCGAGATTAATCATTATCTTATTGAGAGAGTAAAAGAAAGATATCCCGAACATAGTGTAGATGGTGAAGAAGAAAAGTTTGGTACAAGTAACTACGTATGGATTTGTGATCCTGTGGATGGAACGGCCATGTATGCTAGACATATTCCTGTTGCTGTTTTTTCCCTTGCTCTTGTCGTGGATGGAAAACCAGTGATAGGTGTTGTCTATGATCCTTTTTTAAATCGTCTTTACCAAGCTATAGAGGGAAAAGGAGCCTACTGTAATGATATACCTATTCATGTAAGTGATATTGTTTTAGGTGATAAAAGGAGTGTATCTAATTTTGATATATGGGTAGATGCACCTTATGATATTAGTGAGGTTATGAAGAAATTGGAAAAGCAGAGTTACTTTGTTGCCATTGGTAGTGTAATTAGAGCTTCGATGTGTGTTGCAACCGGAGACTTTAATGCTGCCATTTTTCCTGGAGGAGCGGGAAAATATTGTGATATGGCAGCCGTTAAGGTAATCGTTGAAGAAGCGGGAGGCAAAGTTACCAATTTATTTGGAGAGAATCAACGATATGATCAAACTATTCAAGGTGCGATTATCAGCAACGGAAAAGTACATGATGAAATAGAGGAAGTATTAAAAAAATATATGAAAAAAAAGATATAGAAATATATCTTTTTTAGTTACTTACTCTATGTATGACCATTGGGGTATCATAGGTAATTGCTTTAAATTCATAGCCATGGTTCTTTCCATAACGAATAATATCACGAAGAGCATCTCTCGTATAAGTTTTGGTATCGTGCATTAAGACCACATTTGCTCTTTTTTTCGATAGGGCAGAAATGACATTATTATATACTTTTTCTTTGGTGTGAACTGCGCCGGCATCCCCACTGGAAACGTTCCAATCAAAGTAGTGATATCCTCTTTTTACTACTTCATTAACAAGTAGAGTCATAATACCTTTACTATAATTGCGACTTACGGTATTACTACTACCACCAGGAAAACGAATAATTTTGGCATCTTCGCCAGTGATTCTTTGAACACGATCATGAACAATTTTCAGGTCATCAAAATAGGCTTTTTCAGAAGCATATACTTTCGCATAGTCATGAGTAGCGGTATGAAGCGCTACGGTATGTCCTTCTTCATAAGCTCTCTTGATTAAACTGTCTGGACCATTATTGGTAACAAAGAAAGTAGCTTTTACTTTTTCTTCTTTCAAAATATCTAAAATAACATTAGTAGTTCCTTCATGAGGACCATCATCGAAAGTTAAATAAATAACACCAGTTTTTCCGTCATCCTCGGTTTTTTCAGGAACTTTTGCCTTTTCTTTTACCGTAATACTTCTTTTAACAGATGTTTCATTGCCAGAACTATCTTGAACACGATAAGTAAGGGTATAGACACCTGCTTTTTTCGTATTGACGCTTCCTTCAATTTTTACTTTTTTGGTAATATCTCCATCTACGTTATCAAGAGCTTTATAACCGGGTTCTTTAAAAGTATCATTAACATTGATGGTAATACTTTTACTTCCAGATAGCGTAATGGTTGGCTTTTCTTTATCTTGTACGGTAATATTTCTACTAACAGATGTTTCATTACCAAAACGATCTTGGACTTGATAAGTAAGAGTGTAGGAACCTATCTTTTTCGTGTCGATATCGCCATCAACTGTGACTTTTTCGGTAATATCTCCATCTACATTATCATAAGCTTTATAACCAGGTTCTTTAAAAGTATCATTGACATTCATCACCATATTTTCGTCCCCTAAGAGGGTAATCGTTGGATTTTCCATATCTTTTACAATGACAGTCCTACTTACTTTATTTTTGAATGGACCATATTTAATTTGATACTCAATTTTATAGGATCCTAGTTGTTTGGTATTCACTTCACCACTTACTGTAATATATTTCGATATATTTTTGCCATTTAATAATGCTTTCGCACCTTCATCCGTATAATCATCATTAATATTAATAACAACAGTTTGATCACCAATTAGGGAAATTTCTGGTGTCATGAGAGTCATTCCAATGATCATTATCAAAAATAAAAGAATACAGACAGCACCGACCCAAATAGGTCTTTGAATTTCTTTTCGAAAATGTACCAATGAAATCATCTCCTCTTCTTTATTATACTTTCCTAGTATGGAAAATTCAAGCATAGAAGAATTAAAAAAAGTATAGTTTTTTTTACTTTTGTGATATAATGAGCACAGTTAGGAAGAAGGTTTTAATATGTATATCCTATCGATTGTTTCGGTTTTATTTTTTTTAATCACATTATCGCTTTTTTTATATTTTGTTTACAAAAGAGATATGATGAAAACAACGTTTTCTTTAGGTACTAATGTAATAACGTTTATAGAGTCTTTTCTATTAACGCGGATATATCTTTCTTTTTTTGGAAATTCTTTAGAGGGCGTTTATTTTAAAATTTTAGAGGAATCGAATGGAACTTGGGTTAACCAAGCGGCAACGGGAGATTTTCTTTTAATGATTTCCAGTATTACAACAGGTATTCTCTTTTTCCTATTCATTTATTGGGTTTTACTCATCATTAACCATTTTCTAAAAAAATTTATCTTTTCTAAGATTTTTCATGAACGTTATAAGGATTATACTTCCTCAAAACAAATCATTCCTCTTAAATTGATTATGGGTATTCTCTCTTTTGGAATTACGTCTTTTGTTTTATTGTTTCCGCTTGGAACGGTAGTACGAATTGTAAATCAATCTTTTGATAATTGTCACATAGAAATTCCTAAAGAAGGAAAACCGCTTCTTCAAAATCCTATTCTTTATAGTTATTCTTTACTGGGAAGTGCTTCATTCTTTGATAGCCTTACAAAGTTACCAGAAAGTAATTATCAAATCAAGAATAGCGAGGAATTAAAAGGAATGATTACGATTGCTTTATCGGGCATCAATATTGCGAATAACCAAAATGTCCAAGAGAATGTAGAAATTTTAAGAGAAAATTTACATTCTACTTATTTAGTATCTGGTTTTATAGGGGAACTTTCTACGAATGCGGCTTTGCAATTCGAGCAAGAGAAACCTTTTATGGGGATAGAAGTGAAAACAAGCGATTCTCAAATGAAAATATTAATGAATGACATTTTTGCTATTATGTCTGATTGGAATCGAGAAAAATTTTTAAACGATATCGACACGGTATTAAATGTTTATTTATTAGTATGGAATAGAAATGTGGAACATCCAGATGATAGTGGGGCACTAGTGAGTGCTTTAGAGGATGAAGAATTTAGTAAAACTTTATTTGTCGAGTTATTTCGTAATGAAGATTTTAAGGCGATGATTCCTTCTTTTATGAACTTTGGTGTTAATAAATTGTTAGAAACTCTTAAGATTCAAAGTAATGCTGAATATATTCAAACGGTCAATTTAGACGATTTAACAAAAGAAGATATTGAGAAGGAAGCTCGTATATTTTCGAGTGCTTTAAGACAGATAAAACAGATTCAAAAATTAAAAGAAGGAGATTTGCAAAATGTAGATTTTGAGGATATGTATCAAAGTATCCAAGAAATTCAAAAAAGCAAATTATTAGGGGATATGCTTTACAATCTTCTATATCAAATGTTGTTAAATTTATCATAACGAAAATTTTATAAATTCATGGAAGAGAAAGGGATATTCTTTCTCTTTTTTTTGCAGTATAATAATGGTGATAGTAGGAAGTTAAAGGAGCTTACTGAATATGGAGAAAAAGAAAAAACGAAAAATAAAAAAGGAAGTTATTTGGATTGGAGGAGTTGGAATTGCGATAATAATTCTAGCTATTATATTATGGCTTTTCTTTCATTTTAAAACCTCCAAAGAAAAAAATCCGAATGTGGATAAAACATATTTGTACTTAGGGGAAACCATCGATTTGGGGGAGTATCAAGTTACATATTATATGAATAATATGTATGTTGTAAATCAAGATAATAAATCTGCTTTAATGGATGAAAATGGTAATTTGAAGACACAATTTATTTATGATTATATCGAAAATTTAGGGAACTTAATGATTTTAATGAAAGATGATAAGTATAGTGTTGTGAATCAAGATTTAGAAACTCTTTTTGATGATGCCTATGTAAATGATGCTACTTTTTGTGATGAAAATCATTTTATCCTTCGTAGGGATTCTGGCTATACTTTGATTGATAAAGATGGCAAAATCTTATTAGAGGGATATGATGAGATTTCTTGTCAAAATGGATATGTAATTGCTCAAAAAGATGGTAAGGATGAGGTTTACGATTCTTCCTTACATTTACTATTAGAGGATGTTCATGTAGCCATGATTCCTTTTTACGATTTCTACTTATCTGCTATTAATTCTAATTTTATATTGTTAAAAGAGGATACGCATTATCAAATTTATTATGTATCTTCTAAAGAACTTTCTAGTAGTTATGATTATGCTACCATAACCAATGATTATGTTGCCTATACAGAAGACAATCATATTATTGTGAAAGATAAAGAGGGAACGGTAGTAAATACTTTTGAAGAATCGTATACGGATTACACACTTATTACACCAGATATTATTTCCATAGCAGACAATCGTTGTAAGGACGAAGAATGGTATCAAGATTATCGTCGCCTTTATAATTCTAAGGGAGAAGAAATTAGTGATGGACAATGTAATACCGTAAATCAGTATACTCACAGTACCATTGTACAGGATAAGAAAAATCATTTTACTGTTTATAACGATAAAGAACAATTATTTGAATATCAAGGGGAAGAAAACTCAACTTTAGTGGAAAATGAGTATTCGAAGTATCAATACTATAAGGAATCTGGACGCAATATCTATCTAGATAGCGAAGGAAAACAGAAATTCAGCAATTGTGCTTATGGTGTAGAACAGTTAGATGAGGATATTTATTTATGTAATCCTGCTGAAAATATTTCTTACATTTATGTAGGAGAAAAACAGTTGTTCCCTAATGCTTATAGGGTGGTTTCCTATCAAGGGGATTATTTCTTTATTGTACAAGGAAAAACATCAAAATATGGGTTATTAGATAGAGAAGGAAATCAAATTTTAGAAGAAAAGTATGATGACATCAATATTTATAATGATGTTGTTATTATTTCTTATCAGGGGAAAACCTACGCTAAAAAAATTCAGAAAGGAAATTATGAGGACTACAAACAGTATTTAGCTAGTCCAAGAGATATTGAAGAGATTAAGAAAGAAGAAGAAAAAATACCATCTGATTTTACGGTGGATATTAATTCTTTGGTCAAGAAATACCACTTAGAAGATAAAAAAAAGATACTAGAAGGGAATTCAGAATTACTACGAGAAATCGTTTATCATGCTCAAAATAATAAACAAATTAGTGAGGAAGATAGGGGATATCTATACAGTTTATTTGGAGTAATAGTCGATTATCAACAATATATGGATATTTCTAAATTATTAGAAAGTCTAGATACTTTGAAAATTTTTGTTTATGATGAAAAGCCAGAAAATATGAGGGATTTTTCTGCAGGGGAGTATCATTCCGATGACAATTCTATTCATATTTTAAAGTGGGAGTATGATTATGCTATCAGACATGAATTGATGCATTTTATATCCTTTGCTAATCAAAAAGATGGAAAGTTATATAGTTGTCCATCTGGCTTGAAAGAACAAATAGAGGTACTGGATCTTCCTTTTGAGGAACAAGCAAAGTGTGATAGTCAATATTTCAATACCTATAATACTTTTTTTGAAGAAGCAGGAGCAGAATACTTTACTAGGGTTGTTGATTTAGGAGAGTATTATCGCTCTTATCCACAAACAAATATTGCTTATAATCTTTTACAGTATATACTGGAAGATGATTTTAAAGAGGTTCAATATTCCCTTTCTAAAGAAATAGCAGTTAGTAAATTATTGAATGAAAAACTAGGATATTCCTTAGAAGAGGTGGATGCTCTTTTAAATGCATTACATAATTTAAATCAATTAGAACAGGAATATATTACGGATATTCCTGAACAAGCCTATGTTCGCTATAAAGTAGCCGATGAACTTGTCAAATTATATGAGACTAAAAAAATAGGGGATTGGAAGGATAACCCTTATGTTGCTTATTCTCTTTATACTATTTTAAATGCTGTTACGAATACGAAAGATGTAGATATCTATTTAAGCAAAAACCAAGAAGCAAAGTTGGACCATTATGAAGAATTAAAACAACTAGATTATGATAATTATAGTAATAGTCTTTTAAAAACAGAAAATATTGTTCTTTCTTATTCTGCCGATCCCTATTTTATGAGAGAAGGAAATCAATTTAAAATTGAATATTCTGTTTATAATAAAGGAAAATTGTGTGAAGTAGATATTTATTATGATGGAGTAGGAAAGATGTTAGATCATAAATTAGCTTGTGAATAAACATGTTTGTTCATGAAAAAATAATTGTGATAATATGATTTGGAATTTTAAGGAATAGTATGATACAATATAGACATTTCTAAGAAAGAGGGAAAGCATTCTATGGCATTTGATATTAATAAAATGGCTTTAACAGACTGTGAACTTTATAATTCACAATATACTTTTTTTGCTCTACTAAAACGATATAACATTACTATGGTATCGCAATTGTTAGATGAGAAAGTAGTGGAAGAACTCAAATTACATTGCCGAAAAGATACACGAAACGAGTTATTAGGATTTATAGAACTAATTAAATATAAATATTTAGGAATACCTATGACATCTAATCAAAGATTAAAGGAACCTTATCCAGGTGGCTTATTTTACTTTACTATTTTTGGCTTTAGTAAAGAGGATTGCCGACTATTAGACTATTATATACGACATAAGCAACTAGATATGAGAGGTCGTCCTACCATAGAACTTTTCCGGGCATTAAATAGTTTGGAAGATTTGCCAAATAAACGGATGAAAGAGATTTTAAGAAATCATATAGAGTATTATGACTTTGTAGAGTTAGCTTTAGCTAGCAAAGAAGAAAATTTAGATGGTGAGGATAATCAAGATGAAATTGCTTCTTTACAAGCACAGTTAAATCTCCTTTTAACGATGAGGCAAAAACTGAATTCGCAAATTGCTGATGTACAAGAAAAAATTCGAATCTCTACCAAACAAAAAAAGAAGGTGATTCAGGCTCATGAAACAGGAACTAACTGAGATGTTGAAAGAAGCTATTGAATTAGTAAAGATAGATATTATAGAAGAACAATCGGAATTAGATAATTTAATTACGCAATATCAAGAGTTAAATGATATTCCTCTAGAAGATGATTAAGAAAAAAGGATTCGGGTATGATACCGAAATCCTTTTTATTTTTGCGCCTTAATAATGCTTTCATATTTTTGAAATAGTATATATCCCTTTTGAATAGCTTCTTCTATGGGATAGTTAGCAACATATTCTCTTAAAATATCAATGATAGACTGATTTTCAATATATGTTTCATAAAATACGGTATAAGCGGATAAATCAGAGTTTGTATATTTTTGAAAAGTAGCATTATTGATAAGTGGATCTATCATCGCTTCACTCAAATACCAGGCAATATGGGGATTATCGAACTCTTCTTCACGATAATCAGGATATAGTTCTTTCCATTTTTCAAAATAGAGAAAATGGCATAATTCATGGATGGCTGTAGCAATTAGGTCATCTTTCTTTTTACCGTAGTTGATATCAAAAATTCTACCGATAATATCCCTAGGAGCAACTGGTAATAGTCCCACCCGACAAGTGATTTTTTCATTTTCTTGCCACTTCACTTTTAGGACATTCTCTAAATCTTTCATAACTGCATCATTAATAATATCCCATTCTTTTTGATATCTTTCAATATCTTGTGAATGGCTTTGCAAATTTTCTAAAATAGGTCTGACCTCTTTGGAAAGAACCATGTAAATTTCTTCTTGAGTCATATTTTCATTTAATTTTCCTATTAATTCTGGAAATAGTTTTAAAGTAAATTCGTAAAAATTAAGAGGACTATTTTTACTATTCATGGGATTCGCATACCAAACTAAACTATCTAAATTTTCTTCTATATCTAATTTTTGAAAAGTAACTTTTGGTAAAGACATATTTCATACTCCTTCCTAGTACTTTAAGTTTCTTCAAGAGGGTGGGTGAGTGTGCCAAATAATCCAATTTGCGAATCTAATACTAACCACTGTCCATCAATGAGAACTTTGTTCCATTGGTGTGACCATTCTCCTTTATGAAGATGTTGACATTTTAATCCAACTAATTCACATAGAATCATAACCGCTTCACATCTTCCTGAACAAGCCGCTATTTTCATAATTAGGGCAGCATAAGCTTCGTTTCCAAAATTTGTTTTATAAGCCTCACTACTTTGATTGGTTTGGCTATCTACTGTTCTTGTAATATAATCACAGATTGCTTCCGCTTTTTCATAGTCGGTCATTTCTGGCGTAATAATTTCTTGGATTACCTTTTTTGCTTCTTCTTTGGCTAAAGCAAGTCTACCTTCCTTGGTACTAGCATCTTTATTAGTATTAGAGTTACTTGGTTTGGTATTAGTAGTGGAATTACTTGGCTTAGTATTAGAATTACTATTAGTCGGCTTTTTATTGGAATTAGAGTTTGTATTCGCACTCTGTGTATTTGTGTTGGATGCCTTTTTTGCTTTGACAACTACAGTAAAGCGTTGTTCAGTTTTATTACCATTATTATCAACGGCATAAGCAATAATGGAGTAATTTCCTTCTTTTTGGGTATTTACGGTTCCTTCTATTTGAATAGGAAGGGTACCATCTACTGGGTCAGTGGCATTAATACCGTCTGTAAGTTGGATAGTATCTCCGACATTGATTTCTTTATTGCTTACTCCTGTAATAGAAGGAAATATCGTATCGGTAACTTCTATTAAAATATCCTTTTGAACGAATTTGTCTTCATTTTCTTCCTGAAGAATCGTAACTTGAATAATATTGCTTCCAATCTCTTTAAAGGTAATAGAATGTTCTTGAAAGATAAATTGATCTTGAAACTTTATTTGAATACGAGAATTGGGTAACAATAATTCTTCGTTTATAAGATTGTTCATGATATCTTGATAACTCCAAGTAGTACCATATTCAACGTTTTCTAAATAATCCTTAAAAACATTAGAATCTTGTACGAAAACAGGTTTTTCTTCATTGGTATTGGAATTGCTATTGGATTCGGTAGTAGAATCTGACGTTTGCTTCTTAAAAAAATTTCTATACATAAGAGTCCCTATTCCTAAGAATAAAATAATAATGGCACTAATTATGATTCCTTTTTTCTTTTTCACATTTAAATCCTCTTTTTCTTTCAATTCTATTATACCGAATTTTATTAAAATTCACTATGAAATAAAGACAAAATAACGCAAAACTTACAGTAAATGTTCTTTGGTTGACGAAAAGTGGACATAACTATTGAAAGTGAATATTCTATCCAGTCATTGATTTCTTTACTTTGATATTGATTGTTATGGATAGAAATAGTTATTATCTTCTTTCAGAAATTGCCTCATATAGTAGAAAGATCTTTTTTATGATATAATCAAAGTACTAATATATGATATGGTGGATAGATAGTATGGGAAAAGTATCAATAAAAACAACAAAGGAGGCATTTTATGGCATCTGCAAGAATACATGAAGCAATTGCGAAAGAAATTAACCAAGATTATCATATGGACGAAATTTTATTACGAATAGGAACAGTTGCCCCCGATAGTTGGCGAAATGTGGAGGAAGGTTCTGGTATTAAAAATAAATATCTGACACATTTTTGGGATTTTAGAGTAAAAAATGGTCAAGCGAATAATTATGAAGAATTTTACTTTAAATATCAAAATCAACTATCTAATCCTTTTTACTTTGGGTATTTAATTCATTTAATAGTAGACCAGTATTGGAAAACGAATATTGACCCTAAATATGTAATGTATGAAAATGGAGTGAAGGGATTTCGCTTAAAAGATGGTAGTTTTCATAGTGATGAAAATTGGTTTGGATATTTTGAAAGTATAAAATTACAAAGAAAGTTAGCTCAAGTTTATCACTTGGGTTCTCTTCCTATCGACCAAAAAGAAATTCGAGGATTTTTTTGTGATATTGCGGAATTAAATCCAGCTGGTTTATTTGGTCCCAAGGGAACGTTACAGTATATCAATCGTGAACTATCACCGATAGAGGGAGATGAAGAATCACAAATATATGATATTGAGGATATTCTAGCCTTTATTCAAGAAACGGTCGAGTTTGTTAAAAGAGAATTAGAGCGTCTACAAAAACTACAAACTTCTTTAGATAAACAATATAAAATCGCCGTGGATATCGATGATACTTTATTATCTACAAAAGAATTAGAAACGTATTATTGGCAAATATTTTTAAACCAACATCCTGATATTGATCCTAATAAAACCTATCAATGGGGAGATTTTGAACTTTCCCAATTTTGGAGTGAATACCGTGAACAGATGGCTTTCGGAGCAGTTAAGGAAGGAGCTTCTTCTTGTTTAGAAACTCTATTACAAAAAGGCTATATTGTGGATTTATTAACGGCAAGACCAATAGATAAATATGCTTCGCTAAAAAAAGATTTAGTTGCTTACTTTGAAGAAAATAATTTGCATTATCGCTATATGCATTTTGGATTTTATTCTAAGATTAATTTTTTAAGGGAACATCATTATAATTTGTTAATTGATGATGATATAAGGCATATTGAAGAAGCGAATGGTGCAGGTATTATGACTATCTTATTTGGACCACACAACCCTAATTATGCTGGATATCAAGCAGAAACATGGAGTGAGGTGCAAAAACTATTAGAAAAAATACTTGAGGATGAAAAAATAAAATCATAAAAAACTTTATATAAGAGGTGAGAGTCAATGGATGACTTTGAAAGAATTTTATATGAAACAACTTTTTCTACTAGAGAAGCTGTTGAACGGATAAAAAGTCGATATACGCAACAAGAAATGATGGATATGAAAAACTCACAAATTGATGAGATTGTTAGATTGAAGCATAAGTATCAAGATTCTGGGTTATCAGATAGTGAACTTATGAAACTAGAATTAAGGGATTATATGAGTACTATTATTCGACTTATCAATAGTGAATATGCAGAGTTGATACCGAAAAATCGACTAGAAAAATTAAATGGAATGCTTCACAGCGATAGTATTATGGTTATAAATGATCCAAATGATAATCATGATTTTAGTGCCGATTCTAAGAATGGAAAAATAATTGTTAATTTAGCTAGAATTGGTAAAACACCAGATAATCCAAATCCTGATATCTATACGCAAATGGCAGTTGCCAATGGTACGCTTCCACATGAGTTATTTCATATTATTATTCAAATGCTAAAAGTAGAGGAAGTAGCTGATGAGAGAATGATGATTTCTTTAGCTAATGGTGAAGTGATAACTTCTAGAGGTATGGTTGGCTTTATGCTTAATGAAGGATTTGTTGAAAAATTTTCTGCTCTCTTTTGTGAACGATATGGATTGTATCACCAAGTAGCACCGCAATATCTATCCTATGTAGATATTATCCATTATATTATGGCTCACTATCCTCAAATTAACGAAAGTACCATTTTTTCCTTAGATGAAAGTGATGTTATTAGTACTTTAACTCCGGAAGAACAACAACAATATTATCAAGCAGAGATGATTAGTTATGCTGTTCGACACAAGAAAAAGAAACCTGAGGATGTTATCAATACGGCTTTAGAAAAAGTAACCATCGATTTTTCAGATATTCCCCCAGATAGACTTCGGGAAATACAGCATTATTATTTCTATAAAATGGAAAAGCACCAAGAAGTTAGTGAACCCGTATTTGATGGTAAACAATTATAATAGGTAAATTTAAGCAATCACGGATTGCTTTTTATTTCGGATTTATTTGATTCTCTACTAGGCGTTTCTAAATTTTCCAATCTATATTTACCTTTATATAGAATTTTGTTACTATTAAGAGGAAGGGAAAATCTTGCTATGAATGTAAATAAAAAACTACAAAAATATATTGAACAATATGTATTTCCTAGTTATTTAAAAAATGATTTAGGACACAATTTAGATCATATAAAATATGTCATAGATAGAAGTTTAAAATTTGCAAGTATGGTCGAAAATATCAATTTTGATATGGTGTATACGATTGCTTCTTACCACGACATAGGACATTACTTGGATGCTGAGACTCATGAAAAAATTTCAGCCCAAATATTGATGGAAGATAATGCTTTAAAAGATTTTTTTACAGAGGAACAGATACAAATTATGTCAGAAGCAATCTATGATCATCGCGCTAGTAGGAAAACGGAACCGAGAAGTATATATGGAAAAATCGTCTCGTCGGCTGACCGTAATACTTCTATAGAAGTTCTTTTAAAAAGAACGTATGACTATAGGAAGAAGCATACTCCTAATCTGACATTAGATGAAATGATAGAAGATTCTAGAAAGCATATTATTGAGAAATTTGGTACAAAGGGTTATGCTATTCACAAAATGTATTTTGAGGATCTCGAGTATAAAAAATTTTTAAAAGATGTATCTTTTTTAACAAAAGATAAAGAAAAATTTCGAAAAAAGTTTATGGAAGTAAATGGACTAAATGATAATAGAAATTGGTTAACAGAGGAAAATGTATTTCAGCAATGAAAAAATGATATGATAGTTTTTTCCCTACTGTATTTTTTAAGAAAATTGACAATATCCTATTGGTTTTGCTATAATTTAATCATTTCTGTTTTATTCATTGCTATTAGAAACAATTAAGGGGGAAAATCCATGCTTGAAATTCGTGAAATATTCAATAAATTCATTCATCATACTCCACTAGATTTAGAAAAGAAGTTCTATATGCTTCACTATAAAAATGCGGATATAAAGGTATTAAGATATCTAAGAAATATATTAAAAGGATTATATATTGAGGTACTAGGAGAAGATGAAGGAGCAATTTTTGAATTAATGTCTAGTGGAGCCCTTGAAGGCTGGTGTTGGCAAACCACCGAGTCAGCGATTATCTTTTTTGATGAAGATGATTACATTGAGAGGGGTAATTTAAAATTTGGTTATGGCTATCCAGATTACTATCATTCTTGGATTTGTTTTAAATTTGAAGAGGAAGAATATGTCTTTGATTCTTGCTTAAATATGTTATGCAAAAAAAGTGATTATTATAAAACCTTTTCCGTTGAATTAAAGGGTAGCGTTTCTGCACATGATGTAAAAACAGAATTATTAAGGCAAATGAATACTCCTCATCAAGAAAAAAAATTTGCTTCTGAAACGGATTATTCAAAAATATTATGGCAAAAATATTTTGGCGATTACTATAGGGAATATCGAAAGTCTAGGGAAGGGGAAACCGTAATTTGCGGTCCTGAAGATGTAAATACTCCATTTTATCGAAGTAATGTTGGCTATAGAGTACAAATAGAAGAAGGAAAAATAAAAAAATTAGTTGCCCATTATTACTATTCCGATTAGTTTTGAAAACTGGAGAGTCGACAGTGTGAAATATGGTATCTTAAAAATAAGTTTACTTAACCAGGTAGATATTTTTAAAACTTTGTGATAATATAAAACGTAATTAGGGAGGCTCTTTATGGATTTACAATTTTTAGGTAGAGGTGCTGCATTTAACCCCAAAGAAGGTAATAATTCAGCATATTTTATAGAAAATAATCAATTATTTTTAATTGATTGTGGTGAGAGTATATTTGAAAGATTAGTAGAAGATGGTCTACTTGAAGGTATTGATGCTATTAATCTGATGATAACACATACTCACTCTGATCATGTTGGTAGCTTAGGAACATTAGTAATGTATTCTTACTATACATTAAGAAAGCCATTAAATATAGTTATGAAAAGAGATGCGAAACATTTACCGAATATTGAAAAAGTTTTGGAAGGATTCGGGTGTACTCCTGCCATGTATAGTTATGTGGATGAAGAACAGTACGATAGTAAATTTGCATCCTTTCAAACGATTAGATATATAGAAACTGATCACTGTGATGAACTAAGTTGTTATGGATTACTATTTACAACACCATACGGTTTGGTTTATTATTCTGGTGATACTAGAGAAATTGAATTTGTAAAGTCACTTATAGCAAGTGGTCAATATATAGATAAATTATATATTGATACAACAACTGCCAATTTTCCAGGAAATGTTCACTTATATGTAGGTATTTTACAAGAGCAAATTCCAGAAGAATATAAAAGTAAAGTGTTCTGTATGCATATTAATAATGATCAATGCATAGAAGAAGCTAAAAAGGTCGGTTTTAACGTAGTGGAGACTCAAAAGGAAAAAGGGCAATCCTTTGTAAAAAAAATATAAAAAAGATAGAGATAATTTCAAAACATAAAAATCCCTATCTTTTTTGATGCTTTTCTATTACTAAAAAAATTCATATTCTATTTTGTTATACAAATTTATTTAAATGTTTAAGAAAATATCTGCTTTTTATAGTAAAATAGTATTTAGGAGTGAGTGGATTATGGAAAAGTTTTATTTTGAAGTTCCTAGTATTGAAAGAAAAGAAGACGCCATTGCTTTTATAGATGAATTTCATAAATATAAATCGAATATAAATGGTGTTGGTGGATTACATAGATATTTAGAAGATTATGATGGATGGCTTAAAAAATTAGAAGAAGACTATGTAAGAGAACCAAGTGAAGAAAAAGTACCTGCAAGAACATATTTTTTCGTTAGAGAGAGTGATAATAAAATTGTAGGTATGATTAATATAAGGCTTGTATTAAATGAGCGATTGAGTAAATTTGGAGGTCATATAGGATATGGAATACGGCCTACTGAAAGAGGAAAAGGTTATAATAAAATAAACTTATATTTAGGATTAAAAGTATGTAATGAATATGGAATTGATACCGTTTTTATGGATGCTGATTTAGATAATATCGCTTCATGGAAAACAATGGAAGCATTGGGAGGAAAAAGAGTTAGAGAGTATTACGATGATGTAAATGATCATTGTGTAATAGTTGATTATAACATCGATGTAAAAAAATCGTTGGAAGAGCATTCCCAGTATGAAAAATTTATTTCTGAAAAAGAATCAACAGAAAACATACAATCTGGAAAATAAAATTTTTGAATGCTTAGGTAATATTTCAATCAAAAATAATAAATATTGAGGGGATAAAATTATGATAATAATATTTGATTTAGACGGAACATTATGGGATACAATAGATGCTACTTATCAAGCTACCATGAATATAACTTCTAAGAGGAATGATATAAATAAAATAAGTAAGAAAACTGTTAAAACCGGTATGGGTTTATCATTTGAAGAAAATGTTGAGCATTATATGCCAAATCTTGAAAAAGAAAAAAGTGTAGAAATATTAAGACAAATAAATAAGGAAACAATAAAATTATTGAAATCAGGGAAAACCAAATTTTATTTTGGAATGAAAAGAACTATAAAAAAATTAAGCAAAAAATATCCTTTAGGAATTGTTACTAATAATAATGATGAATATGCTAAAACATTTCTTGAAACATCAAATTTAAAACAATATTTTAAAGATTATATCGGTGCAGCAAGTTATAATATTACGAAAGGTGAGGCTATAAAATTAATGCTTAAAAGAAATAATCAAACGGTTGGTTATTATGTCGGTGATACTAAAAAAGATTTAGAAGCATCCAATGAGGCAAATGCAACTTTTATTCATGCAAGGTATGGAATTGATAAAAATATATCTACCACATATAAGATTAAAAACATTATATGTTTGCCTTTTTTAATAAATAAAATAGAATGGGAAAAACGTAAAAAAATCGACTAATCAAAAAATGCAAAAATAACTGATGCAATTAAGTTAGATAAAATTATGAAATATTTACAAAATCAAGGTGAATTAAAACATTATGAAAATGTTAATGAGGAAGCTTGGAATTGATGGAATGCCAAAACATATTGCTATGATAAAGAATTGGAAGATTTCAAAAAGAATGTAGAAGAATTGCTAAAGAATAAATATGGGTTTGCAGTAAAATTATGGAGGTAAATAGAATTATGGATATTAAAGAAAAGGCAAAATTATTTGCGATACAAGCTCATATGGGGCAAGTTAGAAAAAGTGAACCTGATAAACCAATGATAATGCATCCAATTGGAGTTGGGCAACTTTTGGAATCATTTGGATATGATGATAATGTTGTAGCAGCAGGTTATTTACATGATGTTGTAGAAGACACAAAATATACTATTGAGGATATTGAAAAAGAATTTGGTAAGGATATTGCTAGTTTAGTAATGGGTGCTTCTGAACCTGATAAATCGTTATCCTGGGAAGAGAGAAAACGTCATACAATTGAAGAAACAAAAAAACTTCCTCTTAGAAATAAATTAGTTATATGTGCTGATAAAATTAACAATTTAGAAGATTTATTTTTAAAATTTGAGAAAAGTGGTAATAGAGATTTCAGTGCTTTTAAAAGAGGAGAAAAATCACAAGAATGGTATTATACAAGTATTTATGAAAGTTTAATATCAGGAGAAGATAAAGATTTACCTATATTTGAAAGATTAAAAGACATTTTAGATAAGGTATTTGCTAAAAAAGAAGATTTGTTTTTAAGAGATACAATTTTTGCAAATAATCCAGATTATTATGCAAAATTAAGAAAATTACATGCTCAAAAGATTGAATTACAAAGGCTTAAATCATTAGTAACACTCCCTAAGCCTTTTGTTATTGAATTTAGTGGGACACCGAGAACAGGAAAAACTACTATAATAAATAATTTGTATGATTTCTTTAAAAAAGGTGGTTTTGCTGTTTCTTTAATTGAGGAATTTACAACATCAAAATATTATAAAGAAAGTTTAAAAAGCAAGTTTGATAGTATGGGATTAGCCGATGGAAATATTGCAATTATTGATGAGGTGTATAGACAATTACAATTAGCACTTGCTTCTGGAAGAGAAATTATTTTGATTGATAGATCCATAAATGATAGACAAATATGGAATTATAGAAGATTTGTTCGTGGTGATATGCCAGAAGAACAGTATTTAATGACTAGAGATAAATATTCGCAAATTTCAAAAGAGTTAATAGACTTTTTGATAATTACTTATGCTGATTCATTAATTTCATTAAGAAGAGATTATACTTCTAGTTTAGCTTTAGAACAAAGATCGTTCTTAACTCAAAAAAATATTGATGAATACAACAATTGTTTAAATTCATTACAAGGATTATTTGCAGATAGTGTTGATTCTTATATGTTATTAGATACTTCTAATATGGGGATGAATGATGTTTCTATTGAGGCTACTTCACAAATTCTTCCTGTTATGAGAAAACGATATATAAAGGCTTTTCAACAAAAGTATAGTCTAAAATAACAACCACAACTTTTAGATATGGTTGTTATTTTTCTTGAAAACATTAATAAGATTTTTAATTATATAATATGCCAGATAAAGCCAATATCTATTTATTTTATTAATATTTTGTCAAAAATAAAATAATTAACTCCTAGGAATTTTGAAAAGTGTCTCAAAATATTCTGTGAGGGATTTTTATTGTATAAAAAATCATCTCTAATAGAGATGAAATATATTTGAATGTCCGAAAAGTTCGAACAGATTTCCAAATGGAGTAATCGTGGAAAATATCTACAACTCTTACTCATAAACGATTTGATATATAGTAAATCAATCAATTTTATTTTAATACATAATATGTATTTTTTCCAGTACCTTTTTTTATTAAAATATGGTTCTCTAATAATTTGTTAATAATCTGTTTTGATCTTGTATTTCCGATATCTAATAGTTTTTCAACTTCCAGTCTAGTTATTTTTGTTTTTTCTTTAACATATTTTGTAATAATTTCTTCTTGAGTCATATTACTAAATTCATTTTTATTATCTTCAATATAGTTTAAATTTGGTAATGTTATCTTAAAAACATTTTCTGATAATTCAATGATTGGTTTAGATTTAAAGTTTTGATATTCATTTATTATTCTTCCAATACCAGTGCCATAATTTTCAACATAATTTAATCTATGAAATATTTCGGCAAAATTAGGATTTCTTGATTCAGATACACCATTATATACATCATTTAAGGATAAAGTACTAATTAGTCCTCCAGTTGAATTAATTTCAATTCTATCATCAAATATTGATAATAATATACTACCATTAAAATAGTAATCTCTATGAATTATAGCATTTAACAATGCCTCTCTAATTGAAAAATCTGGGTAATCTTTTTTATCAATTCTTTGCAAGCCATTAAATGTTGAATTTATATGGTTAGATAAATTCATATAATAAAAGGCATCTTCTACAATTTTTAAGTATGATCCAGATAATTCCTTTCTATCTTTAAATAATATTTTATTTGTACCATCAAATATAGCACATTTTACTGTATACGGATTTTGATCAGAAAGTAAGAGTGCTAAATTATTAAATTTATTATTTGTTATCATTTTTAAACTTTTAAATTTTTCATTTGAGAACTCAATATTTCTTTTTTTAAATATTTCCTTGGCATAATCAAATGTTAATTCTTGTACATTTGATATTTCTTCTTCAAAACTTTTTTTAGAAGATTCTATTAACATTTTTCTAATTATTTCATCTGTTGCTTGAATAGTAGAAGAACCATGTCTTATGTATACACCACTTGATTTTAATCCTTTGTCAGCTAAATAATATGGTTTTTCTGGTGCTGAAGTAATATGTAATTCAATGACATCTTTTTTATCAATTTCTTTGATTTCTATATCGGTATATGTTGTTAAATTACCAATTATACCTTCTCTTATCATTCCACTTAGTGATTCGATATCACTTTTAATATCTTTTAGTCCTAATATTTCCCCGTTATCAGTAATACCAATATATATTGTTCCGCCTTTTGAATTAGCAAATGCAACGATTTCTTTTTATGCTTTTAGTAAGTTCTTGCTTTAATTCTACTGTTTCAGATTCTATATACATAAATTATCACCAATATTAGTATAAGCAATTATAATAATTTTATCAATATTTTCGGTCACTTTTCGGTCACTATACTTTTTTAAATTATAGAAAATTATTTTATCAATTTATTTGGCAGCTTTTCTACATTAAAAAATCGAACTAAAAAGTTCGACTTAAAATACATATTGGAGCAAGTGACCGGAATCGAACCGGCATCCCAGCCTTGGCAAGGCCGTGTACTAACCATTGTACTACACCTGCAAATAAGTACATATTCATTATACCATAAAAATAAGAAATGTCTACTGAAAAATGAAAAAAATGCTATAATAAAAATGGTGATAATATGGAATATAGAAAAATGGATAGTAATCATTATGCAGTACGAATTGATAAAGGGGAAGAGGTTTTAGAACAATTGACTTTGGTGTGTCAAAAAGAAAAAATTACTTGTGGACAGATTACAGGTTTAGGAGCTAGTAATAAAGTAGAAATAGGTCTTTTTAATACAAGTACCAAAGAGTATAAAACTACTGTAAAAGAAGGAATGTTTGAAGTAACTTCCTTAGTTGGAAATATTACGAACAAAGAAGGTACTGTCTATCTACATTGTCATATTAATTTTAGTGATCCTTCCTTAAAAACATATGGTGGACATTTGGTAAAGTGTTATATTTCCGCAACAGGTGAGATTATTATTACGAAAATAGAGTGTATGATTAATCGAAATTTTCATTCTGAAATAGGTCTTAATTTGTTCTCATTTCCAGATCAAAAATAATGTTTTAGGAACGAATTTTTTATGCTATAATGGTATGGTAGGAGTGATAAAGTGGATACATTATTGGAAAATGTTGTGGTAGGAAAACAAAATACTATAAAGATAGACGATATTTATTTTGATCCCTATTTAGTAGAGGAGGAGAGTCATGATGCTCGTGTAATTATGATTACTCATTCCCATTATGATCATTTTTCTGAAGAAGATATTTCTAAAGTAAGAAATAAAGAAACTATTTTAATTATTCCAAAGGATTGTCTTGTGAAAGCACTTTCTAGTTTTGATAAAAATCATATTGTCGTAGTAGAACCTAATCAAGATTATGTAATTGGGGACATTCGTATTCGTACGGTTCCTATGTATAATCAAGATAAAGCTTTTCATCCAAAGTCAAACGAATGGGTAGGATATGTGATAAATTACAATGATGTGACCTATTATATTGTAGGAGATTCAGATGCTACGGAAGAACTAAAAAGTGTCACTTGTGATGTTTTATTTATTCCTATTGGTGGAACGTATACGATGACGAAAGAGGAAGCAGCGGAGGCAACATTAGTTATTCAACCGAAAATAGTTGTACCTACGCATTATGGAATAGTAGTTGGCAATCTCCAAGATGGAATAGATTTTCAAACTGCTTTAGCAGGAAAAATAGATTGTAGACTTTATTTAAAATAACCATTTGGTTATTTCTTTTTTTAATATTTCAACCGCACCACTTTATTTATAATTTGATTCTACATCATATGATGATTTAAAGTCAAAT
>CANRDU010000014.1 GCA_947629445.1 uncultured Bacilli bacterium
AACCCCAATTCAGTACAGAACTGAATTAGGGTTCATATAATTTTCTTTTTGTGTCTACTTTTTGTTGACTAGTTCATTATCATTTTGATAAAACTCTTTTTTTATGGAAAAACCATAGAATCAATGAGGAAATTATACTGATGATAACTCCTATATAGAAGGATTTTGGACGATATATGATTTCTATGGTATGTATTCCTTGTTCTAATTCGACTCCTAATAAATTATTCAACAATTTTATAGATTTTTCTTTTTTTCCATCCACATATATTTCCCAGTTGGAATCATAGGTAATCGTTGTAAATAGAATTGTCTTATCCTCGGGTACTTCAATTTCCCCTGATAAATAGGTATCGTTATACTTCGTAATATTCCATTCATTTTTTTGTAGTTCTTTTATGACTTTCTCCCATACCTCAGGATAGTAGTAAGTAGCGAAAGTTCCTAAATGTTCATCACTATTTAAACCGATATAGGAAATTTCCATATCATATTCCCAAGTACTAGGGGTGCATATAATTTCAAAATCATTTTTCTTACCAAGATTAAAATCATTTAAATAAACCGAGAATTGACTATAACCATTGCTACTGTCAATGGCTGTGTAAACGCAAATTGTTTTTTGTTTTGTATTTTGAAAATAGTAATGATAATTCTCTTCTTCTAAAGGAATATTTTCATAGATAGTGTATTTATCTTTTATCATACTATCAAAAATATTGGATTGATATATAAGAGCATTTACATCCTTTTTAACGTTTAAGATATCTTTATTTACCATGAATCCTAAAGAAAGTGCATTAGGATTTTTAAAGATATAGATACTTTGATCACCAATTTGCTTTTGATCTAGAATTTGATAACTACTAGGAATATTATCACTATTCGTAAAAACGGAATAACGAATTCCCAGTAAAGAATCGATTACTTCATTTCCCGCATAGTAAGAAATTGTATTCTTTTTGGTAAGCCCACTTCCGTAGCCAAGATTGATGAAAAATTCCGCACTATCATTGGTAACGGTCGATAGGAAGACATCAATTCCGCGATAACGGTAGTAAATAGGAGCATTGTATGGTTCGGTAGTATCTGTTTCTATGCGATAAAAATTGGAATCATTTTCTTTGGTAATGGTACTTGTAATATACTGATAGGTATCATTTTGATTTTGATAATCTTCTTTAGAGGTGAAGGAATATTCACCGGTTGCTAGAATTCCTTCCGCACTCATTTCCGCTAGTATTAAAGTAGAGAGAATAAGTGGTACATAAATTTTAGGGAAGTCTATTACATATAGTAATCCAATGTAGATGAGTGCTAAAAAGAGATTGACATAGAGAACCATGTTATCTTGTTTTTGAAAATAGAAACAGGCTAGAAGAATTGTAAAGAATAGGGTTGTAAGTAGATAACTAGTTTTCGATAAAAATCGGATGTTTTGGATAGATTTTGCGGCGATGTAGAGAAAGAAGAAATTAAAGAAAAAGACAAATCTTCCATTAAAAAATTGTGGTTTCGCAAAAGCAGTCCAAATATAATTAAAGTAGTTTCCAGATACCGAAATATAGAAGATGAGAACCATTATTCCTGTTAATAGTTTTTCTTTTAAGGAAATCTTTTTATTACAAAAATAAAGAACAATTAAAACAAAAGCAAAAATTCCCATATAAAGATAAAAACCATCAGCGTTTAGAAAATCAATATTTTGAGCGTTTCCAAAGAGCAAGTTTTGAAAAAAGAAAATTGGATTTTTTTGAAATAGAAAATCTTCACCGCTCATGAAAGAAGAGTTTGTTCTAGCGTATTCTGGCAATTCTCTAATAACGGGAAGGAGTACAAAAGAAGTAGAAAGAACCGTTAGAAAAGAAATTATTAAAAATTTGCCATAGTTTTTGCTAATTTGTCTCCATTCTGTTTGGATAGAATATTGATTTAGAGTTTGATAGCTGAAATATAAAAAACTAAAAATACAGGCCATGAATCCAAAATAATAATTGGTGATAATAATATAAAAAAGGGAACCAAAGTAAAGACCAAAACTTTTTTTCTTGATAAATTTATCAATTCCAACTAGTAATAAAGGAAGTGCTAATACACTATCCAACCACATGGGTTGAAAGAAATAGTGGGTAGTAAATCCTATTAATACATAGATTACTGATAATACAATCGCATAGATTGGTTTTTCATTTGGAAAATGATAACGGAAAAAGTATAACGAGGTTAAAGACGCACATATTAGTTTTAGTAATATTACTACTAAGAAGAAATTTTTAATATCTTGAAAAAAGACAATAATAAGATTAAATGGACTACATAGATAATAGAAAAAAGTTCCTAAAAAATTGCCACCCAAACCGCCTTCAAAAGAATAAAATAGGGAACTATTCCCTTGTAAAATGCTTTTTAGTCTCATAAATAAAGGGGTATATTGTGAATAGGAATCACTGATTAATAGAGTATTATGAACCGCATTTAGTTGCCAATAAATGAGGGTTAACAGAGAAAAAGTAATAATTGCCGTTATGAAATAATATAGTCGCTTCTTTTTCATACACTACCTACTTTCTACTTTATTATAACATACATTTCGCAAATGTATAGATATTGTCTATTCCTCTAGAAAACTCTCATAGATATTGACAAAAGTTCAAACTTATTATACGTTTAAATAGGAGTGATTGTATGGAAAATCGGTTAGTTGTAAAAAACAAGGATGGTAAGGATGAAACCATTGAGGTTGTAGATATTATTCTTGATAATGAGACGGGAAAAAAATATATGTTTTATCATTTATTAGATGATGAAGGAATTTATGCATCTATTTTAAAAGAGTCAGAAACTTCCTTTTTTTTAGAGACAATTACAGATGAAAATGAATGGGCATTAGTGGAGGAGCTTTTAAAAAATGAAGTGCCAATAGAAGGTGAAGAGAATGAATAAAGATATGTATATCTCTATTATGAAAAATTTTGAGGCTTTTCAAGAAAGTTATCGCCCCTACGATGAAATGATTGAAAAGTTTTATAAGCAAGATACTTCTACCTTTGAAGAAGCTGATATAGAAAATATCACTAAGAAGGCTCATGAACAAAAAGTAGCACTTGAAAAATTGAAAAAGGAATTAGCACCTTTGGAAAAAATTCTTACTACTGAACAATTTAAAACTTTGACAGAAAGTTTAAATGGTTCTATTGAGTTATGTGGAAAGTTAGAAGAATCATCTCTTGCTTATAAAGATGCTAGAAGTGCTGAAAATTTAAATGTTCTAACCAGTCAAATTGTGTTAATGCAAGGCTCTAACGATAAATTATCTAATCAATTCAATCAGCTAGAGGAATTATTAATTTATTCTTTGGTGAGCGGAGTACTAACGAAACAAATGGATATGGGAGAATTCAAAGAGGTTATTGAATCGTTAAACCCTGAATCTAATTTACACGATCAATTAGAACAAGTAGAGTCTTATATTACCACACGAAAGGCTAAACAAGAAGAAGGTCCTGTTGAGAAACCACAAGAACAAAGTACACCTCAGGAGACCAATTCTACACCTGCTACAACATCTGGTGAAACGTCAACGGAAATAGCGGAAATAGAACCAGCCGAGATGACATTAGAGGAAAAGATTGAGCAAATTAATTTCAATCAAAATGGAAATATGATTGCGGAAGTTCAAGAATTAACGGTAGAGGATAGAATGAATCAAATACAGTCTGCTGTTGATGAATTAGAGGCAAAAGACCAATTAACTTTCAGAGAAAGCATTGAACTTCAAGTTTTAAAAACCGAGCAACTAGAATTAGCGGCTTATAGTGATACCTTAGATGATCAAAAACTTTCTAGAGATGAATCCAAAAGGAATCGGAAACTTACTTCCGTTGATAAAAAGTTAGAAGAAGCTCAGGCAGATTTAAAACGTTCACAGAAGCAGTATCAAAAATATCAAGGAAGAGTTATGAGATTTTTCTCTATGCGTTATCAAGAGCAAATGGCCCAAAATATTCAAAAATTACGAGAAAAGCGAGGCGTTTTACAAGATTTACAACGAAAGTCTGCGGTGGCAAAATTTGATAAAAATTCCCGTAAAATGATGAGAAATGCTAGAATAGTGGGAACCGCTACTGTGATTGCTCAAGAAATTCAACTATTGCAGAAAGATAGAGCAAGGTTTAAAAGAAGAACAAAGTCCGATGTTCGAAGATTACAAGGAAAAGTGGGGGCTAGATTAGAGGATAGAAGGTTGGATGCTCCTGAGGAGACTCTTCAATTAGCGGCATAAAAAAACGTTGGATATCCAACGTTTTTTATTCAGCTTCTTGTTTCTTACTTAGTTTTCTAAGTGTTCTCATTTCTCTTGTGGTTGTACGAATTTTAGTACCATCTTCTAAAGTCATGATTTGTAAATTGGTTTTTTGAGCATGTTTAGTAGCTCTTAAAGAGTGTGATCTTCTGTTTCCAGTAAGTTGTACTCTTCCTGTAACTTTTTTAGCCATATAATCTCCTCCAATCAAGTCTATATTTTTCCCTATGCCATTCGATTTTATCATATTTAAGATTATAAGTCAAATGGTTTTATCAAAAATACTAGGATAAATAATGCATTTTTCTTTTTTTATTAGAATAGAATCCAAACGTTTGTATCTTATCCTATAAAAATGTGATACAATAGAAATAGGAGGTACTTTATGACCAATATTCCTCTTTATATTAAAACAGATAATTCTTTACAAGATTCTCTAATTACCGTTTCTAGTTTAATAGATAGAGCGAAAGAATTAGGATTCCGTGAACTAGGAATTGCTGATTCTACTATGTATGGAGTTATGGATTTTTATAAGGCTTGTTTAAAGGAGAGTATCAAACCTTATATCGGGTTACAAGTTGCCTATCAAGAAAAGAAGTTTTTGTTGTATGCAAAAAACTATAAGGGATATCAAAGTCTACTACGATTATCAACGATTTCTTCAGAAAGAACACTGACTCTTGAAGATTTTAGGACTTATTGTGAGGGACTTGTTTGTCTACTTCCGTATGAATCAGGAACGATTGTATCTGAAATTAGAGGTATCTATTCTTCCTTTTTTAGGACCTATCAAAATGAAAAAGAAAAAGAAGAATTAGAACCTCCTTATCTCTATGTACAGGAAACCATCTACTTAAAAAAGGAAGAAAGTCGTTTTGTAAAGTATTTAGATGCTATGAAAGAGGGTACAACTATCTTTCAGGTAAACGCTACTAGACTAGATAATTATTTAAAAACAGAAGAGGAAGTAAAAGATTTACTTTCCTCTGATATAGAGGACTTTAGGGAACTTTGTCAGTTAGAAATTCCTATGCATCAACAATTAATGCCTATTTTTGAAAATGAAGATGGGGTAGATAGTTATACTTATCTAAAAAGAAAATGTATTGAAGGATTGAAGAGGCGATTTGGAGATAAAGTTGGTAGTAAGTATCAAGAACGATTGAAAAAAGAGTTAGATGTTATCCAAAAAATGGGATTTTGTGATTATTTTTTAATCGTTTATGACTATATTAAATATGCCAAAGAGCATGATATTATTGTGGGTCCAGGTCGTGGTAGTGCGGTTGGTTCGCTAGTTGCTTATCTTTTAAATATCACCGATATTGACCCTTTAAAATATGATTTATTGTTTGAAAGATTTTTGAATATTGAACGTGTCAGTATGCCTGATATCGATATTGATTTTGAACATGAAAAACGGGAAGAAATGATTGCGTACTGCATGAAGAAATATGGGGCTAAAAGGGTTGCACCTATTATATCTTTTGGTACTATGGGGGCTAAACAAGCTATCCGTGATGTTGGAAGGGCAATGGACTTTGATTTGGAGTTAATTGATGGATTATGCAAATTAATTGATTCTCGGTTAACCTTATCAGAAAATAAGGAGAATGCCAAAGTAAAAACGTATTTAGAACGGCACGATGCTTTAAAAGAACTTTACCAAATTGCTTATGTATTTGAAGGATTAAAAAGACATACTAGTATTCATGCAGCTGGGGTTGTTATGTCTAGAGTAGACCTCGATACGGTTATTCCCCTAGATATGTCTCATCAAAACTTTTATACTAGTGGATACGATATGCAGTATCTAGAAGAAATTGGACTTTTAAAAATGGATTTTCTAGCCATTAAGTATTTGACGATTATTCATAATATGATACGTGAAATCAATCAGACTTATTCTTTACAGTTGACGTTTGATAACATTCCTTATGATGATCCAAAGGCTTTAAAAGTATTTGAAACAGCAAATACATTAGGAATATTTCAATTTGAGTCGGAAGGAATGCTGCAGTTTTTAAGACAACTACGAGCGAATAGTTTTGATGATGTCTGTGCGGCGATTGCTTTATTTAGACCTGGTCCAATGCAGAATATACCTACTTTTATTAAGAGAAAGCATGGGGATGAGAAGATTGATTATATCGATGATTCTCTTTATCCTATTCTAAAATCCACTTACGGCATTATGATTTATCAAGAACAAATTATGCAAATAGCGCAGTTAATGGCAGATTATAGTTTGGGAGAAGCAGATATTTTAAGAAAAGCGATGAGTAAAAAGAAGAAGGCTCTCTTACTTGAAGAAGAAGAAAAGTTTACAAAAAGAGCTTTACAAAAGGGCTATCCTGAAGCAACGGTTAAAAGAGTATATCAGTTAATGTTAAAATTTGCTGAATATGGATTTAATAAATCTCACTCTGTTGGATATTCTTTGGTATCTTGTCGTATGGCTTATTTGAAGGCATATTACCCTAAAATTTTTATGGCAAATTTGCTTTCCATTGATATGAATGACAGTACCAAATTGAAAAAGTATTTCTATGAATGTCATAGAAATCATGTCAATATATTAAAACCCGATATTAATAAGAGTACCGAGAAATATCAAATGGAGGAAGGGGGAATTCGATACCCACTCACCAGTATTAAAAATGTAGGGGGTATGGCGACAAAATCCATTTTGGAAGAAAGACAAAAGGGACTATTTCAAGATTTGTACGATTTTCTCAGCCGTTGTTACGGAAAGAGTGTTAATAAAAAAGTAGTGGAAGCTTTAAATGATGCTGGCGTTTTCCTAGCATTTGGAATGAATCGGAAAACTGTTGCGATGAATTTAGATTCTATTTTGAATTATGGAGAACTTCGCAAAGATTTATCGGAAGAATTTGTCCTTGAACCAGATATTCAGGAGTTTCCAGAGTATAGTTCCAATGAAATTATGGAAAAGGAATTAGATTTATTTGGACTTTATTTAAGTGAGCATCCTATTACCGAATTTAGAAATTCTCATCCTAAAGCAATTGCTATTATAGATTTGCCGAGGTATTTTGATAAGAGAGTAGAAACGTTAATTTATGTAGATAAAATAAAGGAAGTTAACACGAAAAATAATCAAAAGATGGCTTTCCTGACTGGAAGTGATGAAATCTCTACCTTTGATTTTACCCTTTTCCCTAAAACTTATGAACAATATCCTCATTTGGAGAAAGGAAATATTCTATCCGTTTTCGGTCGAGTGGAGAAAAGATTTGATAAATATCAACTAGTTGTCGAGAAAATGGAAAAATTGAAATAAAGGATAAAATATTTATCCTTTTTTGTAATAAGAAATTCCTAACAAATGCTTTTCTTTTGTTAGGAATTGTGTTAAAATGTATGGTAGTGAGAATGCTAGTTGGGAGGAATAAAAATGAGTTTTATAAAAAAAATCTTTGATAAAGAAGATGCAGATATTTTTAGTGGCGATGAAAACCAATATTATGAGATAAAAAATGTAGAAGAGATAACAGAAGAAGGCGGCGCAAAGATGATTCTTCTCGAGCCAAGAGCGTTTTCTGAATCTCAACAAATTGCTGACCATTTAAAGAAAAGAAATACTGTTGTTGTGAATTTAAAAAGAGTAACTAGTGATCAAGCTAAGAGAATTGTCGACTTTTTAAGTGGAACAATCTATGCGATAGGTGGAGATTTACAAAAGATAGGTGGAGGAATATTCCTATGTACACCGAATAATATTAATGTGCAGGGAAAGATTTCAGAAGATGGCGATGATAAAGAACTCCATGACAATGATGATATTAATATTGAATGGTAAAAAGTATTGAAATAAAAAGAATCTTGTGTTAAAATAGTTCTCACTTAGCGAGGTGTGGCTTATGGAAGAAGAAAATGATTTCCTTTTTGAGCAAGAATACTCCAAAAATACGGATAAGTTTTTAGACCAAATTATCACACAAGTAGAAGAAATGATGGAGGAAGTTGCTAAGAAAGATGAAGAGTTAGCTTTAAAAGAGCAACAACTTCTAGAAAAAGATTCTAAGATTCAAGCATTGGAGTTAGAGTTAGAAAGTTGTCGAGGAAGCCTTGAAAAATTGGTCTTTTATGAAGATAAGGAGTCAACTCTTAATGAAGCTTTAGAAAATGCTGAGGCCTATTCTAGAAAATTAGAAGAGGAAGCGCGGTTAGAAAGCAAACGAATTTTAGATGAGGCAAAGAAAAATGCGGATCGCATTGTAAACGAGTCATTGATTCGAGCTGAAAAGACAGAGATGGAAATCGCTGTTTTAAAAAAGAATATGGAAGCATTGAAATTAAAAATTAAAGATGCGTTAAGTGCTAAGTTAGAAAATGTAGATTTAGAAAACAATTGAGGAAGACGGTAATAATGTAGAGGTTTTAGAGAACTGATGGTTGGTGCAAATCAGGAACGGAACATTATTATGAATCACTTCTGATGTTTTATTTTGAATGTAGTAAAGATAAACGTTGCTCGCGTTAAGAGTTTAAGTGTATGATGATTCATAAACTAAGGTGGTACCGCGGGAAAACTCGTCCTTAGATTATGAATCTTTTTTTATACAAGTAAGAGAGGGTGTTAGAATGAGAAAGTTTAAAGAATTAGACAAAAGACCAGTAAGTGAAGTAGAAGAGTCTATTTTAAAGTCATGGAAAAGTGTTAATGCTATGCATGATAAGCAAGTAAAACAAAGAGAAAATAATAAAACATTTGTCTTTTATGATGGTCCAGCATTTGCTAATGGATTCCCGGGACTTCACCATATGGTATCTAAGAATTTAAAAGATGCTGTTACGAAATATCACGTAATGAATGGTAAGAAGGTTATTAGAAAAATAGGATGGGATACCCATGGCCTTCCTATTGAAAACCACGTAGAGAAGAAACTAGGAATTTCTTCTAAAAAAGAAATTGAAACACTTGGAATTGCTAAATTTAATGAAGAGTGCCGTAAAAGTGTTCGTGAAAATGAATCAGCTTTTACAGATTTAACGAGTAAAATGGGACAATTTTTCGATGTTAAAGATCCTTATTTAACTTATAAAAATGAGTATATTGAAACAGAGTGGTGGATTTTAAAGGAAATGTTTAAGAAGAACATGTTCTATGAAGGAACCCGTGTTGTACCATATTGCCCGCATTGTGGAACTGGTTTAGCCACTCATGAAGTAGCCCAAAACTATCAAACTGATACAGCAATTACGGTTTATGTACCATTTAAGAAGAAAGATGAAGATGTCTACTTCTTGGTATGGACAACTACTCCATGGACATTAATTGCCAATGTTGCTCTTTGTGTCAATCCAAATGAAGAGTATTCTTTAGTAGAATCTAAGGGAATCAAGTTTATTTTAGCGACTGCTCTAGTGAAAACTGTCTTGGGGGACGAGGCAAAAACACTTAAAACATATAAAGGAAAAGACTTAGAATATCAAGAATATGAACAATTAGTTCCTTCTTTTGACGTCGATAAAAAAGCCTTTTTCGTTACCTGTGATGAATATGTAACGATGGAAGATGGTACTGGTATTGTTCATATCGCACCTGCTTTTGGTGAAGATGATGCTAACGTTGGTAAAAAATATGATTTACCATACTTAAATCCTGTTGGAAAAGACGGATGTTATATTGGTGGACTATGGAGTGGTAAATTTGTTCATGATGTCAATGAAGAAGTAGTGGATTATTTAAAGGAAAATGACAAATTATTTAGAAGACAGAAGGTATCCCATGAATATCCACACTGTTGGCGATGTGATACTCCATTAATTTATTATTCTATGCCAAGTTATTACATTAAGGTTAGTGAAATGACTGATAAGTTGGTAAAAGCGAATGAGAAAGTAAATTGGTATCCATCATATGTGGGAGAAAAGAGATTTGCTAACTGGCTTGCTAATGCTAGAGACTGGAATGTTTCTCGTAGTAGATATTGGGGAAGTCCAATTCCTTATTGGAAATGTGAATGTGGACATACGCATATGGTAGGTTCCATTGCCGAATTGAAAGAAATGGCTATTGAAAAAGTAGGAAAAGATTTAGATTTACATAAACCATATATCGATAATATTCATTTAAAATGTGAAAAATGTGGGGGAGCTATGACCCGTATTCCAGATGTCTTAGACTGTTGGTTTGACTCTGGTTCTATGCCTTTTGCCCAATACCATTATCCATTCGAAAATAAGGAATTGTGGGAATCTCAATTTCCAGCTGATTTTATCTGTGAAGGAATTGATCAGACGCGTGGTTGGTTCTATACATTAATGGTTATTTCTACATTTATTAAAGGATGTTCGCCATTTAAAAATGTACTTGTAAATGATTTATTATTAGATGCTGAAGGTAAGAAGATGAGTAAATCTCGTGGAAATATTGTCGAACCATTTACAACGATTAAAGAATATGGTTCTGATACCGTAAGATTTTACTTGCTTTATGTATCCCCAGTATGGACTCCTTTGAAATTTGATATGGCGGGATTAAAAGAGGTATATTCTAAGTTCTTTAATCCTTTAAAGAATACGTATAGCTTCTTTGCTATGTATGCGAATATTGATAAAATTGATATCGAAGATTGTAAAGTTTCCTATGCTAAAAGGGAAGAGATTGATAAATGGTTACTTTCTAAATATAATAAATTAGTTAGTGACGTTAGAACTTCTTTTGATGAGTATGATTTAAACAAAGTTGTGCATTATTTGGCAAACTTTGTTTCTGAAGATTTATCTAATTGGTATATTAGAAGAAATAGAAATCGTTTTTGGGGAAGTGAACTCAATAACTCTAAGAAGAGTGTTTACTTAACGACTTATGAAGTATTAGTTGGATTATCTCAGTTAATCGCTCCAATTACTCCTTTTGTGGCAGAAGAATTATACCGTAATTTAACAGGAGGAGAGTCCGTTCATTTTACAGATTATCCAAAATGTAATAAAAAATTGATTGATGCTCATGTGGAAGAGAGAATGGATTTGGTTCGTAATTTAATCTCTGTTGGACGTTATGTACGTGAAGAAACGAAAATTAAAGTTCGTCAACCATTAAGTGAAGCTTTAATTGATGGAAAAAATAAAGAGTTAATCGCAGATTTAGTACCTTTAATATCTGAAGAATTAAATATTAAAAATGTATTATTTGTAAATGATTTAAATGAATACATGAATATCTCTTTAAAACCTAATTTTAAAGAAGTGGGAAAAGTACTAGGACCTCTTATAAAAGAATTCCAAGGTAAATTGGAGAAGTTAACAGATAAGGAGATTAGTACTCTTCAAAGTGGTAAGACCATTTCTATGGAATTAGGAGGAGAGAAAAGAGAAATTACACCAGAAATGGTAGATATTCGTATTTCTTCTAAAGAGGGATTTAATGTTGGTATGGAAAATAATAACTTTATGATTATTGATACAACATTAACAGAAGAGTTAATTCTAGAAGGACTTGCTCGTGAAATTGTTTCTAAAGTACAACAGTTACGTAAGAATAGTAATTTTGATGTGACAGATCGTATTACCCTTTACTATCAAGGAGACGAGGATATCAAAAAGTGTATGGATGAATTTAAGGAATTTATTCAGAATGAAACTCTTTCTGTTGCGATAGTAGAAAACTCTAAAGCAAAAGAAGAAACAGATATTAATGGACATACAACATACTTTAAAGTAGAAAAAGAAAAATAGGAATTTTCCTATTTTTTTTAGTTATTTTTATTTTTGATATATTCTCTAAGCATTTTTGTCAGAGCTCTTTTTTCAATACGAGACACATAACTTCTAGAAATATGGTAGTATTTAGCGATTTCTTTTTGTGTCAGTTTATCAGAATCATTTAGTCCGTATCTTTTTTCAATGATTTCTTTCTCTCGCTCAGTTAGAACACGGAAGTATTCATCAATTCTTTTAATATTATCTTGATTATGGATATCTAGGGCAAAGTCGGGATCTGGTGTTTTCAAAATATCTAAAAGCGTAATTTCATTTCCTTCTTTATCAAAACCAACGGCTTCGTTGATACTGATATTTTTGTTATTCCTTTTATTCGCACGATAATACATTAATATTTCATTTTCAATACAACGAGCAATATAGGTAGTAAGTCTAGTTTTATGTTGTTCTGAATAACTATCAATTCCTTTAATCAGTCCAATCGTACCAATGCTAATTAAATCATCTTCATCATCTTTTCTATGTTCATATTTTTTGACAATGTGAGCAACTAATCTTAAATTGTGTTCGATTAGGACATCTCTAGCTATTTTATCTCCTGATTGAGCTTTTTTTAGATATAATTCTTCCTCTTCTTTAGAAAGTGGGTCTGGAAAGATATTATTTGAGTATGCTGCGCAAAATAAATTGAAATCTTTGAAAATCCATTTTAAAAATTTAAACATATATCATACTCCTACATCAATATATGATAACTTTTTAAAAAACATACTTTTCTAAAGAAAAGTTTTATGTTATAATGTCTGTAAGGTAGGCGATAAGTCATGAGTTTGAAAAATTTAAAATTTGAAAAATTAAATATGAAATTAGTTACAGCGATTGGTGTAGCCCTTATTATTTTGTTAACGATTTTGTTTATCATCTTCCGTACTAATCTCATTGTTGATCATAGTAAATCAGGAGATTCCAATGGTGGAAATGGAACTGGTTCTATTCACGGAAGCAATGGTAGTGGTGCGAATGGAGAAGATGATTCCAATGGCGGAAACGGTTCTAATGGAGGCTCTGGATCCAATGGTGGAAGTAATTCTAATGGTGGTTCTGAAGATGATGGCAGTGGTTCTAATGGAGGCTCTGGTAATAACAGTAATCGTTATGAGGATCCAGAGGAAGAAGAATATTCAAAAACAGGAGTTTCTGAAGAGGCTAAAAAGAGAGTGAAAAGTGCAGATAAGCTTAATCCAGATGAAAAAGAATATATCATTAAAGAAAATATTAAAAATACGGCTCTAGAAGAAAAGGAGTTTGCAGCTAATTGTATTGAAGACACTTGTTTAATGGATTCAAAATTCTATAGATTATATTCTGATAAGGAAGAATATGGATTCCAGATAAGTGGTTGTACTGGTGAGGTAACTTTCCAATATTTCCCTGATGAAAAGGATGAGGAGAAACAGTTTAGTTTTGATACCTCTAAGTTAACATGTAAATAGTATTTCCATAAGAAATACTATTTTTTTGTGTTATAATGGAGAAGAGGTGATTCTATGGAAAACTTTGTGATGGGGAACTATCGCCAATCTATTTTTAAATCTGATAATGGATATGTTATTGGACTTATGAAAGTGAAAGATACAGACATAGAATCCATGAAAGACTATATCAATAAAACGATAACATTCACAGGTTATTTTCACGAAATTAATGAACAGGAAAACTATTATTTTTTTGGAAAAGAAGTTATCCATCCGAAGTATGGTTTTCAGTTTCAAGTAGAAAGTTATGAAAGGGTAAAACCGGAAGATAAAGACGGTATCGTTGAATTTCTATGTAGTGATTTATTTAAAGGGGTAGGAGAGAAATTAGCACTTTCTATTGTGAATACCTTAGGAGAAAGTGCCTTAGATCGAATTTTAGAAGATAAAAATAATCTCCTTTTAGTTCCCAAAATGACTATGAAAAAAGCAGATACAATTTATGAAACATTAAGCAAATATGAAGAGAGTCATAAAATGATTGTTTACTTAACAGAATTAGGTTTTATTATGAGGGATGCTCTTTTGATTTATAATACGTATAAAGGGAATACCGCAATGATTTTAGAACATAATATCTATAGAGTAACCGATGATATTGAAGAAATTACATTCCCTAAGGTTGATAGTATTGTTAGAAGAAAAGAACTAACCGTAGATAATGATTTAAGGATTAAAGCTTGTATCTTATATATGATGAGAGAACTAACTTATAAAAATGGGGATACTTACTTAAATCTATCTGAAATAGGAGAAGCTGTCTGCAATTATCTTGGATATGATGTTGATTTCCAATTAGTACAGGAACTATTATGTGAGTTAAATGGAGAAATGAAAATAGAAATAGTAGGAGAGAAGTACTATTTAGAGGAAATATATGAGGCTGAGTATGCTATTGTAGACCGTATAAATCGTCTGTTAAAACGAAAAAAGAAAGTTTATAAAAGTTTTCAGGATGAACTTTCAAAACTAGAAGAGAAAAATGACATTCACTATAACGATAAGCAGAAAGAAGCTATCGAAAAAGCATTAAAAAATAACATTGTTATTATTACTGGTGGGCCAGGAACAGGAAAAACAACTATTATTCAAGCAATTGTAGAGCTATATAGAATTTTAAATGATTATAAGCCAAAAGAATTGACAGAAGTAATTTCTTTATTGGCCCCAACCGGTAGAGCAAGTAAAAGAATGAGTGAATCTACTTCTTTTCCTGCCAGTACCATTCATCGTTTTTTAAAGTGGAATAAAGAGAATAATAAATTTGCCGTTAACGAATATAATACAGATCCTAGTAAACTCATTATTGTTGATGAAGTTAGTATGATAGATATCCTTCTTATGGATAGTCTTTTAAAAGGGTTAAGAGAAGATATACAATTAGTTCTAGTGGGGGATTATAATCAATTACCAAGTGTTGGACCTGGTATGCTTTTAAAAGATTTGATAGAAAGTAGAAGAATCGACGTTGTTGAATTAGACTATTTATATCGTCAAAAGGAGGATAGCTATATTCCAGAACTTGCCCGTGAAATTAGGGAAAATGATTTGGGAGACTTTTTATCTACCAAAGGAGATTATACATTTTTACCATGTGCAGCCGGTAGTATTCGGGATAATATAGCGAGTATTTGTAAGCAAGTTTTAGATCATGGCTATGATTATCGCAAAATACAAGTAATGGCCCCTATGTATGCAGGTATGAATGGTATTGATAATCTAAATAAAGTATTGCAAGATGTATTTAATCCTCCTAGTAAAACGAAAAATGAATTGAAAGTGGGAGATGTCATTTTCCGGGAAAATGATAAAGTTCTTCAGCTAGTGAATATGCCGGATGATAACGTTTTCAATGGTGATATTGGTATTATTCTATCGATTAGAAATGCGAGTGTCACGAAGAGTGGGAAAAATGAAATTACCATTGATTTCGATGGTAATTTGGTAACTTATGTTCCCAAAGACTTTGTTAATATAAAACATGGTTTTATTATCAGTATTCATAAATCACAAGGTAGTGAATTTGATGTAGTGGTAATGCCTGTTACACATGCTTATCAAAGAATGCTTTATCGTAAGTTAATTTATACAGGGGTGACTCGGGCCAAAAAGAAATTAATTTTAATAGGAGAGTCAGAAGCTTTCTATTATGGCGTGCAAAATGGTCAAGAGTCATTTCGTAAAACAGATTTACTAGAAAAATTAGTAGATAGTAGTATAAATAATCCTTTTTAATCCACACTAGAAATGTATATAAGAAATTATATACGTTTCTAGTCTAGTGAGAGGTGATTATAGTATGCAAATGGGGAAGGATATAGCCCTTATTGCTATGGGAGCTTTAGCTGTATTGATGTATCAAAAATACAGTAAGCCTGTCATGAAAAAGGCAGAAGAACTTATGAATGATGCTTTAGAAGTGGCAGATAAGAAACTAGACAATATGATGTAAGAAAGGCCCGGGATGGGCTTTTCTTATAGCCAAAGAAAAATATCAATTTTTCTTTTTTTTAATAATGTGCTACAATAACGGGCATTGGAGGGGTTGTTATGAAAATTATGAAAAAGTCACTTGGAAATCGTATCACGAAAAATAGTATGGAAGATTCTTGCTCTTCTACCTCTTTACAAACGTTATTTGGTAGAATTCGTTATCATTTTAAAAGAATGGTTGGCATAGAAGAGGAAAGAGAGTATAAACCCGAAAAAGTAACTACTAAGATTTATACTGTGACTGTTGATCACATGGCAGATTGTGATTTCATTAATATTTTAGTTATGAATGACTATATTGTAATTGCTAATTATAAGGATTTAAAACCAATGTCACAACAAATATTTGAAAGAAGATTATCACTTCTTTTATTACAACAAGGTATTCGTTATCATAGAATAACGGATGGTGTACTGATCTGTGGGGCTGTGGGTGCCATTGATGAGGTTACAAATACTAATCAAAATAAAGGAATGGCCAAAATATATTATTTAGATTCCTACCGTAAACAAGGTTAAAAAAGAAATGATATACATAGTATTCGCTCTTTCTAATTTATGATATAATAAATTAGGTGATGCCTATGTATAAAAAAATGGCAGTGATAGGACTTTTAGGTGTAGCTATGGATCAATTCTTAAAATTTTTAGTGATTCATTTTATACCTTATCAAGAAGTAGTAGAAGTTATCTCTAACTTTTTTTATATTACCCACGTACGTAATGATGGGGCAGCTTGGAGTATTTTAGCGGGAAACGTATGGCTTTTTATAGTAATTGCGATTCTGGCCTTAATTGCTATATACTTTCTTTTTATCAAAGATAAAAATTTAAATCAGTATGAGAAAATTTTATGTCCTCTCTTGATGGGGGGAATTGTAGGAAACCTAATTGATAGAATTATCTATGGCTATGTGGTAGACTATCTATCTTTCATCATTATTGATTATGCCTTTCCTGTTTTTAATTTTGCTGATATTATGATTGTATGTTCAACGTTTGGATTATTGATACTATCTTTATGGGAGGAGCATTTATGCAAGAAATTAAAATAGAAGAAAATACCAATACAAGAATCGATACTTTTTTAGCGAATGCTCTTAATGTAAGTAGAAGTAAAGTTGCTAAAATGTTAAAAGAAAAATGCATTTTAGTCAATGGGAAGAAAGTAAAACCAAGTTATCTCTTACAAAAAGACGATATTGTAACAGTATTGGAATATGAGGAAGATGCGATGAGTGCAGAACCAGAAGAGATACCTTTAGATATTGTCTATGAAGATGATGATGTTTTAGTAGTTAATAAGGCAAATGGAGTTGTTGTTCATCCTGCTGTTGGTAATAATCATGGTACTTTAGTCAATGGACTTTTGTATCACTCTCAAAATTTAAGTACGATTAATGGAGAGTTTAGACCAGGGATTGTCCACCGTATTGATGCTTATACAACGGGTCTTTTAATGGTTGCTAAAAATGATGATGCTCATGCTATTTTGGCAAATCAGTTAATGGAAAAATCAACTACTCGTAAATACTGGGCATTGGTATGGGGCGTGATCCCTCACGATACTGGTACTATCGATGCTCCTATTGGCAGAGATAAAAATGATAGAAAAAAGATGGCTGTAACATCTAGTAATAGTAAACATGCTATTACGCATTTTCGCGTTTTAAAACGTTATAAAGAGGCAACTTTAATAGAGTGTATTCTAGAAACAGGAAGAACTCATCAAATTAGAGTGCACATGGATTATATTGGATATCCTATTGTGAATGATCCTGTATATGGTAGGCGAAAATTAATTGATGATAGTGGACAATGTTTACATGCGAAAACACTGGGTTTTATCCATCCCAAAACAGGGGAATATATGGAATTTGACAGTGAACTTCCAGAATGTTTTTTAAATATTCAAAAAATGTTTGAAAACCAAGAATAACTTTACTAATATTAAAAAATATATTACAATATAGGTGGTGACGAAAGTGAATATAACATTAAATAAAAATGATGAAATTGTTATGAAATTAATCCATTATTTTATTACGGAGCAAGGGTATAATCCTATTGTTTTGCATGGAGCAAAAGACGAAATATGGCTTGAAAATTCGGAACAAGACTATCAGATAGTACGTATTGTTACCAATTATATTCATAATGATGAACAATTTGACTTTGACATCTACCGTACTCAACAAATTATGAAAAGAATTAAGAAGAAGACATTTTCTTTTAAAATGAATGCCTTAAGTATTTTCATCAACTTGGGTGATAATGTTCATTTACAGGAAAATGAAGTAGATAACATTGATTGTATTGAAATTAAAGAGATTGATGACCTTAAAAATTATGAATTTGTAACAGATTGTTTTCCTAATATTACAAAGATTGATAAAGTAACCGAAAAAGGTCTTGAGTTATTTATGAAATTGACAGAAGAAATTAACCAGAAGAATCAAGAAGATGCTATAAAGGCAGAAGATGTCTTCAGTAAAAAAAGACCAGTCATAACGTATGCTCTTTTAATTAGTAACTTTATTCTTTTTGTAGCGATGATTTTATTAGGTGCTAACATATTTGAAGTAGATGCTGTAACCCTTTATAATTTTGGGGGACTTGTCAATTTTGAAACAATGGGAAGTTATACAGAACTTTACCGTTTAGTGACCAGTATCTTTTTACATGGTGGGTTATTTCATTTCTTATTTAATATGTATGCTCTTTATATTATTGGACCACAACTAGAAAGTTTCTTTGGAAAAACGAAATATTTGTGTATTTATTTAGGCAGTGGTATTTTAGGAAATTTATTATCGATGTTGTTCCAAGATGCGTTTGTCGTGAGTGTAGGAGCAAGTGGTGCTATATTTGGATTATTAGGTGCTCTTTTATACTTTGGATATCATTACCGTGTATATTTAGGAACCGTTATGAAATCACAAGTAATTCCTATTATTCTATTTAATTTAGCGCTCGGCTTATTTATTCCTGGAATTAATATCGCTGCTCACTTAGGTGGACTTTTTGCAGGATATTTGGTTGCAAAGATGGTAGGAGTAAAATACAAGAGTACGACATCTGATCGAGTAAACGGCTTTGTTATGACCACTATATTTACGATATTTTTGGTATATATGAATTTTTTTCGTTAATAAAGTGTCCAATTTAATGTCAAATAAAAGAAAAAGAAGTCGATTAGATTTCTTTTTTTGTTAGTAAATGATACACTTGAGTAAAGTAAGATGGGTGATACTATGGATGAAAAATTAAAAAAGGAAGAACCAGAAAAAAAAGAAGAAACGTCTAAGGAAGAGCAAAAGAAAAGTGTTGCAGCAGTTTATGGAATTTCTCTTGCGGATATAGAAGAAGTCCATTTAGATAATGGAAAAGAGTTTTTTAAGTTTTATGATGCCAATACTCGTAGTTTAAAAATGATTGAAAATCGTAAAGAAGATTTTAATATTAGTCAACAATTTAAAAGTATTCAACAATCACTATCTTCTTCTCAAGGAAAAGATGAAGCTTCGAATGCGAGAGAAGTTTTTAATCATCAGTTGCGTTATCAAAATGTAGAACTTCTTTTAATTCCTGTTCGTGAATTAAATGCTAACCGTTCTGCATATCGCTACTTATTTAATGGATTAGATGAAGGAGTTAAAAAAGCGGTAAGAGTCCTTTTAGAAAATATGGATTTTTTAGATTTGGAATATATTAATGTAGAAAATGCAATGGGAATTGATAAGAATCATCGCGTAATTACCGCTCAATATAATTATCAAACAGGAAGATGCGAACTGAAGGCTGCTGAAGTTCGTAACTACGACAATCAGAAGATGAGTACTAATGACGCAGAATATTCTTTTGATATTACCGATGAAGAGATTGATGCTGTCATTGAAGATATTGACGTTACTTCTGATACTCCAAGTATTGTACCACAAGAAGAAATACAGGGTACGGAGAAGAAAACGACGGTTCCGAATAGATCTATTCGTGGTCGAAATGTCAACATCCATTTTGCCCTACAAGCTTATCAATATCCTGAAATTATTGAACGTAGTGAGATGTCAGATTATGATAAAATGATGTATCGGGCAATTATTCGAGGTATTGCTAGAAAAATGGCGAAGGCTCGTGGACTCACCCATAATAAACAATATGTATATACCAAACCAAATGCTAATAAAAATGGTTCACAAGCAGCTTTTGTAGATTCTATTTGGCTTGTTCTTTTAGCAGGAATAATGAGTGGAGTAGCAGTCACCATGACATTTTTAATGATTAAGGATTTATTTTAAAGACTTTTTATAAGTCTTTTTTATTATTATAAAAAGAATCTGTTTTTAGATATTTGGATTTTCAATATCTGCAATCGTCTCAGTACCAGAAAGAGTTACGACATAAAGGGCAATAATAGCGGAAATAATGGTTAGAATAGAAGCAGTAATTTGTAGTTCATCACTTTTGGTATCTCCGTTTCTAGCTCTTTTTATTTCATAAAAGCGATAATTGATATAGAGAAATAAAATACCTATCAATAATATGAGAATACGATTAATATAAGTGAGAGTTAAACTATTTTTATTGGATAATAATTTGGATCTACCTTGAGTACCTCGTTTTTGATTATAAGTAATTAAAATAGCCAGGATAGTAGTAATTAGGGTAATCGCAAGACCAAACAGCTGGTAGTTTATGTATTTTATTTCTTCTTTTTTCATAGTAAAATATATGACTTAAAAGTGAGTTATACCTATATATTCTAAGGTTTTTATGTTATAATTTAGGAGGTGAAACCTATATGCAAGAGAACATGAGAAATTTTTCTATTATCGCCCATATTGATCACGGTAAAAGTACTTTAGCCGATCGGATTCTAGAAGCTACTGGGGCGATAACAGAAAGAGAAAAACAAGAACAATTATTGGATAATATGGATATAGAACGGGAACGGGGAATTACAATCAAATTGAATGCTGTTCAATTAAACTATCAGTACGAGGGAGTAAATTATCTACTCCATTTAATCGATACCCCAGGACATGTTGATTTTACTTATGAAGTATCTAGATCTTTAGCAGCTTGTGAGGGGGCTCTCTTAGTAGTAGATGCAGCTCAGGGAATTGAAGCCCAAACCCTTGCGAATCTCTATCAAGCTCTAGATAATCATTTAACAATTATTCCCGTTATTAATAAAATTGATTTACCAAATGCGGATATAGAACGAGTCAAAAAAGAATTAATGGACACTATCGGCTTTGAAGAAAATGAAATTCTTTTAGTAAGCGCCAAAACGGGAGTTGGTATTCCTGAACTATTAAAAGCGATTATCGAACGAATTCCTGCTCCCAAAGGAAAGAAAGAAGAAACTTTACAAGCATTAATTTTTGATAGTTACTATGATTCTTATCGCGGTATTGTTGCGCTGATTAGAGTAGTAAATGGTCATTTAAAAATAGGAGATCATATTAAAATGATGGCAACAGATGCTACTTATGAAGTCGTAGAACTTGGTATTCATAATCCTTATGAGAAAAAAGTATCAGAGTTACAAACAGGCGAAGTAGGCTATTTATGTGCTAGTATTAAAAGTATTGAAGATGTAAAAGTAGGAGATACCGTTACTTTAGAAGATAGACCAGCACTTCAGCCTTTAGAGGGATATAAGCCAATGAAACCAATGGTCTTTTGTGGAATTTATCCTGTAGAATCTAGTCGTTATCCAGAACTACGAGAGGCTTTAGAAAAATTAAAATTAAATGATGCCTCTCTCCAATTTGAACCAGAGACCTCTCAAGCATTGGGATTTGGTTTTCGCTGTGGCTTTTTAGGACTTCTTCATATGGAAATTATTGAAGAGAGAATTGAAAGAGAATTTAATATTGATTTAATTGCTACTAGTCCATCTGTTATTTATGAAGTGGAACTGACAGATAAGAGTGTAGTGATGGTAGATAGTCCTTCTAAAATGCCAGAGCGACAGAGAATAGCGAACATTAAAGAGCCATATATTCGAACCAGTATTTTTGTTCCTAGTATTTATATCGGTTCTATTATGGAACTTTGTCAAAATAAAAGAGGTAATTATATTTCTATGGAATACTTAGATACTACCCGTGTCAACATTCACTATGAATTACCTTTATCCGAAATTGTATATGATTTTTTTGATAAGTTAAAATCTTATACAAAAGGATATGCTTCTTTTGACTATGAAATGATTGGATATCAAAAATCAGACTTGGTTAAAATGGATATTTTATTAAACGGAGATTTAGTAGATGCCTTTAGCATGATTGTTCATCGGGATTTTGCCTATAATCGTGGAAAAGCAATTGTGGAAAGCCTTCGTAAATTGATTCCAAGACAACAATTTGAAATTCCTATTCAAGCGGTCATTGGAACAAAAGCAATTGCTCGTGCCGATATCAAAGCTGTTCGAAAGAATGTCTTAGCAAAGTGTTATGGGGGAGATGTATCCCGTAAACGAAAATTATTAGAAAAGCAAAAAGAAGGTAAAAAGAGAATGAAAATGGTTGGTAGTGTAGAGGTACCACAAGAAGCGTTTTTAGCGGTTCTTAGTATGGATGAAGTAGGTGATTAACAAATGGAAAGAAGACCACAGGATATTGTCGTGGAATACTTTGTAACTCATCCCACGGCTACGAATATCGAAATCAGTGAAAATACAGGCATATCTAAGTCCTCTGTACAAAGATATTTAGCGAATCCAGATATTGGTAATATTGAAATACCAAGTACAGGAAGAATAATTGCAGAACAAATTAAATTGAATACGGTCAAAGGAAGACAAAAAGGTGGTAGAAATACTTTTCAAACGCATACACCTATTAGAAATGAAATAGGACAAATTGTAGGAACACAAAAAGATAGTCAACCAATCGATAAAGAAGAATTAAAAAAGCAAGATATTATGGTTATTTTAAATTGTTTTAGTCATCATCCAACTTATACCATGGATCAACTTGCTGCCGAATTATCTGGAGTAAAAATTCATAGTACTGGTAGAACTTATACGGCAGATTATGTCTATCGTTGTTTGAATGATTCTCGTATCGAAGAACTAATCGGTCCTTTATTAGCATCCGCTATATCTGCCCGATTGGATGCTAATCGTTATGGTATTTTGCGCAAACTCGATGGATTATGGGGAGCTGAATTTTTCGAGCAAGCAGGACTAACAGAACAAGAGATAGCCGTATTAGATTATCGTTTTACACCAGATGGAATTCATTCCTCTGAAGCAGCTGCTCACCATTTCGGCGTATCAAAGACAACTATTAATAATATTGAAAATAAGGCCGTAGAAAAATTAAAGGCTTATCAAGAAAGAATGAAAGAAATGTGATTACTTCTGCTTATATTCATATTCCTTTTTGTAAAACCATTTGTTCCTATTGCGATTTTTGTAAATATTATTATAGAAAAGAGCAGATTATACCTTATTTAGATTCTTTGCAAAAAGAAATAAAAGAAAGATACCAAGGAGAGGTTTTAAAAACAATTTATGTGGGAGGAGGCACTCCTAGTTCTTTATCCTTAGAAGAACTTACCCATTTATTAGAAATTCTTTCTATCTTTTCTAAGGAGGATAATTATGAATATACCGTGGAATGTAATATTGAAAATATTACGGAAGAGAAGGTATCTTTACTTGCCAAATTTGGGGTTAATCGTATTAGTTTAGGAGTTCAAACCTTTCAAGAAAAGTATTTACATTTTTTAAATAGGAAACATACGAAACAGGAAGTTTTTACAAAAATTCAAATGATCAAAAAGTATATTGCTAATATTAATGTTGATTTAATATATGCAATACCCGGTGAGACGATAGAGGATTTAGAGGATGATTTAAATTGTCTTTTACAATTAGATATTCCCCATATTTCTACTTATTCTTTAATGATTGAAGAACATACACTACTTTATAATCAAAAGGTTGAAAACATTTCTGAAGAATTAGATGCAAAGATGTATGAATATATTGGTAGAAAACTAAAAGGATATAATCACTATGAAATTAGTAATTTTGCTCGTCCGGGATTTGAATCTAAACATAATCTTACTTACTGGAATAATTTAGAATATTATGGATTTGGTCTAGGAGCAAGTGGATATATAGGGGATATTCGCTATACGAATACGAGAAGTTTAGAACAGTATCAAAAAGGGAAAAGGGAATACCAAAAAGAGAAACTTTCTTTAAAAGAAAAGATGGAAAATGAATTTATATTGGGATTTCGGAAAAAAGAAGGAGTGTCTCTTTCTTCCTTTGAAAAAAAATATCATAAAAATCCTTTACAATGGGATTTTGTTCAAAAGTTATTACAGCAAGGATTATTGCAAAATCAAAAGGGGAATCTAATGATTCCGGAAAGATATTTTTATATTTCTAATGATATTTTATTACAATTTTTAGATGTAGCAGAAATGATAGAGGGGTAATATGTATAGAAAATTACAAATGATTTTAATAGGATTAGTCATAATTTTAATAATATTAGTAGTCTTAATGCTTTCTCATCTTTTTCCAGAAAAAGAAAAGGAAGAAAAAGTAAAATATTCGGCAAATCCCAATATGTATGAAGTATGTGACGAAGATAGTTGTATATTTCTACTAGGAACTATCCATGTAGGGGATAAACGATTAGAAGGACTCAATTCTAAGATATGGGATGCTTATCAAGAAAGTGACTTTTTAGCACTAGAAGTAGATGTACTCAATATGGTATCTGCTAGTTCCCTCAGTAATTATTATCTAGAAGAGGGAGATGTTCTTGCGAATCATATGAGTCCTGAACTGTATCATCAACTAGAGGTATTTTGTGAAAATCACGGTATTTCCATAGAAATGCTTGCTACGATGAATTTAGCTTCTGCCTATAATGTTTTGAGTAGTTGGGTTTATCAGGAATTAGGACTAACTGCCATCTATGGCGTGGATATTCAATTAGCGCTCCAAGCAAAATCCGATAAAAAGCCATTAATAGAATTAGAATCCTATGCTTTTCAAGAAAAGTTATTATATGGTTTTTCAGAGAAATTTTATTCATATGCCTTAGAAGAATTTTTAAATAACTATGAGACATTCAAATGGGAAACGAAAATGTTATATCATGCGTATGTCGATGGCACGACATGGTTACTGAAAGGTTTACTTTCCGTTCCTGATAGTAGTAACCCTTTAGAAAATGAATATAATCAAAAAATGATATTTGATCGTAATATCGAAATGAGTAAGAAGGCAGAAACTTTTTTGAAAAATAACAAAAAAGTTTTGATCGCAGTTGGTGATGCTCATGTCGAAGGAACAAAGGGAATTATTGATATTTTAAGAGAAAAAGGTTATGAAATACAGATTATTCAATAGGAAAAAAAGTTTTTCCTATTTTTTTTACAAAACCGTTGACAAGTGTAAATGCAACACTTATAATAAGGATAGGAGGTAGGATATGAGAATAGAATTATTAAACGGTAAGGATATTGAAAACCGTATTCGGACGGTTGCAACTGCTGGTAAACTATCTCGTACAAAGGGAAATGTATTTGATGTATTAGACAGTTGTAATGATTATGAAAAAAATTTAAAGTTAATTAATCGAATTATTAGTATGGGGCATAAAACAATCGTGGAACATGATTATTTTGTTTTTGCGCTTTGTGATGTTAGTTTGGCTGTTGAACAGACGATTATTGGATATAGACTTACTTCATTTACAATTAAATCAGGACGAGAAGTGGATTTTGGAAGTGTAGGGTATTATGTTCCTAATTTCCGTAATCCGGATGGTACCATTAAGAAAAATAATAAGGAATTACAAAAGAAATATTGTAAGCATATGGACTTTTTATCAAAAGAATATGCGAAATTAGTGGATTTAGGAGTGAAAGAGGAAGATGCTAGATTTGTTCTTTCTTATTCCTATCATACGAATATTGTCATGGGATTAGATGCTCGTGAGTTAGAGAAGATGGTTAAAGATTTCCTATATGGAAAGAAAAGTAATATTAGTGAAATCAAAGAACTTGGAGAACAATTATTTGCGATTATTAAAGAGTATGTTCCTTATTTAGTGCCACAAATTGAAGCAGAGAAGAATCATTCTTGTGATGAATGGAAAGATTACTATATTTCTAAATCTATTAAAATATATGAAAAACCACAGTTGGCTCATTATACAGATAATGTAGATGAAACGATTTTAAGAAGTGCCTTAAAATATAGAAATCAATGTAGTGAAGAAGAATTGGTTTCTATTGAGGAGGAACTCAATCAAAAAAATCCAAATTGGAAGGAAGATGTCTTCCATAAAATTCTTTATTCTTCTGAACAGAGAGAGTTAGAACAGGTACAATTTGGATTTGAAATACCTATTTCTCTTATTATTTTAAAACATTTAACGAGACATAGAACGCATTCTTTACTGGTTCCTGATTTTGTACCTCTTTGGAATTTAGAAAACTATCAGACACCACCAAGTATTAAGCGATTAGGGGAAAAGCAATATCACAAAGTTTTCCAGAAAAATTTAAAAGTTTTTGAAGAATTCCAAAAGGAAAACATTATGGAGGAAGATTTAATTTATTTCTATTTATGTGGTCAATTTGTCAATGTTACGACGACGATGAATGGAAGAACCCTTGCTTGGATTAGTCGAATGCGTTGTTGTACCAAAGCGCATTGGGAGATTCGCTCTATCGCTCGTGAATTAGTAAAACAAGTAGGAAAAATTGCTCCGTTATATGGAAAAATGCTAGGAAGTACCTGTGAAGTATTTCATACTTGTCCAGAGGGAAAAGAAAGTTGTGGAAAAGTCAATGAGAGGTAAATTAATACTAATAGAAGGAACAGATTGTTCTGGCAAAGAAACACAAGCAAATCTACTAATGGATTCCCTAAAAAAAATGGGTATTCCTGTATGTAAAATGTCTTTTCCTGTTTATGATTCACCAACTGGAAAAATAGTGGGAGGTCCTTATTTAGGAAAACCAGCAATTTGTGAAGGCTATTTTGAAGAAGGAGCTAACCTAGTAGATCCCAAGGTATCTGCTTTATATTATGCCGCTGATTTCTTATATCACCTAGAGGATATGCAGAAAATTTTAGATAAGGGAACTTGGATTATTTTAGACCGTTATTTTTATTCTACTTTTGCCCATCAAGGGGGAAAAGAAAGATTAAAATCCAAGCGTCTAGCTTTGTATGAATGGTTGGAAAAATTAGAGTTGGAGTTATTAGGACTTCCAGATCCCGAAATTAAAATATTTTTGCATATGCCATACTCTTGTAGCATTATGCTTAGAGAAGGAAGAACGGAAGCAGCCGATCAAAATGAACGTAGCACAAGTCATTTAAAAAATGCTGAAAAAGCATATTTGGAAATCGCTGAAAGATATCATTTCCACACGATTTCTTGCGATAGAAGAAAAAAGATTAAATCGATCGAAGAGATTAGTGAAGAAGTATTAGATTATGTGAAAAGTCAAATAGGAAAGTAGGAATGCTTTCCTTTTCCTATATAATTTGATACAATGAAGGTGGTGAGATATATGACAAAATTCTTAAAAGAATTAAGAGATAATCTTTCTATATTAGAGGAATCCGAAAGGGAAAAAGTTATTCAGAAGTATGTGCATAAAATAGAAACCGAAATGGCAAAAGGAAAGGGGGAGGAAGAAGCGATTGCTTCTCTAGGCGATATTTCTTCATTGGTAGATCAAATCTATCAAGAATATCATATCGATAAACATTACCGAAAAGTTAAAAGACCAGTTGGGGAGCGAATCAATCAAGCAATCCATCATGGGGCAGAATTTTTATCGGATATGTTTGAAGAACTTGTGTTTTATTTATCTAAAGCATCTAAGGAGCATTCCCTTGAAACTTTTTTTGAAATTGTTTTAAAAGTATTGGTGCTTGTTATTGCTTTCATGATATTGAAAATACCATTTATAGTTGTGGAAGAAGTTTTTGTATTTTTATTGAATAAATTATTCAATCCGTTTTCTACAGTATTAGTCCATCTTGTCGAATTTATATCAGCGGTTATTTATTTAATACTTTGCATTGCTCTTTCTGTTTATCTATTTAAGGGATATGGAGAAAATGCCGCTAAGGGCAAGAAAAAAGAGGAAAAAGAGATAGCCTCAAGAGAAAGTACTACTCGCAACTATACTTTTGTACTTCTCAAGGCTCTTCTTTATGTCATTGTTATTATTCCTATGATTTTTGTATCACTCATACTATTATCCCTATCTATTTTTGCTTTCTTTCTAGTGTATAAAGGAGTTGCTATTTTAGGACTTGCTATTGCGTTACTTGGCTATTTCCTATTAACCGGATTACTGACGGTTTATGTTACGGATGCTTTGGATAATAGAAATAAGTCTCATAAAATTTCTCTAGTAGGAATTATACTGATTCTTCTTGTTGGTCATGTTTTATTGGTAGATAATTTAATGAATTTTCATTACCCAAAAGATATTAAAGAGAGTTCATTTGTGCCAAGTTTAGAGACGGTTAATTATTCTTTAGATAAGAAGACAACTATTCAAAATCTAAGGGGAGAAGTAGCATATGAGGTAGACGATAGTATTGTGGATGGCGAGATTCTTATAGAACTTACTTACTACGATGAACTTTACGATGTTAGTCTCACAACTTATCAAGGAGAAGATACGAATATATTACAACTGAATACTCAATTTGATCATTTTGAATTTGCGGATATTCGTTATTTATATGATTATGCTCTAGAGGATTTAAAGAAGGGAAATATTTATCCTTATCAACGATTAAATAGGGTCGATATAAAAGTATATGCAAATACGAAAACACTAGAATATTTGCAATAAAAAAGTAGGTATTTACCTACTTTTTTGCGTTCTTGAAAAAAATATGGTTTAGTGCTACAATGTTGAGTAGATTGAGGTGGAAAATGAAGGATTCTATTAAACTTGCAATCCATAAGGGAAAAGATTATGCAGCAACTAATATTTTGTTCATAACTTTTATTATCACATCACTAATAAATGCGATATTAATTAGACATTTTACAGTTAACAATATGTTTGCTATTAAACCTTTTTTAGCAGATTTGGTGGTAATATTATTACTCGGTTCTTTTGCCTATTTCTTTAAGCCAAAGCACCGTTTCCGGTACTTTTTTTGTATCGGAAGTATACTTACCGCTATTTGTATTATTAATGCTATGTATTATAAAAATTATATTTCTTTTGCTTCTATCTCGCTATTAGCGACGTTATCGGAATTAAAGGGATATACAGATGCTGTTGTAGAAAATATTATACAGCCGAAAGATTTCCTTTATTTGTGGCAACTATTTGCGCTTTTGTTTGTCCATTTACAACTTAGAAAAAAAGAATACTATCATAAGGTAGAACAAATGGAATTACCAAAGATTCGCTTTTTAAATACGATTGTTGTTACTTTAATTCTACTTGGAATGTTTATTTCTATGTTAACAGGAACCGATATCAGTCGTTTAAATAAACAGTGGAATCGTGGTTATGTTGTACAGGAATTCGGTATTTATGTATACCAGATTAATGACGTATTTAATTATGCCAAAGCGCAGTTAAATAGTATGCTCGGATATGATGATGCTGCTAAAAATTTTAGGGAGTTTTATGCAGAAGCTTCTGAGGAACCGACTTCAACGAATGAATTTACAAATGTATTTAAAGGAAAAAATGTTATTGTTATCCATGCCGAAAGTATTCAGAATTTTCTTATTTCTGATGATAATTTAGAAGGAAAACCAGCTACTTTTAATGGCGAAGAAGTTACTCCAAATTTAAATCGTTTGGCTAGTGAAGGGTTATATTTTTCAAACTTCTATGCTCAAGAACATACGGGAACTAGTAGTGATACCGAATTTACTTTCAATTCTTCTTTATTACCATCTACCAATGGAACCGTATTTGTAAATTATTTCAATAGAGAATACGTTACCATACCAAAGATGTTAAAGGAACAAGGATATTATACGTTTAGTATGCATGGTAATAAATGTGATTCTTGGAATCGTGATAGGGTACATCCACGCTTAGGATATGATAAATTTTATTGTTATACATCCGCTTATGATATTGATGAATCCATTGGTTTAGGATTAAGTGATAAATCGTTCTTTAGACAATCTACAGAGATTATGAAACAAATTGATCAAGAACATGAAAATTGGTATGGTGTACTGATTATGCTTACTAACCATACGCCTTTTAGTGATATTAATAGATACGAAGAAGAAACTGGCAATGTCTTTGGAGTAGATTATAAGTATGAAAAATTAAATGAACAAACAGGAAAAATGGAAACGGTTTCTGCTCCTTATTTGACAGGGAAAAAATTAGGGAATTATATTAAATCTGCTCATTATGCAGATGAGGCTCTGGGAGAATTTATAACAGAATTAGATGAGGCTGGATTGTTAGAAAATACTGTTTTAGTTATTTACGGTGACCATGATAATAAATTATCAGAGAGTCAGTATAATAGATACTATAATTATGACCCGGAAACGAACGATGTAAAAGACTGTGAACAGGAAGAATGCATTGTAATGGATGATTATACTTATGAATTGAACCGTAGTGTACCGTTTATTATTTGGACAAAAGATATGAAGGGTACTAAATATAATCGAGAAGTAACTACGGTTATGGGAATGATTGATGTTCAACCAACTTTGGGGAATATGTTTGGTTTTTATAACAAATATGCACTTGGTCACGATATCTTTAGTGTAGAGGACAATATTGTTGCCTTCCCAACTGGAAATTGGATGACTAATAAGCTTTATTATAATGCTACTAAAGGGGTGTTTAAACAGTTGGATTTAACGGCGGAGATTACACCGGAAGAAGTAGAAGAAAATAGACTATATGCAGAGAAATTAATCGATATTTCGAATTCGATTATTACCTATGATTTAATTAAAAAAGTAGGCGAAAATCCAGAAAATAAATTAATAGATGAAACATTAGATGAGGATATTCATGAAGGATAAGAAGGAAAAGAAAAAAATACGTGGAAACACGATAGGAATTATTGTATGCATTGTTACGTTAGTTGTTTTGTTAACGGTATTAGCCGTAATGGCAGTAAACCTTTTAAAGAGCATGCGTTCTGAAGAACAAGGTGGTGTTCAAATTTTGGAAGAGTTGAAAGATTATGGTTATCAGTTAACGGAAAACAATACGGAATATTTTAAAGAATTGTATTATCAACTAAAAAATTTGCTCAATGGTGATAAGAGCGATACTTTTGAAGAAGATTATGCTAAGTTAGTAGCGCAGTTATTTATTGCTGATTTTTATGATTTAAATAGTAAATTGGATAAGACTGACGTTGGTGGCGTTCAATTTGTATGGGAAGATAGTCGAGAAGTTTTTAAGAACTTTGCTTCTGACCCTAATGGCATATATTATTACATAGAAAATAATATTGATGGTGAACGTACGCAAGCACTACCTTCTGTTTCAGAAGTGGTAATAGATAGTATTGAGAAAGAAGCCTATGAGGGAAAAGTAACGAAAGATGAAGATGCTTATAAGATTCAAGTAACGATTGTATATGAAGAAAAATTAGGATATGATGAAAAGCGTACATTGATACTTGCTCATCACGGCAGCAAATTAGAGGTAGTAGAATTAAACTAGGGATTAATAATCCCTTTTCTTTTTGCTCAAAATATTGTATAATATTGCCTAGAATAGGAGAGGTTGTATGATTGGTCAGATAATCGCTATCGATGGAAATATCGTAAGTGTAAAATTAAACATTCGTTTAAACGAAGTACAAAGCCTTATCAACTTATATGTCATGTTAGAGGATAGTGTACAAAAGATAGTTGGAGAAATAACAGATATTAAAGGGGATGTTGCCTTAATTAATATGCTAGGGCAAATAAAGGAAAATCAATTTATTTCTGGTATTACTAAGAAACCTTCCTTTGGAGCAAGGGTTTTATTGATTGACTCTAGTACTGTAAAAGCAATTGTAGGTGTAGAAAATTATGCGGATGATAAGGATCTTTATATTGGTAAAAGTCCTATTTATGATGGTGTAGAAGTATGTGCAAATATCAATTCTTTATTTAGTAATCATTTTGCTATATTTGGATCAACTGGTAGTGGAAAGTCTTGTGGATTTGCCCGTATTATCCAAAACTTGTTTGAAAAGAAACAGGCCATTGCTTATCGTGCTAGTGTCTTCATTTTTGATGCTTACGGAGAATATCATAGGGCATTTAAAGATTTACATGAAGTAGCGCCTGAAATCCGTTTTAAAGCCTATACAACGAATATTGAAGATGATACCCCTAAATTAAAATTACCACTATGGCTTTTAAGTGTTGATGATTATGCGATTTTGTTAGGTGCTGATAAGCATGCCCAAATTCCAATCATTGAAAAGGCATTAAAATTAGTAACTATTTTTGGTAGAGAAGAAGAGGATGTTATTAAGTATAAGAATGATATTATTGCTAGAGCTTTACTAGATATATTGTTAAGTGGACGTCCAGCTTCTCAAATTCGTGACCAGTTATTTTCTGTTTTATCAACATATTATACTAGAGATTTAAATCTAGATAGTCCTGTTTTTCAACCTGGTTATACAAGACCATTAAAGCAATGCTTGTTGATTGATGCGAGTGGTAAAATTAGAGAGATGGAACTTTTGACTACGTTTATTGAGTCTTTCTTAACAGAAGACAATGAACTTAGTCTTCCTGATGGTACTTTCAAATATACGCTTAAAGACTTATGTCTTGCCTTTGATTTTGCTTTAATTGATGAAGGAGCTTTAAAATCAGAATCAGTTTATGAACTTGCCAATGCGTTAAAAGTTCGTTTACATTCTTTATTAGATGGGGATTATAGTGTTTACTTTGATTGTCCAGAATATATTTCTCGTGATGAATATATTAAATCTTTAATTACAACAGAAGAAGGTCAGAAAGTACAACTTATCAATTTTAATATTAACTATGTAGATGATCGCTTTGCGAAGACGATTACGAAAGTTTATTCAAAGATGTTGTTCGACTATGCGAAAACATTGCCAGAAAGAGCATCCTTACCATTCCATATTATTCTAGAAGAGGCACACCGTTATGTTCAAAAAGATACAGATGTCGATTTGCTTGGATATAATATTTTTGACCGTATTACCAAAGAGGGACGTAAATATGGAGTATTGTTGGGATTAATCACCCAAAGACCTTCCGAAATGTCTGAAACAGCACTATCTCAATGTAGTAATTTCTTTATCTTTAAAATGCTACATCCATTAGATGTTAAATTTATACATGATATGGTTCCGGATATTACTGAGGAAATTATTAAAAAGATGAAATCATTACAACCAGGAAACTGTATGGCTTTTGGAACGGCATTTAAACTTCCAACATTGATTCAGTTAGATATGCCAAATCCATCTCCATCTAGTAGTAGTTGTAATATCAGCGCAACTTGGTTTGTTAATAAGGGATAGAAGACAATTGTCTTCTTTTTTCGTGAGAAAAGTGGTATACTGATATTATGGAGGATACGGTATGGTAGAAGGAATTGTAGGTACAATTATCAATATATTTAGTGGCTTAGAATCTATTCCTTTTGGAAAAGAACTATTAGTTTTTATTATTTCTCTTATGCCTATATTAGAATTAAGAGGAGGTTTAATAGCGGCAGCTTTATTAGACTTAAATCCAGTATCCAGTTATATCATTAGTATGATTGGAAATATTTTGCCAGTTCCCTTTATATTATGGTTTATCAATTCCATTTTGGAATGGATGAGAAAGACCAAACAATTTTCTAAAATAGCAACTTGGTTGGATGGTAAAGTAGAAAAGCATAAATCCCAAATTGAAAAATATGGCTTTTGGGGAATGGTTCTTTTTGTAGGAATTCCTCTTCCAGGAACAGGGGCATGGACGGGGTGTTTAATAGCTTCTGTTTTGCATATGGATAGAAAAAAATCTTTCCTAGCTGCTTTTTTAGGAATTTTGATGGCAAGCATTATTATGATGATTTTATCATTTGGAATTTTAAAATCTATTGTGGGGTAGTATGAGCAGTTTAGAAAGAATTAAAGGAATCGGTCCAAAGACTGTACAGATACTAAATCGTCTAAATATCTATACCATGGAGGATCTCGTAACTTATTATCCATATCGATTTAATATATTAGAAAGAAGTAATTTAAAAGATGCTTTTCAAGATGATAAAGTGATTATTGACGGTATTGTGGAAAGGGAACCAACTGTCGTTTTCTTCCGTAAAAAAATGAATAAAATGAGTTTTGAAATTAATACCGGGGAAACTCTTTTAAAAGCAACTATTTTCAATCGGGCTTTTTTTAAGAACAATTTGAAAGTTGGAACTAGTGTAACTTTGATAGGAAAGTATGATAAACTTCATAATACCATTGTGGCATCAGAGATTCGTTTAGGAATGATTCCAGCAGTACCTCAGATAGAACCTATCTATCATGTTACTAGTGGTATTAGTAGTTCGCAACTTCATAAAATTATTTTATCTTCCCTTGATCAAAACTGGGAAATAGTGGACTATATCCCCGATTATTTGCTCGGGAAATATCATTTCCCAGGAAAAAGGCAATGTATCCGGGAAATTCATCGTCCGGGAAATAATGCTTCTTTGAAGCAAGCTATGAATCACTTGAAGTATGAAGAGTTGTTCCTCTTTATGATGAAGATGAATATTTTGAAAAAAAAGCGGATTTATGAAAAGGGAATTGAAAGAGCGATTAGTCAGTCTGATATAGATGAATTTATTTCCCAAATCCCATTTGAACTTACAAAGGATCAGCTAGATTGTGTTGAAAAAATCCGTTTAGATATGAATAGTCCCAGGGTTATGAAGAGACTGATTCAAGGGGATGTCGGAAGTGGTAAGACGATTGTTGCCATTATTTCCCTATACATGAATTACAAGAGTGGCTACCAAGGTGCATTCATGGCGCCAACGGAAATTTTGGCGGAACAACACTATCAAAATTTGCTAAAATTGTTTGAAAAAATGCCTATTAAAGTGGCTCTTTTGACCGGAAAAATGAAGAAAAAAGAGCGAAATGAGCTCCTTGCAAAACTTGCCAACAAAAAGATAGATATTGTAGTAGGTACACATAGTCTCTTTAGTGATGATGTTTTTTATGATTGTTTGGGATTAGTCATTACGGATGAGCAACATCGCTTTGGAGTTCGGCAAAGAACACGATTAAAAGAAAAAGGAATTAGTACAGATGTTCTATATTTAAGCGCAACCCCAATTCCTAGAACTTACGCAATTACTCTATATGGAGATATGGATGTTTCAAACATTCGTTTGAAACCAAAGGGTAGAAAAGAAATTATTACGGAACTTTATCAAAATAAAGACATTAAAATTGTTTTAGAAAAAATTCACAACGAAATTCGTCAAAAACATCAAGTTTACGTAATTGCTACACAAATAGAAGAGTCCGAAACGGATGAAATAGAGAACGTAAAAGAACTTAAGGGAAAGTTCGAAAGGGCATTAGGTAAGATTTGTAAAGTAGAAATGCTCCACGGTAAAATGTCATCAGAAGAAAAAGAAAAAATTATGAGTGCTTTTGAGAAAAATGAAGTGCAGATTTTGATTAGTACGACAGTTATTGAGGTTGGTATTGACGTTCCAAATGCCACTATGATAGTCATTTTTGACAGTTATCGGTTTGGTTTATCCCAGCTTCACCAGCTGCGAGGACGGGTAGGAAGGGGAAATTTCCCAAGCTACTGTATTCTTTTAAGTGACAGGGAAAGCGAGAGACTTTCTATTATGACAAAGACGAATGATGGATTCAAAATTAGTGAAGAAGATTTTAAATTACGAGGGAGTGGAGATCTATTTGGCACTCGCCAGAGTGGCGATATGAAATTTCATTTAGCAGATATCAAACAAGATTTCCCAATTTTAGTCCGAGCTAAGGAAGATAGTGAGGAAGTTTTAAACAGTCAAGGCTATGTCAATGGGAAATATTCTCATCTTAGAGAAATAATAGAATCTTCTATGAGTTTGGACTAGTTGTTAAAACTTTCCATAAAAACGTTTGGGAAATATATTGACTTATTTCCCAAAATCCCTTATACTGATAATGGCATGTTACTCCATGCCAGTGCTCTTACGGTCTAGATGTGAGAGCGCACAACCAAAACCCCCTGAAGGAGCCGAAAGGCTCCATTTTTGTTGGAACCATTTATTTATAAGGACTTGTGAGACAACCAAATTTTAAAAATCAATTTTAGGTGGCAAAAGTTAGAAAATTAGTCGCAAGACTAATTCTTTTTTTTATACTTCAACCGCACTACTTTATTTATACATAAATGGAAATTGAACAAATTGTTTTACCTATACTTGTACCTATAATGCTA
>CANRDU010000015.1 GCA_947629445.1 uncultured Bacilli bacterium
TCACCAGTAGGACCAGTAGGACCAATATCACCAGTAGGACCAGTAGGACCAATATCACCAGTAGGACCAGTAGGACCAATATCACCAGTAGGACCAGTAGGACCGATATCACCAGTAGGACCTGTTGGACCATACACAAGTGTATACAATAATGAAGAAGCTTATTTTAAATACATAGAACTTATGTTATAATTATACTAGAGGAGGTTTACTTATGGCAAAGAAAAAGAAGAAGTTGATAGAAATTAAGGGAACAAAGCTTCAAAAAACTTGTGTAATACTTCAATTAATCGTGTTAATTGCAATGCTAGTATCTTCAATTTATGTCAATGTAAATAACATTGAAAGTGGTTTTATTACTAAAATAACTGATTATGGTGTATGGGTGACTATCGTATTGTTACTTATTCCCATCATTTTTGATAGTAGTAGTAATGAATAATTTTAATGAAGAACATATGAATATCACTCATATGTTTTTATTTTTTTTACTTGTAAAATAGAAAAGACTTTTGAAAGAAATAATTGAATCTAATTTACATAAAATTAGATGGAGGAGTTTTACAAATGGATATTGAGCGTGTATTTGATGAAAATGGTAAGTCACTACAAGAAATCATGGAACAGTTTTTAATCATATATTTTAATGAGACTTTTTAAAAAGTAATATGTATATAAAAATTCATTTCATTAGATGAAAGGAACAAAAATGAATACCGATGAGATATATAAAGTAGGCATATATTTAAGGCTTTCAAAAGATGAAGCAAAAGATAGAGAAAGTGCAAGTATAGCAAATCAAAGGGAATATATTTGGGATTATATAAAAGAAAACCAACTCATTTATATTGATGAGTATATAGATGATGGCTTTAGTGGTGGTAATTTTGATAGAGATGGCTTTAATCGTATGATAAGAGATATTGAATCTAAAAAAATAAATATGGTCATAACCAAAGATTTATCTCGTTTAGGTAGAGATCATATAGAAACTGGCTATTATGCTGAAAGATATTTTCCAGAGCGTAGAATTAGATATGTTGCTCTTGGTGATAGGTACGATAGTCTTGACTTTAACAGCCATAATATTTTAATGAAGTTTGCATACAATGATATGTATATTCAAGATATTTCACAGAAGATAATTGAAATACTAAATAGCAAAAAGAAAAATGGACTTTTTATGGGTGGTATTGCACCTTATGGTTATAAACGTGATATAGCGAATGATAAACACCATTTAATTATTGATGAAGAAGTAAAAAATATAGTGATACGTATTTTTGAAATGTTTAACAATGGTATAGGTATACAAACAATTTGTAATACATTTACTAATGAAAAGATACCGATACCAAGTATTTATCAAAATCAAACACGTGGTAATAAATCCTCTACTTTTGGAATATGGAAGGCAAAGACGATTGAGAATATTTTAACTAACCCTACTTATATGGGTGATTTAACTCAACGTAGAGAAAAAAAAGTTAGTTACAAGTCAAAGAAAAGAGTGCGGACCAACAAAAGTGAGTGGATAACTGCAACAGGTAAATGTCCCGCTATCGTTGATAAGGAAACTTTTGAGATAGCACAAAATATATACAGCAAGAATAAAAATAGAAGTCAAAAATCGCATGAATATCTTTTTAGAGGCTTTCTAGTATGTAAGGAATGTGGACATACAATAAGCATAAATGAGTACAAATGGAAAAACAAAGGTAAGCAAGTTGTAAGGCATATATGTTATTGCAATTACTATAAGAAATATACAAGATATAATGTATGTACACCACATAAAATGGACTATGATGAATTAGAAAAAGAAGTATTAAAAGATATTCAGGAAATGTGTAAAAAATATCTTTTAACAAGCCACTTTGAAACTTTACTGAAAAACAATGATAAAACTCTAAAATTACAATATAATTTGAAAATGAAAAAGGCACGTGTAGAAAATGAAATTAAAGTACAGAATACTTGTATTGATAAGGCACTCAATGACTTTTACAAAGAAAAGATCACTAAAGAAGTATATACAAGACAATACAACCTTATAAATGATAATATCAAACGGATGATAGAGGATGTAAAGAAAATCGATAAAGAATTGTTACTTCTAAAAAGTAAAGCAACCAAAGATGATAGTAAATATACCCAAATCATACAAGACTATTTGGAGTGGAAGAATCCCACTAAAAAATTGCTATCAGCTCTTATTGAAAGAATCGAAATTGATAAGAATTTAAAAGTTAAGATTTACTATAAAATAAAGCCATTATTCTAGGTAATGGCATTTATTTAAAATGAAATACTTACACTTTTGTAAGTATCTACTGAAACATACAAAAGTGTATAAATAAATATTCAAAACTCTTGACAATAGGATTAAAAATATATTAAACTTACATTGAAGGTGTAAGTAAGTGAACAGAATGAAAAAGATGAGAACAATCAAAAAGGGTAGGAGTGAAGCAATTTCTGTAATTGTGTTATTTGCTGTTTCATCTTTTAATAATTATGTTTGTGATAACTAAGAAGATATCGTTGGGGGATATCTTCTTTTTTTATAACTTATTTATTACCTAATAGTAGAAAAGAGGAGGTTTTATGAAAAATAGAAAAATGTTAATTGACGTCGATGAAAAGCCATCAGTACCAAAATGGATTGTACTAGCTATTCAACATGTTTTTGCTATGTTTGGCGCTACTATTTTAGTTCCTATTTTGGTAAATCAAGCAGCAGGTGCTGAAGTGTTAACTATCCCCGTTGCTTTAGTAACTTCTGGTATTGGAACACTTATCTATATTTTGTGTACTAGGGGAAAATCCCCAGTCTATTTAGGAAGTTCCTTTGCTTTTATAGCACCGATTGCTGCTGCTTACTTGAAGGGTGGTATATCAGGAGCAATGACCGGAGTAATGGCGGTTGGACTCGTCTATGTCGTTGTTGCGACACTTATTCATTTTATTGGTAAAGGTTGGTTAGAAAAATTACTTCCCCCAGTAGTAATTGGACCAATGATTATGATTATTGGATTAGGTCTTGCACCGTCTGCCATCTCACAAATTAGTCTTTCCGAAGGAATGGCATTTGAATGGAAAGTTATTTTAGTGGCAGCCGTTTCCTTTTTAGTAACCGCTTTGATGATGACCAAAGCGAAAGGTTTCTTTAAAGTTATTCCATTTTTGATTGGAATTGTAGCTGGGTATATAGTAGCTTTCCTTGTTGGTATGGTGGATTTGCAACCAGTATTAGATGCAAGTTTCTTTAGTTTACCAGCATTCGTAGTACCATTTTTACATTATGCACCTAATTTTAGTGCTCTTATGACGATTGTTCCAATTGCCCTAGTGACAATGTGTGAACACATAGGTGATCATACTTCTTTAAGTAATATTATAGGGAAAAATTTAATTCAAGATCCAGGATTAGATAAAACATTATTAGGAGATGGTGTAGCTACTTTTGTAGCTGGTGCACTAGGAGGACCTGCGAATACTACATACGGGGAGAATACTTCTGTAGTTGGTATGACAAAAGTAGCTTCTGTATGGGTTATTGGGTTAGCTGCCATATTTGCTATTACTATTGGTTTCTTAGGAAAATTTACAGCGCTCGTACAGACTATTCCAGATGCTGTATTAGGGGGAGTATCTTTATTACTTTATGGATTTATTGCTGTAAATGGATTAAAAGTATTAATTAAAAATCAGGTTGATTTTGAACAACCTAAAAATGTAGTAGTGGCATCTACTATGCTAGTGTTAGGATTAGGCGGTGCAGTAGTAGCCATCCAAAATGGTGATTTGTCTATTACTATTTCAGGAATGAGTTTAGCGGCTATTATTGGTATTTTATTAAATCTAATATTGTCTACTGAAAAAGAAGAAACGATTTTAGAGCAAGAATCATCAACAGTTGAAGAAGTAAAAGTGAAAGTAAAGAAAAGTTCTAAAGGAGATGTTGCCAAGAAGGATTCTAAAAAGAAGACTATGCAGAAGACATCATCTAAAGCAGGACGAAAAACGAATAGTAAATCTAAAAAAAAGACAAACAAATAGACTAGAAAAGGAGTAAGAAAATGGAAGTAATGGAATTAAAACATCCATTGATTGAACATAAATTATCTATTTTACGGGATAAGAGTACAGGAACGAAGAAATTCCGTGAATTAATTGAGGAAATATCTATGGTTCTTTGCTATGAATGTATGAGAGATGCAAAATTAAAATCAGTAGAAATAGAGACTCCTATTCAAAAAATGAAAATAGGTCGCTTAAATGAAGAAAACTATGCGTTTGTTCCCATTTTGAGAGCTGGTATGGGAATGTTAAATGGCGTTATTAATGTTATACCGAATGCTAAAGTAGGGCATATTGGCATGTATCGCGATGAAACTACTTTTGAACCAGTAAATTATTTTTTTAAGGTCCCGAAGGGAATTGAGAAAAGAGAGGTTATCATTTTAGATCCTATGTTAGCAACTGGTGGATCTGCCATTGATGCCATTAATTTATTAAAAAGTAAAGGTGTTAAAAAAATTAAGTTTCTATGTATTATTGCTGCTCCAGAGGGCATTCAAAAAATAGAAGCAGAACATCCTGATGTTCAAATATATTGTGCATGTATTGATAAAAAATTAAATAAAAACAAGTATATTGTACCAGGTTTAGGAGATGCTGGAGATCGTATATTTGGAACGAAATAGGACTATATTAATAGTCCTTTTTTTGGTATAATGAAAAGGGTAGGAGTGAGTCATGATGTTTAGTCCAGAAAAAATGCATAAGCAAAGGCTAAAAGAAAAAAATGTAGTAATCGAAACGGTTTACCAACATGATAATCAAAAGTTTATTAGAACTTCAGATGGGTCTCGGAATGACTCTGTATATCATGCAATAAAAGTACAAAAGAATTTTTATTGTAATGGTAAAAAATTATATTCAGAAAAACATTTTAATAAAAAAGAAATCTACAGTATTTTAGCCAAAAAGGTGGATACTGAGTTATCTTGTACAGAATGTGGTTATCAAGGACCTTCTTCCCAATTTGAGGATGGTTGTCCGTACTGTGGTGCTAATTTTGAAGTCCGTCAGTCTGGTAGAAAAAGGGATATTAGTTATGAAGTAAAAGAAATATTTAGTATGAAAAAATTTAAAATGTTTCTTTTTACCATTAGTTTTATTACAACGGTTGCCATATGTTTACCGATGATAATGAACCCCAATATTATGAGTCTTATTTTTTTCTTACTCAATGCCTTTTTATTTTATTATTTATTTTTTATATTGTATTCTGTTCTGTTTCTTATTGTCCTTATTCCTTACGTGTTAATTAAGTTCGTTTCCCATAAGGATTTACCAAATGATAAAATTATGGTGAATGGATATCGAATGAGTAATGAAAAACTCATGAATGATATTCAAATGGAATTAATGAATTATTATTATAATGGAGATTTGTTTCCCAAATATCAAAATTTAATTGACTTTGACATTTTAGATTATATTTCCTACCAAGTGACTCGTAAAAATGGATTGGCAGCCATCCGTGTAAAAGTGCAATTACGAAAGTATTATCTCATAAATGGAAAAGTAAAAAAGGAAATAGAGAATGATACGATTTTAATGATTAAGAATGCGAATTATGAGCCAAGATATACGAGTTCAATCGTGAAAAAATGTGAAAATTGTGGGGCTAATGTTGGCTTGTTTGATAAGTTTTGTGAATATTGTAAAAGCGTGTTACCTTCAAATACTTTGTGGGTATTAGATATTAGTAATCAAATACATAAGTAATGTATTTGAGAACTTTTCACAGTTGATATCACGTAATTTTTATATTTATGTTATAATGATTTAAAGGAAGGAAGTAGTGTATGAAAGTAGTAGGAAGAATTCTCCTCATTGCCATTGCTATAGGATTAATTGTTGGTTCTTATTATGGTGTACAATATTTTTTGAAATGGCTAGATAGAGATGAATCTGCTTGGAGAATTGAAATTGCTATTCAGGAGGTTAATATTCGTGAAGATCATGCTTCTAATTCTAAAAAAATAGGAACTGCTAAAAAGGGAAATGAATATGTGGTATTAGAGCAATACCTTGAAGATAAAGATTTTGTATGGTATAAAGTGACTGTTGGTAATGGGGAAGGTTGGATTGCTAGTGATAGAAAAGATCCTTATGTCGTTGAATATAACAATCCAAATGTTTCACAGCCAACGGATGACCCGCAAGAGGAAAGTGCAATCGAATATAACCCACCAGTAGTGCACTATTATGATGATGTTTATGAAGTAGATAGGATTGAAGACATTAATTATGATAGACTACACGTGGAAGATGAGTCTGATTATAAGATAGAACATATTGTCTTTTACGAGGAACATCCGATAGATAAAGATGAACCTCAATATTGGATTCAATATATTGTTACAGATGTTCATGGAAATCAAACGAGAAAAGTACAAAGTATTACCTTTAAACATGAGCCAAGCCGTAGTCAAGTAAAGGATTTTAGTGAATTACAAAGATAGTCATGCTATCTTTTTTTATTACACTTTGGTATGTAGCAGTAGCTCCAACAGGTCCAATTTCTCCTTGAGGACCTGTTGGACCTGTGCTTCCAGTAGGACCAGTTGCACCTGCTGGTATGACAAAGTTTAGAATATTGTTTTGATTAGTACCTGAATTGGTAACAGAAGCTGCTGTTCCTGGCTCACCAGTAGTAGTTGTACCAATAGTGATCGTAGCAGGACCTTGTGGACCAGTAGGACCGGTAGGACCAGTTACACCACGGGAACCGCCGCAGCAACCGATTGGTCTAAAGCGACTGTCGCATTCAATTTTTTGTAGTGCATTTTGATAGATTTCATCATTCATAATTTATACCTCCTACTATAGAATACGGATAATGACAATTTATGAATAATGAAGTTGTGGAGATAAAAAAAAAGAAGCTTAAATGCTTCTTACTTTTTCATCACCATCAAAGTGAAGAGATTGATAATTATAAGGATTATTGCGATATAGTTTTCTTAGTTTCACAACAAAGGCAGAAATTTTCGCAATTGCTTTATCAACGAAAGTTAAGTGAATTTCGCTTTCATCGAAGGTTTGTTCCATTTCTTCTTCTGCTTCTTCATAATCCTCAGACATTACTTCCACACCATTTGGAGTTACCACAACGGGAACAAATTGTTCTCTTTTCTCTCCTTGGAACTCTGGATTTAAAATTTCTCTTGCAATCATCGCTCTTTGTGATTCGGCACAGTAGGCGAATACTTCAAATACTTTGGCATCCATTTCAACATCAGCATCTCCACCTTGATATTTTGCAATAGCATTGGTTTTCCGTTGAAATTCAATAGCATCAATATATCCTTCAAAATCACTCCATGCTCGATTCATACAAGTATCTACGACTTCTTTAAATCTTTGTTTGATGCGCTCTTTACCTTTTTTATCTTGGGTATCTAATTGCTTATGTAATTTTTCTAAACCTATTTGTGTTAGATAGTCTTGTAATTGAGCCATCGTTTTAAATTGTTTTAGTTGTTCTGCTGTTAGAGAAATTCCTAAAAATTCTGCGGATAGGGAGGCTACCTGTTCAAAACTTAAGGTCCTTTTAGAAATTTTTTGCTTTCTATCCAATTCAAATTTTTCCTCTGCTGGCATATGAGTATTATTTACAACATTAGGATTAGAACGAAGAAGAATCGATTCTACAGTTCTTTTAATCATGGTTTCTACAGCATCGACATATTCATCACTACGTCTTAAGTGTTCTGTTTCCGCATGAAATTTTTCTCTTAATTGAGACATACTTCTAGAGATTTGTTGTTGATATTGAATGCTGGAATAAGTAGCATCATCTTGTCTTCTTTGGGCTTCTTCAATAACGGCATTTAACATTTTAGCTTGTTTTTTATTTGCTTTGGTTGATAAATCACTTGTATCTAGACATTTCTGTGGAGAAGCATCCACATGCATTCTCAATGCTTCTAATTGGAATTCAGGGATACCTAAACTTGCTAAGTCTTCAAAATCATTGAAGAAAATAAATTCTCCAGGATCTCCTTGTCTACCACAACGTCCCTTTACTTGATCATCTACACGAGAATATGGGAAATGACCAGAACCGATAACTTTTAGACCACCTGCCTGTAGAACTTTTTCTTTGGCACCTTTTCTCTGTTTATAGTGAAGTTTTATTTGATCGATATAACCAGGGGTATTTAGTAATCTTTCTTTTTGTTCTTTTTTCCATAACTCTAGTCGTAGTGTTTTAAACATTCCAGGCAATCGTCTTTTGGCTGCTAAATCAGCGATTACTTTATCGGTTGTTTCATTTAAAAATTCTTCCCAACTGAGAGATTCTCCACCTAATTTAATATCGGTACCACGTCCTGCCATTGCAGTTGCAATGGTAATCGCACCCGGCATTCCGGCTTTTGAAATAATACTTGCTTCAATAGGGAGATCAGATGCTTTTTCGGCATTTAACAATCCAATATTTGGATTCATTCCTCTTTGACGAAACTTCTTTGTTAGAAAAGCATAAAGTAATTTGCTTTCTTCTACAGAAGTAGTCGAAATTAATACTGGCTGTCCTTTTTGAAAAGATTCCCATATCTCTTCAAAAATAGCCTCATTTTTTTCTTTTTTAGAAAGATATAGACGATCTCCACGATCCATCGTTTGTTTTGGTTTATGCCGAGGAACATCATAAGTAGTTAAACCATATAAATCATGAAAAGCAGCAACAGGGGAAGTTCCTGTCATACCTCCCATTTTTTGGTAACGGCTGAAGAATACTCCTCTTGGGATGGAACCTAAGACGTCTGTAATATTTGTCATCGCAATTCTATTACTATCTCCTAAAGTGGCTTCTTTAAGTTCAATAGCTTGTTGTAATCCTTCTCCATAGATTCTTCCTTGACTAGTCCGTCCGTTTTGGTCAATGAGAGATACTTTTAATTTGCTATTTGGGTTTTGTGCGTTTTCTGGTTTTAAGAAATAATCTTTTCCAGATTGGAAACAAAACCAAGCTTTGATAGCATTTTGTATTTCATTATGATATTCAATTTCTTCCTTCATCTGAAATTGGTGAAATAATTTGGTAAGTTCTGGAATACGATTTTTCCCGATAATGTAAGCAAGTGCAGCAGGGGATATATCTTGATCCTCAGATAAATCTAGGATAGTATTTCCATCACTATCTTTCCAATTTGCTAATAATTCTCTATTGTTATTTACGATACTTTGAATTTGACTTTCATAAAAACTTAAAAATAGGATACATTCTCCTTGTAGTGTCAAAATATATTGATGCGTAGACTCATCTAAAATGAGTGCATGGAGATATTCCTGAGGAAAATCCTCAAAATTCCATTCTACGCCGTTTGCTAATCCAATCTTTTGGGCATCAGAGCGATCGGTTTCAATTTGTTCAAACTCTCGCTTAGAAGATACTCGGTAAATGAGTTCTCCATTAGAAAGTTGATTTAGTGCATGTATTTTTTGAGCAGCTCGATTAGCAGCTACAATTCGTTTTGTCATTTCTGACTTTTCTTCATCTGAAATTGCAAGTTCTTCGTCATCCTGGTGTCCTGAAAGAAGGAAAGGACTTCTCGCATCATCAAATAGAATGTTATCTACTTCATCGATAATGGCAAAGCGAGGTTTTCCCTCTCTATGTACCATACCACTTTCTGTTTTTGCACGTCCATCATGTAGATAGTCAAAGGCAAAAACATCGGCAGCTCCATAGGTAATGTCTGCTTGATATGCTTTTCGATTCTTTTCGATGCTTTCCGCTTGCAGTTCTTGATAAGTTCTAACACGTAATTTTTCTTTATTTAAAATTTCGACGCAAACAGGATCTTGAAAGAATTTCTTCATTAACTGAATACGTTCTGCTGGGGTAATATGTTCAGGATCGGCAGCATGCTCTTTTACATAACTCATAAGCTCTCGTTGAACAATTTCTAATTGCTTTTTTTGAAAACGTTCCGGAGAGACGTCATTTCGCGATTCTACTAAACCACAACTAAGTCCTAAAAATTGATAGAGTTCTCCCATTTCTTGTTGGTCACGCATAGCGAGATATTTATTTGGGGTTACGACATGTACCCCTTTTCCTAAAAGGGCATTTAAATAAGCGGGAAGAGTAGCAGTTAATGTTTTTCCTTCTCCTGTTGCCATTTGAGAGACGATGCCATCATTTAAAAGAATACCTCCAATTAATTGTTCGTTATAATGTGGTTTATTCCAAAGAAAAGTACTAGCGGCTTTCACAATGGCAAATGCTTCTGGAAGAATTTCTGCTAATGCTTTTTCTTCTGCTTCTAAATCATCGCTTCCTAAAGGCAATCTACTTTTTAGTTCTTCCATTTTACGTGTGAAGAAAGCTTTCGCATCTTCTTCACTAATTTTATGTTCACTACTGACAATTCTATTTTCACTGATACTTACTTCTAATCCCAATTCGGAGCAATATTGTTGCCATAAATCATTGATTCTGCTTACGGTCGAATCGATTTCTTGTTTCATTTTACCCGTAATTTGTAAAGGTTCATTATTATTTCCGAACATAAAACACCTCTATCTATTCTTTATATATTATATCATAAACGTGGATAAAATCTATCGCATTATTAAAAAAACTCTTCTAAAGAAGAGTTAATCAGCAAAGATGGTGTCCCAGAAGGGATTCGAACCCCTGACACTCGCCTTAGAAGGGCGATGCTCTATCCAGCTGAGCTACTGAGACATACCCGTTCCAAAGGAACAAGTACATTATACAATAAAAAAAGGGATTATTCAAGAGATTTTAAAGTAGTTTTCGTAATTTGTTGACCATCTACTTCAAAAAGAACTTCCTCTACATCATAGTTATCATAAATAGAAAGGGAAATGGTATATAATACTTCTTCTAAAATATCTTTAGAGTCTAAATTATCGAAAATGTATTCGTCGAAACATACTAGAAAACGGTCATCTTCTATAGCATAATCAACAAGATTCGTTTTACTATTTAGAAAACTCATGAGAGGGTTTTCAAGGGTAGAACTGCTAAGTTCATCGATGATAATCTCAATTTTGTCTCGAGAATCATTGTTAATTAGCGTAACAGGTGTATAGGAAAACTCGTCATTATATTGATGAACATAATAGATGGTAGTGGAGGTAACATTTTTTAAACTGGTAAGTTCATATCGCTTATTAATGCCAATATCACGACTTAACGTTGCAGGAAGTTTGATTTTGCTTTGGGGAAGTTGTGTTAGAATTTCACCGTCAACATAGAGAATAATATATTTAACACCATCAATACTGGTGAGTGTATAGGTAACGGCTTCAATCAGCGACTCTTCTAATTCTTTTGCAATATCGAGAAAGTCACTAGAAACATCTACTTTCATGATGCCGTCTGTTAGAGAAATAGCATGGATTTTGGTATTACTATGGATAAGTGGTTGAAAACCGCTAGGGATTTGATCACTATTTTTCCCTTCTTGAATCATGGTTTCCAATAATTCTTGAGCAATGTCTTCAGGCTCGGTAGAACGAATTCGTACAGAAGTCTTACTGACATAATTATTATTATCTAATAGGTAGATGGTATGGGTTTTAATATCCTGACTGACGTATTCAATTTCACTTGGAATATTTGTTTTTTCAAAGTGAGATGTAGGAATAAAGTAAAGAAGAGCAACTAATAAAAGGACAATGGAAGAGGTAACAATTTTTTTGATAGACATTTTCTTTAACATAGAATCACCTTACTAAAGTATATGAAAAAAATGCATGTAAATGCATTTTATAAGGAAATTTCTCCGAGACGTAATAGTTCTACAACAGCAGCGGCACGTCCTTTGACACCAATTTTTTGAATGGTATTGGAAATGTGATTTCTTACTGTTTTTTCACTAATATCCAATTTTTGAGCAATTTCTTTCGTCGTGTAATTTTGAATTAACAAGTCAAATACTTCTTTTTCTCTATTTGTCAAAATATTTTTTCTCATTGTTCCCTCACTTCCTGATAGGGTGGTTTATAATATTCATAATATTGTATGAGAAAAAAATAGTTTGGTGTATCATTCTGCCTATTTTTGAAACTTGACCGTAATATTTTTAGAGGTATCAAAATTCTCTTGGACAGATCTCATAATGTTATTAGCAAGGGTACTATCATGTTCTTCTTTATGGACGATTACTTCAATATTATTTCCATCGACTTTTACAAATGATTTTAATTGGTAATCATTTTCAATTTGGGCTTCAATATTCTCTTCGATGCTTCGGTTAGAATTTAATTCTTTGATTTTTTCGAATGCTTCATTTTTTTCTTCTACAGAACTATCAGCATTACTAATAATCTTTTTGAGAGAAGTAATTTCTTCTTCTAGTTCTTCATCAGCCTCCACACGTAGTGCGACTAAGATACTACTTTCTTCTACATTCGCAACTGGTGTAGAGGAATCATTATTTTCTTTTTCTCCTTTGGTTATGAGTAATTCTGGTGGCATGGTGATGTAGTAGACACTCAGTACTAAAATTAAACTAAATAATGTTAAAAACCAAACACCTTTTTTATTAATCATATTGATTCCTCCTATATTCATTAAAATGTATGTAAAAATCATGCTTATTATTCTGAAAAACTTCTTTTTTATAAAAAAATGTGCTAGAATGAGATTGTAGGAGATGATGATAATTGTCAAAAATTAAAGATGTTATAGGAAGAGAAATTCTAGATTCTAGAGGAAATCCTACGGTAGAAGTGGATGTTATTCTAGAAAGTGGAGTTATGGGACGTGCAGCAGTACCAAGTGGAGCATCTACTGGAGAAAGAGAAGCATTGGAACTACGGGATGGTGGAACTCGTTACATGGGTAAAGGAGTAGAAACCGCTGTTCGTAATGTTAATACAGAATTAAGAGATTTAGTAATTGGAATGGATGCTTTAGATCAAAGAACTCTAGATGAAGCTATGATTCGTTTAGATGGAACAGAGACAAAAGCCCGTTTAGGTGCTAATGCTATTTTGGGCGTCTCTATGGCTGCTATGAAGGCAGCAGCACAATATAAGGGATTACCACTTTATCGATACATTGGAAATGGTACTACTTTGCCAGTTCCTATGATGAATATCATTAATGGTGGAGCTCATGCGGATAATAGTTTGGATTTTCAGGAATATATGATTATTCCTCAGAGAGAGACGATTAAAGAACGTGTTAGAGTAGGAGCAGAAGTATTCCATAATCTAAAAAAAGTTCTCAATGAAAAAGGCTATGCTACGGGTGTTGGTGATGAAGGTGGCTTCGCCCCAGACTTAAAGAGTAATTCAGAAGGTTTTGAACTTATCATGGAAGCAATCAGAAAAGCTGGTTATGAACCAGGAAAAGATGTATGTTTAGGAATTGATGTTGCGGCTTCAGAATTTTACAAGGATGGTAGATATGTATTAGCTGGAGAAGGAAAGTCTTTAACGACAGAAGAGTTAATTGCTTACTATGAAGAGCTAGTTTCGAAATATCCTATTATCTCTATTGAAGATCCAGTAGATGAAAATGATTGGGCAGGATTTAGACTTATTACCGAAAAACTTGGTAGTCGGATTCAGTTAGTAGGGGATGATTTATTCGTAACGAATAAAAAATGTCTTCAAATGGGAATTGATAATCATGCTGGAAATGCTATCTTATTAAAAGTTAACCAAATTGGAACCATTACTGAAACCTTAGAGACGATTGAACTTGCTCGTCAAAATGGATATCGCACTGTTATTTCTCACCGAAGTGGTGAAACAGAAGATACAACGATTGCCGATTTAGCGGTTGGTCTTGATTTAGGACAAATTAAAACAGGTTCTTTATCACGTACCGATAGAATTTGTAAATACAATCAATTGATGAGAATTGAGGAAGAGTTAAGGAGGTAGTTTCTATGGCGATGCATGATACAATGGGGACTAGCAAAGATCCTCATATGAAAAATCCAATGCCGAAGTTTATCCTAATTGTGATTATTGTAGCATTACTTGTTATTTTTGTGGCTCCTAGAATTTATGAAATTTACAATAACAATTTGGATGATACGGAAGAAAGAGCAGAAAATAGTTAATTCTATTTTCTTTTTCTTTTTTTAGATTTTATGGTATACTATATGATATAGGGTGATGATAATGGCAAAGAAGAAAAAAAGAAAAGATGCAAATAAAGAAAAATCAACGAATTTATCAGAATTAAAAGGATTTGGACTTGTATTAATAGCCATTATTGGATGTTGTCCATTTGGTATAGTTGCCGATATTATTAAAGGATTTTCTGCTTTCCTAGTAGGTACTTGGTGGGCTTTATTTTTAGTTTTTGTTGGTATTTGCGGTATATTTATGATTATTAGAAGAGAAAAGCCTGATTTTCTCAATATCAAATTTTTGGGATTATATATCATGCTGATTTCTATTCTCGTATTATCCCATACGGCCTATTTAAATCATCTAGAAGGTATTGATGTGAAAAATTTTAAATTGGTCGATGATACGGTTACGGTGGTTGGAGAAACTATTCATAGTATTATGAGTTTTGTTAAAAGTGATGCCAACGCACTAGTATCTGCAATGTCTAATTTAGGGGGAGGTGTCATTGGTGCTATTTTTTGTAGTATCTTTGTAGCTCTTTTAACTTTAGATGGTGCAATCGTGGTAGCAATTGCTTTAATTGCTTGTGGATTTATTATGTTTACCGGAATTTCTATCTATGATACGCTTATGAAAGCAAAAGAGAAGATGGGTAAATTAAAAGAAGGATTAGAACATCAAAATCATAAAGTAGATGCAGATGATGAAGAGGAAGAAGAGGATGACGAGGAAGAGGATGAAGATGAGGAAGGGGAAGACAATAGACGAGTAATCCCTAGAGAAGAAGTACATCAACCAAAACTAGAGACAGTTATTAACGAAGAAACTGGTGAAGTAACAGAAGTTGAGGTTATCGAAGAGAATACGCACTGGGAATATCCTCCTCTCAATTTATTGACGAAGACGGCTAAAAATAGTAATCGTGAAAATCAAGAGGCCATCAAGAAAAATATTCCAACTTTAGAACAAGTTCTACGTGATTTTGGTATTGAAGGAAAAGTAGTTCGAGCGAAGGTAGGACCTGCTGTTACACAGTATGAATTAGAAATTAAGGCAGGAACTCGTGTTAGTAAAATATTAGGATTAAATCGTGAAATAGCGCTTTCTCTAGCTGCTAAAGATGTTCGTATTCAAGCACCAATTCCAGGAAAGAATACGGTAGGTATTGAACTTCCAAATCCAACCATTTCTATGGTAGGAGTACGAGAAGTATTACAGAAGGCAAATGAAGAAGATAAATCTTTAAATAAGAAGTTGTTAGCTGTTCTTGGTAAAGATATTGAAGGCGAATGCCGTTTTATGGAGATTAATAAAATGCCACATTTACTAGTAGCTGGTTCTACTGGAAGTGGTAAATCTGTCTGCATTAATAGTATTTTAGCTTCTATCCTAATGCGTACGAAACCAGATGAAGTAAAACTAGTATTAGTCGATCCGAAGAAAGTAGAACTGTCCGTTTATAATGGAGTACCACATTTACTGACACCAGTTGTAACCGATCCTAAAAAAGCAAATTTAGTTCTTCAAAAGATTGTAGCGGAGATGGAAAATCGTTATGATATTTTTGAGAGAAGTGGTACAAAGAATATTACTAGTTATAATGAATATTTAACGAAGAAAAATGAAAATAGTTCGGAAGAAGAAAAGGTAAAATTAATGCCATACATTGTGGTTATTATTGATGAGTTAGCGGATCTTATGCTAGTGGCAGCAAAAGAAGTAGAAGATTCTATTATGCGAATTACTCAGATGGCTCGTGCTGCTGGAATCCATTTGATTGTCGCAACACAAAGACCATCTACCGATGTTATTACTGGTGTTGTTAAAGCAAATATTCCATCACGAATTTCCTTTGCTGTTTCTTCGGGAATTGATTCAAGAACCATTCTTGATATGGTAGGTGCTGAAAAGTTACTTGGAAAAGGAGATATGCTTTTCTTACCACAAGGTATTAATACACCAATTCGTATTCAGGGAACCTTTATTTCGGAAGAAGAAACAAAAGCGATTGTTGACTTTGTATGTGGACAACAGAAAGCAAATTATGATAAATCGTTAGAACAAATGCCAGAAGAAGAACATGCTATTACGGGTGTTGAAAGTAAATCCGATGCTTTAGAAGAACCATTATATGATGAAATTGTCGATTTTGTAGTAGAACAGGGAAAGGCAAGTACTTCGCTTTTACAAAGACATTTCCGTTTAGGATATAATAGGGCAGCTCGTTGCATTGATTTATTAGAGGAACGAGGAATAGTAGGACCACAAAATGGTTCAAAGCCTAGAGAAGTACTTGTAAAATATGGTGACAATGAAAAATCTGAAGAGTAAAGATGAAAAGTCGATTTTTTTAGAGGAAGATCCCATTTACGAAAAAGTAGTTTCCTTTGCTATAAATAAAGGAAAAATTAGTACTTCTCTAATTCAAAGGCAGTTTAAGATTGGTTATAATAGAGCAGTAAAATGTATGGATTTATTAGAAAAACAAGGAATCGTAGGCCCTGCTAATGGGTTAAAACCACGAGAAATATTAGTGAGATATAAAAATTAATTAGAGAGTGAATAAAAGAAAAAATTTTTTTGGTGAAATTCTATCAATAGTGAGAAGTAGGAGAAGGTAAAAATGAGAAAAATTAGTAGTTTAATGATTGCTATTGTTATTACATTTATTTCTTTAGTGATGCCAGTAGTGGCGAAGGAACCTAAAAAAACATTATATGATGTCATGTCAGAAAAAGCTGTGAGAGATGATATAAAAAGTAAATATGTAGATTTTAATGACGGAATTCATTTTAGTTATGACCCTGTGTATTATCCTGAAGAAGAAAATACATCTATTAAAGTAAATAATGGGAAAGGTGTATATTTGATGTCATCGACAGCTAAAGATGCCTATCCGATTTATTATTATAGGGGAGAGGTAGAGGACAACAATGTCATTTTTGGTGGATATTGCTGGAAAATTGTTAGAACCACCAATACTGGCGGTGTGAAAATTATATACAACGGGGAACCTAATGAGGATGGAACTTGTACAGATTCTATAAAGACTTTTGATCGTTCTTTGAATTTTGGGTGGTCTTGGTATAATTATGACGGCGGTTATATGTTTCCTGAAAATTTTGAAGCCCCTACATTTTACCTTGATGATTGGTTAGAGTTTAAAGATATCTCTTGGATTACTTTTGCAGGAAAAGAAGAAAAAACAGAAAGAGAAATATCAGGCACTTATTATTATGCTAGTGAAGTACGTTATGAAAATGGAAAGTATACGTTGGTCAACCCTAAGGAATATACTTTTGGGGAAATGGATTATGATTCTGATTATGATAAAATTTATGATATGGAATCTAAATATAGTTGTTTAAATGGGGGCACAAGTTGTGATGAACTTACCTATATTATTTATCTAAGTTACTATGATTTGGATGATGAAGATAATAAACTATATTATATAACATTACAAAATGGTGAAACAAAAGAGTCAATTTTAGAAGATTTCAAAAAGCAAAAGATAATCATTGGAAATGATGTAAGTTATCAGAATGGAAAATATACGTTGAAGAATACTGCTCAGATTTCATTAGCAGATCCCAATATAGGAAATAAACATTATACATGTTTTACTAACTCTGCTTCTTGTGAAGAAGTAGCTTATATATATGAATATGGGGGCGAAACTGAATATCCTGGTTTATCATTTTTTAGTTTATCTAATGGAGATACTATTGAAAAGTTTCAAGCGATATATGATGTATATAAAAATATTGCAAACGAAAAAGATTCTAACTTGAAAGCTACTTTGGATAAATGGTATAGTGAGCATATGCAAGATTATACACAATATTTAGAGGATACAGTATGGTGTAATGATAGATCCATTTATTATGGAAATCTTGACAAAAATAGTGTATTGGATACTTATGATTATGTTGGATTTGCAAGCAATAATCGTGATTATCCTAAGTATTGGAATGACCCTAATTTTGTAGCTAGACCAAGTCTCGCATGTTCTAATAAAAATGACCGTTTCACAGTTAGTGAAGGAAATGGTAACGGAAAGTTAACATACCCAGTAGCTACTATTACTTCGGATGAATTATTATACGCAGGTTCTCAAGTTCCAGATGGTCCTTATTGTTTGAATTTCACAGAGGTAACTATGTCAATGACTGGTGAAGGTATGATTTCCTATATCGATTGGGACTACTTACTTCGACGTTGGGAACAATATGAACCTATAACTGCAAATAGTGAAGTAATGCCAGTAGGCTGTGCAGGAAGTATGTCTGTGGTTTTACCAGTTGTTTCTTTAAAAAGGAATATGGCTATTATGGGGGGAAATGGAACGGAGCAAGCTCCTTTCACCTTAGTAGAGGTTTCAGAAGATCAACTCCAAGTTCCTAGCACGTCTGATAACAGCAAGAATTACATAGTATTATTTGGAATATCCTTCTTAATATTATTAGTTGGATATTATGTTAATAAGAAAGTAAGATATGAAGAGTAATCTTCTATCTTTTTTTGTAAAAATAATTGACTTTATGGAGAAAAATCAGTATACTACTATACTGAATAATTCGAATACCGTACGACATATTTAGACAGCTACTTTTAATACAATGAATATGGTGACAGTATGAAAAAATATTTATTTTCTATATTTATTGCGTTAGTAGTGGGATTTTTTCTAGCAAAGTCTTTTTTAGAACAGTATGATTCTTACCAGGGCTTACACTTTACTTCTAATGATGGAGAAATGCTCTATTTTATTCGATATGCCAGTTATGATTCCGTAGAAGATATGGAGAAAGGAACTATTTCTCTTACAAACTATATCTATAAGGAAAATGGTGAAAAAATTGATGTATATGTAGGTATTACGTCGGACTCAGATAATTTAATTAAGTTAGGGAATTATTATAGTTCTTTAGGGTATAATACTTATACGGAAGAATTTTTAGTTACGAATGAAGATTTTTTAGCATCTCTACGAAACTATGACACGATTTTATCTAGTACAGATGATTCTGTTGTGATTGCATCGATTAGTAGTCAAATTTTAGAAAAGTATGAGGAATTAGTAAATGGTAGTGAAGATTAAAGAATTACCAGTTTTAGAAAGACCTTATGAAAAGTTAGAGTATTATGGAGTAGAAAGTTTGTCCAATGAAGAATTATTAGCAGTTTTATTGAGAACTGGTTCTAAAAATTTATCTTCGAAGGAATTAGCTACCAAGGTTTTAACAACATTTTCATCTTTGATAGAATTATCGGAAGTTACCTATGAAAAACTATTGGAAATAAAAGGTATCGGAAGGTCTAAGGCTTGTACCTTGTTATCTGCTTTAGAACTTTTTAAACGTATCGAACAAGAACGATTAACCATAAAAAATCAGAAGTTAACGAGTAGTCAAATGGTTTATGAATATTATCGCTTCAAAATAGGAAACGAAAAGCAAGAATGCTTTTATGTTGTTTATTTGGATAATTCGAAAAATATTATTCGTGATAAATTGTTATTTAAGGGAACTAACAATTATAGTATTGTTCATCCAAGAGAAATCTTTAAAGAGGCCTATTTGCTCTCTGCAAGTGCCATTATTTGTGTTCATAATCATCCTTCTGGTAATGTAGTTCCTAGTCGTGAAGATAGGGAAATGACATCCCGAATTAGTCAGATTGGGGAGTTATTGGGAATACAGTTATTGGACCATTTAATTATTGGAAGTAAAAATTATTACAGTTTTCTTGAAAATGAAACTCAGAAAGAAGTTAGGTGAGGGAATGAAACGACAAAAGAATCTTTGGAAGAAGTATTGGATTATTGCCATTTGCTTAGTGACTGTAATGCTAGGAATTACGGCTTTCTCTATTCATCATGGAAGATCTCTAACTTGGATTGAAAAAGGGGTAAAAGATACGGTATTAACGATTGGTCATGTGTTATCCGCTCCTCTTCAATATGGACAAGATAAGTGGGAAGCTATGCAAAATGGAGAAAAAGTCTTAAACGATTATGAGAAATTACAAAAGGAAGTTGATTCCCTTAACTTATATAAAGATAAATTAGAAGAGTTAGAATTAGAAAATGAAGAACTACGAGAATTATTAGACTTAAATGCTTCTTTATTAGAGTATGACGAAGTATCGGCTATGATTATTAATCGAAATATTACTTATTGGTTAGATAGTTTTACTATTGATAAAGGGGAAAGAGAAGGTATTCAAAAAAATATGGCGGTTCTAGGAAAAGGACAAGTAATTGGCTATATTTCACAGACCAGTTTACATACTAGTACCGTGAAATTATTTACTAGTTCTATTTTGGAAAATCAAGTATCGGTGAAAATTGATCTTTCAGAGGGAAAGTATGCTTATGGATTACTAACGGGATATGATAGTAAAGAGCAAGTGTATAAAATTGAAGGAATCAGTGGCTATGTAGATATTCCCATTAGCGCAAAAGTCACAACTACGGGATTGGGAGATCGATTTCCTAGTGGACTTGTTATAGGAACTGTTTCTGATGTTCAAACGGATAATTTTGATTTATCAAAAGTAGTATCTGTAAGACCGAGTGGAGATGCTTCTGATATTCGCTTTGTTACTGTTTTAATAAGAGGAGGGGGAGAATGATTGTTCTTTTAATAGTTTTGTCTTTCCTTTTAGATGATATTTTGTTCCAAGTCGTAGGGAACAATACCATATTTTTCCCTCTTTGTACATTATTATCTTTAGTAGTAATTTACCCTTTTGTTAGAAATAATCTTCTTCACTACTATGCCATTTCTATAATACTGGGAGTATTATATGATATTTGTTACAGTGGAACGTTATTTTTACATGTTGCATTATTTATACTACTTAGTTTTTTTATTGCAAAATGTTTTTCCAAACTATCTATTAACATGGTAAATACTTATTGCTTAGGGATAGCTGTTGTCTTGCTTTATAGGGTATTTCTGATGATGTTTTTCGTTCTTTTGAAAATTACTCCTTGGAATTTAGAGAATTTTTTAGATAGTATTCTTTCTTCTATTTTGTTCAATAGTTTTTATTTAGGCTGTTTTTATTTTTTAGCAAAAAAAATGCGATTAAAAATGATAAAAAAGAAATATTCTTTGTTGAAAATTCAATAGTTGTCAGATATAGTTTGCAGAAATAACATACATTTGTTCGCAAAAACTATTGACAACTTTTTTTCTTGGTAGTATAATGAAGTCATGAATGATTGAAGGAGGAAGATTTATGGTGAAGACAGCTGGTGATAGAACTCTTGAACAAGTCATGGCGGACATCGAAAAACAATTTGGTAAAGGTGCAGTCATGAAGTTAGGAGAACATGAACACCAAAAAATTGATACCATTTCTAGTGGCTCTATATCTTTGGATGTAGCCTTAGGAATTGGTGGATACCCAAAAGGTAGAATTATTGAAATTTATGGTCCTGAATCTAGTGGTAAAACTACTTTCGCACTTCATGCTATTGCGGAAGCACAGAAAAAAGGGGGAAGAGCTGCTTTCATAGATGCTGAACATGCTTTAGATCCCCAATATGCCGCTAAGATTGGTGTTAATATTAATGAATTATTATTAAGTCAACCAGATAATGGTGAACAAGCGTTAGAGATTTGTGAAGCCCTTGTAAGAAGTGGTGCGATTAGTGTTATTGTTATTGATTCTGTTGCTGCATTAGTTCCTCAAGCGGAAATCGAAGGAGAAATGGGAGACTCTCATGTTGGTTTGCAAGCGCGACTTATGAGCCAAGCTTTAAGAAAATTATCGGGAGTTATTAATAAAACTAATACTATTTGTATTTTTATTAATCAATTACGTGAAAAAGTTGGTGTAATGTATGGAAATCCAGAAACGACACCAGGTGGAAGAGCTTTAAAATTCTATGCTTCTGTAAGACTAGAAATTAGACGGGGAGAACAAATTAAACTAGGAACAGATATTGTCGGAAATAAAGCCAACATTAAAGTAGTTAAAAATAAAATGGCTCCTCCATTTAAAACCTGTACCGTCGATATCATGTATGGGGAAGGTGTATCTATCTTAGGAGAAATGGTCGATTTAGGTAGTGAAGCTGGTGTGATAGAGAAAAGTGGTTCTTGGTATGCTTATCAAGGTGAAAAAGTAGGACAGGGTAAAGAAAATGTTAAGGAATGGTTACGTAATAATCCAGATAAATATGCTGAAATTGAAAAGAAAGTAAGGGAATATTATGCTAGCCATGATACTCTTACGATTGGTGGCTCTGAGATATAATAATGTATTATAAAAAGTAGAATAAATGTGTTTTGGTTGCCTATTGAATACTGTATAGGTTAGGAAACATTCTACTTTTTTTCTTGACTTCTTATTCAATCCATTTTACAATAATAGTAGAGTGATTGATAATCACTTGATACTGAGAAATGGAGGATTTAGTATGTCAGATATGTTAATCCCCATTTTGCTAGTCCTAGTGGGACTTGTTGTTGGAATAATTGTAATGTTTATATTTTATTATATACGAGGGGTAAAAACTGCAAAAACAGTTGAGACACTCATTGGAAATGCTAAGATAGAAGCAGAACAAATAAAGAAAGATTATTTGGCGGAAGCAAAAGAAGAAGCCAATACTTTATCTAAGAAAGCCGAGGAAGAAATCCGGGAAAAGAAAAATGAACTAAAAAAAACAGAACAACGTTTGGATTCTCGCGAGGAGAATATTAATCGTAGGGATCAATCTCTTCAAAATAGAGAATCCCTCTTAGAAGAAAAAGAAAATAATCTTATTAATAAACAAAATGATATCCAAGACGAACAAGCAAAAGTGGAGGAATTAAAAAAGCAACAATATGAATTGTTAGAACAGATAGCTGGATATACCAAGGATCAAGCTAGAGACATTGTCATGAAAAAGGTAGAAGAGGAGATGTCACTGGAAATAGCTTCTTATATTAAGGAAAAAGAAGCAGAGGCAGCTCTTACTGTTGATAAGAATGCGAAGAGTATGATAGTGTCTTCTATGCAACGTTATGCAGGGGAAGTAGCCAGCGAACAGACGGTAACCGTTGTCGATTTGCCAAGTGAAGACATGAAAGGTCGAATTATTGGTAGAGAGGGTAGAAATATCAGGACGATAGAAGCAGTTACGGGAGTGGATTTAATTATTGATGATACTCCAGAAGCTATTGTTCTATCTAGTTTTGATCCGTTACGTCGTGAAATCGCTAGAGTAACTATTGAAACGTTAATTAAAGATGGAAGAATTCATCCTGCCCGTATTGAAGAAATTTATGATAAGACAGCTAAGGAAATGAAAGCAAAGATTTTAGAATATGGAGAGTCTGCTTTATTTGAGTTAGGTATTACAAAGATGGACTCTGAATTAATGGAGATTCTAGGAAGATTGCATTTTCGGACTAGTTATGGACAGAATGTCTTAACGCATTCTATTGAAGTAGCTCATTTAGCTGGTATCTTAGCATCGGAACTAGGAGAGAATGTCATGTTAGCCAAGAGAGCTGGACTTTTACATGACATTGGAAAGGCTATCGACCATGAAATGGAAGGAAGCCATGTAGAGATAGGAGTTTCTCTTGCTAAACGATATAAAGAAAATGATATTGTCGTGAATGCGATTGCCTCTCATCATGGTGATGAAGAGCCAACTTCGGTAATTGCGGAGTTAGTAGCAATAGCGGATGCCTTGTCTGCATCTCGTCCTGGTGCACGAAATGATTCTTTGGAAAACTATGTTCAGAGATTACATGATTTGGAAGAAATTGCCAATGATATTTCAGGAGTAGATAAAGCCTATGCTATGCAAGCAGGACGTGAGCTTAGAGTTGTCGTAAAACCAGAAGAAATAGATGATTTAACTAGTCATAAGGTAGCTCGCGATATTAAAAATAAGATTGAGGAAAATCTTCAATATCCTGGTACTATTAAAGTAACCGTTATTCGTGAAACGAGAGCAACAGAGGAAGCTAAATAGCTTCCTTTTTTATACATGTATACAAAAAGTAAACAAAAAGGAAAGAAAATGATTTTTCTAGCAAAAATAGGAGAATTTGTTATAATGAAATAGAGGTGTGTTATGGCAAAAGTAAGGGCAATTATAGGTAGTATTTTTTTAGGAGTGGGAATTATCACTTTAATGTCGTACTTTTGGATATCTAATGAGAATGATAGGTTTCTCAAAAGTGCGGAAAAAACTCCAGCAACAATCATCGATATTAACTCTGTATATGATAGTGCTGATGATGATTATGAGCATGAAGTTATTGTAAAATATGAAGTTGATGGTAGAGAATATAGTGGTAGATTAGATAGATACAGTTCTAATATGCATATAGGAGATGAAGTAACGATTTATTATAATCGTGCAAATCCATCTTACTTTCGATCTGATCAAAGCGACATATTTTGGATATTCTTTTTATTTAGTGGCATTTTTTCGGTTATAGGTGGAGGACTTTTGATATCCTATATCATTAGCAAGAGAAAAAAGAAGAAAATAGAGAATTATCACTTTATGATTCGCGCTCATATTGAGGAAGTTAACTATGATACTTCAATTAGTTATAATGGTAGACATCCATATCGTGTATATGCAAGTTATACCAATTCAGCAGATAATAAATTATATACTTATGTTAGTGAGCCAATTTTTCAAAATATTCGTCCTCTTATCGAAGGAAATAAAATTACAACGGTTCCTGTTTATGTTGATCCTAATAATTATGCTCATTACATAGTGGATTTAAGTGAGATTAAACATTATTTAGGAAACTAAAAAAGTACATCTTAAGGATGCACTTTTATTTCGTATTCTGCTATTTTCTTTAAAATTTTATCCACAGAATAGTCAATAAATTTTTTTATAATATCTAAATCAAAAACGTAACTTTTAGAATTTTTACTATTTGCGATAATAATCCCCATTTTTTCAATTAATACGGGGAGTTTAGAGATTGGAATTTCATCCATTTCTATGGTTGGCAATATTAAATCTTCATAGAATAGGGATAAATCTAAGTTATATTCATCAATTAATTGAACGTTTAAATTGGTATAATCATCATATATAAGTTTTAAAATTTCTTCTGGAGAAGTCGAAATTGTGGTTCCATCCATTAAATGGACAGATCCTTCATATACTTTTTTTCTCATAAATTCATCGAACCAAATTTTATCTGTATATAAGTGAATAAAATATCCTAATAAGAATGGATTATTCAATTGGTCTTTATATTTATCTATAAAAGCAAAGGTATTAGGAATGGAATCTTTAGGTGTTGATAGAAAATGAGATTTTTCCTTAGAAAGTCCAATTTGTTTACTTAAATCGGGGGCAATAGAGCCTAAAAATAATGCTTTTTCATCTACCTTTAAAGTTTCATTTAATTTTTTCGCAACACAAATATGAATGAGTGCTGATGCCATATTATAATCACCATATTTATTATACCAAAAAAAGAATTTTAAAAAAATTCTTTTTATTAGTAAGGTCCATAATATGGGTATGGAGGATAATAGTAGTTATTTGTATAATATGGTTGCCCATAACCTCCACCATAATTATTCCCTCCATAAAAGAAAGGTGCAACTAAACCACCGGTAATTCCCCCCAATAGAAAAGGTCCAAGAAAGCCTACTCGCTCATCTTGTTGTGTAGGTGCATAAGGCATAGTGGGAAATGTATTCATTCCTCCTATATTATTGTTTGGTGTGAACATAGAGATTCTCCTTTCAATGATAGAATATGCAATAGATAATTGTTTGTGAAAAATATCTAGAAAGATGGAAAATAACCCCATTTTTTTTCATATATTAAAATAGGTGGTTTATGAAAAAAATCTTTGAGTATATTGGGATCCTTAGTCTTGTTTGCTTTAGCTTTTTTTTGACCGAACAAACCGTGAGTGTTGTCAAAGAAGTAGATGAAATTATGATAGAAATCAAGAATCATTGTGAAGAATATGGTAAAGAAGGAGAAAATGCTAAAGTATTTGATCAATTTATTATTCCTGGACTTCCAAGTAGAACGGTTAATGTAGAAAAAAGTTATCAAGAGATGTCAAAAATAGGAACTTATAATGAGGACTATTTTGTATACGATACGAAAAAGCCAAAAATTAATTTAGATGATTATCTTGATAAATATATTCCTCATGGAAATTCCTCTAAAAGAATGGTAAGTATTTTATTGCTTGTAAAATCAGGAGACCTTGCTTTATTAAAAAATAAAATAGGGGATACTCCTATTTCTCTTGTTATGAAGAATAGTGTTTTTGAAGAGGAAGCCATTAATATCCAAGACTTTTTGTCTTCTAATATAGAATTTTTAATTGCGGATTCTAAGGAAGCGAATGCTACGGCAATGATTCAAAAATTGAATACTTACCAAAAATCTAGTCGAATTTGTTACAATCCGAATCAAGATTCTACGATGTTAAAGTTTTGTCAAAAAAATAATTATTATTCGATTGCACCTGCTAGCATTATTACGAGTAAACCTTTACAGAATACCAAAAGAAAATTAGAATCGGGGGCTTTTTTAACTTATCAGGTAAATGAAAAATTCATAGAGGAATTTCCTAATATTCTATCTTATATTGAATCGAGAGGATATCAAATCACTTCTTTATCAGAACATATTAAAGAGATTTAAAATGGTTTTCAAATCTCTTTTTTTCTTATATAATAAAGGAGAGGAGTGGGAGCATGAAAAAGCCTGAGTTATTATCTCCAGCTGGAAATATGGAGAGTTTATATGCTGCTATTGAGGGCGGCTGTGATGCGGTTTATTTGGCGGGTAATTTTTATGGAGCTCGTAGTTTTGCTACTAATTTTACCAATGAAGAGTTAAAAGAGGCTATTTCTTATGCACATCTTTATGGTGTTAAAGTATATATAACGATTAATACGCTCATATATGAAACGGAAATAAAAAATTTTTTAGAGTATGTAGAATATTTGCAAGAAATCTCTGTAGATGCTGTTATTGTTCAAGATATTGGCATGATGGATTTACTTCATCAATTATATCCTTCGCTAGAGATTCATGCTTCTACGCAAATGCATATTCATAATTTAGAAGGAGTCAAACTTTTAGAGAAATTGGGAATAAAAAGAGCTGTTTTAGCTCGTGAAACTCCTATTGAATTAGTATCAGATATTAAAAAGTCAACCTCTTTGGAATTAGAAATATTTATTCATGGGGCATTATGTATTTCCTACTCTGGTCAGTGCCTTATGAGTAGTTTAATTGGGGGTAGAAGTGGTAATCGTGGTACTTGTGCACAATGTTGTAGACAACCATATGATTTGTATGTAGATGGAAAGAAGAAGAATCAAGATCAATATTTATTAAGTGCGAAAGATTTAAATACCTTACCCTATATCGAAGAATTATTAAAAATAGGGGTAGACAGTCTTAAAATAGAGGGGAGAATGAAGCGCCCAGAATACGTTTATTTTGCTACCTCCCTTTATCGGAAAGCAATTGATTCCTATTTTGAAAATGGTCATATTCTTATCACTAGCCAAGAAATAGAAGAGATGAAGAAATTGTTCTCACGGGGATTTACCAAGGGATTTTTATTCCATGAAGATTATCAGTCTTTCACGAATGAATATCGTCCTAATCATATGGGAATACCAATTGGCAAAGTAACAAAACAAATGTCTAATATGATAGAAATCGAACTTTCAGCAAAACTTTCCGTCAAAGATGGAATTCGTATTTTAGGAAAAGAAGATACGGGAAAAGTAGTGGATGTCCTTTATCTAGACAATCAGAAAGTAAAATCAGCAGGAAAAGGTGATGTTGTACGCATACCTTATCGTGATAAAGTAAAGATAGCTTCGTTAGTAGTAAAGACAACAGATAGTGAGCAGTTAGCATTATTAAACGCAAAAATAGATGGTAGAACTAGAAAAGTACCAATTACAATGAAATTAAAAGCTAAAGTGCATGAGGCTTTAGAACTTACGATAGAGGATGGTGAACGTATTCTCACTCAAAAAAGTGATTATATCGTCGAAAAAAGTAAAAATGCTCCCATGACAAAAAATCGTATGCAAGAACAATTGGAAAAATTGGGACCAACCGTATATCATTTAGATGAAATAATATGGGATTTAGAGGAAGGCATTTTTATTCCTGTTCAAAAGTTAAATGAATTAAGAAGAACATTAGTAGAAAAATTAAATGAAGCAAGAAGGTATAAACTTCCAATAAAAAAAGGAGTTTATAAAAGAAGCGTTCCTCATTATGAATCTATGAAGTTAAGAACTGTCTATGTATCCAGTTTGGAAGAATATGATAAAATTAAGGATAAAGATTATGATGAAATTTATGTAGATAAAAAGATTTATGAAAAAATTTTGGATACGAAAAAAGTTTTAAAAATTCCAAGGGTTCAAGAGCATTTACAGCCGTGTTCGGAAAGAGTATTAGTAGGGGAACTAGGAAGTGTTTCTTTTTATAAAGATATGGTGACAGATTTTTCTCTCAATGTAGTGAATTCTTATAGTGTTGCGTTCCTTCATTCCTTAGGAGCAAGAAGAGTAACACTTTCTTATGAACTTAATGATTATCAGATAGAAAAATTAATAACTGCATATCGTATGCGATATCAAGAAAATCCTTGCCTAGAAATGATTGTATCGGGAAAGATTGAAGCTATGATTAGTAAGTATCGTCTTCTTTCCGAATACCATATGATAACGAATGCTTATTTAGTAGATAAATTTGCAAATCGTTTTCCAGTAGAAGAGAAAGATAATCTGCTTTATATTTATCACTATCAAAATCAACAAGTAGAAGATCCAGATCATTATTATGATTTGGGAGTTAGTAGTTTGAGAGATGCTTTTTAAAAAATGTAGATAGGGAAATATTTTATGTGAAGGAATGGTGGGAGACAGTCGATGAAAAATGGAGATATTGAAAAAAGAAATTTAATTATTGTAATTGTTTTTTTTGCTTTTTGTATTCTTGGTATTTTTTTGCTTATGACATTCAATAAACTAGAAAAAGAAAATGACAAGGAAAAGTATTCTCATGCAAATGAATATAAAGTTGTTCTAAAAATATATGGAAATGAGACCAAGACACTTACTACTAACGGACATAAAATTAGTAGACCAGAAGATCCTGTACTAGAAGGTTACACTTTTTTTGGTTGGTATTTGAATGAAGAAGAGTTTGATTTTGAAAAAGAGATTACTCAAGATATTGTTTTAGAGGCTAGATGGGGTAGTGGTTCATCCGTGGAAGATCCCAATCGAAATTATGTGATTATTACTTTTAACACTGATGGAGGTAGTAGTATATCGGCAAAGCAAATTGAAAAAGGAAGGAAAGTAGCCAAACCAAGTAATCCAACTAAAAAAGGATATACTTTTATAGGATGGTACACAAATTCTAATGATGAATATAATTTTGATAATTCAGTAAATAGTGATTTAACTTTATATGCGCATTGGAAAAAAGAAGAAAGTACTCCCGAAAAGCCAAATAAGGAGTATGTGATAGTGACCTTCCAAACGGATGGTGGAAGTAAAGTGAATTCACAAAAAGTGGAAAAAGGAAAAAAAGCAATCAAACCAAGTAATCCAACTAAAAAAGGATATACTTTTATAGGATGGTACACAAATTCTAATGATGAATATAATTTTGATAATTCAGTAAATAGTGATTTAACTTTATATGCGCATTGGAAACAAGAGGAAAGTACTTCTGAAAAGGAATATGTGACAGTAACCTTCCAAACGAATGGCGGAAGTAAAGTGAATTCACAAAAAGTGGAAAAGGGAAAAACAGCAGCCAAACCAAGTAATCCTACTAAAAAAGGATATACTTTTGTAGGATGGTATACAAGCGCTAGAAAAGAATTTTCATTTTCCACAAAAATCAATTCGAATATGACGTTATCGGCTTTATGGGCTCCTACCATTTCATATACTAAGAGTACAACAGGAAAGGGAGTTTTTCTAAATAATCCGGAAACAATAGCGGATACGAGGTTTTTAGCCGATAGTGACTTAGGAAATACCCATCTTTATAAGGATTTTATTAATGGAAAAGGTGAAATTTTCTTTTCTCATAGTTTGATTGGATCGCAACTTCAAAACGTATATGTTGCTTTTAGAGTGTATAATCCTAGTGCTACAAAGGCTATAACTGTTACCTTCAATAAGTGTGGTTCAACTTATAAAATGTGGGACCAATATTATGAAGGAACTTGTAATTTAACTGGCAAGAAGTATGAGATTCCCCCTAGAGGAATAAGATATATTTTTTATAGTTCATCTGGCTATGTTTTTGGTGAAGAGTCATTAATAACACAAAACAAAGCCCCTAAAACATCTGGCTATTTTATGGGAGTATTAAATGTAACAACGAGTGATAAAATGGAGTTTGCTCTTTTAGCATTTAAAGATTTCAAAAAAACTTATTCTACTACTTATCGCGGAAATTGTAATGATGAAGTTCCAGAGAGAAATGGAAATACTTATTTGCCAGCTCGTGGGTATGCCGGATATTATAAGGGGTTGCCAGAAGTAACCAACACATCAACTTTTGAAATTTATGATGAGACCCCAAAAGGTGCTCTGAAAGTTAGTTATGCGAATACAGCTGGGGAAATAAAGACTGATAGTCAGTGGATAACGAATAATGTTGGTGCTACTATCAACACTAGTAATTTTAAGATTACTAGATTATATAATGTTCAAGTATCTGATATTTTGCATATGTTTGTCCCAATATCAGAAACGCAAATGTTAGAAACGGGTCCTTACCCAGCATATAAGGAAATAAGAAATTTAAAAAATCCTATTTGTAATTATTGTTCTATTTTAGGATGGCCGTATAATATAGGAAACTGGGGAGTCCATTATCATGAAAATATAACAATCAAAAACAATTCTAGTTCTGCAAAAACAGTATCTTTTACAGTTTCTAATAATTTCATATCTTATTATTATAATGGCAAAAACCATGACGTCCCAGAATCAACTAGTGAGACGAATCCAGCAACTGTATGGAGAGTAACAATACCAGCAAAACAGACAAAAACAATTCCTGTTACTTTGATGTTACGTGCTAATGGTTTTGGTACTGTAGTTAAAAAAGTAGTATTAGAAAATTAATTATGAAAGATAAAGTGATATATTGAAAAAAATATATCACTTTTTTGTTTAAAAATTAGTAATAATAAAAAATAAGAAATTTTTTTGAAAGGAAGGAAATAAGCTAGTTCTCAATAATAATAAAGTAGGGAGGTGATAAAACGAAAAAGTATCCGTTTATTGAACAGGAAGAATTAAAAGATTGTGGAGTTGCTTGTTTTGCCATGATATTAAAGTATTATGGTGGATATATGAGCTTAGCAGATATTCAAGAGTTATTTCATGCCGATAAAAATGGGACAAATGCTTATGATATGGTAGAAGGGATGAAAAAAGTTGGATTTTATGCAATGGGATTTGAATGTCCTTTGGAAAAATTTTTAGAAGAAGATATTATTTTACCTTGTATTGCACATGTTACATTAAATCAATCTTATTCTCATTTTGTGGTTATTTATGAAATTAATAAAAAGAAAAAAGAATTAGTTATTGCCGATCCAGCTAATAAGATTATGACTGTTAATTTTGACATTTTTCACTCCATTTATAGTGGACATCTATTCATTACCTATCCTATAAAACCAGTTATCCATTTAGAAGAACAAACTTTATCACTACGTTATTTATTGTCATTATTAAGGTCTAGTAAATCTCTTATTTGGCAAGTAGGACTTTTTTCACTATTTATTTTGATTTATGCGATTGCAACATCTTTTTATGGGGAAGTGATGTTGCGAGGGTTACAATCAAATAATAAGGAATCCTATTTTTATTTTCTACTCGTAGTATTTGCTAGTATGACTTTTTTAAAACTAACAACAGAGTTCTTTCGCAATAAAGTGTTTCTTTGGATTGAAAAGAAAATAGATATTACACTTTCTATGGATGCTTTTTACAAAGTTTTATGGCTTTCCTATTCATATTATCATAATCATACAACGGGAGATATTCTATCACGCATTGATTCTTTAGAGGATGTGAAACATGCTCTTGTAAGTTGGATTGTGGTCCTTTTAATTGATATTCCTTTACTATTTATTTCTTTTTTGGCACTTTATTTTCTTAGTACCTCCATTTCTATATTAGTTCTTCTTTTCTTTTTATTACAGTTACTCATTTTAAAAATATTTGCCGATCCTTTACGAACAGAAATTGAATCTTGCCAGAAGTGCCAAGCAGAATTAACCAATGTGGAAGTAGAGAGTATTAAATCGTTTGAAACAGTGAAAGGAATATCGTTAGAACATTATTTTCAAAATAAACTTATGCAGGAAAAAGTAAGTTGTGCTAATCAACTTCACCATTTAGAAAAAATCATTACATGGGAGACTTATGGAAAAAAATTATGTGAAGAAATGAGTACTATTTTACTATTATTTGTAGGGTGCATTTTAGTTTATCGTGGAAATTTAACCTTTGCCACTTTACTAACAATTCAAAATCTTGCAACATATTTTTATATGCCAATGGGGGAATTGATTGCTCTAGACAAAGATTTTAAAAAAGCACAAAAAGCAATAGAGAGAATGTCCATTTTTCAGAAAAAGGAAAAAATGGGATATTTAAATAAATTAGAGGAGGGAAATATTTGCTTTAAAGATTTATCTTATGCTTATCGTTTAGACACGGAAATTCTCCATCATATTAAACTAACAATTGAGAAAGGAGAAAAAGTGTTAGTGTTAGGAAAAAGTGGTAGCGGGAAAAGTACGTTATTTCGATTATTAAAAAGGTACTATGAGGTTCCTCGAGGCTGTATTCAAATAGGAGAAAATGATATTAACGATTATGAGAATATGAATGAAGTTTGTTATATTAATCAAACAGAAAATTTGTATACGGGAAGTTTGTTAGAAAATCTTACCTTATCAGAGACGATAGAAGAAAAAGTATTGCAAGAGATGATTCATATGTGTGAAGTAGATGAGATTGCTTGGAAAGATTCTTTAGGACTTCATCGATTGATAGAGGAAAATGGTTTTAATTTATCGGGAGGAGAACGTCAGAGAATTGTTCTTGCTAGAACCTTATTAAGACCATTTAAAATACTGATAATTGATGAGGGATTAAATCAAGTAGATGTGAATCTAGAGAGACGCATTTTAAAAAGAATATTCAAAAAATACATGGATAAAACAATTATTATCATTTCACATAGGGAAGAAAATTTAGATTTATTTACAAGAAAGATTCGTATAGAAGAGGGCGTAATTAAGGAGAATGTGGTAAGACGATGGAATACTTAAATAATGCTCAATCTATCATAAACTACCAATCAAACACATTTCGTAATCGTTGGATTATGTTACATATTTTATTTTTAATTGTCCTTTTTCTAGTTTTTCTTTTTTATCCATTAGAAACACACATAGATTATATAGGTTACTATAAAGATAATTTGATTCATATAAATGTTGCTGAAAACTTTTTCCAAATAGAAACGAAAGAAGTAGAAATACAGGGAGAGAAGTATCACTATGAAATAAAGGAAATAAAACCTGCTCTTTATGAAGATGGAAGTACCAAAATTTGGGAGGTAACTATTCATTTAGATTTAAAGGATGAATGGAAGATAGAAAATTATACCTTTCGGCTTTCCTTTTTAAAAGAGAAAAATACTTTGATATCAAGATTTATAAAAAAAATTAAGAAAGGGATGAGGTTATGATCCAAATGAAAAATCAAGATTTAAAAAAAATTACAGGCGGTAGTATTACACTAGGGGGAGCAACCTTAATTACGATGGGTGTTGTTTTTATCATTGGTGTGATTGATGGTTTTGTAAGACCTCTACGTTGTAATTAATTACTATGAAAGAATTGAACCAAGAAGAGCTAAAAAAAATATCCGGTGGCAGTATTAGTGCGGCTATGCTTGCAGCTATTGTGAAGGGAGCAGAAACGATACTAGATGTCGGTAGAAGCCTAGGTACTGCTATTAGAAGGATATTTACCAAAAATGTATGCAGCATATAATCGTTGAAAAAGTATTTCATTTCTTATTTTTGATACTATACTTAGTCCTATTTCTTGTTAGTATTTATCTTCTTTTACAAGGAGGAAGATATATCGGTTCTATCATTCGTCACATGATAGCTGGAAATATCTGCTTTTGGTAGATATTTCCTTTTTTTATTTAGGAAAAATAAAAATTCATTCCCTTCTTTCCTTTTTTTGTAAAAATTGTCTTTTTGTGTTGAAAACCAAAAGGAAATGTGCTACAATACAGTTAGTTTGTGAAAGGAGGGGAATGAATGTCAAAGGTAGTAGTTAGAAATGGTAATGTGGAAAGTGCGTTA
>CANRDU010000016.1 GCA_947629445.1 uncultured Bacilli bacterium
GGGAACTTCTCCTTAATCTGTTTAGCGCCTTGTACATCAATCTCTAAGATAACATCTTTTCCTGTATCTAATTGTTTTAAAATTTCTGCTTTTGGGGTTCCATAATAAGCACCGTATTGTACCTGTGCGTATTCCAAAAAATCCCCTGCAGCAATTTTTCTTTCAAACTCTTCCTTCGTGACAAAATAATAATCAACGCCATCTTTCTCACTTTCCCTTTTAGGACGAGAAGTATAAGAAATCGATAAAACAATATCATTATGACGTTCTAATAATTTCTTAATAACTGTACCTTTTCCAGCACAGGTTGTTCCTGAAATAATAATTAAAGAACCTTGTTTTTTGGTTTTAATCATAAAAGACTCCTCTCTTTGTTCATTATATCATATATTTGACTTTTTGAAGCACTCTGTTTATAATATAACACGCTTTTAAGGAGGCGTTTTTATGGTAAATATGCCTAATATTGTCGAAGCAAGGCAAGATGCCCTAGGTCTCATTTTTGAAATACGAAAAAGTAATGGACTATGGGGAGATTTTCAAAAATATTCGAGATTATATCATATCGCAACAGAAGATATTCCCTCCTACACTAATCAAATGGATAGTAACTTTACCACTACTTTGACTATTGGAGGTTCTGGAGATCAAGGTATTGCATCTGTTATTAAAGGAGCAAAAGACGTTTATTTTTTTGATATCAATAAAGTTGATATGTATTTCTTGAGTCTTAAAAAAGTAGCAATGGAAAATCTGCGTAGAAAAGATTTTTTAGATTTCTTGATTGCTGAGCATACTGGGATAATTATGAACTACCGTTTGTATCAAAAAATACAGGAAAGAATTCCTTTACCTATCCGTGTCTTCTGGGATATTATTTATGAATACTTTGAATATGATAATGAAATTATTTCAGAAGAATTATTTCGTTCCACGAAAAAACATGCCTCTTTTGCCGGAACGGTTAATCATTATTACTATAATAATCAAACTTATTATGATACGCAAGCAAAAGTAAAGCAGTCTAGGTGGCACTTTATTGAAGGAGATTTCTATTCTTTAGGGAAAAATATCCCTGATGGTATTACGTTTGATAGTATGATTCTTTCTAATATTTATGAATATCTCAATTTTGGAATCAATATGAATCCTGAAAATGCCATGAAATATGTACAATTTATCAAAAACGTTCTACTACCGAAATTGAATCCTTCCGGAAATATGATAGTTAGTTATCTATGTCGATATAACGAGGAAGTTCATCACTTTATTTCTCAAAAACTCATTACCGAACCGAACGGTTGGCTTTCTAGTGAACCTACTCTTCAAGAATTTATAGATAAAGGGGAACGTTTCTTAGAAGGATATACCGGTCAAAATGTCTCTTACTATCACTTGCTAGAATCACTACGTACAGTAATGCCCTTTCAACTAGTCAAAACAAAATGGGCGGGATATGGAATGAGTAATGCAAAAGAAGATACTGCTATTTTAGTCAAAAAAAAATAAAAAGAAAGTTTAAGCAAAATTAAACTTTCTTTTGTTATAAATAAGTCTTAAGTTTTTCAATTTCATTCTGTTGAAATTTTAAATATTCACTAGCTAATTTTAGAATTTTCTTATCTGCATCTTTTTCGTAATTTTTTATTTTTGTCTCCATATCTACTACTCCCATGGTTAGTCCTTCTACCAACATATGGGCAATAGAGGCATCACTATTATCACTTTTTACTTCTTTAGAAATTCCCATTTTAGACATCATTTTCGTCATCATCGAATTATGTTTTGGAGAAACATCTAACTTTTCTAGTGCCTTTTTGGCTTTTTTCTGATATTTTTCATAAAAACTCAATTCATCACTAATTACTGGTTTTAGTTTATTTTCTTTCTCATTTAAATCTTTCAGTAAATTCGTAAGGGATACGACTCCCATTTCACTAGATTCATAAATATATTCTAATAATTCTGTATTAACATTCATATACTCTTTCCTTTCACTATTAGAATGGATGGAAGTATTTTTTTTATACAGAAATCTCTTCAAATTTACTGTCTAAAATAGAATATAAATATAAGTTTACTTTTTTATTTGTTATTTTTTCTAAGTATGTTTTATAACCCTCTAATTGTTTTTGATAAGCATCATCCGCAACATGCTTTAACTTGTAATCAATTAAATCAATCTTATCAGAATATTCTAACATGCAATCAATAATTCCATGATATTCGACATGATTTTCTTCATAAATAAACTCATGTTCCTTATAAATAGTGGCATTATTCCTACTTTTTAGAAGAGGTTGATTTAAAAATTTCTCAATCTTACTACGAATAAACTGGTTAGAAATAGCATCCAAATTAGGTTTTCTAAAATCTAAATATTCTAAAATTTCATGAACCTCACTACCAAAACGCATCGCTTCTTTTTCCTCTTTGGTAGGAAGTGTAAGACTCTTTTTAGAAAATTGTTTCTCTTCTTTTTCAGACACTACTTCCTCTACCTCTTCTACCATTAATTTTCTCTCAGAATGAAATTCCACTTTTTGAATATCTAATGGATAAAGATAGTTTTTCGTAAAATCTTCTTCTTTAATTTCTAATTTTTGAAATTGATTTTGAATATCCCCTCCGAGAGAATTTAAAATATCAGCAAAACTTTTATATTTCGTTCTTTCCATAATTGGGATGAGTCCTTCTTGCTTACTATTCCATTCTTGATAAGGAAGAAGGAAAATCATTTTTTCCCGAGCACGTGTTAGCGCTACATAAAATAACCGAATTTTTTCGGATACTTCCTCTTCCATATAAGAATTCTTCAACAGATATTTTAGAAAAGTTTCCGAAATTCCTTCTTCAAAATAAGGAGCAATGATGCCATAGTCCTCACTATATAAAAATTTATCTTTAATATCAGAAATATTAAATGGCTTGTTTAATCCTGTAAAGTAGCATACTGGGTATTCTAGTCCCTTAGATAAATGAATTGTCATAATCTTCGCACTATCCCCTTTATCCATATTCATCTTATAACGAATACTATAGCCATCTTTCAATAACGTTTCTAGGTAATCTTTAAATTCATAAACACTATAACCACTACTATCAAGGCTATGAGCGAGTGCGAGTATCTTTTCCATTCGAATTTCTCTCTTAGCAATATCCGAATCTTCTATACTCTTTTCATAAAAATGAATATGCAAGAGCACTTCTTGTAAGAAATGATAGATATCGTTATTATCGACTTCATAAGAAAGTGATTCTAAGTCTTGATAGATAATAGAATCTTCTATCTTTTTATGATGAACCATATCTAGGATATCGCTATCAGGTAATCGGTAAAGAAAACTTCTTGCGATACTGACAAAGTCATATTCAAAAGCACTATCAAAGTTATGTAAACGAATATGAATAATAAAATCAATTATGTTTTTGATAAGGGATAAATCTTCCCCTTTTTCTAGATATTCATCCTTATATACATCGAGAGGAACTTTTAAATATTCAAATATTTTTTTATAAAGTTCAAATTGGGAAGACCGATCCATTAAAATAACAAAGTCAGCATATCTAGCATCTCTCATCTTTTTTAAATCCTTATCATAAACAGGATATTTTTCTTCTACTTTCTTTTGAATATCCCGAGCAACTAAGAATGCTTCTACTTCTGCGTCACTATAGCCACTTTTGCGAAGAGAATCATAAGTCCAAAATTCACTTTTACGGTTCACCTTCTTTTGACCATCCTCTTCATAGGCAGTAAGTCCAAAAACCATTTGGTGAGTTTGCTTATAGTCTGCTCCGCCAATAGGATTATCCATTACTTGCCGAAATATGGCATTAATATCCTCTAAAACCTCTCTTCTAGAACGAAAGTTTTTAACCAAATCGATTTTTGCACCACCCATTCCTTCTTGGTAAGCATTATATTTTTTACGAAAAATATGAGGGTTTGCATTACGAAAGCGATAAATAGATTGTTTTACATCCCCTACCATATAAACGTTATTGCGTGCAATATAAGAAATAAAAGTTTCTTGTAAATCATTGGTATCTTGATATTCATCCACTAAAATCTCAACAAAACTTTTCTTTAATTCTTCTCTAATTTCTTCATTGTTTTCCAAAATGGAGATAGACATAAAAGCGATATCTGAAAATTCATAAAAAGCATTCTTCTTTTTAAAATCTTGTACTTTCTGAAAATATCTTTTTAAAATTTCCACGATAACAGAGACGTTCTCTTTTGTATCATAAACCATTTTTTTCTTATCTTCTAAACTACCATAACTAAGTAAAGAATCAAGTTCTTCTAAGGCATCCGTTAAATGTTCCTTAGATTTTTTCACCTCTTCTTCAGAGCCACGCGGTAACGATGGAAATTTTAAAGAGAGAGCATTCTTAATAACTGTATCATCCTGGACTGAGAAAATTGGCTTTAAATAGTCCTCTACTTTCGTCATATAATTTCCGTCTACTAGATAAGATAGTTCCTGCGATAACTCCATAATCTTTTGTTTTTTCTCTTCTATTTTCCCCTGAAACTCAACGATATATTTCTTTATATTCTCATCCTGATAATACTCATCTATATAGGATTCTAAGTAATCTTCTACTTTATATTTTAATTCTAGTTTCTTAATCATTCGAAGAAGAGCCAACTTTATGTTTTGATCATCTTTTGTACAAAAATCCTCAATCATATGTAGAAACTTACTATTTTCTTCCTCATACATTTCCTCTAATACTTGATCTAGTATTTTTGCTTTTTCGATTTGTAATAAGGAAGATTCTGTAATACCAATATCTTTATCGAGTCCTAAAACATAGTGATACTTCTTTAAAATAGAAAGAGAAAAACTATCAAAAGTTGTAATATATGCTTGATCAATATTCGTAAGTTCTCCTATTAATTCTGGATTTTCCTTAATGGATTTGCGAATGCGATCTTTCATCTCTCCGGCAGCTGCTTTCGTGAAGGTTAAAATGAGTAATTGATGGATATGAATTCCCTGCTTTAATTTTTCGATAACCCGTTCTGTTAAGACAGCTGTTTTACCACTTCCTGCTCCCGCACTAACAATAATATTTTCACCGCTACGGTAGATAGCCTCTTCTTGATCTTTGGTCCATTTAGGCATTTTCATCACCTCGTAAAAATTTTAAATCACGATTCTGTTTTAAAGTTACCATATCATTTTCCGTGTGATAACAAATATCATGATACGGGCAGAAAGCACAACCAACATTATCCATACCAATTTGTTTCGGATTAATTGTAAATTTACCTTCGAGAATATCTTTTAAAGCACCTTCTATTTTCTCTTCTACTAGTTGGATCATCGTATCCATTTCTCTTTCTGATAAAACCTTGCTATAAGCATAAAATCCCTTATTCGTAATTTTCATACTCTTAATCATTTCACTATCAGCACATGTATTATCGAATGCTTCTAATACTTCCCTATTATCGGTACTGTATCCTTGCAAAAGTAAATTTTCTCTTTTTAATTGTTCATACGTTTTTTTATCACTTTTCATAATTTCATTATGAAGAATCTTTTGAAGATAAAAGCCCGCAATTCTAGGATTGTCTATTTTAGAAAAGTGTTTTACTAAGTATAGATAAATAGGTAGTTGCATCTCAATTCCATACGGAATATTTTCCAAACTCAAATTAGGATTACCCGTTTTATAATCGATAACGGATACGATATTCGTCTTACTATTGTAAAGTAGTTTATCGATAATTCCCATAAAAGTAATATTTTCTTCACCCGTTGGATGGGTATAAATTTTTTCTTCATAGAAGGCATCTTTCAAGGTCGTGAAATGATATTGTCTTTTAATTTCTTCAATGATAAACTGTAATTCTATTTTTAATTTTTTTAAAAAGAATTGTTCCTTTTTCGTTATTCCCATTCCATTTTTTTGAATCGAATCGTTCCACTCTTTTTCGAAATCAAAATCCTCTAGAAATGCTTTCGAAAGAACATAGTGAAATAAATTTCCAACATTTTGTAAAAAAGTACTTTCAAAAGTGCTGAGTTTTAAAACTTTCTCTACGTAATAGCGAAAACTACAACGATAATACGTATCCAAACTAGAATACGATAATAAGAGTTTATGATCGAATACTTCTTCTAATTGTTTTTTGGATACCCCTGTATATTGATTTTGATAAATGTGATAAGGAATTGTTCGGTAGTGTTGATATAAATACTCTAAATCTTCTAATTTTAAATTATATTTATAATAAGAATCCAACATTTTTCCTAGATAGAAACGATTGATAAAATGGCTATCCTGATAATCCATTGTAAATGTCTCTTTAGAGGTTTCAATTTCTTCTAAGAAAGAAGCAGGATAATAAGTATCCGTATAAGTTTTCTCCTTATAACTTAAAATAATGTTTTTAGTATGATTTAGAAAATCAAAAAGTTTCTCTTTTTCTTCTTGATTTTTCTCTATCGATGTCATTCTTTCTAGCTTCGTTTTTTCATCATCACTTAAATAATCTTCATCTTTATAAGTTCTAGGGATAATTCCTTCATTACAACCTACTATAAAAATATGAAAATCTTCATCATATAGCGTATCTAAATTTCCTTCCTCAACACTTTCTTCTTTTACATTTACTACCATATGGGCATTTTTAATATCCTCTTCTATCATCGTTCTCGTGATATCATCTTCCGGAAAATCGCTATAGCGCATTACAATCGTTCGTAATTGGTCATAGATTTTTTCTTCCAAAGGAGTATGAATTTCTCCTTGTAACTTTTCTAATCCTTCTTGCAAAGAAGAATACTCTAAAAAGTCTTTCACGATTTTCGTTCCTATGATAGATCTATTTACTCCGATACTAGTAGGAATATGATACCAAGCAAATATTTTTTCAATCATCATACGATATTCATCATCTAAATTTAAGATTTTAATTTGATGAGGAAGAATGCCTTCTTTTAATAATTTCGAAATTTTAGAGGCTAAAAAATAAACTTCTTCTTCTAGTGTCGCTAAAGAATAAAGAGGATATTTTCTATTTGGATAATTTTCTACTTTTGAAATAGTGTAAGAATATCCAGATAGTAGTTTCTTTTCTTCCTTATTCAAGGAGGTATTCCCATAAACCAAAATTTTTTTGCTTTTTACAAAATCTTTGAATAATGGATTTTGGATTAACAGTTTTTTTTCTTGTAGATGGTGATAAATTTGATTTAAAAGACGAATCTTTGGAGTATCTATTTTTTGATCGGTTAAATTCATAAGATAAAGACGAGCTACTCCATAAGAAACCCCAGTTTCTTTCATTACTTCATAGAGTGCTCGCTCATCATAGGAAAAAGTCAATTTCTCTTTGAATTCTGAAAACGTCATTACTTTTCTAGGGGTTAACTGTAAACTATTTTTTTTAATATAATTTTGTTTATTATATCCGTTTGTTAATACTAAAATATCATCCATACTACCACCATATTCATTATACCATTGATATCCGTGAAAAAGAAATAAAAAAGAGTTAACAATTGTTAACTCTCCAAGGTAACTTTTCCTAAATCATAGACATTTGTATATCCCATACTCAAAAGTAATTGAGAAGCAGTTCTACTTCTTTTTCCTGTGGAACAGTAAAGAATGATGAGCGTATCTTTTGGATAACCTCTTAATCCTTCTAGTATTCTAGCAGATGGGATATTGAATGCACCATTGAGATGACTTTTTTGATACTCTATAGGGTCTCTTACATCAATTAGAATCGCTCCTTGTTGTTGATAGAAAGATAATTCTTTCATGGTTATTTTAGGAATCATAATCTCCTATCTAATGGAATTATTGTTTTAAGGCTTTCACCATTTTCTTCCATAATCCGCTAGAAGAATAGTTCAAAATACCAACTTTATAGATTCTAAGTCCATATTTAATTAATAAATAATTCGTTAATACCATAATCAAAATGGAAATAACTACTTCTATTACTCCTATTTGTCCTAAAACTAATAAGGATGGACATAAAATAGCGGAAATAAATGGCACAAAAGAGAATATTTTAATGATAATAGATCCTTTAAACATTCCTGCCATTATTCCTAAATAGTATCCCAAAAGAGAAATAATGATAATCGGCATTTGAACTTGTTGATAATCTTCGGTTGTTGTTGTCATAGATGCCAACACTCCTGCTAATAAAGCATATGCGACAAAAGTTAAAAGGATTAGGATAATAGCCGCTGGTAAAACATAAATCATCTTATCTCCAATAGAACTATCTAATAAAGTTTTAAAGATTGGTCCAATCTCATCAAAGAAAGTGGCAGTAGTAGCTCCTCCTTTTGCTAAAAGAGAACGAATCAGTATCGCAATACCACCATATCCTACTACTAACAAAGCTTGACCAATAATGAATAAATTTCCAGCAATTACTTTTGCAAAGAAATGGGTTTTCGGAGATACATTGGAAATAATAACCTCCATCGCCCGAGTTGTTTTTTCATCATTAACTTCGGCACCAATCATTTGTACTAAAAATAACGATAACATGAAGATAGGAAGAATGAAAAGTGGAAATACTGTCTCCATAATCATTTCTGTACCTTCCGCTTCTGTCTTTTCATTTTCATCAATTAAGGAACTAGAAATTGTAACAGTATTCATGATTTTAGAATAATCTTCTTCCGTAAGACCTAATTCATTCATGGCAAGAACAACTTTTACACTATTTAAAGAATTACTCAAAGCAGCATAAGCATAGGAATCCACCGTTACTTTCGAAAGAAGTTCTACCTCAATTACATCCTTATCAGAAGGAATAATATGAACGATAATTCCCCCTTCTTCAGCAACTACTTCTTTCATCTCCTCGACAGTTTCTTTTTGTTCAATTTTATATAATTCTTCCCCTTCTCCATAGAGATTCTGTTGACTCACAAGAAATGATTGTTGAAATAAGTCATAAGATACACCTGTATCATCTACCACATAAATATTTGTCGGTTCATTAAAATCGCCGCCAAAGTGACGAATAATAATATCTAAATTAAAAATACCAACGAGAAGTACTAACAAAATAATTTGGGTAACGACAAACCATTTGGTTTTAACTTTTCTTCCTAGGCTAACTCCTATTAAAAAATTCAATTTACTTCTCATAAGATTCACCTACTTTTGCTACAAATATTTCATTGAGAGTTGGCTCTTCTACCATAAATTTTGTAATGTTTTTTCTATCTTTTACATACTGAAATACCTTTTCAATAATATCACTAGATTCAATTTTTACTTCCCACTCATCAGCATGTTCGATAACGTCTAAAACACCGCCAATTTTGAGAAGTTTTTCTTTTTCGATATCTCCCTTTAGGAAAATATTCATCTTACGATAATCCTTTTTAATATCTTTAATATAACCAGAAATAACGGATTTTCCATTTACTAAAATGACTAACTTCTTACAAAATAACTCTACATGATCCATGCGATGGGAAGAAAAAATAATCATACTTCCTTCTCTCGAAAGTCTCAAAATTTCGTCTTTAAATAATTCAATATTAAATGGGTCTAAGCCAGAAAATGGTTCATCCAATATTAATAGTTTGGGATCATTTAAAATGGCCATGATAAACTGTACTTTTTGTTGATTTCCTTTGGATAATTCTTTAATTTTTTTATCTTTGTATTGACTAATTTCAAAGCGTTCTAGTAACTCATCTAATTTCTCTAGAATTTTTTTATTACTCATTCCCTTTAAAGCGCCAAAGAAAATAGCTTGCTCTTTTACTGTTAACTTTGTTAGTAGACTTCTCTCCTCCGTTAAAAAGCCAATTTTATCAGTAACACTATAGTCAATTGGTTTTCCATCTAAGAGAATCTTACCACCTTGGTAATCTAAAAGTCCCATAATCATACGAAAGGTCGTCGTCTTTCCAGCACCATTTACGCCTAAAAGGCCAAAGATTTCCCCTTCTTTGACCTCAAAAGATAAATCATCTACCGCCTTAAAATCACCATAATACTTTGTAACATGTTCTACTTTTAACATAACTCACCACCTAAAATAACTTCATAATATCATGATACGTAATATATACCATTAAAATCATGAGAAAAATAAATCCTATATTATGAATCGTATTTTCTACTTTAGGACTGACAGGTTTTCCCTTAATCTTTTCAATAATCAAGAATAACGCATGTCCCCCATCAAATGCTGGAAGAGGTAGAATATTAATAAAGCCAACATTTACACTAATAAGAGCAAGAAGAGAAATTAAACTTAGAATTCCCTGTTCACTAACGGTTCCAACAACATTATAAATACCAACGGGACCAGATAACATATTAATGCTAAGTGTTCCTGTACATAAATAAACAATGGTGAAAAACATTTGCTCAATCATACTGAAAAATTTTCCAAAGGCAAATCGAATTGCCCCCCAAAGACTATGATAACTATCCCCATCTACTAGAAATCCATATTCGTATCCTAAACTTTCTCCCTCTTCATTTAGTACTTCTTGGGGAGTAACCGTCACTTTTTCTAGTTTTCCATTTGCATGACGTACTTCCATCTCGAAATTTTTTGTTCCTTGAACTGTAAGTTCAAGAGTTAATTTATCATAATTGTTAATCTTTTTACCACCTATTTTGGTAATTCTATCTCCTTCTTCTAAAGTAGGATAAAGATCTTTATTGATATCTGCTAACTTAGTACTATCTAGTGTCACTCCATCAATAAGACCAATCATAAAAAGAAGGACAATGGCTAACAAGAAATTAAATAAAACACCAGCAACCATGGTCATAAAACGAGCACCCCAAGATTTGGATTGTAAGCGCATATTTTCTGGAATTTTCTCATCTGCTTCTACTTCTTCCCCAGCCATTTGAACATATCCACCAATTGGAAATAAGCGAATAGAATAATCTGTTTCATCTTTTATGTATTTTATTTTTCCTTTTTTATCTTTTAATCTTTTCTTCCTGTTAAATTTAAAAAGTCTTGGTCCCATTCCAATCGAAAATTCATATACATAAATACCTGCTCTTTTGGCAAATAAAAAATGTCCTAGTTCATGAATAAAGACTACAATGCCTAATATCAGTACAAAATATATAATTGTCATGATTGCCTCCCTATATTAAGGTTATGAATAGACTGTACGCTAACATAACAAAAATAATACTATCTAGTCTATCTAATATTCCACCATGTCCTGGCATAATATTAGAAAAATCTTTCTTATCATAATATCTTTTAATAGCAGAGAAAAATAAATCTCCTAATTGCCCAATAACCGTTAAGAATAATGATACAATCACAATGTTAGATAAAACAACATCAGGATTGATAACTGTTCTATAAAACATTACACTAATGAATGTTCCAACAATACTTCCCCCAAAGAAACCTTCCCAAGTTTTTTTAGGAGATACTACCTCTAGCAATTTATGTTTTCCGATCAGCATACCAGTAAAAAGAGCATACGTATCCGTTCCTGCCGTAATCAAAAATAAATAAATTAAAATATTACGATTTAAATTATAATAGGTTAGTAAATAAGAAAGAGAAAAACTTAAAAACAAAACGCCAGCGGTAACATAACAAGCATCATTAATACTATAAATTTTACGTTCATGAAATAATACCATCGGCAATAATAGTACCAAGAAAAGTCCACTTAAAATTCTAAAATCAATCGTCATTAGAGAGTTTTCATCTACTTGCACGGTTAATAGAATTAATGGCACGAATAGATAAGAAAGTAACTTTATCAACATAGGAAGTTCTTTTTTGGTTTCTTTCATATCTAAATACTCTTTTAAAGCTCCCATAGCAAGTACTACTACTCCTAATGTATAAAGAATACCACCAGTAAAAAAAATGGGTATTACAATGAGAAGAGCTACTAAAGCACTAAGAATTCTTACTGTCATTTTGAATACCTCCAAACCTACGATCTCGTTTATTATAAGCTAAAATTGCTTCATCAAAACAATTGGTATCAAATGCTGGAAAATAAGTCTTGGGAAAATACATCTCCGCATAACTTAATTGATACAACATAAAATTACTAATTCTAACCTCACCACTAGTACGAATTAAAAAATCGATAGGAGGTAAATCTTGGAAAAGATAATGGTAAAAATTTTCTTCGGTAATATCCTCTACCGCTAACTTTCCTTCTTTGACAAGAGAACTAATTTTTTTTGTTGCTTCTACAATCTCAGAATGTCCACCGTAATTGAGACAGATATTGAAAATTCCACCATTATTATCTTTGGTCTCTTCTTCTACTTCCTTTGTGATTTCAATAACACCATCTGGAAGAGGAGCTTCCTTTTTTCCAGAAAAGACAATGCGAATATTTTTCTTTTTCAATAAGTCGGCATACTCTTTAAATTTTTTTTCAAAAAGATTCATTAAAAAATCTACTTCCGCTTTACTTCTTTTAAAGTTTTCCGTCGAAAACGCATACACACTAAATACTTTTATTCCTTTTGAAAAGATATATTCACTTAACCTCTTTAAATTCTCAAAACCAGCTTCATGTCCCATACTTCTAGACATACCACGTTCTTGTGCCCATCTTCCATTACCATCTAGAATCATAGCTACATGAGTTGGTATTTTTAAATCATCGTAATTCATATTTCCTCCAGTATTTATTACTTCGTTATCATTATATCACAATTAAAATAAAAAAAGTAGAGGTACTACTTTTTTGCATCAATATTGATTCTAACTCTTCCTTGATTATTGGTATAAGCAGCTGCTTGTACAAGTGTACGAATAGCATTTGCTACCTTTCCTGAACGACCGATAACTGCTCCTAAATCATCTTCCGCAACGATAACATCAATAATAGATTCATCCTCTTTATTTTTAGAAACCGTTACACTTTCTTGATCTTGAACAATATTTTTTACCAAATATTCCGTCAATTCCACTAAATTCATTATTTATCTTCTTTCTTTGACATTTTGGATTCATGGAATTTCTTCATAATTCCTTCCTTACTGAATAAATCTCTTACGGTATCAGTAGGAATTGCACCATTTTGTAACCAAGTTAAAGCACGTTCTTCATCAATTTTTACAACAGCTGGAGTTTCAATTGGATTATAATAACCAATTTCTTCGATAAATCTTCCGTCTCTAGGACTTCTAGTATCTGCTGCTACAATACGATAGAATGGTCTTTTCTTAGCTCCCATTCTTCTTAATCTTAATTTAACTGCCATATTCTCTCCTCCATTCCTATAAGATAATACCATAAAAGAAAAAGCATGTCAACCTTTTTTAGTTGACACACTATAAATATTCCTCACTAACTTCTTCATCAATTTGTTTTAAATCTTCCTCTTGTACCTCATCTTCGATAATATCCCAAGGATCCTCCTCTTCCTCAATGGCTATTTTCATCTTGGTTTCTCCTACTATCTCCACTCCCAATTCTTTCTCAATAGTAAAATAAATCTTAGTACCATCAATTCGCACATCCGAACAATTTGGTTGATATAAAGTTCTTACGATAATATCCGTCTCATCAGCCAAATCTGCTTGATTTCTTAAACGTACATTAAATGTATCGTTATATTCTATCTTTTTATTAACAACCTTTGTCTTACTATCATTATCGTAAGAATACCAAATGTTCACATCATAACTTCCCGATACTCCTACCTTATCTCCTGACTTATACCCTTTAAATTTATGATTAATAACCCAGCATCCAAGAACTGTAGAAGCTTCCTCTTCTATCTCTAAGTCATAATTATTTTTAAAACTCTTCTTTCCTTTTCCAATAATTGCTTTTGTTACAATTTCCTTATAGGCTGCCATATTATCACTCCTCACTTTAATGTATGCTAGAAAGAGAAAAATGTACCATAAAGTTTTCTTTTCTCCTTAATTTCATCATAAAAGTTAAAGTTAGCAAGCCAATAATCGTTTTAGGATTTTTCCTACAAAAAAATAACTTGTTAGATAACAAGTTATTCCACATCACTAGCATCAATCGTAGTGTCTGATACTTTTTTAGCATTTTTAAGAACGTCCTGTGGCACTTCAATATTCGTAATTTGATTATGGTTAGATATTTCTAGTGTTACAACATACTTTGTAATAGTAACTGGTTCTTCTTCCTCTTCTTCTACGATATCTGCAAAGACAGAAGTTAAATCCATAACGATTTTTACTACATAGCCATCCTTTACGTAAACATCTACAACGAAATCTTTGGTAACTTCTACTTCAGAATCTAAAGAAGTATCTGTTAAACTATCTTTATCCAACGTAATTTGGAATCTACGAGTTCCCTCTATATCACTTTCTACTTCGACAACTTGCTTATATTTTGAAGTTAAACCTTGTATATCTGATATAGATTCGGTATTATCATCTTCATATTCACTAATAGGATATGTCTCATATGTCCATCCCGTATCTTCTTCCATAAGGGGACTGGTAACATGAGTATACGTATACATCTCTCCATCTTTTACTAAAGTATAAGCTTCCTCTGTCATAGCTAGCCCTAAAACATTAACATTCATTGTCATATGGCTTTGCTTTGTAGCATTCATATAATCCATCTTCATGTTAGCAGTAGTATTTCCTTGTGAAGACAACATTTCCATTTTCATATCAAAGGTTGCGCTTTCAAGACCACTCATCTGCTTTGTAGCCGCATCTAATGTATCATTAGAAGTAGCAGGTTCTGTCAATTGCTTTGGTGTATAAGAACCATCCGCATTACTATTAGAATTACTAGATTCCTTTTCCCCTTTCTTTCCACATCCTGTCATTAATAATACTACTACCAGTAAAATTGTTAAATATCTATATTTCTTCATTTTATCACCCACTATCATTATAGCATAAAACACCAACTTTCATTCTGTTTTTCAAAAGTTTTACAGAAGCCGACATTTTATTTACAAAAAAGTGAGGTATTGATTTACCTCACTTGGCATTTCTATTTCTAAAGAACGATTATAATTCGTCAAAGTTAAATCAAAGTTTAAAATAGGAATTTCTTTAGAAGTGGTAATGCATAGTTCTCCACTATTCATTTTAATACGAGATAAATATCCCTCTTGTACCCATAGTTCTAACTCTCCTTCTTGTACAATGCGAACTCCGTAAGGAGCTAAAAGTTCTTGAAAAGCCGTATTGAGTTTTACTTTCGCATGTACAAAATCCTGTTGGTAATCTAAAATTTGTAATTGAATATCCCGGTAACGAATACTAGGAGTATTTTTTTCTTCTTTAATAATTTTTGTTTCTTCCAGAGTTTTATCATTATCTAATTGACTATAAAAATAGATATTTTCATCTCTTTGAAGCGTGTATAATTTTAAAGATATCGGGATAAAAAGAATATTCGTGCGAAGGGAAAAAGAACCTTTTCGATCATCTATATCTCCGTATCCTGTTATCGTAATTTTCTCATTTCTCCATTTTACATCAATGCTTCCAGATATCGAAATACTACTTATGTTACTCAATTTGGAAATAGCATTCTTTAAAAGTAATCTAGGATATACATACTTTCCAATCATCATACTTATAATCAGAATAATACCAATAATACTTCCTACTATTATTTTCTTTTTCATAATTCCCTCTTAGAAAAAAAGTAGTTATACTACCTTTCCATCTAAACTCCATGTTTTAACATCTGTAATTTCACAATCTACAATTTTGCCAATATCAGAAGAAGATCCATCAACATTTACTAATTTCATCGTCTCTGTATATCCCATTAAATTTCCCTTTTCTGACGGTCCCTCAATGAGAACTTTAACTGTTTTTCCTAAGTATTGTTGATTCTTTTTGTTTGCATACTCATTCACTAATTCATTTAACTTATATAAGCGAGTATTTTTCTCTTCCATCGGTGTTGTATCTTCCATGCGTGCGGCTGGAGTACCCTCTCGTGGTGAGAAGATAAAAGTAAATGCAGAATCGTATTCACATGCCCGAACCACTTCTAAAGTTTCTTCAAAATCCTCTTCCGTCTCTCCTGGAAAACCAACAATAATATCGGTTGTAAGGGCAAGATTCGGAATTTTCTTTTTTAATTTAGAAACAAGTTCTAAATACTGTTCCTTCGTATATCTTCTACCCATCAATTTTAAAATACGATTAGAACCACTTTGTAATGGCAAATGCACATACGGCATAATATTATCATAACGAGCAATGACATCAATCATTTTATCATCGAAATCCCATGGATGACTCGTCATAAAGCGAATACGCGGAATGCCTGTTTGGGCAACTTCTTCTAAAAGTTCTCCCATCGAACTAGTTTCTTCTAAATCTTTTCCATAAGCATTTACATTCTGTCCTAATAAAGTAACTTCTTGATAGCCATGTTTTACGAGATCTCTTACTTCCTCTAAAATAAATTCCTTCTTACGACTACGTTGTTTTCCACGAGTATAAGGAACGATACAGTACGTACAGAATTTATCGCATCCAAACATGATATTTACCCAAGCTTTATATTTAGAATCTCTTTTCACAGGAATATTCTCAATAACTTCCCCTTCTTTACTGAATACTTCTATTTCCTGTTCTTGTCTAGACATCGCTCTTTCTATAATATAAGGAAGACGATGGATATTATGCGTACCAAAAATAACGTCTACCCATTTATATTTTTTCATCAGAGCTTCTACTACACTTTCCTCTTGAGCCATACAACCACAAATAGCCGTTATAATATGAGGATGTGTTTCTTTCAAATGTTTGACTCTTCCTAAAAAACCAAACATCTTATTGTGAGCATTTTCCCTAATAGCACAAGTATTGAGTAAAATAAAATCAGCATTTTCAAGAGTTTCTGTTTCTTCAAAAGACATCATTTCTAAAATAGCCTTAATATTTTCCGAATCATGGACATTCATCTGACATCCATAAGTACGAATAAAATACTTCCTACCAGTTCCTAACTTTTTCAAAGATTCTGGTAAATTATATTCTTCTGTAATGAAGGGAATGCTACTTTTAGTCCTCTTTCCAGCTTCTTTTAGACTTGGTAAATTCATACTATCACTTCCACTACTCAATGGTATCATATATCCTTTTTTTTTACAAGAAAAAACTAATCACCAATGTGTTTCTCTTGTTCTTATTTTGTCATAATATGATAAAAAAAAGATAGATATCTATCTTTTTTTTACTACTTTTGGAAATTAGTCATTCCTAATTGTTGTTCTCCCATTTTTACTAATCTTTTAGTAATTTCTCCTCCAACAGAACCGTTAGCTCTTGAAGTAGCATCTGGACCCATAGCAACACCTAACTCAGAAGCGATTTCGTATTTCATTTTTTCGATAGCTTGTTTAGCTCCTGGTACAACTAATTTATTTGTATTACTGTTGTTACTCATTATTTTCACCTCCTGTACATTAATATCATGCGTACAAAAGGTATTTTCATACTTGGTAATTATTGGCTATAATAAATCATCTATTATTTGTTTTTTTAATGAGATGGTCTCTATATGATTGATACATTCCTCAACTAGAGAGGCATAATCAAAGCGATTTTCATATTCGATACATTTTCCTAATTCGGGATTAATGACTGGATGTTTTGGTAAAAAGATTGTACAACAATCTTCATAGGGAAGAATACTCGTTTCATAGGTATTAATTTTTTTAGCAATATCGATAATTTCTAATTTATCCATACAAGCAACAGGTCTAATAACGGGAATATTGGTTACACTATTAATAACACGCATACTATCGAGTGTTTGACTAGCCACTTGCCCAATACTTTCTCCATTTAATAAAACTTTTAATTTTCGCTTGTTCGCAACACCTTCCGCAATACGATACATCATCCTTCTCATAATAGTGATGACATAACTTTCTGGAACATTTTTATAGATTTCTTCTTGTAATTTGGTAAAAGGGACAATGTGTACCTTGATATTTCCAGAATAAGCATTGATGATACGCGCTAATTGAATTACTTTATTTTTGGCTTCTAAACTAGTATGGGGTGGAGATTCAAAATAAAGGCATTCCAAATCTACCCCACGTTTTAGTGATAGATAACCGGCAACCGGGGAATCAATTCCTCCACTTAACATTAACAACCCTTTTCCCTGAATACCAACAGGATATCCACCTATACCAGGATTTTCTCGAATATAAAGGAAAGTTCCCTCTTTTCGAATTTCCACTTTTAAAGTTAAATCAGGATGATGGACGTCAACCTTACAATCATAATTTTTTAAAATAACTCCTCCCAACTTACGGCTACATTCCATACTAGGGATTGGAAAATCTTTATCCGCTCTTTTGGTTTCTACTTTAAAAGTCTGAAATGGTACCTCTTTTAAAAGTTCTACCAAGGAAGAAGCAATTTCCTCCATATTAGTATTCACTTTAAAGCACTCTACTATACTATGAATTCCAAATACTTTTACTAATCGTTCTATGATAGATGTCGTATTGGGAGACTCAATATACATCCTTACTCGATCATAATGTAAGGTATAATCTTCTCCTTCTAAAATAGCTTCTATATTTCGCACTAAAATTTTAATAAACATCTTTCGATTTCCTTTTTTCGTTGTTAATTCCCCGTACTTTATGAGCAATAATTTTTCCATCATCCTCATCCCTTTCAAAACAAATCCATTGTATCATAAACCTCTATTTTTTCAAAGTAACTATTTTCTTTTTTCAAAAAAAGTAACTTAATCAGTTACTTTTAGCGAATGACTTCGGTAAGTTCTCCATTTACCGTATTAAATTTATAAGTTTTGTATAAAGTATCATCTGTAGAAGATTCCATAATATAGATTGTTACTACGGTTCCTTCCGTTTCTATTTTGAATGTTGGAATTTCACTAGTATCTCGATCACGGAAGCCAATGACATGAGTAGGAATATCTTGTTGAATAACTCTTTCCCCTTTATAGTTTAATATATTAAAGGAACCATTTCTAGAAACCAATATATAACTAGATAACGGAATGACCATATCATAACCATCTTCTAAAACTTTTTTCCCATCTAAATCAAAAACATACCAAGAACCTTCTTGTTTTCCGCAGAAAACATCTAAATCATTGTAATAGATATCATCATAAGAAAGTGGTATCAATTCCTCTCCTTTATCTAAACTAATTAATCCCCAACTATTATCTTTAGAAGCAGTAATGACATTGTGTTCATAAGAGTAATCACTGACATCGCCACCACCAATGGAATATCCTAAATCATCATAAATAAGAGGAACAACTACTTTTCCTTGCGGATCCATAATGCCTTCTTTACCATCACTATTAATAGCAATAAATCCTTTTGTATTACCATCTTTCATTAAATTTTTTAATTGTGTATAATTTTCCGAAATTTCTTGTTTATGAACATAGTCGTATAAGAAAACATCATTTCCATCTTGAAGAGCAATTACACCATCTTGGTGATACTGATAACGTCCGAAAGAATAAACCGAACACTCTTCACTTACACAAATATAAGAATCAATTTCTTCTTTTCCATTGAAGAAATGAATACCATCTTCCTCTACTGTATAACTATATCCTAAATCTACATTTTCTGAATTAGAATCTAGAGGAGTATCTTTACTTTTATCCTCTGGTTTAGGCCAAAAGTAAATAGCAAGAACGACACAAGATGCGATAATGACAAGCGCTAAAATAATTCCTAATATTTTTTTCCATGCTTTCTTGGGAACGATAAATTCTTCATCATCTGCAAAGATTTGAACCTCTTTCACCAAATCATTTAACATTTTCGTATGACTATTTTCCACAAAAGCATTGGTTTCTACTTCTTCAGAAGAAGCCGTTACTGGTTCTTCACTCTTGTTTTCTTCCTCTAGAGGTTCTGATATTTGTATACTAGTATCTTCTTGGGCATTTACTATTTCTGTTTCTATTTTTGGTTCTTCTAAAATAACTTGTGGTTGCGGTTCTATCTCTGTATTAGTAATTTCTTCTTGCACCACTTGTTCTTCCTTAATAGATTCTTCTTTTAAAGAATTATCTACTACATAATTTTCTCTTTGCTTTTCGTATTTTTTACCTTTTTTTCTTCTTTTTTCTTTTTTCTTTTTAAAACCTGAAGTATCCAATTGATTTACAGTATTTTGAATAGATTCACTTAATTCTGATTCTTTTAATCTCATAATACCTCCTACTGCCTTTCTCCATAAAGATACAACAATTTTTCATAAATATTAGGTTCAATTTTCTTTAGAAGATTAATCGTTAATTCTAAAGATTTTTGATATTCTCCTTTAAAAAATAATTGTTCTGATACATTGAGTTTATTACTAAGGCCATCATAACTACTACGATAGCGATTACTATACACAAGAGCAATCTCTGCAAATTGAGCACTTTTCAATAACTCTCTTGTTTTCGTATAAAGTTTTAAAACTAAATCTCTCGCCGTATCTACTCTTGTATTTAAAACACTAATCGTAATCGGCTTTCTATCTAATTCCTTTACGATTTCTCGAATAGCGCTCATAGCTTCTTTCAACTCAACATAGTAACTTTGTGGAATGTGGGGTAAATTATATTCCCTCATTTTCAATCTAGAATCCTTTAAAATCACTTTAATCTCTTCTAATTGTTGACGGGCTCTTACTTCATCTTCTCTCATACTGCCAATGGCATCTAAGGAATTATCAAGACGATCTTCTATTTTCGCTAAAGAAAGTCCCAATGACTCCAATTCTTTAATCAATTTTGTATAAGCAAAACTGGTATTGTTAGAAGTATGATCCATTAAAATTTTATAATTATTAGAAACTTCCACTAATTCTTCATGAAGTTTTTTTAATACTTCGACATCTTCATCTGATAAGTCATAGACATTCTTGATATCGTCTAACTGACTAAAAATATCTTCCACAACAGAACTAATCTTCGTTAGTTTTTTACGGAAAGCGGCATTATTATCTTCATAAGACGCACGGGCTACCTTTTCTTTCTCAAAATCATTAAACAAAGACTCAAAATAATCTAGCAAGACTTTTAACTCAAATAAACTTTCCTCTAAGTTTAAATTCTTAGTACGAACAATAATATCCCCTATTTTCTTATTCGCTTCATCGATATTATATTCCACATTTAAATAATCTAGTGGATACCCAGCCTTTACCATCTGATTATAAATTTCCTGAACTTCATGAATACGCTTTGGAATCACACTATAAGCAAGTAAAACAATAGATGGTACTTCCTCTACCGCAATTTCCATATGTTTTAGTAAATCATTAATAATTTTAATAATTTCATTGACTTCTGTATATTCATTATTATCCATAATGGTTTCAAAGTCTTCAAACCGCTTGGAAATTACTTGGAATTGTTTTTGAATTACTTCTGCCATTGGTCCATATTCAGATTTCGTAGATTGAAATTTCTCATGAAGAGCACGAAATTTTACTTTAAATTCTGTAATAATCTCTCTACTTCTTTCCTCACTAGAAGTAATTTCCTGAATCTCTCCTAATAAGAAATCAGAATTTGTTCTTACTTTGTAAATTTCCATCTCTAATTTTGCTAATTTACAAAGAGTATTTTTATAATTCTTTTGGGATAGAGAATACTCAGTATCCAAAATCATATCCGTCAATTTCGGAATTTGATTATCTTTAATATTTTGAAGTCTCTCTGTCCATTCCTTATACATAACTTTTAATTTTTCATTATTTAAAATAGCTTCTACCTTGGCAAGTTCTGGTACAATTGGGGAAGAATCTATCTTATTTTTTTCTATCTCTAAGTTCTCCAATATTTTTTTGATACGTTTCGTTTTACTACTACGAAGGAAATAGATTACACTAACAATGAATACAAGAGTTGCAACAACAATAGTGGCTATCATCAATGTTAAATTGTTCTCCATACTATCACCTACTATCCAGTATATCATATTTTTTTATATTTTTCGATATTTCTCTTACTTTTTCCATTACTTATGATGATTTTCTTTTATTTTTTATTGACTTATCAAGCAATCCATAATATAATTATAACTGCGATGGATTAGCAGCGTATTTTAGAATTTATAATGTGTCTATTACCTATAGGGGTTATTTGTAATCTTGCTGCAGGTGAATATATTTAAATAAGACACCCTATAAAGGAGTAAAATAGCTTCATTCATCAGACAGAAAGGAGAATGAAGATGTCAAGATATACAGGTTCAACTTATAGAAAATCACGTCGTTTAGGTTTCTCTATCCTTGAAACAGGAGAAGAGTTAGCAAAGAAACCATACGCACCAGGACAACATGGAAGTAAACGTGGAAAAAAATTATCTGATTATGGTGTTCAGTTACAAGAAAAACAAAAAGTTAGATTTATGTATGGACTAAACGAAAAACAATTTAGAAAAACTTTTGATCTTGCTGGTAAAATGAAAGGTGTTCATGGTGAGAACCTTCTTAAGTTATTAGAGAGTCGTTTAGATAATATTGCTTATCGTATGGGACTTTCTACTACAAGAAAAGGCGCTAGACAATTAGTAAACCATGGTCACTTAACAGTAAATGGAAAGAATGTTAATATTCCTTCTTATACTTGTAAGCCAGGAGATGTTATTGCTCTAAAAGAAAATGCTAAAGAACTAAAAGTTGTAAAAGCTTCTTTAGAAGCATTAACAAGACGTGTAGATTTTGTTACTTTTGATGATACTAAAATGACTGGTACTTACGTAAGATATCCAGAAAGAAGCGAACTTAACGCTGATATTAATGAATCATTAATCGTTGAATTCTACAATAGATCATAAAAAAGGCTCTAGAATTTCTAGAGTTTTTTTATTGCCTTTTTTATGATATAAAAAAGTATCTTGATAGATACTTTATTTCCAAACGCCCATATAATATTTCTTTTTACCACGACGAATAATTAACGCTTTTCCTTCTATAGCCATTTCTCTTGTAATAAACATATTTTCATCAGTAACCTTTTCCCCATTCATGGTAATAGAACCTGCACTTAAAAATTCTCTTGCTTCCCTTTTACTACTAGCAATTTTATTATTGACAAGCATATCGATTAACGTACACTCGGATGCTTCAAAATTAGGAACATCTTTGAATCCATCTTTTATTTCTTCTAAAGATAATTCCTGAATATTACCACTAAATAATACTTGACTGATATGAGAAGCTTTTTGATATTCTTCTTCTCCATGTAAGAAAGTAATAACCTCACGAGCAAGAGCTTTCTGGGCAATTCTTTCTTCCGGTTGTTCTTGATGCTTCTTCTCAATTTCTTCGATTTCTTCTTTCGTTAAAAACGTTAGTGCTTTTAAATATTGAATAACACAATCATCACTAGCATTAATTAAATATTGATATAATTCATAACTAGAAGTTTTTTCTTTATCGAGCCATAAAGCATTCCCTTCTGTTTTTCCAAATTTTACACCATTTGCATCCTCAACGAGTGGCATGGTCATTCCAAAGAGTTCTACATTTTTCATTTTCCGAGCAAGCTCAATTCCAGTTGTGATATTTCCCCACTGGTCAGAACCTGCAACCTGTAAGGTTACTCCCTTGTCTTCATAAAGATGAACAAAATCCATTCCTTGTAAAAGAGTATAAGCAAACTCACAAAACGTAATTCCGGAATCTAGTCGACGATTAATAATATCTTTATCTAGCATATAATTGACATTAATATATTTTCCATAATCTCTTAAGAAGTCTAAAATTGTTAAATCTTTCGTCCAATCATAGTTATTAACCACTTCAAATCCAAATATTTTTTCAGCCTGACGAGTAAGTCCCTCTACATTTTTTAAAACTTCTTCTTTCGAAATCATTTGTCGTTCTTGAGATGGTTTTGGATCTCCAATTAAACCAGTTGCCCCTCCTACTAAAAGAATAGGCTTATGTCCATAACGAGCCAAACGAGTAGCAATTAAAAAAGATGAAAAGTGTCCAATATGCATAGAATCAGCAGTAGGATCTGTACCGATATAAAAAGTTAATTTTTCTTCGTCTAATTTTCTTAATAATTCTGGAGAACTGATATCCTTAATAAGTCCTCTCCACTGTAAATCTTCTGATAATTTCATAATTCCTCCTAATAATCACTCGCTAAACGTTCGAGTGTAATTTTTTGTTTTAATAAAATAGCTTCTATGATTTCTTGTTCTTGATAACCAAAAAGTTCTCCTAAGTAAAGTAGATTACTAAAGATGGTAATCACTACTTCTGATACACAGTGATTCATAAGTTCGGTTCCTTTTTGGTAAAGAAAATGTATCACATCGAGCGGATTAGTATCAGTTGTGTGTTCAGTTATCGCAATTTCTAAATCTAATAAATGATAGAAAAGAAGAATCATGGTAATTGCATCCGCTAATTCCTCTAGTGATTTTTCTTTATCTGGCTTTTTAATAGTCCAATATTTAAAACATTTTGTCTCATTGACAAATTCCCCTAATTCTACTAAAAATTCAATGACATTTTTCTTAAAATAATCTTCGGTATTTTGATACCGTGCAATAAAAATATCATCAATCTCTTTATTAGATTCATAAATTTTTATCCAATTTTCATTCATGATGGCAATCACACTCGTGCTTACAATTCTTATCATGGTGGTGACAGTGGCAATCTACTTGCATCAGTTCTACTCCATGACTAGTTCCAATTCTCGTTGCTCCGGCTTCTATTAGAGCTTCTGCTGCTTTTATATCCTGAATACCACCACTCGCTTTAATTTCTAATACACCACTGCGATATTTATTGATGAGTTCAACATCTTCTACTGTTGCCCCTTTTGGACCAAACCCTGTTGATGTTTTAATAAAATTCACAAAAGTTTCATTACAGATTTCGGTCATTTTTTTGATTTCTTTCGCATCTAAATAACAAGTTTCAATAATTACTTTTAAAGTATGACCATCAATAGCATCTCTTACTTCTTCAATTTCTTCCTTGATATAACGATAATCCTTATTCTTTAAAGCACTTAAATTGATAACCATATCAAATTCTGTTGCCCCTGCATCCATAGCATTAATGGCTTCAAAAACTTTGACCTCTTTCGTATTCGCTCCCAAAGGAAAACCGATAACGGTTCCTACTTCCACTTGGCTACCCTTTAATAGTTCTTTTGCTAAAGGAATATAATAAGGATGTACGCAAACGGAGGCAAAGTGGTATTTCTTTGCTTCTTCACACAATTTTTCAATATCCTTTAAAGTCGCTGTTGCCTTTAAATTGGTATGATCAATATAACTATTTAATTCCATATTTCCTCCTATCTTTTTTCATCATGTCTCAATTAGAAACATCCTATGTTTTTTTCAATACCCAAGTATCGAAAATTTTCTACAAAAAAATATTATGAACATAGGAACGGGGTTTCCGCGGTACCATCCTATTTCATAATATTTATGCACTCTAATCTTAACGCGATGAACGATTTGACTCCAAACTGTATTTTCATATCAAGACTCTGCCTAGTTTTCATCCCCACTAGATTTCTGATTTCATATCTTGAAATTACTATCATTTTTCAACGTCAATTAAACTACATTCATTATACCATAACTTTTCAAGAAGTCAACTACTAATAGGTAACTCCTCCCCACTCTACTACCGTAAATCCCTTACGTGTAAAAGTTGGTAATTTTTGTTCACGAATTGGTACATAAGAATCTACCTTTTTAATGTGAATTGCAAGACGAAGGATAGAATCTGGTTTTGGACTGATATGAATAGCACTATAAGTATTTCTTTCATCAGTAAGTTCAAAATATACAAGACTTTGTTGATTTTTCTCCAATACTGGTAACCAGTACATAATAAACTCATTACGCTCCCTAGCATTTAAACCAATCTGTGTTAATTTTTCTTCTAAGAAAGGAATCGCATTCTCGGAAGTTACATAGAATCCTTCTTTAAAATCTACGAAATGATTTCCTTTTTCTTCCCAATATAAAGCATAGTAGTAATTCTTATCGAGGGTATATAAATCTCCATTCGGTTGTGCGAAAACTTTCCAACTATTCTGATACTTAGGATAAGTAGTTGTTAAATATTCAGGATGTTCAAAAGAAACGGTTACAAACATAGGTCTTGTTGGATATAAATAGAGAATTGGTTTTGCATATCCACCAATATAAGTAGCTATCTTTCCAGATTCTTTTGTTGTTGGAATATAATAGTACTCATATCCATAATCATATCCCTCTAATTCTTCTTTCTTTAAATCTGTATGGTTCTTCATAACGTCCTCAATGGTAACCTTAGAATCTTGAATAACGAGGTAAATACCATTTTTTCCATTTTCCGTATACCATCCAGATAACATAGTATGGAAGAAATAGCGATTGTCATTCCAATCAGTAATAAAGGTATGCACTACATCTCCCTGATAATTCACTAACTCTATTTTAGCTCCTTCTCGTACCACAACATAATCCTTTATAATCAACATAATTGTAGAATATTCTGGACTGGAATAGAGAAGTTTTTCAGATTTATCGTATACACGGAAAACATTATTTAGAGAAGTAATATAATTTTGATCGTAGGCTTGGAAAGTCTCTACTTTCTCACCATTAAACATCTTCTTACCTGCTTCATTATAGACAATCGAAGTTGTTTCTCCTGCTTGTATCATATAATAAATAGATTTATCTGGGGCTTCTTCCACCTGCAATAATTTTCCTTCTAGAGTAAAGGCAAGGCTTCCATCTTTCATGGTATAAATATTTGTTTTACCATCATTTACAAATAAAACATAACCTTTTGCCCAAGCCCATCCAATGCCATTATCCATCATCATATAGTTTTGATCTACATGAATTCCGGAAATATCAGAAACTACTTTTCCTGTTTCTAGAGCATAAATAGAACTTTTTTCTCCTTTTCGATACACAATTCCATGTAATTGTTCTGTCGATCCTATCTCTTCATAATCCTCAAACTCACTTTTATTCAAACGCATGACTAACTGATTATGCGAATAGTCATAAATAGCAACCGTATTTTGTTCTTCTACCAAAGCATAATCTTTATAAGCAGAAAGTGGTTCACAGTCGTCCGTTTCGCAACGAAAACTTCCTACTTTCGTACTATTATCTTCCTGCGTAAATCCATATAACATCCCAAAATCTTCTTTGTTTTGATAAATCGCTACTTCTAAGCCTTTTGCTTCTTCTTTTTGCCCATAAGAATACTGTTCTTTCGACTGATCAATACGACATTCTAATAAATAAATGGTTCCAGAAGAGTTAATCCCTACTGTCGCACAATTAATATCGTGTCCCACCTTAGAAGTCTCACTAACAATACTCTGATAAGGAAGTGGTTCTCCTGGATGCTCTGATTGGTACTTAGAAACAGCTCCTTCAATTCTTTTGGCATAACTATCTAATATTTCTTGATAGTTTATATTCTTATTTGAGTTAGTATTCGTATCTGAATTTTTCTTTTTTGAACCCAATTTAAAAATAAGGAAAATAGAAAGCAATAACACAATAATTACTACAGCTACAGCAATCAAAATAACTTTTTTCTTTTTTGGGGACTGTGAATTACTCATCACAGAATCCGGCACTTGAATAATTTGAATATGATCTTGAGGATTAACTTTTGCTGAATTTTCTACAAAACTTTTATTTTCTTCATTATTTTCCATCTCAACACTCTCCTACTTTCATAATAAGTATACCATTTTTAGTAAAAAAAAAGAAGACTATTTTTCTTCTTCGTTTTTGATAACTTCTTTTCCCTTGTATGTTCCACAATTTAAACATACTCTATGTGGTCTAATTTCGGCTCCACACTTTGGACATTTTGTTGTTCCATTCGCACTAATTTTATAGTGAGTTCTTCTTTTTCTTCCTCTAGTATTACTTACTTTTCTAAATGGTACAGCCATCCTATTCACCTCACGATCTTATAATAAATCTTTTAATTTGGATAGTTCCGAATTTTCCTTTTCTTCATCGTCTGTTATAAGTCGCCAACCATCACCAGACAATTGGACCTCATGAGCATCTTCACTTACAACTCGCATGGGAATTTCCATTAATATATTTTCCCATATAATTGGTAAAATATCAAGACTATTTTGTGAATTTGTGTCTTTTTCCGGGATTTCATCTAAGATTTCTTCTAGAGTACCTTCCAAAAGAATTGAAAAAGGATATTCTACCGGTTTTAACGTAATGGCACAAGGAATAATCATCGTTCCATTTACTTCCAAATTCAAGTATAACTCATGCATAGCATTCAAAGTAATGGTTCCCTCTATCTGCACATCATCTAGTGAAGTTACACCTGTTCCTTTTAATTCTTCTTCTGAAAAAGAATAGGATTCTTCTACTACCACTTCTTTATCAATACCACTACGCAATCTCGTTAAATCAATAGTCATATCTCACCGCCTAACGAAAACATTATACAGAAATTTTATGAAAAATGCAAGAAAAATATGGTATGATAAGGTAGGTGATTTTATGAAATCAGTTGGTCTTATATGTGAATACAATCCCTTTCATAATGGGCATCTTTATCATTTACAAAAAGTAAAAGAAATGTTTAAAGAATCTACCATCATCCTCGTTGTTTCGGGTAACGTTACCCAACGGGGGGATATCAGCATCTTAACAAAATGGGAAAAAGCAGAAATCGCTCTACACTATGGAGTTGATTTAGTAGTAGAACTCCCCTATTTATATGCTAGTCAATCGGCTGATATATTTTGCAAAGGCGCTATGAAATTACTGTCTTATTTAAAGGTAGATGCCATCGTTTTTGGCTCAGAAATAGGTTCTATCGAACCATTTATCAAATGTGCCAATGCGACCATTTACTCTTCAGAATATCAGGAGCGATTACAATACTATTTCAATCAGAAGGAAAACTACCCTACCAGTTTATCAAAAGCACTATTCGATACTACCGGTATTTCCATCCATCAACCAAATGATTTGTTAGGACTCGGTTACGTAAAAGAAATTTTAAAAAATCATTACCCGATTACTCCTATAACCATTCCCAGAACGAATGAGTATCACAGTACTTCCTTTAGTGGTAATATTAGTAGTGCAAGTAGTATTCGTATGCATTTAAAAAATAAGGAAAATATCGAAAATCAAGTACCTGCTTTTGTTCTTCCTTATTTAAAAGAGTATCATTCTTTAGAAGACTTTTTTCCATATATTCGTTATAAAATTCTATCAGATGCTAATCTGAATCAATATGAAACAGTAGACGAAAGGATTATAAATCGCTTACAGAAAAAAATAGAATCTTCACAAACACTAGAAGAATTTATTAATCAAACAAAAACCAAATATTATACTTATAATCGACTAATGAGAATGTGTAGTCACATATTATTTTCTTTTACCAAAGAAGAAAATCAAAGATTACAAGATGTCTATTACCTTCGCATATTAGGATTTAGTGAGAAAGGTCGAAAATATTTAAATGCTATCAAAAAAGATATCTCTATTCCTATCATTACGAATTATAGTAATAACAAAAATCATGAATTAGATTTAGACCTTAGAATTACCAAAATTCTTAGTTTGATAAAAGGAAATTCTTTATTAGAAGACGAATTAACCAAAGGACCAATCAAAAAAGATTTTAGAAATATCTAAAATCTTTTTTATATTATAGTCTTCTTCCTCCGCCACCATGACCTCCATGACTAGTAGTTCCACCGACATGATGACTTCCGCCACCAGAACTTCCTCCCGTATTTCTTGGGACATATGCAGAAGTAGTATGCGTGTAAGCAAAGTGATCTTCTTTTCTACTATATTGGATAGAATTTTGATCAAGATAAGCCTTAGCAGTTGTTGCTTTTTGAATCATTTTATTTCTTTTTACTAACACAAAGACAATAACACTAGAAATGGTAAGAGAAAGAACAATCATTAAAAACCATGGAACAGTTCTTTTATATTTCATTTCCCCATTACTGTCAATGTAAGTATTTTTATTAATGTCTGGAACACCATCATAGGCAAAATCACTAGAACTTTCAATGAAAGCAGAAAACATTCCGTAATAGCCCTCATTGTTATATTTTGCATCAGATATATCATCTAAAATAGCATCGATTCTACTATCCGTATAAACACGCATAGCTTCTCCTGTTGTTAAAATATACGCATCATCGGCATTAAGATGCCTATCAATGACAAATAAAATACCATCTTGATGCTCATTCATTCCAAAACCATTATCACTATAAAACCTAGTTGCAAGTTCTTCTGTAGAGCCATAAGGATTAATTAAGGTGGTCATAAGAACCATATCCATATTATAATCTTTAATATATTGGTCAATTTGACTCTTCAACATAACTTCTTCGCTATCTGTCAATAAATCCGCATCATCATAGATTTTTAAAGAAGTATCTACAGCAAACACATTTGGTAAAAGGAAGAAAAAGGAAAAAGTGAAAAATAACAAGAGTTTCTTTTTCATAGTATTCCTCCTATCCACCAAATCAAAAGAGAAATAAGAAATATCGCAATAAATAAGAAAATCCAATAACGAATCACTTTATTTTTATCTACCGGGATATCCCCAATCATTTTTCCTGTTTGTCCATTCATCGCAAACATATACAACTTTCCTTTATATTTAATGTTTAACATCCATACTGGGAGAAGTACATAATCATCTTTTACAGGTTGAATTTGATGATTCTCATTACGAATATCTACCCCATTGTATCCTACAATAGTATCCCGAAGTGTATTGGTGGTAGAATTTCTAGCTCTTGTCTCGGCATCTTTTTTCGCATCTTCACTACTAACATCATATTTCTCTGCTAAAAATCCTGATAAGTAAGAATGGCTAAAATCAACTAATCCTTGATAATCAAATGGCTCAATGGAATTCATCATATCGTCATTAAAATGAGTAGAACCATCGACAGGTATACGGTGATAATCCATCTGTGCATCACGATATACATGATAAGTATCTGTTTTTGTATATACATAATCTCCAGAACGCCATGTACTTACCCTTCTACCTTCTGCCTCTATCGATCCATTCACATGATAATCGTATAGCCAAAAGGGAATATAAACTCCCTTCATTTCATCAATGTTCCTTTTATCGCTAAATTCTTTTGGCATAAAAGGTCTTCCTTTTCCAATCGATTTAAATGCTTCTATAGCATCCTCTTTTGTCTTATGAAAAGGAATAACAAAAACAGGATTAAATTCACCAATTAATTTATTTTTTAAAATAGCTGTACTTTTACAATACACACAAAAAGTAGCAGTTGTATTTTCATCAGCGACAATCTGAGCTCCACAGTTTGGACAAGAATAAACATCCATTCCTTCCGCATTTTGAGTCATCTTTACTGGTTCTGTTGTCTCTTCTAAAACATGTCCCTTCTTCGTTTCTGCTGCTTCTATTTGTTCTTTAGTAAAAGATCCCTTACAATATTCACAAATCCAATTTTGACCGTGGGGATTAAATTTCAATGGAGCATCACAATTCGGACAAGTATGATCCAAAGTTCCGCCTCTCATCAAACCACCTCTATTCTAGAGTAATTATACCATAATCTAAATTATTATAATATGGAATTTTTTAAAATATTACCATTTGACATTTGCTAGATAACTTCTTATTTTGCATATTTAATTCCTACTTACTCACATAAAAAAACCGTTCCTTTATGCAAGAAACGGTTGTATTATAAATAGTGTTGGTGAGAAAAATCACTGACACTGTTTTATTTTATAAAAAGACATAAGTTTGATACA
>CANRDU010000017.1 GCA_947629445.1 uncultured Bacilli bacterium
AAAAGATTAAAGAATGTTCAATTCTAATAAACAGAAGGAGGATTAAAAATGGCAAGAGTAAAAGGTGGAACTATCCACACTGCAAGAAGAAAAAAAGTTTTAAAATTAGCTAAAGGTTACTTTGGTAGTAAGCATAAATTATATAAAACTGCAAAAGAACAAGTAATGCACTCTTTAAAGTATGCTTATAGAGATAGAAGACAAACAAAGAGAAATATGAGAAAATTATGGATTACTCGTATTAATGCAGCTTGTCGTATGAATGATATTAGCTATTCTAAATTCATTGATGGATTAAATAAAGCTGGTGTTGAAATTAATAGAAAAATGCTAAGTGAAATTGCAATTCATGATGAGAAGGCATTTACACAATTAGTAAATGTTGCAAAAGATGGTTTAGCTGGAAAGACAACGGCAAAAGCAGAAGTAAAAACAGCTCCAGTAGAAAAAGTAGAAACAGATTTATCTAAGAAAACAGTTGCTGAGTTAAAAGAGATGGCTAAAGAAGCTGGTATTGAAGGATATGTTTCTATGAAGAAAAGTGAACTATTAGATGCTTTAAAATAAGAATGAGAAATCATTCTTTTTTTCTTCATGAATAATAATAAATTGCATAAAATAGGAATATTATTGTAAGATAAAATAATTAATTTTTTAGCACTCGTACTTGACAAGTGCTAAAAAGAGAGTATAATGATAGACGAATGGGAACATTCTAGAAAAGAGGGGGAAGTTATGAATATGCAAAATCCTTATGAAGAGAGTTTAGAAAATGTCTTAGAAAAATATGGTAGAGATATTACTCAGGCTGTCAAAGATGGCAAAGTAGATCCTGTTATTGGACGTGATGAAGAAGTCCGCAGTATCACCCGTATTTTATCTAGAAAAACTAAAAATAATCCGGTGTTAATAGGAGAACCGGGTGTTGGAAAAACAGCTATTGTCGAAGGACTTGCTCAAAGAATAGTAAAAGGTGATGTTCCAACCAGCTTAAAAGGCAAAAAAATTTGGGAATTAGATTTAGGTGCTTTAATAGCAGGTGCCAAATATAGAGGAGAGTTTGAAGACCGTCTGAAAGCTGTCTTGAAAGAAATTCAAAAATCAGATGGAGATATTATCATGTTTATTGATGAGATTCATATGATTGTTGGAGCAGGAGCAGAAGGAGCAATGGATGCTGGCAATATGCTAAAGCCTATGCTTGCTCGTGGCGAAATTCATGTGATAGGTGCTACGACATTAAATGAATATCGTAAATATATCGAAAAAGATGGTGCCTTAGAAAGAAGATTTCAAAAAGTAAAAGTATCAGAACCAAATGTATTAGATACTATTACGATATTGCGAGGGTTGAAATCTCGTTTTGAAGTATTCCATAGTGTCAATATTAAAGATAAAGCTTTAGTCGCAGCAGCTACTTTATCAGATCGTTATATTACTGATCGTTTTCTTCCTGATAAAGCGATTGATTTAGTAGATGAAGCTTGTTCTACGATTAAAGTTCAAATGGACTCTGTTCCAACAGAACTAGATACTTTAACACGTGAGATTATGCGTTTAGAAATAGAATTACAAGCATTGAAGAAAGAGAAAGATGAACTATCCAAAAAGAGAGTAGAAGAGATTCAAAATAAATTAAAAACGATGAAAGAAGAAGAAAATAATCTTCGTCATCAATGGGAAGAGGAAAAGTCTATTCTCTCTAAAATTAACACGAAAAAAGAGGAAATTGAAAAGAAAACTTTTGAATTAGAAGAAGCAGAAAGAGATTACAACTTAGAAGTAGCAGCTCGTTTAAAACATGGTGTAATTCCAACTCTCACCAAAGAATTAGAAGATTTGCGAAATAGTACTACTTCACAAATTTTAAGTGATGAAGTAACGGAAGAAGATATCGCTCGTGTGGTATCAAAATGGACCAATGTTCCTGTTTCTAAATTAGTAGGAGGAGAAAGAGAAAAACTTCTCAATTTAGAGGAGAACTTAAAGCGAAGAGTGAAAGGTCAAGATGAAGCATTAAAATTAGTTAGTGAAGCGATTATGCGTTCTAGAGCGGGAATTAAAGATCCAAATAGACCTATTGGTTCTTTCATGTTTTTAGGACCAACTGGTGTTGGCAAAACAGAGGTTGCTCGTTCTTTAGCAGAGGAGTTATTTGATGATGAAAGACACATGGTTCGTATTGATATGAGTGAATATATGGAATCTCATAGTGTCGCAAGATTAGTAGGAGCTCCTCCAGGATATGTTGGATATGATGAGGGAGGACAGTTGACAGAGGCAGTTAGGAGAAATCCTTATAGTATTGTTTTATTTGATGAGATTGAAAAAGCTCATAGAGACGTCTTTAACATTCTTCTTCAAATTTTAGATGATGGTCGTATTACGGATTCACAAGGTAGAACGGTAGACTTTAAAAATACCATTATCATTATGACTTCTAATATTGGTAGTGAATATATTCTAAATGGGGAACAAAATAGTGAAGAGATGGTTTTACAAGAACTAAAGAAAAACTTTAGACCAGAATTTATCAATCGTATTGATGAAGTAATTGTCTTTAAATCGCTAACAAAAGAGATTGTATCTGAGATTGTAGATAAAATTATTCAGGAGATTGAAAGACGTTTGGATGATAAGAAGATTACTTTAACACTTACCCCAAAAGCAAAAGAATATATTATCGAGGAATCTTTTAATCCTGAATATGGAGCACGTCCTATCAAAAGATTTATCTCTCGTCATTTAGAAACTTTGATTGCTAGTAATCTTATTATGGATAATATCAAATTTCAATCAGAAATAGTGATTGATGTTGATGAAAATGGATTTTTTTTAAGAGAAAACAAGTAATGTTTTCTCTTTTTTGATATAATGGAGATAATAGGAGTGGGCTTATGAAAAATAATTCTAAGAATTTAAAACGTTGGTTACCTATTATTATTTATTGTTTAATATGGATAGTTGCTATGGTATATCTTTTTAATATATCGAATAAAGAGTACGCAGTGGCGATTGTTGTTGTCGTATTCTCTTTCCTTTTTTTGCCTGGACTATTAATCATTTATTTGAAGAGTAATTTGAGTACGTCTTTTTATCGCGTTTCCAGGTTAGATACAGATACACTACAGGGAGTAGATATTGATAAACTATTGAAGGATGCCTATCAAAATTTTTATGATATCCATGTCGCACTCATGAATTTTGATTATGATAAGATTGAGGCACTAGTGGGATCAGATTTATTTCAAACTTATAAAAATCAATTAGATATTATGAAACTAAAAGGGCAATCTTTAGAATGTGCTAATTTTGATGTACAACAACTCTATCTTACGAAATATAAAGAAGATGAGAATATAGTTTCCTTTCAAGTATATATAAGCGTAGAGTATGATAAGTATATAATAACAGATGGTAAAAGAAAGAAAATTAGTAATCAAGTTAGATTTAGAAATAAAAGATTTTCAGAAGAAGCTCTTTTAAGTTTTAGTTATCGAAAAAGCAATCCAGATATTTGTCCAAATTGTGGAGCCACTTTAACGAGTGAAGATAACGACTGTCCTTACTGTAATACCAATTTACAGGGCATGCGTAATCATCTTAGAATGACTAAAAGGTTGAAAATAGTAGAATAGGAGGAAGCATCATGTTTGATGAATTAAAAAAATTAGAGCCAGATTTTAACGAAAGTATTTTTCAATCGAAAGTAGATAATATTTTTATATTGATGTTAAATTCGATTATGTTTCGAGAACTTGATAGGGTATCTGCATCCTTAGGTAGTAATGTGAGAAAAGAAGTAGAAAATCGTATTGAGGAATTAAAGAGGAATAATGAAATTCAAATGTTTGATGAGTTAAATGTTCGAAGTACTCAAATTAGACATGTGGATATTAGGGAAGATTGTTACCGTATTGACGTAATTTTAAAATCTCGTTATATGGATTATAAAATAGATGCTACTACGAAAAAATTAAAGTCCGGAGACAATACACAGCGCATTGAAAAAACTAATTTTTTAACATTTGAAGAAAAAAGGAATCACAAAGAATTAGGAATAGCCGCGAAATGTCCATATTGTGGAGCTTCTATTGATTACAATAAAACAGGGGTATGTGAATATTGTAAGCAACAAATGCCAAAAGAAGAGTATGATTGGATTTTAATTTCATGGAGTGAGAATTGATAGTATGAAGAAAAATATTTATTTATTACTTTCGGGATTATTTATTTGTTTGATGCTGATTTTCTCTCAATATGAAATAAATCCTATGCTTTTAAAAACGGACTCTGGATTCGATACTAGTTATGATAGTGGTGGAGGAGGCTCTTCTAGTTTTGACTCAGGCTCTAGTAGCGATGGAGGAGGGGGAGAACTTGTTCTACCGAGTTTTGAAGTCGTAGTTGTAATCAATGTAGCGATGCTTATTTTAACTGGCTATTTGGTTTATAAGATGATAAAAGAGAAACAAAAAAAAGGTATTTTATCCTTTATATTCTTGATGATAATGGTAGATCTCTTCGTTTGTGTTCTTTTCTATCAAATTTTAGTGATGGGGGTTTTCATTGCGATTGTACTTGCTATTGATCATGGTCAAGCAAAACGTGCGAAAAAGAGGAAAACAGCAGAAAGAGAAAAATACGAGAAATCTCTAACGGATGAAGATAGGAAACTACTAGAACTTGGTTATGCTATTTTCATAGATGTTCAAAATGCCTGGATGAATTTTGATTATGAAAAATTAAGAACATTGGTAACAGATGATTTATATAATATGTATTCTAATCAACTGAAGACTTTAGAAATAAAAGGGCAAAAGAATATCATGAGTGATTTTTTCCTTCAAGATCGCCGCATTCTTTCGAAAACGTTGGATGGGGATACGACCATTTTAACGACCGAAATGGAAATTCATTTTTATGATTATATTGTAAATGCTGAGAATAAAGTGGTACGTGGTACAAAAATGCGTAAAGTACAGATGACTTATAAACTTACTTTTGTCTATGATGAGAAAGCAAAGGATATTTGTCCACATTGTGGTGCACAATTAAATGGCAAAAATGTATGTGAGTATTGTCATTCTGCTATTCAAGCAATCGGTAATAATATGAAGTTGGCGAAAAAACAAGTGAAACGTCAAAAGTGATGCTATAAAGATAATTAAGAGAAGAAAAAAACGAACATTGTCTATAAAGTAAAATTTATGATATAATTTTGTTTAGTAAGGTAGTGATAGAATGGATGCATTTGTAATATTATTTTTGGTAGTAGTAATTATTTGTTGGGCTTGTTATCGAAGAAAATTAGAAAAGGCTGCCTATGGGATTGCTTCTCTAGATTTAGCGTTACGGATATTTGCTTTTATCTCTCAAAATTTAGGTAGTAATGAGATCACGAATTTTCTAGGGAAATTTCCTAATAGTTTATTAGGAGTAGCCGATAAGTATATGGATGGTATTCTTTATACGATTGTTGCTTGGGCATTTGTATTACTGATGATGTATTTCTTATTCTTAATTATTAGAGTATTTTTTAAAAAATAAAATACTCTTTTTTATTGCTCGTATACATTTGTTTGTGTTATAATGATAATGGTGATGATATGTACGAATATATAAAAGGAATGGTAACAGATATTGAAAGTACGTATATCGTAGTAGAGGCATCGCAAGTGGGATATTTAATCTATGTTGCTAACCCTTATTCTTTTAATTTAAATCAAGAGACAAAAGTATATGTCTATGAACAAGTGAGGGAAGATGAACTTAGTCTATATGGCTTTCATACACTAGAAGAAAAACAATTATTTCTAAAATTAATCGGTGTCAAAGGATTGGGATGTAAGATGGCTCTTCCTATGCTTGCAAGTGGTTCCATTGATGGTATTATGGATGCGATTGAAAGAGAAAATATTTTGTATTTGAAAAAATTTCCTAAAATTGGGGATAAGGTTGCTAGACAGATTATTTTGGATTTAAAAGGAAAATTAGGACCAGTCGAAGCTTCTTCATCAGAACGTAATTTTGAAGAGTTAGTAGAAGTTTTAGAAGGTTTGGGATATAAGAATGGAGATATTAAGAAAATTCTTCCGCATATTCATAGTGAGTTAACGATTGAGGAACAAATTAAAGAGTCATTAAAGTTATTATTAAAGTAAGGAGGCATCATGGAGAAAAGAATACTAAATGGTGAAAAGTTATCGGAAGATCAAAATGAGATGAATATTAGACCAGAAGAGTTAGGGGAATATGTAGGTCAAAAAGAAGTCAAAGAAAATCTAGAGATTTTTATTAAAGCGGCTCGTCTTCGGGAGGAGCCTTTGGACCATGTGTTATTATACGGACCTCCTGGATTAGGAAAAACAACTTTAGCATACATTATCGCGCATGAATTAGGAAGTAATATCAAAACAACCAGTGGACCATCCATTGAAAAAAGTGGCGATTTAGCGGCTATTTTATCTAGTTTAGAGCCAGGAGATGTTTTATTTATTGATGAAATTCATCGTATTCCTAGGTTCATAGAAGAGATACTATATTCAGCTATGGAAGATTTTACTCTAGATATTATTGTTGGAAGTGATTCTAGTAGTCGTAATATTCGAATTGATTTACCTCCTTTTACTTTAGTAGGGGCAACTACAAGAGCAGGGGATTTAACAGGACCTTTAAGAGATCGCTTTGGTATTATTAATAAACTAAATTATTATACAGTAGAGGAATTAGAGCAAATTGCGAAAAGGACAGGGAGAGTATTAGGCGTTACAATTGACGATGATGCTGCTCATGAACTTGCGAAACGTAGTCGAGGTACGCCAAGAATTGTGAACCGTTTATTTAAACGGGTAAGGGATTATGCGTTAGTAATGGGAAATGGTGTGATCGATTTAGAAATTACCAAATTAGCCCTTGATAAATTAAAAGTAGATGGCTTAGGATTAGATGAGACGGATTATCACTTATTAAAATCAATCATTGAAAAATTTAATGGGGGACCAGTTGGTATTGAAGCGATTGCTTCCTCTATTGGAGAAGAACAAACAACGATTGAAGATGTATATGAGCCGTACTTATTACAGACTGGTTTGTTAAAACGAACTTCTCGTGGTAGAATGGTTACCAAGAAGGCTTATGATCATCTTGGAATTCCTTTTTTAGAGAAAGAAACTAAGTGAGGGGAAACTCCTTGGTTTTTTTTGTCGATTATGGTATAATTTTAATGTTAGAAATTGAGGTTTTGATATGTTTATTGGAAAGTATAATAGATCTGTTATCGTTACCTATTTAGGTGTACTTTCAACCATGATTGGAATATATTTGGTATTTGGATTCGATACTCCTAAAATAACAGGAGCTATTATTTGCCTAATGATATCTGGTATATGTGATATGTTTGATGGTAAAGTAGCTAGAATGTGTAAAAATAGAACAGAAGAAGATATTGAGTATGGAATTCAAATTGATTCTTTGACAGATATGATTTCTTTTATTGCTTTTCCAATTATTATTTTATATGGTGTGAGTGCTTATTTTGATGTTTCTTTACAACCAGTTGTAGCCATTCTTTCCGTTTGTTTATTTACCATTGCGGGTATCAGTCGTTTGGCATTTTTTAATCTTAGTGCACAAAGTGAAAATGGACCAGTAAAGTATTATTCGGGATTACCGGTAACCACTACTGCGATGATTTTTCCTGCCATCTATTTGTTACGATACGTTCTTCCTAAAGATATTTTTGTAAGTATCTATTTGGGAGTATTTTTCATCATTGCTTTTCTATTTATATATAATTTTAAAATTTTAAAACCAAAGAAAAATTGGTGGTATGCAACCTGTACATTACTTGCTATTATTATGTCTATCATTCTTATTTGGTTAAAGGTGAAATAATGGTATTCGAGCGGAATACAAAGAGTTATTATCAAGAAGAAGAAAATAAAGCTCTTCTCTTTTTGTACCAACATCTTTTTGGAAGAATGATTTTAAAAATTTTAACAAGACCATTTGTCTCTCAAATAGTTGGAACATACATGAATAGTGCTTTTTCTAAAAGACGAATTTCCAAATTTATTGATAAGAATCACATAGATATGAGTAAGTATATAGAAGAAACTTATCACAGTTTTAATCAGTTCTTTACTAGAACTATCAAAAAAGAAAGAAGAATTTTACCGGAAGATACCGATTTGTTTTTATCGCCAGCAGATGCTAGAGTAATGGTTTATCCTATTACTCGTGATAGTGCTTTTGAGATTAAAAATAGTTGCTATACGGTAAATGAATTACTACGAGATGATGAACTTGCTAGAAAGTACCAAGGTGGATATTGTTTTATCTTTCGTTTATGTGTAGATGACTATCATCGCTATTCCTATATTGATGATGGTAAAGTAGAACGTTCTATGAAAATTCCTGGTATTTTTCACACGGTTCAACCGTTAGCGTTTAAAAAATATAAAGTTTTTAGTGAGAATACGAGAGAGTATCAAGTATTACAAACTTCTCATTTTAAAACGGTTGTACAAATGGAAGTAGGGGCTCTTCTCGTTGGTAAAATTTCCAATCATGAAAAAGAATCCTTTTCCCGTGGCGAAGAAAAAGGATATTTTGAATTTGGAGGTTCTACGATTATTTTATTAGTAGAAAAAGATACGGTCATTCCTGATAGGGATATTCTTGAAAATTCTTCTAAAGGGATAGAGACAAGAGTATATTTATATGAAGCAGTAGGGAGAAAGAAAATATGATTTTTAGAAAAGCAGTTTTAATTATCCATGGTTTTGCTGGTGGTGTTTACGATGAAGAAGAGTTATTCTTTCAACTCAATAGTAATTGGAATTTAGATGTATATAATTTTACATTACCAGGTCATGAAAGAAATTTAACACATGATATTCATTATCAGGATTGGATTGATTCTACAGAACAACATATAGAGATGCTAATTCAAAAAGGATATCGTACCATCTACGTAATTGGGCATAGTATGGGGGGAATTCTTGCTACTTATGCAGCTATGAAGTATAAAGAGGTAAAAAAAATAGTGTTAGCAGCCCCTGCTTTTCAATTTTTAGATCAAGACCCAGAATTCAAAGATAAAGTAGATTCCATTGTTAAAAATGGTGTTTCTATTATAAAAACTTATCATGCGAAAGAAATTATCTCTAGGATGTTGAAAGTCTCTGTTCCGATGTTCATGGAATTTACGAAAATCGTAGAAGAGTCCCAAGAAAATCCATCTTGCATAACCGTTCCCACTTTAATTTTTCAAGGATTGAAAGATGAAATTGTTCCGAAGACTAGTTCTGAATTTGTCTATGATAATGTAAAAGCAAACAAATGGTTAGTTTACTTAACAGATACCACGCATGATATATTTAGAAGTGATAAAAGTAATCAAGTTAATCAAGAGATAGAAAAATTTTTAAAAAGTTCACATTATAGTGCGCAATCAATTAGAAAATGGTGATGTATGAAAACAGAAGATTTTGACTTTGATTTACCAGAAGAATTAATTGCTCAGACACCTCTTTTAAAAAGAGATGAATCCAAACTTTTAATTCTTCATAAAGATACTGGAAATTTAGAACATAAGCACTTTACAGATATTTTAAATTATTTACAAAAGGGTGACATATTAGTTCTAAATGATACGAAAGTTATGCCAGCCCGACTTTACGGAGTGAAGGAAATAACCGAAGCTAGTATTGAAATTTTGATGTTGAAGGAAAAGGAAAAAGATGAATGGGAATGCTTGGTAAAACCTGCTAAACGTGTGCATGTGGGGGATGTGGTTACCTTTTCTCCTAAGTTGAAAGCGACATGTACTTCTTCGGGGGAAGAGGGAATTCGTACTTTTCATTTTGATTATGATGGTATTTTTTATGAGATATTAGAGGAATTAGGAGAGATGCCACTTCCTCCTTATATTCATGAAAAATTGAAAGATAAAAGTCGTTATCAAACTGTTTATGCGAAAAATGTTGGAAGTGCAGCTGCCCCAACTGCTGGTTTTCACTTTACTAAAGATTTATTATCTAAAGTAAAGGAAAAGGGGGTTGAAATTGTTTATGTTACCCTACATGTTGGATTAGGAACATTTCGACCAGTCAATGTAGAGGATGTTACAAAACATAAAATGCATAGTGAGTTTTATATGATGAGTCAAGAGGCAGCAGACATTTTAAATAAAGCAAAAGGGGAGGGAAGACGAATCATTAGTGTAGGAACAACTTCGACTAGAACGCTAGAAACGATTATGAAAACCTATGGAACATTTAAGGAATGTAGTGGATGGACAGATATCTTTATCTATCCAGGTTATAATTTTGAAGCCATCGATGCCTTAATAACGAATTTTCATTTACCAAAATCTACTTTGTTGATGTTAGTCAGTGCTTTAGCAGGAAAAGAAAATATCATGCATGCTTATCAGGAAGCAATAGAAAGAAAATATCGCTTTTTCTCTTTTGGTGATAGTATGTTTATTTGTAAATGATAGAATTATTAAATTCTTTGTTGTATCAATACTTTCATGAAGATGGAAAATATCAAGAGGTGGATTATAGTTTTTTAAGTTCTCTATCAGAAATCATTGTAAGACCGAAAATTCATTTGGAAGCGCAAATCTATCGTACGAGGACAAGAATTAATGCTTGCTATGTATTAGCACGAGATTTTTTAGGGCGATTAGATCCGAGATATGGAGAGTATTTAGAAGAGAAACTAATGAGTGGGTGTATTCATTTTTACGATAGAGATGAAAATGGTGCAACTGGACTATCTCATATGATTGGTTCTTCCGAGGGCAATACTATTGAATTTTACGAAACAGGCACCATTGAAGATGCCTATACATTTTCTCATGAGTGTATGCATAGTTGGAATTGTCATCCTAATCAGGCAACGGAATCATGGCACTTAATGACAGAATGTTTATCCATTTTAGCAGAGAGTTTGCAGCAAGATGATATGCAAATACGTGCTCGTTCCTACCCAGAATATCGAAAGAATAAAAGGGACACTTACTATGCTTTACGAACGTATGCCCTTACTCTTCAATTTGAAATACAATTATTAGAATTTTATCAAGAATTTGGTTATATCGATGATACTGTACTATTTCATATGTTAGATCAAATGACTGATGAAGCGAGAGAAGCAGCTTTAGATGATTTAAATTGGATTGACAAGGAGGAAGAATTGCAAATATGGATGCTACCACGATATGTTGTTGGTGGGGTATTAGCTTCCCATATGCATCAGCGCATCTTAGAGTGTCCACAACGGTTACAGGAATTTATAGAATTAAATGATTATTGTCAAGAGATGGAATTTTTAGATATATTGAGATATTTGGATTTAGAAGTAGTGGATGAATCCATTATGAAGCTTAGTTCAGAATCTCAAAAAGTATTACAAAAAAATTATATAAAAGAATTACGAAACTTATAAGAAGGAGGAATTATATATGCGAAATGTTGGAACCGTAGTAAGGGGAATTAGGACCCCTATTATTAAGGAAAATGATGATTTGGCAACTATTGTGGTTGATTCTTTAATCGCTGCTTCCGAATCTGAACCATTTACTTTTAAGGATCGAGATATTGTTGCGATTACAGAGGCAGTAGTAGGAATTTCTGAGGGAAATTATGTTACGGTAGATGATATCGCAACGGATATTACGAATAAATTTCCAGAAAAAGAAGTAGGAATTGTTTTTCCTATTTTAAGTAGAAATCGTTTTTCTATGATTCTAAAGGGAATTGCTCGTGGTATGAATAAGATTACGATGTTACTTAGTTTTCCAGCGGATGAAGTCGGAAATGCCATTTTAGATGAGGGACGCCTAGAGGCAAGCCCTTATAACTTAGGAGATACTTTTACAGAATCAGAATATATACAATATTTTGGTGATTTTAAGCATCCTTTTACAGGAATTAATATGGTTGAGTTTTATAGAGATTTAATTCATAGCGAAAACTGTGAAGTAGAGTTTGTTTTCTCTAATCAAGCAAAAACTATTTTAAAGTACACGAATCATGTTCTAAATTGTGATATTCATACGAGAGAAAAGACTAAAAAATTACTAGAACAAGAAGGCGCTCATGTATATGGCCTTTATGAAGTGATGAATAAGCCAATTGGAAATAGTGGTTTTAATCCTACTTATGGACTTTTAGGTTCTAATAAATCAACAGAGGAAAGATTAAAGTTATTTCCGAAGAGTGGAGATGTTTTAGTACACAATATTCAAAACCAATTAAGAGAACGTACTGGTAAAGAAATAGAAGTAATGGTTTATGGGGATGGTGCTTTTAAAGATCCTGTAGGTCACATTTGGGAATTAGCAGATCCTGTGGTATCTCCTGCTTACACGAGTGGGTTAGAGGGAACCCCAAATGAAATTAAATTAAAATATATATCTGATAATAAATTTGCTAATCTTCGTGGTGAGGAATTAAAGGAAGCTATTAAAGAAGAAATCCGTGAAAAAGATAGTAACTTAAAAGGAAGCATGTTATCACAAGGAACAACGCCAAGAAGAATTACCGATTTAGTAGGTTCTCTTTGTGATTTAACGAGTGGTAGTGGCGATAAGGGAACTCCTGTTGTCTATATTCAAGGATATTTTGACAATTTAGCGACGGATTAATATGAATAAAGTAATTGTTATTTGTGGTCCAACAGCAGTTGGTAAAACCAAACTGAGTGTAGAACTTGCCCATTTCTTAGATGGAGAAATTATTAATGCAGATAGTACGCAAGTCTATCGTGATATGAATATTGGAACAGCTAAAGTAACAGAGGAAGAAAAAGAAAATGTTCCTCACCACCTTTTCGATATCAGAGATGTGGAAGAAGATTATACCGTTTATGATTATCAAAGGGATGCTAGAGCTTGTATAGAAGATATTCTAGGTAGAGGAAAAACGCCTATTTTGGTGGGGGGAACAGGCCTTTATATAAAAGCCGCTTTGTATGATTATCACTTTGAAAAAGAGGAGAAATCTTATTCTTTTGAGAATAAGAAAGATGAAGAATTATATGAAGAGTTATTGCAAATAGACAAAAATACTTCTATTCATCCCCATAATCGTAAGAGAATAGAACGTGCACTTACCTATTACTATAATCGTGGAAAACCCCAAAGTGACGAGAAAACAGAGAAACTTTTATATCCCGCTATTTTTATAGGACTTACAACCTCACGTGAAAATTTATATACACGTATTAACAATCGTGTGTATAAAATGTTAGAAGATGGCTTATTAGAAGAAGCAAGAAAGTTTTATGATTCTCGTTGCCGTAGTAAGGCTGTTATGACTCCTATCTGTTATAAAGAACTATTTTTATATTTTGATGGTACGATTACGAAAGAAGAGGCCATTGAGCTAATTCAAAAAAATAGTAGGCATTATGCTAAAAGACAATATACATGGTTTCATCATCAATTACCAGTAGAATGGTTCGATGTAGATTTTGAAAATTTTACAAATACGATATTAGCGGTCAAAAAAAGAGTAGAGCAATAAAAAAAATTATGGACAAGCATGTTCATAATTTTTCTTTATGCTAATAAACTAAGTAAGATTTGTAAGGATACTAGGATACCGTTATGGATAGTATGTAAAGTAATGGGAACAAAAATGTTATTAGATTTTACTAACGTATAAGCAAATACACAACCGGGAATACCGTAAGGAATAATATATAACCAATCTACCCATGAAGTTGCATTTCCAATAATATGCATACCACCAAATATTAATCCTGATAAGATAATAAATAGCCATGAAACGCCAAAACACATTTTACGAATAGAAAAGCGGAATATCAACTCTTCTAATAAAGGTGCTAAAACAACACTAGCGATAAAAGTATAAATCGGGTAATTATCTAGTAATGTCCGAACCGCTTGCTCATTACCCGCAATCTCACTTGTAAAGAATATTTGAATGATTAAGTTACTAATGCACATAAGTCCCATCGTTAAGAACCAATATTTAATATACTTTGTAAGATAATCGTTAGCATGATTTTTATAATCTATAAAGTTTTCTTTCATTTCTTTTCTAAATATGAAAATGACGATACCGATTAAAATAATCTCATAAATTAAACTATAAGTAGTGATGGCGACTTCTGGCCAATTCTCATAATGAATATGTAATAAATCTAGTGGCCAAGATTCTAAAGCACTGCCAATGAAATAAATTAAAACAGCGAGCAATCCTAAACCAAAATTTTTTAAGTGTTTCATAACTTCACCTCGACATTAACATTATATCAAAAAAAGATAAAAAAATAATAAAAAAGTAGGCATTTTCCAAAAAATGTGCTATACTAGTACTAGTTCTGCGAAGAGAGTGGGTAACCCCACTCTTTACTATTTGTTTGGGAGGATTTATGGACATAGTAAGTAGGGTAGAAGATTTGATTACCAAGCCAGTAGAAGAAGCTGGTTATAGAATTGATCAAGTTCTTTATGTGAAAGAAGATGGTAATCAATTTTTAAGAGTAGTCATTGATAAGCCAGGAAATATTGAAGTAGATGATTGTGTAGTAGTAAGTAAAATTATCAATCCATTATTAGATGAGGAAGATTTTATTAATGAAAGTTATATTTTAGACGTATGTTCTAAAGAGAAAGGATGTGAATAAGATGGATAATAAAGAATTTAAGAAGGCATTAGATGCTTTAGTAAAAGAAAAAGATATTTCAGAAGATTATATTTTCGATGCCATGGAACTTGCTCTTACTAGTGCTTACAAAAAAAATTATCATTCTTTATCCAATGTAAGAGTAGAAATCGATAGAGCAGTAGGTGATATTAAAGTATATTCTTATCGTACTGTGGTACTTGATAAAGAACATAGGGTATCCCTAGATGAAAATGATTATGAAGATGATTCATTAGAGGGAATTACTTCTTTTGAAGAATTAGAAAATATGGAGTTTGATGAGGAAGAAGAGGATAAATATGAACCGTTTGTCTATGATGAACGCATTCATATTACCTTAGAAGATGCTCAGAAGATAGTACCTGGTATTCAAGTAGGAGAAACAATAGAAGAAGAAGTGACCCCTCATGACTTTGGAAGAGTGGCAGCGGCAACAGCAAAACAAGTAATTGTGCAAAAGATTAGAGAAGCAGAGAGAAATAATATTGCCCAAGAATTCGGCGACAGAACAGATGAGATGATTTCTGGTATTGTTGAGATGGAAGATGAAAAAAATTATTTTATCAATCTTGGCAAAACGCAAGGGTTACTTCCTAAATCAGAAATTATCCCAGGGGAGACTATTAAAATGGGTTCCCATATTAAAACTTACATTAACAAAGTAGATATTAATTCTAAGGGAGCACTTATTTTATTAACTCGGAAACACTATGGATTTGTTAAAAGATTATTTGAATTAGAAATTCCTGAAATTAATGAGGGAATTGTACTTATTTATAGTGTGGCAAGGGATGCTGGAAATAGAACGAAAATTGCTGTATATTCAGAAAATCCAAATGTAGATCCAGTTGGAGCTTGTATTGGAGAACGTGGTTCTAGAATTAATGCCATTATTAAAGAGTTAAATGGTGAGAAAATCGATGTTATTCCTTATAGTAAGGATACAGCCACTTTTATTGCAAATGCTTTGAGTCCTGCTAAGGATGTTAGAGTATTTATCACAGATGAGAAAAACAAAGAAGTTCTTGTTGTTGTCAATAATGAAAATCTTTCTTTAGCAATTGGTAAAAAAGGAGCAAATGTCAGACTAGCTTCTAAACTTACACATTATAAATTAGATGTAAAGACTTTTGATCAAGTAAAAGAAGCAGGAATTAACATTTTAGAATAATATGAAGAAAATTCCAGAGAGAACTTGTGTAGTAAGTCATGAAAAATTGCCGAAGAATGAATTAATTAGAATCGTGAGAACTCCAGACCAGCAGGTTATCATTGATGCAACAGGAAAAGCAAATGGTAGAGGGGCTTATCTAAAAAAATCAAAAGAAGTAATAGAACAAGCGAAAAAAACAAAAATATTAGAAAAACATTTAGAAGTAAGTATTCCAGATGAGGTGTTTGATGAATTATTGAAAATGTGTTAGGAAAGAAAGAAGGTGCGTAGTATGATGAGTGTATTCGAGTATGCAATGGATGTTGAAAAAAGTGTAGAAGAGATTTTGAAAAAGTGTAAAGAATTAGGAATCGATGCTACTACTGATGAGGATATGCTAGACGAAGACGCTATTACAGAGTTAGATAATGTATTAGCGCAAGAGACAAATGATGAAGACTACGATGAAATAGACGAAATAGAAGATGAATTGATTGAAAAGGAAAAAAACAAAATCGATAATATTGTTTCCAATTCCAAACCGAGAAAAAATAATCCAATAAGTCAAAAATCTTCTAAAAAAGAATTAGCTCGTAAGAAAAAAGAGATGTATAAAAACAAGGAAAAACTAATTAGTAATGCTCCACAGGAAGACAAAAATGTTATCCTCTATAAAGAAGGGATGACGATTGGAGTTTTAGCAAAAGAACTTGGTATTACCGCTGCTGAATTGATAAAAAAATTATTTACAATTGGCATTTTGGCTACTGTAAATAATTCTATTGACTTTGATAATGCTTCTTTATTAGTTATGGAATATAATAAAGAGTTAAAGAGGGAACAAGAAAAAGATGAAGCAAAATTTGAAGAGTTTGAAATTCATGACCGTGAGGAAGATTTAGTAAAAAGACCTCCCGTTGTCACTATCATGGGACATGTTGATCATGGAAAGACCACTCTCCTTGATACGATTCGTAAAACCAATGTAGCGCTCGGAGAAGCAGGAGGAATTACGCAAGCAATCAGTGCTTATCAAGTAAAATATAAGGACGAATTAATTACGTTTATCGATACGCCAGGGCATGCTGCTTTCACGGAAATGCGTGCTCGTGGTGCTAGTATTACGGATATTGTAATTATTATTGTTGCTGCGGATGACGGTGTTATGCCACAAACGCAAGAAGCTATTGATCACGCTAAGGCAGCCGGTGTTCCTATTTTAGTTGCCATCAATAAAATTGATAAACCAGGTGCTAACCCAGACCGTGTTATGACGGAATTAGCGGAATATGGTCTTACTCCAGATGTATGGGGTGGAGATACCATATTTACAAAAATTTCTGCCAAGACGGGCGAGGGAATTGACACTCTTCTTGAAAATATTTTATTAATAGCAGAAATGGAAGAATATAAAGCGAATCCGAATCGATATGCGATTGGTACAGTAGTAGAAGCCAAATTGGATAAACAAGTTGGTTCTATCGTTACAATTTTAATTCAAAATGGAACTTTACGTTTAGGAGATCCTATTGTTGTCGGAAGCACCTTCGGTAAAATTAGGACATTGAAAAACGATAAAGGAGAAGAAATTACTAGTGCTTCTCCATCACAACCAGTTGAGATTACTGGATTGAATTCTACTCCAAAAGCTGGAGATAAGTTTATGGCATTTGAAACGGAGAAACAAGCAAGAAGTATTGGAGAAGCAAGAAAAGCAGAAGAAAAAGAAGCACAGAGTAAATCCAATAACGTTTCTTTAGAAGAAATATTCGCTAAAATTCAAGATGGTATTAAAGAAATTAATGTTATCATTAAAGCCGATGTTAATGGAAGTGCTGAAGCCGTTAAGAATTCCCTTGAAAAAATTGAAGTAGATGGTGTTAGAGTAAAAGTAATTCGTAGTAGTGTAGGTGCTATTACTGAGAGTGATATTGTCCTTGCTAGTGCTTCTAATGCAATTATTGTTGGCTTTAATATCCGTCCTAATAATTCTATTCGTGAATATGCTAAGGATAAAGGAGTAGAAATTAGACTATATGATATTATCTATAAAGCAGTAGAAGAAATGGAAGCAGCGATGAAAGGTATGCTTGAACCAATCTATGAAGAGCAAACACTAGGAACGGTCGAAGTAAGACAATTATTTAAATTCTCTAAAGTAGGAGTTATAGCTGGTTCTTATGTAGCTGATGGTTTAGTAAAAATAGGAGCAAAGGCTAGGGTAGTTCGTGATAGTAAAGTAATTTATGATGGAACTATTCAATCCTTACAAAGAGAAAAGGATAGTGTTAAAGAGGTAAAAAAAGGCTTAGAGTGTGGACTTACGATTTCTAACTTCAATGATTTAAAAGTAGGAGATATTATTGAAGTTTATGAGATGGTAGAAAAAGCTAGGGAATAAAAAAAATCAGTTCAATGAATGAACTGATTTTTTTATTTTTCTTTTACTTTTTGTAATTCTTTTTCTTGCGTATAACGATTGCTATCTAAAAGACTATTTAAATCATCATCAGTAACGGACACATTGTAGGTAATACCATTGATACCGATTCTTTTTTCCAATTCTCCCTTTTCTAGTATATCATTAAATAGATCACTTTTTCTTAATTCTACTAATGTTCCACTAGCGAGATCTTCTCTACTATAAATCGTATTTTCATTTTGTGCATCATGTACTTGTTGATCCCAGTCAACACTTCTAACAAGGTGTGCATCCCCATCTGATTCTGTAAAGACTAGGAAATATCCCATATCGACATTTCCAACCATATCAAAAGGTTTATTCTCATCCGTTGTATCGACAATGGATAAAGTATAATGGGTAAATGGTTCAACATAACTAACATAGTTATGAGACACACCACTTTGCATTGCCGGATTTGTCAATGAATTATAAATAAAATGACCAGCGATACGTGTAATAGTAATGCAAGCTCCTACAATAATAATTCTTTTGGCCCATTTGCTGATAGTTCCTATAACTTTTTTGAATTTTTTACTGCCCTCGCGGTCTACTTTCATTTTTCTTTTTGCCATAATAATCCCCCTTAATTGCGCTATACTGTATCATAAAATAAAGAAAAAATCAAATTGGTTATCCGTTTACTTTAAAGAGTTCTTTTGATATACTATATCTACCGGGGTGAAATTATGAATAGTATTAAATTAGAACGCATTAATAGTGCGATTGTTCGGGAAGTAAGTTATATTCTTGCAAATGAAGTAAAAAATCAACATATTCAATTTGTGACAGTAACAGCAGCTAAAACTTCTAGTGATTTAAGTTATTGTAAAATTTATGTAACAGTATTAAAACAAGAATTCAAAAAAGAAACTATGGATGCTTTGAAAAATGCGAAAGGATTTATTCGAAAGGAATTGGCAGAACGAATAGATATTAGACATATTCCAGAATTAGATTTTGTGTATGATGAGTCTATTGAATATGGACAAAAAATTGAACAAAAAATAAAAGAAATTCACGAAAATGAATAGTGAATTTCTTTTATTTTGCTTCTGGATATATACTCTCATCAAAATTATGAACTAAATTATCAATTTCTAATAATTTATTGAAAGAAATTAAAAAATAATCAGTTAATAGTAAATCTTCTCCAGTTTCTACAATTGGATCATCCCAAGTAACATCTAAGTGTAGCCACTCGTTATCTAAATAAACTAAATTCCAAACATGATCTTTTGTTGCAATACGAATATTGGGAACATTAATACTGTATAAATAGATAGACATTAGGTCACTATAACCGCCACATAAAGCTTTTTTCTCCGTTAGCAATCCGTAAGCGGTATGGGTATTACTATTTGCAAATTTAGGATCATCCATATTATCTGCTCGTTCCTTATCATATTTGGCATAATTAATGATATAGTTATGAAAGGCGAGAATTTTATCACGGGTGCTCATTCCATCTTTTTCAATTTGCGATTTTATATTTTCGATTTGTTCATTAATAAAAGCAATTTGTGATTCTGTATATTGCTTTTCTAAGACAATTTTTACTTTTCCAAAATTATTCGGAGTAACAGAGATAGATTTATAAGTATTGTAAGGATGTACAAAATTATTTAAATCCGATAATACACTTTCTTCCATAATACCAGCAGGGGTGAGTTCTTTTACGTCATTGGTACATTCCACATAGTCTTCACTACAGAAGAAATAAAACGAATCTTCTCCACTATCTAGAACAGTATAAAAAATATTTAACAATTGATGATAATCTTCTGCTACAAAATCGTCTGTTGTTTGAACAAATTGATAAGAATGATTTTGTGTATAGGAATTATTCTGTATACTTTCGACTGCATAATTATGATAGATGAAATTTTTGACTATAAACTGGGATATTTCTACATGATAAATGATAGTTGCTACCAATAGAATAATGAGGAATAATTGAATGAATTTCTTTATCAATCCTAATCACCTATTTCCATTGTATCATAAAAAAAGGAGTTTATTACTCCATTTCATTTACTTTTTTTGTTAATCTTGACTTGTTTCTAGCACTTTTGTTTTTACTACTAACTCCACTTTGAGTAGCTTTATCAATTGCTTTTACAGCTGTTTTTAATGTTTCTTGTGCTTTTTCTTTATCTTTACTAGCAACAGCTCTTTCTACATTTTTAATAGCGGTTTTCATGCTAGCTTCGTAGTTATTATTTGTTACTTCTTTTTTAGCGTTTACTAAAATTCTTTTTTCGGCATTCTTCATATTTGGCATAAAATTCACCTCCTGGTCACACATACAAACCTATTTTAGCAAACTTCCCTAAAAAAAGCAAATAAAATAAGCAATTTTGTTAAAAATATTAATGGTGAATAAGATGAAACATGAGGTAGATTTGAGCAAGTATTTATGGCGAACAGATTTAGCTATTGAATCTGTTTCCGCTAATCACAATATAGAGGGAATAAAGGTATCTGAAAAGAAAAAAGAGGATATCACGACAACTACGGTTATTGTTAGTAGAAAGGGTAGTAGTGCGGTTGGAAAGAAACCTGGAAAATATATTACGATCGAATTTAGCGATATTACCGATGAAGCAAATAAAAAAAAGGTTATGCAGGAAGTGGTTAGGGAATTAAAAAAAATAGTGCGTTTAAAATCAAAAGAGGAACATGTACTCATTATTGGACTAGGGAACGCTAATTCTACTCCAGATGCATTAGGACCTAAGACGATAGAAGAAATTACCGTTACCAATCATATCTATGAATTAGGTCTTTTAGATGCCAATTATCAGAGAGTTTCCGTATTTACCCCAAGTGTTATGGGAAAAACAGGAATAGAAACGAGTGATTTACTTTTTAAAGTAGTCGAATTATTAAAGCCGTCTATGATTTTAGTTATCGATTCTTTAGCGAGTTCTTCTATTCATAGAATTCATAAGACCATTCAAATGACGGATACAGGTATTCATCCCGGTAGTGGGGTTGGAAATAGTCGCAAAGAAATTAGTAAAGAAATATTCGGCATTCCTGTGATTGCGATAGGAGTTCCCATGGTAGTAGATGCAGCTACTATTGTCAATGATACGATTCGTTTTATTGAAAAACATTATGCCTATACAAAAAAGCATATGAACATGCCCAAGTATAAACTCATGGTGAAAGCAAACTATTTAGAAGAAGATATTCCTATATCCAATAATGAGAAAGAGAAGTTATTAGGACTGATTGGAACTCTTACAGAAGAAGAGACAAAAGAACTTATCTATGATGTGTTGACTCCTATTGGTTATAATCTAATGGTAACAACTAAGGAAGTAGATTTTATAGTAGAAGAATTAAGTCATTTATTGGCAGACAGTATCAATAAGATGCTACATGGAAGATAAATGTAAAGTAACAAAAAAATATCGAAAAATGATTGTACCTTATTAAAATATGTGATATGATGACATCAATAGAAGGTAAGGTGGTGAATTTCATGAAAATGAATAAGAAAGGATTTACATTGATAGAATTACTAGCTGTAATCGTTATTTTAGCAGTTATCGCATTAATCGCATCTCCAATTATTTTGGGAATTATCCAAAATGCAAGAGAGTCATCTATGGCAAGATCAGTAGAAGGATATGCAGAAGGTGTTAAACAAGCAATTACAGGAGCAATGTCAGACCCAAGTTACATGGGTGGTGACGTTACTGTATCAGCAGACGGACAAAAAGCTACGGTAGGAGAAGCAGGAAAAGCTGGTTACGTAGAAAAAGAGGTAGCTTATAGTGGAAGTACTGTTACTTGTACAACTGTAAATTATGATGCAAAGACAGGATATCTAAAATTAGCTGGATGCTCAGTAGGTGGAAGTGATGTAACTTTCAGATACTATGACAACCCAAAAGATGAGACTACAACTAAGGGAGCAGCTGTTAAAGAAACTGCATAAAAGGAAAGTTCAATAAAATTGAACTTTTTTGATGTCTAGAGGAAATTTTTATCGACAAAAAAATTGACCATCAAATTAAATTGTGATATGATGATATTGTATAAGAAGGTAAGGTGGTGAGTGAAATGAAGATGAATAAAAAAGGATTTACATTAATAGAGTTATTAGCTGTAATCGTTATTTTAGCAGTTATCGCATTAATCGCATCTCCAATTATTTTGGGAATTATCCAAAATGCGAGAGAGTCATCTATGGCAAGATCTGTAGAAGGATATGCAGAAGGTGTTAAACAAGCAATTACAGGAGCAATGTCAGACCCAAGTTACATGGGAGGTGACGTTACTGTATCAGAAGATGGACAAAAAGCAACAGTAGGTACTGCAGAACAACCTGGTTACGTAGAAAAAGAAGTAGCTTATAGTGGAAGTACCGTTACTTGTACAACTGTAGAGTATGATGCAAAGACAGGATATCTAAAATTAGCTGGATGCTCAGTAGGTGGAAGTGATGTAACTTTCAGATATTATGACAATCCAAAAGCAACGGATACAACTAAGGGAGCAGCTGTTAAAGAAGCGGAATAAAAAACAAGAAAGTTCAATAGAATTGAACTTTTTTTGATGCCCAGAGAAAATTTTTATCGGTAAAAAAATTGACCATCAAATTAAATTATGATATGATGATATTGTATAAGAAGGTAAGGTGGTGAGTGAAATGAAGATGAATAAGAAAGGATTTACATTAATAGAGTTATTAGCAGTAATCGTTATTTTAGCCGTAATCGCATTAATCGCATCTCCAATTATTTTGGGAATTATCCAAAATGCAAGAGAATCTTCAATGGCAAGATCTGTAGAAGGATATGCAGAAGGTGTTAAACAAGCAATTACAGGAGCAATGTCAGACCCAAGTTACATGGGTGGTGATGTTACTGTATCAGCAGATGGACAAAAGGCTACTGTAGGTACTTCAGGAAATGCAGGATATGTAGAAAAAGAAGTAGCTTATAGTGGAAGTACTGTTACTTGTACAACTGTAAATTATGATCCAAAAACAGGATATCTAGAATTAGCTGGATGCTCAGTAGGTGGAAGTGATGTCAAGTTTAGATATTATGACAATCCAAAAGCTGAAAATACAACTAAAGGAGCAGCTGTTAAAGAAACTGCATAAAGAAAGATTATGTTGTTGATAAATGCAAAATTAAATAAAAAAGCAATAATATATAGTTAAAAGGTAATTATAGATTATTGCTTTTTTTGATATTTGAGTCCGGATCAATTTATACAGAAAATTTTTTGATATCAATGACAAAATAAAGAAATTGTGGTATCATACTATTAGACTACAGTAGTCATGGACGATAAAAAATAGAGGAGATTATAATGGTAAAAGTAGATTTACAAAAATTAGAAGATGCTTTAAGGAAGGAACATCCTGGTTATGCAGAAGGAGTTCATCACGAATTGGCAGTGGAAATGTGTGATAAGTTAAATGAGTGCTTTGAAGAACCTTTGAATAAATATTTGACAACAGGTGAAAAAATGGATTTAGAACATGGGGAATTTAGTTTATATAAAATTATGGATTTGGCTAATTCTACTTATATTGATACAATTGAAATGTTAAATGAATATATGATTGATCCTAGGATGGGAAGAGCAAGAATTTTTAGAAGACGTGAAAGATAAGCAATAGGAGAGTAGAAGGGTTGTGAGTTATGAATAAAAAAGGATTTACATTAATAGAATTACTAGCTGTAATCGTTATTTTAGCAGTTATCGCGTTAATCGCATCTCCAATTATTTTGGGAATTATCCAAAATGCGAGAGAGTCATCTATGGCAAGATCAGTAGAGGGATACGCGGATGGTGTAGAACAAGCAATTACTGCTGCAATGTCAGACCCAGATTATATGGGTGGAGATGTTATTGTTTCCGATGATGGACAGACTGCTACAGTTGGACTTCAGGGTCAAACTGGGTATATTGAAAAAGAAGTTAGTTATAGTGGTAGTCAAGTTAGATGTGAAGTCGTTTTTTATGATGATAAAACAGGATATTTACAGTTAGAGGGATGCTCAGTAGGAGGAAGCGATGTAAAATTCCGCTTTTATGATAATCCTCAAAACGGAAAAGATGAAGATGGCAATAATATTGTAACGACTAAGGGAGCAGCTGTTAAAGAAACGGAATAAAAAACAAGAAAGTTCAACATAGTTGAACCTTTTTTTATATCTAGGAATTTTAAGAAAAACATGCTATAATAACACCAGAAAAGAGGGGGATACCTATGAAAAAACCTGTAGTTGCATTATTAGGACGACCAAATGTAGGAAAGAGTACCATATTTAATCGTTTAGTTGGAAAGAAAATTTCTATTATTGAGGATACCCCAGGAATTACCAGAGACCGAATTTATGGAGATGTAGAATATAAAGGATATCATTTCCATTTAGTTGATACGGGGGGAATTGACCTAGAAAACAATGCTTTTAATGATGAAATCAAGGTTCAAGCTAGTCTAGCAATCGATGAGGCAGATGTTATTGTGTTTGTGGTAGATGGTAAAGAAGGATTAACGGCTAATGACTTTGCAGTTCGCGATATGCTTTTAAGAAGTAATCGTAAAGTAATTGTTGCCATTAATAAATGTGACAGCAATAAAATTAAAGAAACCGAGTATGAATTTTATGAGTTGGGTTTTGAAAAATATTTTCAAGTAAGTGGAGAACACAACATTGGAATGATAGAACTTTTAGAAGAAATTGTAAAAGAATTTGAGCCTTTTCAAGAGGAATACCAAAATATTATAAAATTTTCTATTATAGGGCGACCAAATGTAGGAAAGAGTAGTTTAGTAAATGCCCTTTTAAATGAAGATAGAGTTATTGTTAGTGAGGTAGCAGGAACCACTCGTGATGCCATAGACACGGTATTTACTTATCATGGTGAGGATTATGTGGTTATTGATACTGCTGGTATGAGAAAAAAAGGACGGATTTATGAGTCTGTTGAAAAGTATAGTTTACTTCGTAGTATGAAGGCAATTGATCGCTCTGATGTATGTTTGATTGTATTAAATGCGGAAGAGGGAATTGTCGAACACGATAAGCACATTGCTGGATATGCGATTGAAGCAGGAAAAGCTGTAGTTATTGTGGTAAATAAATGGGATACTATTACTAATAAGGATAGTGAAATGAAAAAATGGTTAAAGGATATTGAAAATAATTTTCAATTTATGCCGTATGCGAAAGTAGTGTTCTTGAGTGCAAAGACGAAAAAGAGAATTCATACGTTGATGCCAGAAGTATTAAGAGCATATGAAAATAGTCATAGAGAGATTAAAACTAGTTTATTGAATAATGTAATTACGGATGCTTATTCTCTTAATTTGCCACCTACTTATAAAGGAAAACGTTTGAAAATTTATTTCAGTACTCAAGTTAGTACGAATCCACCAACTTTTAATATTCAAGTAAATAGCAAGGGACTTATTCATTTTTCTTATGAGCGATATTTAGAAAATAAAATTAGAGAGTCATTTGATTTTACGGGAACCCCAATAGTGCTTCAATTTAAAAATAAAGGAGAGATGTAAAGTGAGTATAAGGGCAAAAAATATTACAATCGCGATAGTAAGCGTATTAATTGTAGTGTTAATGGTAGCAACTTACCTATCAGAAAAAAGTGTGAGAACGAATAATTCTAACAAGGCACAGTCAAATTCTACTACGAATGTATCTAATACGAATGCTAATTCGCAGTCCAATTCTAATGTAGAACAAAAAAATTCTAATAATAGTCAAGTAAACTCTAGTAGTAATAGTCAGGTAAACTCTGGTAGTAATAATCAGTCAAACTCTAATACTAATACGAATAGTTCGGTAAATTCAAATACCAACAATTCCAATTCTAATGTAAGCAGTAATACCAATCAGGGTAGTAATTCTAGTCTTAATTCTTCTAGTAATCTATCTAGTTCTACCAATAACAATAATGATAAGAATGTTACGGCATCCGGTACTACTAACGGTAAGAAGATTGTTGTTAGAAATACTTGTAATGGATTTGTAACACAGGTGATTGATGAATATTATAAAGATGACCGTTATGTATACTATTTCAATGCTGGCATTAGTGGATGTGTTCGTGTAGAAGTAAATGGAAGGGATTATTCTATTAAAGACGCTTTTAACAATAAAATTGTCACACCAGAAGAAGTCGAGAAAATTGGTTATAAATTAAATAAAAAAAGTATAAATACCACTACTAGATAAAGGAAGATAATATGTTATCTTCTTTTTTTCACCCTCTTATACCATTGACATATACTATACCAGGAGGTATGTATGGGGTTTTCAGATAATTTCTTTAATAAGGTAGAGAAAAGGACAAAGGTAGATAAAAATACGATTTTAGAATTGGCTAAGCAATTGCAAGAAAATGATTTAAAAAATGAAAATACATTGCGGGATGTTATTAAAAAATTAAGTGAGATGACAGGAAAACCGGTTAGTCAGCAACAGGAGGATAAAATTATTCATGCAGTAATTAATGATCAGGTTCCTAATAATGTCGATAAAATGTTCTAACACCATTCGGTGTTTTTTATTGTAAAAAAGATGGACTTGCGGTATAATAATGCTAGAAAGTAGGAAGAAAAATGAGAAGTCAAAAAGGGTTTACATTAGTAGAATTAATGGGAGTTCTTGTTGTTTTAGGTGTTCTTTTGTTAGTAACGGTTCCTAGTATGACCAGTACGTTTCGAAATTCTAGTGAAGAAGAGGAAAAGGAATATGTAAAGACATTATGTATGGCAGCTAGGACATATATAGAAGTAGATAAGGATGCCCAAAGTCAAACTTGGACTAGTAGAAAAACTCTATCAACTTCTACTTTGAAAGAAAATGGTTACATAACAAATAGTTTGGTAAATCCTGATACAGATACTTTAGATGGTAGTATTGAAGTTCAAAAAGTAAATGGTGGTTTGACTTGCTGGTTAGGTGGCATAAAAATTGAGCTCTAAGAGCTTTTTTTGACGGGAGGAATACTCATGTGGAAGATAAGAGATGTTATTATTCAAAACCCAGTTGTTTTAGCACCTATGGCTGGTATTTGTAACCATGCTTACAGAAAGATTATTAAAGAGATGAATTGTGGTTATATGGTTGCCGAAATGGTTAGTGATAAAGCTCTTATGTATGAAAATAAAAAGACTCAAGATATGCTTTACATGACAGATTTTGAAAGACCTATTGGTCAGCAAATCTTTGGTAGTGATAAAGAATCTTTTGTAATTGCTGCTAAATATATTTATGAACACATGCATCCTGATATTATTGATATTAATATGGGGTGTCCTGTTCCTAAAGTTGCTGTATCTGCACAAGCAGGGAGTGCTCTTTTGAAAAATCCAGAGAAAGTAAGAGAGATAGTAGAAGCAGTTGTCTCTTCGGTTCCTATTCCTGTTACCGTAAAAATAAGAAGTGGTTGGAATGAAAATTCTATTAATGCGGTAGAAATTGCTAAAATTTGTGAGGAGGTCGGGGCTAGTGCGATTACGGTTCATCCTCGGACGAGAAGTCAAGGATATAGTGGAAAAGCCGATTGGAATATTATTAGAGAGGTAAAACAAAACGTATCCATTCCCGTTATTGGAAATGGAGATATTACTAGTTGCTATGATGCCAAACGAATGCTTGATGAAACGGGTTGTGATGCTATCATGATTGGAAGAGGAGTTCTTGGAAACCCGTGGCTTATTAAAGAATGTGTAGATTATTTGGAGAAAGGAATAGAGCCAAAAACGGTCACTATTCCAGAGAAAATTGAGATGATAAGACATCATCTTTCTTACTTGTTAGAAACAAAACCATATAAGGTAGCAATGTTAGAGATTAGAAGTCATGCTGCTTGGTATTTGAAGGGATTACCTCATGGAAAAGAATTAAAACAAGAAATTTTTAAGACAACTACCAAAGAAGAACTTTTCATGCTACTTGAGAAGTATGAAGAAACGTTAGGAGGAAGATATGAGAGTCATTAGAATTAAAGCATATGTTATTGATTTTCTTCTTCTTGCCCTTGCTTTTTTAATCATTCAATCTCTATTTCCTAAAACAGATTATTTAAAAACATTAGAAAGAGATCAAAATGCCATTGTGGAAGATTATCTTGCTCATCGGATTGACTTTGAAGACTATGTGAAAGATTATGGTCATTTATTCTATGAAGCCAATATGGAAAGGCGTCTTCCTTATGTATTGTATTTATGTTTCATGATAGGATATTTTGTACTTTTGCCATACTTATGGAAGGGAAGGACCATTGGCTGTTATCTTTGTAATGTCCAAGTAGAAAATTTTCATCAAGGAAAGCTGAGACTATGGCAGTTATTCATTCGGTATTCGATTGTGTTTGGTATTTTCTATGTACTATGCAATAATATATGTTTAGTCATACTACCAAGTTCAAACTATTTTATTGCGATGTCTCTTTTAGCGTTATTTCAATTTGTTCTTGCCTTCTTTTCTGCTTGTACGGTTCTTTTTCAAAAAGAGAAGAGGGGGTTACATGAACTCATTAGCAATACGGAATTAACACGTATTATCGATAAAAAGAGAATAGAAGAATTAGAACAACAAAAACTAAGAAATGAGGGAAAAGGTTCTTTGTCAAATAGTGTTGGTAGACAATAAATTTGATAAATGAGTCTAATTATAGAGGATGATGAAAATC
>CANRDU010000018.1 GCA_947629445.1 uncultured Bacilli bacterium
ATCAAAGTGTAAATTTTTATTATTTATCATATCAACACCTCTAATATAATTGTAGGGAATTACCTAACAAAAATATGTTAGGCAATTCTTAACAATAGTGTTGACAACATTAAAAATATTATGTTAAAATTATATTGTCGGTAAGATGTGCTAAAATCCGACATTGTGGTAAATTGTTGGTGGCAGTATGCAGTTAAGCCAACAATAGCAGTATCGGAACACAAAGCAGTATCATGTGTTCCTTTTTGTTTGGTATAAGCATTGTTAAAATGTTTAAACATAAATTTAAAATGAAAGGTGTGAAAAAATGAAAAACAAATTATTAGGAATTGCTTTATTATTATTTATGATAGTATCTTTAACTGGTTGTGGTAAGACAGAAACACCAAAACAAGATGAAAAAGAATCTATTATTTTAAATGATAATTTAGAATTTGAAATCAATAGTGAATTATCTTTATTAAGTTTAGTAAGTGAAGATAATAAAGTGGAAATCGTTAGTGATGATGAAATAGTAGATACATCTATATTAGGAGATAAAGAAATCACTATCAAATATTTAGTAAATGGCAAAGAAGAAGAAAAAACATTTACTATAACAATTACTGATACACAAGCCCCTACTATTAAATTTACAAAGGAGTTAAGCACAACATCTGGAACAAAAATAAACTTATTAAAAGGTGTTAAAGTAAGTGATAATTCAAACGAAGAAATTAATGCTACTATTGAGGGAGATTATGATTTTAATAAAGAGGGAACATATAAGTTAAAATATGTAGCAGTAGATAGCAGTGGCAATAAAACAGAAGAAGAATTTACATTAAAGGTAAATAAAAAGACAACAACATCAAGCAGTAATTCAAGCACAAGTAATAATAATACATCTTCAAGTAACAATTCAAGTAATAGTAACAATAATAATTCAAATGAGGTAACAAAAGAACAGATTATTAGAAATTTATATAAATATTGTAGACACGAAGATGGTATTTGGTTTTCTCCACCCCTAGTAGAAAGTGTCGAAACATCAAACAAATCTTGCGTAGAAAATGTAAATATTTTACAAACTAAATTTGGAATGGACTATACAACATTTATAGAAACTTATGACCATACTGATACAAAATATCAATAAAAGGAATGATAAAATATGAAATTATTTGGTAAAGACATAAGCAAAAAAATAATAATTTTTATAATGATATGCTTTTTTGTTGTAGGTTGTGGTAAGACAGAAACACCAAAACAAGATGAAAAAGAATCTATTATTTTAAATGATAATTTAGAATTTGAAATCAATAGTGAATTATCTTTATTAAGTTTAGTAAGTGAAGATAATAAAGTGGAAATCGTTAGTGATGATGAAATAGTAGATACATCTATATTAGGAGATAAAGAAATCACTATCAAATATTTAGTAAATGGCAAAGAAGAAGAAAAAACATTTACTATAACAATTACTGATACACAAGCCCCTACTATTAAATTTACAAAGGAGTTAAGCACAACATCTGGAACAAAAATAAACTTATTAAAAGGTGTTAAAGTAAGTGATAATTCAAACGAAGAAATTAATGCTACTATTGAGGGAGATTATGATTTTAATAAAGAGGGAACATATAAATTAAAATATGTAGCAGTAGATAGTAGTGGAAATAAAAAAGAAGAAGAATTTACATTAAAGGTAAATAAAAAGACAACAACATCAAGCAGTAGTTCAAATGCAACAACAAAAGCACAAGCCGAAGCAAATGTAAAAAAATATTGTGTATGTAATGTAAATACTGATTCATGTGCTAATGGTTGGGCAATGCCTGGTTCAATTGGAGATGCTACAAGAGATAAGCAATGTAGCAATGCAGTTAAACAATTAGAACAATTTGGTGTTGATTACTACATGGATTTTATAAACACGCCACCTAGTAATTAATAAGAATTTGAAAATATAAATTTAACAAAGAACTAGATCATATTAAAATACTAGTTCTTTTTATGTTGATTTTTGTATAAAAAAATATATAATATTATTTGAACATTTTTATGTTCTATACTTGAGAGGGGGTATAATACATATGAATTATGTATACTATAACAAATATTCCTATTCAAGATTTATTGCTAGAAGATATCTCTAGCAAGAGTAATGGCTCGTTAGCCCAACATATTGGTAGAGTCATCTCATGTAGCCCACTATTTAATAATTCGACTTTTCTTGAAGCATTTGATTTTCTTTGTAAAGATAATGAAATAAATAAAACTGATATTTGTCAAAATATTGGTATTTCAAAATCTACATACTATTATCATATTAATAATACTATATTAGATAAAAAAATTAGTATTGATATATGTATTGCTTCTGGATTTGATTTAGTTTTAACTTTAATACTTTTGTATATAAAAGGTTTTACATTAAATCCAAATAATGAAGATGATTATGAAATATTAGAATTTATTTCTCACTATGAAGGAACTTGTGAAGAAAGATTGAATGATTATATAGAATGGTTTAGACCAGAAGTTGAAAATAAAATAAAGTAGTGGAAGAAAGAAAGTGATTTTAAATAATCGCTTTTTTTGTTGTCCAAAAATATTGGAATACTTATTTTAAAAAAAGTAATATGATTATACCATGCAATTTTGAAAGAACTCATTATTGTAAATCTAATGAATAGGAGGTAAAAATCATGAATTTTAGTATTAATGACATCATTGTTGATTTTGGTGCTACATTTGGTAAAAATTTCTTTTTAGTAGATGTAATTTCCAAAAATGCTTACAAAGATGGTATTAGAACAGATGAAATAGAATATCATTACATCATCTGTGTAGGCGACCGAAAGATGAAACAAATTGATGTAAAAATTCCGGGTAATCAATTATTGCCTACTCCAGAAGATGGAAGTTTTGCAAAAGTTGAATTAGTTGACCCAATTGTTAAAATCTATTACATGAATGGGAATTTTGGCATTAAAGTTACTGCTAATTCTATTAAAGAAGTGAAATAGTGGAGAGTTAAAGCTCTCCTCCCCATTAAGGGGAAAATAAGGAGGATTTATGTTTAACATATTAATTTTAATTATTAAAGTAGTCATAGTTGTGATTACTACTTGTATTTTATGTTTAATATGGAATAGAAAAAATATTGTTTTAGATTATATTTTTAAATCTTCACCAACAAACTCTATTCAAATATTAAAGCCCATATATACTTTAGGAATTGCTACATTTCTATTAATTATATTAGTAGGAATAATTTATGTTTTGTTTAAAAGAAGAGATTTAAAAATGCAAAAAAGAAAAAAAGAAAATAAAGATTATTATATGTATCATTACTATAAAAAAGAAATAGATAAGAAAACTAATATTGAGAGATATTATTTTAAATCAATGGGATTTAGTTGCCAAGATTTTGAAAATAATAAAGATACTTTGGAAGTTGTTTTAAATTCTGAAATAATTAATATTGAATATGGTAAAAATACAAAAACTATAATTGTTACTGCAAGGACATTAAAATCTTTAGTGTCTAGAATATTTACATTTTCAGAAGAAGATGATTATTTAACTAATATTATTAACTTATTATGTGTAGGTCAAACTGGGAGTGGTAAAACATATTTTTTAAAAATTTTACTAGCAAATTTATTAATTCAAAATAAAAATGCTAAACTATATTTATGTGATTTTAAAAATTATGACTTTTCAGAACTTAAAGATAGTAAAAGATATTTTGGGTATACTGATGTAGTTAAAGGTATTAAAGAGGTCTATGAAATATTTAACCAAAGATTGAGAAGTAATCAACAAGTAGAATATGAACCTATTATCCTATATATTGATGAATATTCTGCATTTTTATCTAACAGCGGAAAAGAGGCAGACTCGATTCAAAAGATGATGTCAGAAATCCTATTTATGGGAAGATCATATAAAATACTTCCTATAATAGGACTTCAAAGAGCAGATTCTATTCTATTTAAAAATGGTTCTCGTGACCAGTTTAAAACTATTGTTGCTCTAGGGAATTTATCAAAAGAACAAAAAAATATGTTATTTCCAGATTTTAAAGATAATATGAATAGAACCAATGGAATTGGTGAGGGCTATGTTTATCAAGATGGTCAAGATTTTTTACAATTAATCAAGGTAAAACAAGTTTCTGAATTTGAAGAAGATATAATTATTAATGTGTTAAAAAACGGACTAGATAAATAAAGTATTGGTGGTGGAACTGCCCCTTTGGGCAAGTGAAACCACCACGCCAACTTTAGTTGGCGAAGAAGTAGTCTTGTTTAATATGAAACAAAATCTATAATTATATGAGAATTGAAAAAGTAAAAGATAATAATAAACTTGGTTTATCTAAATCTAGTATTGTCCATGTAAAAGAAACTGGTAATATTACAGAAGTTAAATATATGACTAAAAATAATGGTGGAGTAATTAGAAAGATTGATAAATTTTTTTACTACGATGTCAGGAGTGGGGAAGTAAAAAAATACAAAACGACTTTAAAGAGGGTTGAAAATAAAGAAAGTATTGCTAAAAGTATGAAAAATCTTCGTGATATTTTGAACTCAAGCATATCTGCTTCAGATATAAAACAAAAAAAGATATTATGGGTAACTTTAACATATAAAGAAAATATGACTGATACAAAAAGATTGTATAAAGATTTTAAAAACTTTAATTATCGCTTTAAAAAATATCTTAAAGATAATAATTATCCATTATATGAATATATTACTACCGCAGAACCACAAAGAAGAGGTGCATGGCACTTACATATTATTTTCATATTTAGTAAAAGAATTGCATATATTGAGAAGCAAAAATTAGAAGAATTGTGGGGTCATGGATTTGTGTCGATTAATACTTTAAAAAATGTTGACAATGTTGGTGTTTATTTGACTGCATATTTATCTAATTTAGATGTTAGTGATATGGTAGATGAATCATCAAATAATAAAGCAATTATTAAAGGTGCTAGATTAAAGATGTATCCAACTGGTTTTAGAATATATAGATGTAGTAAAGGCATAAAGCGACCAGTTAGATATAAAACAACAGAGGAAGAAATACAAAACAAATTAAAAAATGATGTTTTAACATTTGAAAAAACAATTCAAATCAAAAATGAATATGGTGCTATTATCAATAGGATAAATTATCGTAATTATAATAAAATATCTAAAAATAAGTAAAGAAATAGGGAAAGGAAAGGTGTCGCCTTAAATTTTAAGGAGAGATGTCTTTTGAATAAAGAAATATGTGATATTAAATTAGTAGCAAAATATTTAGATGTATCTATACCATTTATTAGAAAACTAGTAAGAGCCAAAAGTATACCATGTTTTAGGATTGGTAATAGATTAAAATTTGATTTAAAAGAGATAGATAAATGGATTGAATCACATCGCCAAGAAGAATCAAAAAATATTTTATTCTTTTAAGTAAAAATGTCGGCAAAAATATGTTATAATACTTTTAGATAGTTTTACGAGTATTTGAGCCGATAAGTTATAAAGGAGGATTAACTTATGGCAATCAATAAAATTGATGTAAACAAATACAAGATAACTATTGAACTTGGTTATGATATTCTCGGTAATAGAAAAAGAAAAACAGAAATTTTTAATGGAACAAAACCAGAGGCAATAAAAAGAGAGGCAGAACTTAAAAGCGAATTTTATCATATCGGTAAAACGATGAAGATCAATGACTTAACTTTTGAGGAATTATCTGAAATCTTTATTGAGAAATATTGTATTCCAAATATCTCACAAGTAACTACATTTGGTTATAAAAAATCTTTGGCAAGAATAAATCCTATTATTGGTAAAATTAAATTGAATAAAATTACACCATTAATACTTGATGATATGTATCAACAATTAAAAATAGGAAAAAAAGGAGAATTAGGTTATCATTCAATGTATAATCTATACAAAGTTATTAATGTAATATTCAATCAAGCAATTAGATGGGAAATTATGGATAAAAATCCTAATTTAAAAGCCAATAAACCTAAGAGGGAACATAAAGAAAAAAGATTTTATGATTTGAATCAAGTCAAGAAATTATTAGATGTTCTTGATAATGAATCAATCAAATATAAAACCTTAATAGTTCTTGCATTAGATAGTGGTGCAAGAAGAAGTGAGATTTGTGCTTTGAGATGGTCGGACATAGATTTTTCTACAAGAACAATGAGCATTACTAAATCATTAAAAGTTATTGAGGGAGTTATTGATGAAAAAACTACTAAAACAGAATCATCTAAAAGAGAAATAATGTTAAGTGAATCTACTATCAAACAATTAGAAGAATATCGTGAATGGCAAAATGCTTACAAATTAATAAATAAGCAAAGATGGAAAGGCACTGATGACAGAATATTTACTGCAATAGATGGTTCGTATATGTTTCCGGGAACTTGCGACCATATTTTAAGGAAGATAGTAAAAAAATATAATCTAGACCCTATATGTTTTCATGAATTAAGACACACATGTGCTAGTTTATTAATTAATAGTGGAATAGACCCTAAGACAGTAAGTAAAAGATTAGGTCATGCAGATGTATCAATAACAATGGAAATATATACACATTCATTTGAGGCTTCTAAGGTAGCATGTGCTAACAAATTTGATGAAATGATGAGCCAAATGCAAACTATCTAAAAATGACAATGGCACCATTTATCGGCACTCTTAACAATAAACCAAGTTCAAATTAATTAAAAAAATTGCTTAAAAGCCCTTAATTATAAGGGGGAAAAGATAAAAAGATTTGGTGTTCTAACTGATGGAGAGTATACCCCTCCTAAGGGTGAAAGGTAGGTTCGAATCCTACTGGGGACACCAGATGAGTATTTCACTTGAACATTAAATGTTCGAGTTTTTTGATGAAATAGGTGAAGAGGGTTTATGGAAGAAAAAGAAGAACAATTGCGTAAGGCAAGACAATTTTGTTCCGAAGTCCGTTTATTGGCACAAAAATATAATTTACCTTTTTTTGTTGTAACAGAAGGGGCTAGTGCTACCAATAACGATGGATGTGAAGCTGTAAAAAGAGCTAGAAATCATCACATAGAATGGGAAAAAGAACAAAATTTAAATCTAGATGAGGATTGGCTAGAAACATAAGTTTACATTAAAAAAAGTTTCACAGAAAAATAAGTGTTTATTGGATACTTATTTTTTTCTTTTTATGATATACTAACATTGTATGATAGTGAGTGATTAGATGGGTCCAAAGAAACAAAAAACAGATGCAGGAGATGTCATTTTTGTTATTCTGTTAGTGATTATGTTATTATTTTTAATTCCTTTTTATAAGTCTATTTTAGATATTTTCATTTTAAGTGCACAGTTAATGGTAGGAACGAATACTTACTTAGGATTATTAGGACTTGTTTTTAGTTTGTTTGTTATGTTTTTATGCTTTAAGCATAATAGTGGTATTGGAAAAGTATTTTCCCTCATTTTGGCCTTTGTCTTTTTATTAGCGCCGTTTATGGATTTTTTTAACGAGATATCTTATTTTAAACAAACTTTTACCGATTATCATTTTAAAGGAATTCGAGTAATACAACCGGATGAATGTGAAGTAGCCCAAAAAGTACAAAATCAGATGATTGAGAAATTAGAGAATGAATATGGTGGTGACTTAGAAATGGAACCTGAAAAAATTGTTCCAAAGGATACTTCTACCAAGGAAAAAATAAAATGTATGCCATCGAAAACACATTATGCTTATCTTATTGAGTATACGGATTCTTATGGAGAGAAAAGAACGGTTGTTTATGATGGTAGAGATAATCTAGATAAATCGTTGAAAGCACAATCATACGATGTACTTTATTCTTACATGAATTCTTATTTTGAACAAAAAATTTCTAATCGTAAAACCGACTTTCAATTTTACATATATACGAAGGCAAATGGCTTAGAGAAATTAGATCGTTCTAATATTGTTACTGAACGTGTAGAGATTCCTTATCCAACAGAATTGAATTTGGAAAATTTTAATCAAGATAAACGTTTTGTTTTGGATGTAACATTCGCACTCGTGATTAATTCTTCAGAAATTCATTCTATTATCGAGGAATTAGACCAGAAGACTCCAAATCCACTATCGGTAGTAGTACATAAGGGAAGTACATCCGAGTATTATGTAGGAGGAAATTGGACCTCTAGTGAGAGTAATTTTTTAAAGCAAATAGAAGGGGCATAAGGCCTCCTTTTTTAATAATTTTTAATAGAATCTAAGTTGACAGTTAAACTTAAAAATGCTATACTGAAAAGGTATGGTTGAGGTAATGATTATGAATGACAAACCGTTAGAAGAAACAGAGACTTTTTTAATTCGTTCTCGTTATTTATTTAAGAAAATGAATCAGCAAATTACAAGACATTTAAAGGAATATGGAGTAGATGCGAGTGAGATTATCTGTTTGATGCTTCTTCATCGTAATGAAGAAGGGTTATCGTTAAGAGAACTCACCAATCTTTCTATGACAGATAAATCCATGACGACAAAAGTGGTTAAAAATTTAGAGAAAAAGTTATATATTTATCGGGATAGAAAAAATACTACATCTCGCAATTATAAGGTTTATTTAACACCACTAGGAATTGAAAAAGCAAATCAGATTGAGGGATGGTTGCAACAGAAGAAGAATTGCTTCGAGAAAACTTTTACCAAAAAAGAACAAGCGGTATTGAGAGAAGCATGGAATTGCCTATTGGCAAAATATATTTAGAAAGGATGCTTTGCAATGTTAAAATTAAAAAAGATAACTAAGACGTATGTAAGCGGAGATACGAAAGTAGAAGCTTTGAAGGGAATTGATATTTCTTTTCGGGAAAGTGAATTCGTATCTATTTTAGGACAATCAGGTTGTGGAAAAACAACGTTACTAAATATTATTGGTGGATTAGATCGCTATACAAGTGGGGATTTAATTATCAATGAAAAATCTACGAAAGAGTTCACAGATCGTGATTGGGATACTTATCGTAACCATTCGGTCGGATTTGTATTTCAAAATTATAATTTAATTCCTCATCAAACTGTTTTATCGAATGTAGAACTTGCTCTTACTCTATCTGGTGTATCCAAAGTGGAACGTCGCAAGAGAGCTCTTGATGTTTTAAAAAAAGTAGGATTAGAAGATCAAGTTGATAAAAAGCCAAATCAAATGTCTGGTGGACAGATGCAGAGAGTAGCAATTGCTCGTGCCCTTGTAAATGATCCAGATATTCTTTTAGCCGATGAGCCAACAGGAGCATTAGATTCTGAAACAAGCATTCAAATTATGGAACTTTTGAAGGAAATTGCAGAAGATAAGCTAGTTATTATGGTAACGCATAATCCGGATTTGGCAAATGCGTATTCGACTCGTATTGTTCGGTTATTAGATGGAAATATTACGGATGATTCTAATCCTTATCATGGAGAAAAGGAAGAGCAAAAAAATACGGAGAAGACAAAGAAAACGTATATGTCTTTCATGACGGCACTCTCTCTTAGTTTGAATAACTTAATGACTAAAAAAGGAAGAACAATCTTAACCGCATTCGCTGGTTCCATTGGTATTATTGGAATTGCTTTAATACTTTCGCTATCAAGTGGTTTAAGACAATATATTAGTAGAGTAGAAGAGGATACTTTATCTTCTTATCCTATTCAGTTAGATGAAGCAACGGTAGATATGACTTCGATGATGGATTTAATGTCTAGTGGGGCAAAAGTAGAAAATCATGATTTAGATAAAATTTATTCTCATGACATCTTAGGAAATGTCGTTAGTACTTTTACTTCACAAATTACACAAAATAATCTTGAAAAGTTTAAAAAATATATTGAAAAGAATGAAGATACTTTTAATATGCATACGAATGCCATTCAGTATTCTTATAATTTAGACTTACAACTTTTTAATCCTAATACTGAGGAAGATATCATTCAAACAAATCCAAGTCCTATTATGGATAAGATTGGTTTTGGAAGTACGGCTATGTCTTATTCTATGGATCAATATAATGTATTTAGAGAACTTATGGATAATGAAGAATTACTACAAACGCAATACGATATTGTATCAGGAAGATGGCCTAAGAAATATAATGAGTTAGTATTGATTGTAGATGAAAATAACAATATTAGTGATTATACTCTTTATACATTAGGACTTAAAGACCAAAAAGAAGTAGAAGATTTATTTAAAAAAGTAGCAGCTGGTGAAGAATTTGAATTTGAACCAACTTCTTATGAGTTTGATGAATTAGTGGGATTGAAATTTAAATTAGTTTTAAATCCTGACTATTATGAAAAACAATCTGACATTTGGGTAAATAAAAAAGATGACTATGAGTATATGAAGAAAGTACTAGAAAAAGCAGAAAATCTTACGATTGTCGGAATTATTCGCCCAAATGAAGAAGCTTTGACGATGTCTAGTCATGGTGAAATTGGTTATACGAAGGAATTAACAGAGTATGTCGTAAAAGAAATTCAGAAAAAAGAGATTGTCAAAGAACAATTAAGTAATCCAGATATTAATGTATTTACTGGTTTAGAATTCAATACTGATAATAAGAATTTTGATATGACTGCTTTGACACCAGAGCAACAGGCATATTTAGCTAGCTTATCACAGGAAGAATTAGCGCAAGTTATTGCGAATTATATGGAGACCTATGGAGCAACTTATGATGATAATTTAAAGGCATTAGGAATTGTCGATTTAGATAGTCCAAGTTCTATCTTGCTATACCCAAAAGATTTTGATGCTAAAGAAGAATTAATGAATTTAATTGATGATTACAATGATGGAGTAGAGGAAGAGGACGTTATTAATTATACGGATGTTGTAGGTCTTATGATGTCTGGTATTACAACCATTATTGATATTATTAGTTATGTCTTAATTGCGTTTGTATCTATTTCTCTTGTCGTATCTAGTATCATGATTGGTATTATCACTTATATTTCCGTATTAGAAAGAACAAAAGAAATTGGTATTTTAAGAGCAATTGGAGCTAGTAAGAAAGATATTTCTCGTGTATTTAGGGCTGAGGCTATTATCGAGGGATTTGCAGCTGGTGTATTTGGAATTGCTATTACGGTTATTTTAAATATTCCAATTAATATGATTATTAAAAATATAACTGGTATTTCTAATATATCTAAACTTCCGGTTGTAGGAGGAATTATATTAGTAATCATCAGTGTTGTATTAACGTTGATTGCAGGATTATTCCCAGCAAGAATGGCGTCTCGTAAGGATCCTGTTGAAGCACTTAGAACAGAATAGACACATATGTGTCTTTTTTGTTTATAAAGGAGAAAAATGAATATGACGGGAATGCTTGATACTTTTTTATATGGTTTTGAAGTAACAAGACAAGTAGATAAAACGAATTCTTATTGATGAACACTTTAAAGGATTTAAATCTTTTGTAGAAATATGATATACTAAAGATAGAAAGAAGGTATGTATGAGAGCATATAATCGTGTGTTGCTAAAACTGAGTGGAGAATCTCTTGCTGGAAAAAAAGAGATGGGAATAGATTTTGAAAGGGTTCTTGAAATTTGCTCGGAAATAAAAGAGGTTGTTGAGAAAACCGGAGTAGAAATGGCGATTGTAGTAGGTGGTGGAAACTTTTGGAGAGGAAGATCTAATCAACAGATGGATAGATGCACGTCTGATCATATTGGCATGTTAGGAACTACCATGAATGCATTAGCTCTTAATGATGCATTTAAACAATTAGGATTTGAATCTCGTGTTCAAACAGGAATTGAAATGAGGCAGATTGCTGAATTTTACATTCGGGCACGAGCAGATAGACATCTACAAAAGGGGAGAGTTGTCATTTTTGGATGTGGGACAGGTAGTCCTTTCTTTTCAACGGATACAGCAGCAGCTTTAAGAGCAGCAGAAATTAATGCTGAAATTGTTTTGAAAGCTACGAATGTAGATGGTATTTATACAGCTGATCCAAAAAAAGATAAAAAGGCGACTCTAATCAAAGAAATCACTTATATCGATGTTTTAAATAAAAAGTTAAATGTGATGGATTCAACGGCGACAACACTATGTATGGATAATCAACTACCAATTTTAGTTTATAACATGAATGTAAAAGGAAATTTATTAAAGGTAATTGAGGGTAAAAAAGTGGGAACCCTCGTACAGGAAAGAGTTTAGCATTCGTCTAAACTCTTTTAAAAATATAAGGTAAGGAATAGGCATTACTTTTCTTGAAATAGTAGGAAAAGACGTGGTAAAATGGACAATAGTAGGAGGTAAAGAAAAATGAAAGAGATAGTAGAATTATTAATATCCAAAGGGGAAACTGTTGCAACTATGGAATCTTGTACAGGGGGATTTATTGCTAATGCTATTACTAACATAGAAGGAGCAAGTAACGTTTTACAGTTTAGTGCGGTTACGTATTCTAATGAGTATAAAATTAAAATGGGAGTTTCCGATAAGACTATTGACACCTATAGTGTATATAGCGAAGAGGTAGCTAAAGAAATGAGTTATCAAATTAGTGAATATGCTCATGCTACTTATGGAATAGGAGTTACTGGCAAAATGAATAGACAGGACCCTAACAATAAACGTGGGGAAGAAAATGTCGTATATTTTAGTATTTATGATGCCAATAGAGAAAGTTATTATACCAAAAAATTAATGCTACCTTTTCAATCTAGAGAAGAATGCAAAAATTTAATTCTTCAGGAAATTGTGTCACTGTTTTTAGACCAATTAAAAAGTTAGAAAAAGAGGAAAATATGATCTATTATTTTTTACTACTTAATCTTTTATCGTTTTTTCTTTTTGGATGGGATAAGAAAAAAAGCCAAAAACATGAGTATCGTATCCCTGAAAAGGTGTTACTTTTGATTACGTTTGTAGGTGGAACATTTGGATCCCTATTTGGTATGTTTTATTTTCACCATAAAAGTAAAAAGAGCAAGTTTTTACTTCTTGTTCCTTTTAGTTGTCTACTTTGGACTTTCCTTTTTTATTTACTTAAATAATCCTTTGAAGATGGAATTTCCAATTTTTCTTCCAAGGGTATTCATGGCAGAGTTCGTAACTTTATCAGCAGCTTTTTCGGCCTTTGATTTTTTCTTCTTTTCTTTGGCTTTCGTTTTTTCTTCTTTTTCTTTTTCCTTGGCTAGAAGAGCTTCTTGCTCTTCTTTTTGTTTTTGCTCAATTACTTCTTTTAATTTTTCATATGCTGATTCGTTATCTATTTTCACATCATATTTGCCCTTGAAAAGACTTTTCTCTAGAATATTTTTTCTTTCTAAGTCTGTGATAGTTCCCATTCGACTTTGCGGTGGGAGAATAATTGCTTCTTCGACTACATTTGGTTCGCCATCTTCATTTAAAAAGGAAATTAATGCTTCTCCTGTTCCTAGGGATTGAATCGCTTCTTCAGTATTCAGATTAGGATTCACTCGAAAAGAACTAGCCGCAGCTTTAATCACTTTTTGTTCCGCTGGTGTATAAGCACGAAGGGCATGTTGAATGCGATTTCCTAGTTGCGCTAAAACTTCATCAGGAATATCTTTTGGACTTTGTGAAATAAAATATAATCCAATTCCTTTCGAACGAATTAGTTTTACGATTTGAATAACTTGCTTTACCATGTAATCTGGCATTTCTTCAAAAAGCAGATGTGCCTCATCAAAAAAGAAGACAATTTTGGGTTTTTCTAAATCTCCTACTTCGGGGAGTGTTTTATACAAATATGTTAATAACCATAGGAGGAAAGTCGCATATAACGTAGGTTTTTGAAATAAGGTAACAGCATGGATGACATTGATAAATCCTCGTCCATCTTCTGGGTCAAAACGTATAAAATCTTTGATGGAAATGCTTGGTTCTCCAAAGAAAAAGTCGCCGCCTTGTTCTTCTAAAACCAGTAAATTTCTTTGAATGGCTCCAATACTTTGTAGGGATACATTACCATATTCTAGGGTATAACTGCTGCGATTATCTCCGACATATTGAAGAACTAATCGTAGATCTTTTAAATCAATTAGTTGCCAGTTGTTATCATCAGCAATTTTGAAAACGATAGTGAGCACTCCCTCTTGAGCTTCTGTAAGACCTAACATTCTAGAAAGAAGAGATGCACCAATATTAGAAATAGTCGTGCGAATAGGGTGTCCATACTCTCCATAAACATCCCAAAAGTGAGTCGGAAATCCATCATAAGAGAAATTTTCTAAGTTCAAACTTTGTAATCTTTCTTCTATTTTACTGTTGGAAACACCTTCAAAAGGCATTCCGGCAAGATCTCCTTTAACATCGGCAAGCACAACCGGTACTCCTAAAGCGGAAAAACTTTCGGCCATGACTTTCAAAGTAATTGTTTTACCACTACCACTAGCACCCGTAATTAATCCATGTCGGTTTGCCATCTCTGGTAAAATGTATAATTCTTTTTCTTTTTTTCCAACTAAAATTTTGTTATTGATATACATAAAATGTCCTCCTAGTGTAAACTAATTATATCACGAAAGCAATTTTCCAACAATATGTGTTATAATGAAACAAGTAGGGAGAGTGTAGTTGTGTTATCAAAGGAAACTCAAGATTATGTTTACCATGCGTATCAAGAAACAATCAATATTACGAAAAGAAGTTTTAAATCGTTTAGGCGTCCAGAGTTTGGAGAATATGCTCCTATGTATGTATTTACAACGGAGAATCTATTAGGATATTTACGTAAATTAAAAGTGAATGGAAAGTCAGTGCTGACCGTTACTTCCTCTGCAGATCATTTGATCAATTTAGCGTTCGCAGGCGCTAGCAGAGTGGATAACTTTGATTGTAATCGAAATACTTACTTTATGGCTGAATTGAAACTTGCGGCTTTACAAGTACTAACTTATGAGGAATTTTTAGACTTTTTTACGGATGCAAAGAGTCGGGTTATTGACTATAGTGGATTTTTAGCGGGACAAAAGAGAGTAGAAGAGAATGAATTGGTATTTGATTATAAGACCTATTTACGAATTAGACCGTATTTAAAAGAAGATTGTGCTCTTTATTGGGATTTGCTTTATGAAGAATTTAGTTTTGATGGGAAAAAACTTACTGATTCGGGCATTGTCTTTGGTGGAGATAGAGAGGCTGCTACTAAAAATAATGAATACTTATTAGATAATAAACATTATGAGAAAGCAAGAGAAGCTGTATCGAAAGTAGAGAAAAATTATTACTTTGTCGACATTTTACAAATTCATAATTTACCACATACTTATGATTTAGTTCTTCTTTCTAATATTTATGAATATTTAACAGATGAATGGTATTCTACTATTACCAAAGAGAGATTTAATGAGTATATTACGAAAGATATCGCTCCTATTTTAAATGAAGGAGCCAAAGTAGTAGCGGCTTATCAATATCACTATCGATTAAAAAATCAAGCTTTTAAGCCATCATTAAAAAATTTATTTATGCGTGGTAAATGGGAGTTAGAGAAAAGAGATAGTTTATTACAAATAGGTTGTCGTATTAGTGAATTTCCTTCCGTAATTCAGGAATATAGTGCGGATCATGGAAAAGATTGTATTTATGTATATGATAGTGGAAAAGTAAGGTAGATAGTAAGAAAAGAGAATTTTACTTAAACATTCTCTTTTTTTTATAAAATCTATTGACAAGTGTATATTAATACACTTATAATAATAGTGTCAGGTAGATGATAGAATGGATAAGAAAAACCCACGTTATCAAAATCAGGGTATACACGTGATAAGTGCTATTTTTACCGTCGATAAAGGATGCACTAAAGTATTGATTATTAAAAGAAAATACAATCCTTTTGTAGGAATGTGGTCGCTTGTCTCTGGTGCTCTTTATAATGATGAAGAATTATTAGATGGTTTAAAACGGGAAGTTAAAGAAAAAACAGGAATTGAAAATATTCATTTGGAACTATTCGATGTTTTTAGTAATATTCATCGTTCTCCTTCTATGAGAATGCTAGGAATTGCTTATTTAGGTATTGTAGATAAAGAAAAATATCAACTACTAAAGGAAACGATGAAAACAACAGATGCGGATTGGGTACCAATAGATAGTGTTCCAATACTTGCTTTTGATCATAATGAAATTTTAGCTTGTGCAATAGATACGCTAAAACGAAGGATCAGGAACACCGATATTTTAAAATATTTATATCCTAGTGGTTTTACAATGCCTGAAATTCAAAAAATCTATGAAAGTATTTTGGAAAAAAACTATGACAGAAGAAATTTCCGTAAAAAATTATTAGCGACCGGACTGATTGAAGAAACAAGTCGAACGGAAAAGTTTAGTGGAAATAAACCAGCTAAAGTATATATTTTTAAAGAGAATAGTTTAGATAGAAATGTATTTTAATACATTTTTCTAATCAAAACTAAAGTGTATAAAAATACACAAGGAGGGTTATGATCTATTTTTTAAGACATGGGGAAGATGATGAAAGTTATGTTGGTGGATGGAGTGATGTTTCTCTTACTAATCAGGGAAAGGAACAAGTACTGGAAATTTGCAAAGTGCTGCAGAAACTTCCCATTCGTGAAATTGTTTCCAGTGATATTACTAGAGCTCGAATGACAGCCGAAATCGTTGGAAACACTTTACATGTTCCAATTACTTTTTCTTCTAAGTTTCGAGAATTGGACAAAGGATTTTTAACGGGCAGGAAAAAAGAAGATGCTTATTTAGAATATCCTGAATATAAAGAAGCTATCAGAGTCGATATGCGCTATCCCAATGGGGAATCTATGATGGATTTATATGAACGTGTAAAATTACTTTTACAAGAAATAGAAGGTTGGGATCAAGTCTTGATAGTGACTCACAGAGGGGTTATTAACATGGTTTATTTTTTGATGGAAAATCGTATGCCAGATAACAATAAAGAACAGTTTCAAGTGACTCATGCTTCGCTACATGCATGGGATAATAAGCAAAAAAAGATAGGGAGGATTGGATAATTTATGGGACAAGTAGTAGCGCGAATTGTTTTAACCGGAGGACCTTGTGCAGGAAAGACAACCGCTCTTTCCAAAATAGAGCAAGAACTTCATGATCGTGGATACCGTGTTTTCATAGTCGGGGAAAGTGCTACAGAACTTATAAAAGGAGGTATTCGACCATTTGGGGAATCTCCTATTAAAATGGTAGATTTTCAAAGATTAATCTTACAGTATCAAAGAGAAAAGGAAGCTGTTTATGAAAGAACTATTTCTATGATAGGAGAAAATGAAAAGTGTGTCATTCTCTATGATAGGGGACTCATGGATAATAAAGCTTATGTTAGTGATGATGAGTTTCATGAAATATGTCGAGAACAAGGTGTACAAGAGTTAGATATGTTAGATAGCTATGATATGGTTATTCATATGGTAACAGCTGCGGATGGTTGTCCAAGTTATTATACATTAGAAAATAATCAAGCTAGATCAGAATCTATTGAAGAAGCAATTCTTCTTGACCAAAAAACGCAAAGAGCTTGGATGGGTCATAATCGTCTTGTTATTGTTGATAATTCCATGAACTTTGATGAAAAAATTCAAAGAGTTATCGACAATATTTTACAAGTTGTCCATGTTCCTTACCGCATTCGTTATCAGAAAAAGTATTTGGTCAATTTAGAAAAATCTCATCTTTCTAAAGCTTTGGGGGGCGCTATTAAAATTGCCATTGAACAAACTTATTTGGAGGAAGATAGGGAACACTATGAAAGAAGACTCCGTAAAAGAACTTTAGGAAATGAGATAACCTACTACTTAACTGTTCAAAAGAAAGCAAAGGATGGGCTTAGTAAAATTGTAACGGATAAAAAACTGAGTGAGAAAGATTATCTTCGCCTTTTAGATGGTGAGGTAAAGGGAATGGTTCGTAAAGAAAGATATACTTTCGTATCGAAAAGACAATACTTTAAGTTAGATATTATGGAAAAAGAGCCATTTGGTCTTTTGGAAGTCAATACCATTTCTAGTGATAGTAAGATTATATTACCGGATGGAATATATGTTGAAAGAGAAGTTACAAATGATGCTGACTTTGATAATGTTACACTTGCCGATAAGCCAAAGGGAAAAAAATATGTTATAACAAAATAAAGGAAAGGAGAAATCCTCTTCTTTTTTCTGACTTAAATATGATATAATAGAAAAGCAAAGATGGTGATAAAATGGAGAAGATAATCTTAGTAGATGGAAATAATTTATTATTTAGAAGTTATTATGCAACCGCTTATAATGGTAATTTTATGAAGAATAGTAAAGGGTTTCCAACCAATGCATTATTTGGTTTTACCAATATGATGAATAAAATTATTGAGGAAGAAAAACCAACACGTATTTTAGTTGCATTTGATAAAGGAAAAACATTTCGACATGAAAAATATGACTTTTATAAAGGTGGGAGAATTGAGACTCCTGATGAATTAAAAGTACAATTTCCAGTTGCCAAAGAAATGTTAGGATATATGGGAATTCAATATTATGAAATTGATAATTATGAAGCAGATGATATTATTGGGACATTTGCTCGTATTTGTGATGAAGATCCTAACTATGTGGGAACGATTATTAGTAGTGATAAAGATTTGTTACAGTTATTATCGAATCAAGTGGATATCAAGTTGTTAAAGCAAAAAGATTATATTCGTTACAACCCACAAACATTTAAAGAAGATTATGGTATTGAGCCTATTCGGATGATTGATTTAAAAGCATTGATGGGAGATCCATCTGATAACATTCCAGGTGTAAAAGGAATAGGGGAAAAAACAGCTTTAAAGTTATTGGTACAATATGAAACACTAGATAATCTATATGCTCATATTGATGAGATTAAGGGTTCTACTCATGATAAGCTAGTAAATGGTAAGAACGATGCTTATATGAGTTATGAGATAGCTACCATTGAAAGAAATGTACCCATGGAAATCAAGATGGATGACATTCTCTACAAAGAAGAAGACACTGAAAAATTGAATGCTTTATATGAAAATTTAGAGTTTTATTCTTTTCTAAAAAAGAGAGAAAAGAAGGTTGTAAAAGAAGAACTTTCCTATCAAGTAGTAAAAGATGGTAGTATTTTGGATTCTATTTCTGAGTGTGCTATTTATCTAGAGACTACTAACTCTAATTATCACCGTACAGATATTTTAGGAATGGGATTATATGATGGAAAAGAGGGTTATTTTATTCCCTATGAAGTATTAAAAGAAAATCCATTATTTTTACTAAAGGCAAAAAAGAGTACTTATGATGCAAAAAGAGTATCCATCGCTTTAAAATGGCATGGTATATATATAGATAATATAGAATATGATACTATGATTGCATCATACTTATTAGAGTACAATCAGAAGGAAGATATTGCTTATCTTGCCAATGAACTTGGATATGCTATTGCTTTTAAAGAAGAACTATATAATAAGAAAGAACCAATCTTAGATAAAATAGAGGAATCTTGTGTAGCGAAAGCAAAATTTATTTATGATACGAAAAAGGATTTATTGGAAGCTTTAGAAAAGGAAGAATTATTATCGCTATTCTATGATATTGAAATGCCTCTTTCTAGTGTATTGGGAGAGATGGAATATAATGGATTCTATGTCAACAAGCAAACTCTTCAAGATATGGGAGAAGAAATCCAAATTAAAATAGAATTAACTAGTAAAACTATTTATAATTATGCAGGGTGTGAATTTAATATCTCTTCTCCAATTCAGTTGAGTGAAATCCTTTTTGAAAAATTAAATTTACCACATGGTAAGAAGGGCAAAAACGGTTATTCAACAGCTGCTGATGTCTTAGAAAAGTTAAAGGATAAACATCCCATTATTCAAGAAATTCTGGAATATCGTATGCTTACGAAACTTTATACTACCTATATAGAAGGATTATTAGATATGGTTATGGAGGATGGTAAAATCCATACCATTTATACGCAAACGCTAACAAGAACGGGAAGGCTTTCCTCTATCGAACCCAATTTACAGAATATTCCGATTCGTCATGAGTATGGAAAATTGATTCGCAAGGCTTTTGTACCAAGTCCTCATTCTTTAATTGTTAGTAGCGACTATTCACAAATAGAACTTCGTATTCTTGCCCATGTTGCTCATATTGAATCTTTAATAAATGCTTTTCGTAATGGAGAAGATATCCATAGCAAAACGGCAAGTGATATTTTTAAAGTAGAACCACAAGAAGTAACGAAAGATATGAGAAGAATGGCAAAAGCAGTTAACTTTGGTATTATCTATGGTATTAGTAGTTATGGACTTTCCGAGAATATTGGAGTTTCTCCAAAAGAAGCGCAGAACTTTATTGATAATTACATGGCTACATATCCAGGAGTACAAACTTATATGGATAACACTATTCGGGAAGCTCATCAAAATGGATATGTACGGACGATGCTTCACCGTAAAAGAACTATTCCGGAGTTAGAGAATAAGAACTATATGATTCGTATGGGTGCAGAACGTATGGCATTAAATACGCCAATCCAGGGTACAAGTGCGGATATTATTAAGAAAGCTATGATTGCTATTTCTAGACGATTCCATGAAGAAAAATTACAGTCAAAAATGGTTGTACAAGTACATGATGAATTAGTTTTTGATTGCCTAGAAGAAGAACTGGATACGGTTAAGAAGATTGTCAAAGAAGAAATGGAACAAGTTTTTCCACTAGATGTTCCATTAGAAGTAGATATTGAGTATGGTAGCGATTGGTATCAAGCAAAGTAGGTGAAAAATGAATTTAAAGAATAATAAGGTAATCCAAGTGATGTTTGTGAGTGCTTTCACAAATATCTTTTTGGCTACACTAAAAATTTTATCAGGAATACTTTTTACTTCGACAGCATTAATTGCTGATGGAGTACATTCTTTTAGTGATTTAATTACAGATGTTTTTGCTATGGTAGGAAGTTATTTCGCTCGTAAGCCAGCAGATATTGAACATCCATTTGGACATGGTAATCTAGAATACTTAACGAGTTTAGGAATTGGAATTTTAGTTCTAGTAATGGGATTGAGTGTAATTTATCAGACGTTTACTAGTGCCGTTCAAATTCCTAATACATTAGTCATTATTGTTACATTGTTTACTATTATTTCTAAACTGTTATTGTCTAGTTTTATTATACGAAAGGGAAAAAAATATCATAATTCGATACTGTTATCTAGTGGTAAAGAAAGCAGGGGGGACGTTATCAGTTCGATTGTGGTACTAATTTCTTCTATCCTAATTCAATTTAGCAATCAGATTCCTATTTTCCAGTATGCTGAAAAAGTAGCTGCCACTATTATCGGTATTTTCATTCTCGGTATTGGGTTTAGTATTTTACGGGAAAATATTAGTATTCTTTTAGGAAAGCAAGAAATGAATGAAAATTATATGAATCGATTAAAGGAAAACATCTTAGAAGAGGAAGGAATTTGTGATGTTCGAAAAATGGTATTACTACGATATGGTCCTGTTTCCACTTTAAATCTTATCATCACGATGCCAGGAACTATTTCTTTAAAAGAAGCCCATGATAAAGCAGATGTATTAGAAGAGAAAATTAAGCAGTTTAGTCATTACATTCAATATATACACATTCATATTGAACCTTGTATAGAAGATGAGATTGACATTGACAATCAAAATCTTTCATGATAAAATATCTCTAGAAATTGAGGACGAAGACTAGTAATAGTAGGAAAGCTAAAGAGAGTTCACGGTTGGTGCGAGTGAATGCTGAAATATTATGAATCTACTTCTGAGAGAAATGAAAACATTTTCGGGTAAATCCGTTATCAGATAATTAAGTCCAAAGTAGGATGGTACCGTGCGTAAGCACTCCTATACTTTTGGATTTTTTTGTTATCTAAAAAGAAAGGAAGATAGTTATGATAGATATAAGATTAATTAGAGAAAATAAGGATTTAGTAAAAGAAAATATCAAGAAAAAATTTCAAGATGAGAAATTAACATTGGTAGATGAGATTTATGATTTGGATTGTACATATCGTGATACCAAACAAAAAATGGATGATGCGAGAGCAGAAAAAAATAAATTGAGTGATCAAATTGGTACCCTTATGCGAGAAGGCAAAAAAGAAGAAGCTATGGCTATTAAAGAAAAAGTGGCAACAATGGGTGGAGAGATTGATGACTTAACGAAAAAAGAGGAAGAATTAAGCCAAACCATTAAACAAAAGATGATGACGATTCCAAACATCATTGCCGATGATGTCCCAATTGGGAAGGATGATACAGAGAATGTTGAATTAAAACGTTTTGGAGAAGCGGTTGTTCCAAACTATGAAATTCCATATCATGCCGATATTTTAGAGAGATTCAACGGTCTAGATAAAGAAGCGAGTGGTAGAACTTCTGGAAATGGATTTTATTATTTGATGGGAGATGCTGCTAGACTTAGTAGTGCGATGATTTCTTATGCTCGTGATTTTATGATTGATAAGGGATTTACTTATTGTATTCCACCATTTATGATTCGTGGGGATGTTGTAACAGGTGTTATGTCTTTTGCTGAAATGGATGCAATGATGTATAAAATTGAAGGAGAGGATTTATATTTAATTGGTACTTCTGAACATTCTATGATTGGAAAGTTTAAAGATCAAATTTTAAAGAAAGAGTCTCTCCCAATTACGATGACTTCTTATTCTCCATGTTTTAGAAAAGAAGTAGGAGCTCATGGAATTGAAGAACGTGGTATTTACCGTGTTCATCAATTTGAAAAGCAAGAGATGATTGTTATTTGTGAACCAGAAGAATCTAACGAGTGGTATGAAAAAATGTGGCAATTTACGGTAGAACTATTTAGAAGCCTAGATATTCCGGTTAGACAATTAGAGTGTTGTAGTGGGGATTTAGCAGATTTAAAATATAAATCATGTGATATTGAAGCATGGAGTCCTCGTCAACAAAAATATTTTGAAGTAGGCTCATGTTCTAATTTAACAGATGCCCAAGCAAGAAGGTTAGGTATTCGCGTTAAGAGTGATAAAGGAAACTATTACTTACATACTCTTAATAATACCGTATTAGCATCTACCCGTGCTTTAATTGCTCTACTTGAAAATAACTATCAAGAAGATGGTAGTGTGAAAATACCAAAAGCACTACAACCTTATATGGGCGGAAAGGAAATTATTACTCCTGTAAAATAGAGATTTTGGCATATAAAAAAGGATTGTCTCCATACCTGGTTACAATCCTTTTTCTATTCCTTCTATTTATTTTGAATTTTAATTAATTTAGCATGCATAACTAATTTTTCATTATTACTATAGCAAGTAGATAGAGTTAAGATTTTATCACTTCCACTAACCGTAGTATCAAACTTATATTTACTTCTCTTTTGCAGTTTTTTAGCAAAGTTTTCAAATTCTTTTTCGGAACTAAAATGAATTTGCAAATAGTCGTTTGTCGTTGGAATATGGTAGATACTAAATACTTGCCATAATGTATTTTGATATTCTGTTGATAACTTAATAATATGATTGTCTGTGTCATAATACCAGTCATTTTTTAAAATATTTTTTAAAGATCCAAACATCGTTTTATCTAACCTGGCATGGGCATAAAGAATGGTATTTTGATCTAAGGTACTGATATCATTACGATAGTCTAGAAAAACCCAGCCAGCACCGTTTCTCGATTTGTCAAAAGAATGGGTAAGATAGTAACTATTATCGTCCGTTTGAACAAAAGGGTAATTAATATTTGTACCATTTACTTGTATCCAACCTTTAACATCTGAATTTGTCTTTTTTAATTTTGAAAAATCAACATCTATTAAATTCATGCGAATATAATTCCAATATGGATTATTCTTGGAAACTTCTTGCTTAGGCTTTACAATTTCGATATTGTTATCAGAACTTTCTTGTGGTTGTGTTTCATCGATAGCATCATCTTCTACTTCGTGGATGGTTACTTGTTCCTGAATTTCTTCATTAATTTCTTTAATTTGTTTCGAATCTTTATACCACATATATAGGTGGATAGAAGAATAAATACAAAGACCAATTCCTATTATTAAAAATAGGAAAGAAAGCATTCGTATATCTTTTTTTGTTAATAGTTTTTTCTTTCTTCCTTTTTTCTTTTTTTCCATAATTTTCACCAACTCAGTAATATTTTATACTAATTTATCCAATAATACAAGTTGACATGAACGTTGTTTTTGAAAAAAAGAGATTTTTAATAGAAAATAAATTGGTTGCTATTTGTCAAAAAATGTGGTATTCTAAACATATAGTAGAGGAGGATATAATGAAGAAGAGTTTATTAACTTTATCCGTATTATTAGTATCTGTTTTTACATTGTCTGGATGCGGTAATACGAAAACTTTGAAATGTACGAAAAGTGAGGATGGAGCTTTAGAGACCATAAAGATAACTTTTGAGAAAGATAAAGCCACAAAAATTGATAATACTTTAGAGCAAACTTTTGAGACAGATGAAGAAGTACAATCTTCTAAACAAGTAAGTGATGCTTTATTAGGATCAACAATGAATTCGTATGAAGGTGTATCTTATGAATCAAAAATTGATGGAAAGAAACTTTCTATCAATATGGTTATTGAAGTAGATAAGTTAAATGATGAGTCTGCAGAAGCCCTTGGCTATAATGACGAAACAACAACATATGATGAAACGAAAAAGCATTATACAGACGAAGGATATACTTGTGAGTAGAAAGCAGATGAATATCTGCTTTTTTGTGTAAAGGAGAATAGTTATGAATAATCAGTATGGTAATCAATCAAATCCAGTATCCTCTAATCCGAATGGAATATATACTCAAAATTATCAACAACCAATGACCAATGTTTCTCCCAATGGAGGAAATAAGTTACCTTTCATTATCATTGGCGCTTCTGTCATTGTTGCATTAGTTATTATATTTGGTTTCTCTTTTTTAGGAAATAAAGAAAAAGAAAAACCAGGTAATTCTAAACGAGAACCAGAAATGAATCGTACGATTATGATTTATATGGTTGGTTCTGATTTAGAGTCTAGTCATGGTCTTGCTAGTGCGGAGTTAGAGCATATTGTACCTAGTAATATTGATTTAAAAAACAATAATATTATTTTAATTGCCGGGGGATCAAAAATTTGGAAAAATGATTTTATTTCGCCATCCAACACCTCTGTTTATCAATTAAAAGAAACGGGATTTGAAAAAATTAAAGAACAAGATTTGCAAAATATGGGAGATGGGAATACTCTTCAAAAATTTTTAAATGAAACTTATCAGGAATATCCTGCTAAGAAATACAATTTAATTTTCTGGGATCATGGTTCTGGTGTACAAGGATTAGAAAGTGATGGTATCTATGGAGATATGCTTTCTTTAGTAGAATTGGATACAGCACTAGATAATAGTCCTTTTAATGGCGATGAAAAGTTCGATTCCATTTTATTTATTAATTGTTTATTAGGGGGAATAGAAATAGCGGGTATAGTAGATGATCATGCCGATTATATGATAGCAACAGAAGAGGTATCTTATGCTTATCCAGAATTAGATAAATTTAAATTTTTAGAGGAAATTGAACTAGATGATGATGGATTTACTTTTGGAAAAAAATTCATTGATAATTTAATTAGCGATGAAAAATTAGATTTGATTTCTAAAATGTACAATACGCCAACTACCTATTCTATTATTGATTTAAGTAAGATTAAGACGGTAGAAGAAAATCTAGATAAATTTGCTAAAGCATTGAATGTATCAAGAGATTATTATCAAATTGCGTCTATTCGTAGTCAAAGTTTTCAATACGGTGGGGATGCCAAAGAATTTGATAGTATCGATTTATATACTTTTGTATCACAGTTATCTACACTTGCTCCTAGTGAATCTCAAAAATTATTAAATTCTTTAAATGATGCCATATTATATAATTATGCTTTGAGTGATACCTCTAAAGGATTATCCATTTATTTCCCTTATAATGGAAATCAATATATTTCGAAACTTATGTCAGGATTATCCCAATTAAATGCTAGAAAAAATAGCGATTACTTAGCATTTATTCAACAGTTTGACTTACAGCGTAAAACAAGTGGAAGTTACTTCATGGATGTATCTAAGAATCAAATAAATACCGCTAATAATGATTATTCTATGAATTTGAGTGATAGCCAAAAAGAGAGTTTTGGGAAGGCTTCTTATCTTATTTTCCAAAAGACTTCTTCTGGTAAGTATATACCTGTCTATGAGTCATCTGATGTAACGTTAAATGGTACAAAATTGAAAGCCAATTTTGATGGTAAGATTGTCGCTCTTTCTACATCTAAAAAAAATATACCGATTTCTGTTGTGAAGGAAGGTAGTCAGTTATACTCTGCAAAGGTTACTGTTGGCGAAAATATCGAGGCAAAGGCTACTTTGGAGTATGAAAATGGTAAGGGAAAAGTTACTTATATCGTTGCTGAAGGTGGGGAGGAAGCTTTGCCATCTATGGCAATATTGAATGCAAGTGATTATTCGACCATTACGTTCCATAATTATCAGTACCCATTAATAGATAAACAAGGATACTTTAAGAAGAATTGGAGTGAAGAAGGAACCAATATGAATGTCAATATGGATCCTATCAAAGATTCACTAACGATGGTTAATGTAGCTGGATCAGAGGACTATTATTTTGCATTCTGTGTTACAGATTTATCGAATGAAACTACTTATTCTAAGTTAGTACAGATAAAAGGTTCTTTGTCAAATAGTGTTGGTAGACAATAAATTTGATAAATGAATTTAATTATAGAGGATGATGAAAGTCATCC
>CANRDU010000019.1 GCA_947629445.1 uncultured Bacilli bacterium
ATTATATGAAAGATATTTAGAAGAAAACAAAAAATAGATTTGACAAAATACCAGCCTCCTACGGGGAAGAAGGAAAAGAGGTACAAAAACTATCTCCAGGGGATATTGTCGTAATAAAACCAAATGTAAAGCATTGGCGCGGAGCAAGAAAAGATTCTTGGTTTAGTCATATTGCTGTTGAAGTACTAGGGGAAGAAACAGAGAATGTTTGGTTAGAACCTGTATCTGATGAAGAATACAATAAATTAGATAATTAGAAAAAATTTAAAAATTTATAAGCAAATTATTTATATAGTTTGCTTTTTTTAAATTTTTATAAATATGTTGATTGGCGAACATTTGTATGATATAATATCTTTTCAAGGAGGTTTTAGATGGATCAAAACAAATTAGAAACTATTTCAAATCTATTTGAAGGAAAGGAAATAAGAAGTATTTGGGATAGTGAGAAAGAAGATTATTATTTTAGTGTAGTTGATGTTATTTCAGCTTTAACAGATAGTACTAATCCAAGAAACTATTGGAATATGTTAAAGAAACGAATGACGGAAGAAGAGCAAAGTGAGTTGTACACAAGATGTGTACAACTGAAAATGAAGTCTAAAAAAGATGGAAAGCACTATTTAACAGACACATTAGATACAAAAGGAATATTAAGATTAATTGAATCTGTTCCTAGTCCTAAAGCTGAGCCATTTAAATTATGGCTTGCCAACTTAGGTAGTGAGAGAATTGATGAAGTATTTGACCCCGAAATTGCTATTAGAAGAGCCATAGATTATTATCGAAAAAGGGGATATTCTGATAAGTGGATTGAAACTAGATTGAAGGGTATCTTAGATAGAAATAAATTAACGGATGTATGGAAAGATGGTGGAATTTCAAAAGATTATGAATATGGAATATTAACGAATGAGATATATAAAGAATGGTCTGGCATGCAAGCAAGTGAATATAAATCCTATAAAGGCATTAGAAAAGAATCTTTAAGAGACAATATGTCTGATATAGAAATTGTTCTGACTGACTTAGGAGAAATTGCAACAAGAGAACTAGCTAAAGAACATAAGCCGTATGGTTTAGAACAGAATAAAGTGATTGCTAAAATGGGTGGTAATGTTTCGAAAGTGGCAAGGGATAATCTAGAACAAAAACTTGGTAAATCAGTAATCAGTAATCAAAATAAATTGAACTATCGATATATAGATGAAAAAGAAAAAATAGAAGATAAAAAATAGGCTTGACAAAATACTAGCTTATATGTCAGTACGAAAAAAAAGAGTATCAAAAGTCATTTCTAGAAGATATTGTTGTAATACTGATCAATGAAAGATATTGATATGTAGCAAGAAAAGACTTTTTGTTATATAATGTTTTTATCATTGAAGAATGTATATATTAAATCAATGTTATAGATTAGGGTATGATTATGATAAGCGAAGAAATAGAAATAAAACATAAAAAAATTATAGATGTTGCCAAAAACTATATGAATATGATTAAAGATAATGAACACGATATAAATCATATGTATGATGTAGTAAATTATACAAAGGAACTTTTAGGTTGTATGGACGATAATATAGATAAAGAAGTATGTATTATCAGTGCATATTGGCACGATGTCGGAAGAATAAAAAGTGAAATTGGTCATGAGCAGTTATCTGCCGAAATGCTTAAAGAAGAATTAAAGAATCAGTATTATAACGATGCTTTTATCGATAAATGTTATCAAGCGATTGAAAATCATAAGTGGAATATGCATCCCACGACAAAAGAAGGTCTGTTAATAAAAGATGCTGATAAATTAGCATGGTTAGGTAGGGGAAGATGGCTTTCTTGCCTTAAAACTAAACAGAAATTAGATTCATTAATGGAATTACTCCCTAAATTAAAACTAGAAATCCTTTATTTTGATGAATCTAAAAAAATATATGATAGAGATATTGTTAACTTGGTAAGACTTTTATATTCTGAAATATTTTATGATAAATAGAAATTTATTTGTTTGAAAAACATATAAAAACTAACATGAACAGTTATCATACTCTTTTCCAATGTAATATTGTTTGATCCAATTGTTCTAATAATGAAACAAAGATTCTAACATTTTATATTTATTGCAAATGCGAATGGGACTATGGATGATTCTGTTAGTATGTTAGAAGATGGTGATACAACGATATATAAAGATATAACTGTAGTTACTTGAAAGAAAATGGAAGGTAATTATGACATTTATATTGGTGATTATTCTATGAATTATGAACAAAATATGTGTAAATCAATAAAATAACAATTAAAAAATACAGAATAAACGGTTGACTTTTCTATGGTATTTAGTGTAAAATATGCTCGTTTTGGGGTGAGAGTATGAAACTAGATACACAACTTAATTTATTAAAGAAAAGAATTGAAAATGCTACTGGTAAGCATGAACTTTTGAGCATTCGTAGTGCTTTAAATTATGAATATCAAAGAAAAGTTTGTCTTGCATTATCTTTTTTGTTTACGTTCGGAGTAATGGCACAATTGCCACAAAAAAAATCTAATCATGTGCAATCATCAAGTACTCATCAAACGGTAATGTCATTGACAAAGTTTCAACCTGTTTGGCGCTCTTTTAGAGATTCATCTACTTTCAACACAAGGGATATTTACAATGGTTACTATTATTATTTAACGATGAATGAACTTGCGAGTGAATGGTCAAAAAAGTTTCCTATTATGACTAAGGAATATTTTTTTAGAAATTACATGGAAGAATCTAGCAAAATTTGTCCTATTGCATGGGAAGAAAGTGAAGCGGAGTTGAAAGCATTATCAACAGATGTTCCTTTTGAAGCAGAAGAAAAGGTTCCTACTAATGAAGAGAAAATAGAAACTATTTGTGAGAGATATCAATTAACAAGGGAGGAATTTACTACGATTGTAGCAGTCGTTATTGCAGAATCACAGGGAAATAGTTATGAAGATGCTTATGCTGTTATTAATACGATTTTTAATCGTAGTATATCTGCCCCTTGGATTTATGATGTTGAAAGATTACAAGGAGAAGGAACTGGTACTAGTATGTACCACCAAGTTACTCAATATCACCAATTTGATGTGTATTGGCTAACAGGAAGTTATACGGAATATTTAGGTGCTACTCCGGAAGAGTACCCAGGTATGCAGGCGGTTATTGATTTTCTATATGGTGTTCCAGTAACATCTGAAAATGGAGAAACAAAACTATTACCACAAAGATTACATGACTGTGTCAATTTTGTAGGATATGGCATTCATCACCGATATGAGGCCCATAGTTATACCTCTCGTGGAAATAATTATGGCGTTCATATGCAGCCTGAAGATTATATATCTTATGATTTTACAGAAATTAGTGAGGAAGAAGTAGAACAAATAGCAGCTAAAGTAGAACTTGATTGTAAGAATTATAAGGAAGGAAATATTCAACCAGAAGATTCTACTGATGAAGAGATAGCAACAGGTAGCAATAAAGTGTTAGTATATTCTAAATAGTTTGTTTGAACGAAAGTATCTTTTGAAGATACTTTTTTTTCATACAATGAGGGTGTAAAATAGAGATAAGATTATGAGTAGGGGTGAAGATATGAATAGTATTCAACAATTACAATCTATGATTGATAAATCTAATCATATTGTATTTTTTAGTGGGGCAGGAGTATCTACTGATAGTGGTATCAAAGATTTTCGAAGTAAAGATGGTCTATATGCTATGAAAAAGAAATATCCTGTTGAATATATGCTTAGCTCAGATATGTTTTACAATCATACCGAAGAATTTTATGAATTTTATAGGGAATCTTTAAATTGCTTAGAAGCAAAACCTAATATTGTTCATATATATTTAAAGAAATTAGAAGATGAATCAAAACTAGAAGCCATTATTACACAAAATATTGATGGACTGCATACGAAAGCGGGCAACAAAAAAGTCTATGAGATTCATGGAAGTATCTATAGAAATCATTGTATAAAATGTCATAAAGATTATGATGCTAAAAGGGTTTTTAATAGTAAGCAAATCCCTAAGTGTTCCTGTGGGGGAATCATTAAACCCGATGTCGTTTTATATGGAGAAAGTCTTTCCAATGACGTTTATCAAGAAGCTATATACTCTCTTCAAAAGGCAGATATGCTGATAGTAGCAGGAACCTCATTAACAGTAGAACCGGCGAGTAGTTTGGTGAGGTTATTTCATGGCAAATATTTGGTTATTATTAACAGGGCGGAAACTTTGTGTGATTCCTTAGCCGATTTGGTTATTCATGATTCTCTAAAAGAAATATTTGAAAAATTAAAATAGCGTTTTTTGTCATAAATATGTTATAATAGCGAAATAAGTGAGGGAAAAAGATGACCATTGTAAAAGATAATTTATGTGATACGACATTACCGGTCTTAATAGTGGAAGCAAGTGAGAGATTTAAAAAGTATCCTCAGATTGGGTTTGGTGGGGAAGGAACTATTTACCAATATGATGAAGCTACTGTCTTTAAACTATTTGATTGGATTGATAATAGTGAAACATTACACAAGAAATTTCAAAAGATCGAAAAGTTAGCCCAATTAGAAGATGATGCTTTTTGTTTTCCGATGGGATTAGTGGGATATGCCGATAGAAAAAAAGAAGGCTATTATACTTCTTTGGTCCATGCTATGGACGGTTGTGCAGATTTTTCTGATTTACATTTTTTACATAATCAAAAGAAAATATTGGAATATCTTATAAAAGCAGATGCGGCTATTCAACGAATTCATCGAAGAGGCGTTATTCTAGGAGATATTAGAGGTTCTAATATTATGTTAGATAAAGATGGAAATCCTAAGTTTGTAGATACGGATAATTATGCCTATCAAGAGTATGGTTTTGATGTTGCAGATGTGCGAACGAAGTGGTTGGAGGAGTGTTTCCAACGGTATTTTTCACCAAGAGATAGCGATATTTATTTATATTCTATGCTCGCTATTCAATCTCTAATAGAGGGAACACTTTTGTCTGTTAGACAAAGTGATGCTTATTTTAGAGCATTAATTCGTTTTTTAAATGTTAGTAAAGAAGTAAAAGATGGACTGCGAATGATATTTTCGGATGCTATGCATAAACCGTATATTGGACCAATCTTAGAAAAAATTAATCCCGAAGAAAAATTGATATCCAAAGAGAACGTTTATAAGTTAAATCGTATATGAAAAAGGGAACAGATATTGTTCCTTTTTTGTGGGTATTTTAAAGGAAATAGGCAATACTATCATTGGAGGATATTATGAAAAAAGAAAGTTTGTGGTTAGATTTGGAAAAGGAACAAGATATTGAAACTTTAAAGCAAGATATTGAAGTAGATGTACTCATTATTGGAGGAGGTATTACAGGACTTACCACTTTATATTATCTAAAGGATAGTCATTTCAATGTATGCTTGGTGGATCAGGATCTAATAGGTCATGGTGTTAGTGGAAAGACAACTGGTAAAATTACCTATCTTCAGGAAACGGTTTATTATGATATTAGTAAAAAGTATTCTGTATCGGTAGCAAAACAATATTTTCAATCTCAAAAAAAAGCAATTGAGGCAATTACGAACATTATTGAAAAAGAGCGAATATCCTGTGATTTAGAGAATGTTACTTCTTATGTTTTTACAAATACTAATGAAGAAATATCTAAAGTAAAAATGGAGAGAAAAATTTTAAAATCATTTGGTGCAGTTATCGAAGAACATCACAAACCTATAGGAAAATTTCAAAATTTATACGCTATCTCTGCTTCAGATACTTATGTATTTCACCCTGTAAAGTATTTAAGAGCACTCAAAAGAATATGTAAGTTAGAAGGAAAGAAAGTATATGAAAGAACTCGTATTTTAGGACTGTTGAAGGAGAAAAATGGTTATGTAGCAAAGACCAAAGATGCCCATATTCGTGCGAAGAAAGTCGTATTAGCGTGTCATTATCCTTTCTTTTTACTTCCCTATTTTTTACCATTAAAGGCGAATATAGAAAAATCTTATGTGACTGCTTCCTTATCCAAATTTAAACCTATTTCGATGATTACTGCAAGCAAGCCGACACAATCTATTCGTTATCATAAGGCAGAAGAAGAGTATGCTATTTACCTTAGCAATTCTTCTAATTTGTGTAATCAATTAAGTGATGAGGAAAATTTTAATGAGGTAATCGATGGTGCTCATAAATTATCCTTACAGCCTTGTTATATATGGAAGAATGATGATTTAATGACAGTGGATTCTATGCCTTATATTGGTGAAATAGAGAAGAATAATCCAAACTTATTAATGGGAACAGGATATAATACTTGGGGAATGACCAATGGTACTTTGGCAGGAATTCTTTTAAGCGATATGATTTTAGAGCGAGAAAATGAATTTATTCCTCTTTGCTCTCCGAAAAGAGTTTTACGATTAAAACATATAGGAAGTTTAGTTGGTAATGTAGCAAGTAGTGCGAAAGGATATATTCAAAATAAAATTAGTAAAAATAAAAAGTGGTATCCGAAAGCAGTTCATTTTCAAAAATTAAATGGTAAAAATGTAGCTATTTATGATGATGGGGAAGAAAGACATATTGTCTATAATAAATGTCCACATATGGGGTGTAGTTTAATATTTAATGAGGTAGAAAAAACATGGGATTGTCCTTGTCATGCCTCTCGTTTTGATATTGATGGAAACTGCATTAAAGGACCTAGTTGTTACTCTATTACTTATCGTAAATAGGCATTTTTTGTGATATAATGCTTGTGGAAGTGATTGTATGCAGTGCCATAAGTGTCATAAGGAAAACATTAATAAAGCAAATTATTGTCGTTATTGTGGAACTAAATTTAGTGAAGAGGAAAAAGAAAAGGCTTCTTATTATGGAATAGTAGGAATTTTGCGCAGAATTGAAAAATGGTATAAGGCGACTACTGCCTATGATATTACTCAAGAATTATGGTTTAAATTATCATCCGTAATCATTTTATTGGTTAGCGGTATTTACTGGACTATTTCTCTTGGAACAGGTATTCATTTGCTAGAAAGTTCTTTATATCATGTTTTTTATCAACAAGAACAGGATGAATATTATGTATTTGTAAATGGACCAAAGGAAGATATACTAGAAGTCCCTTTACAAATTTATATTCCCAATACAGTAGATGGCTTAAAGATTACTCACTATGATGAAGATAATAGTGTAATAAGTGAGGAAGAACATGGTACAAAATCAGAATTATCTTTGCCTGTTAACATATCAGGAAATACCTATTATATTATTTCAGATATTTCTAATAATGAAAAACCATTAAAAATAAGAATTTATTATGGAGAGTAACTATGAAAAAAGGAAATAAAATTTATTGTGATCATTGTGGAAAAGAAAATGATAGAAATGCGAAAGTCTGTAAATTTTGCAACTATAAGCTCTATCGCAGAAATCATGATTTATTAGAATATTTATTAGGAAAAAGATTAGAGGAAATCAAAGATGGCTTTTTCCATGCTTTATTAGATCTTTCAACAACCCTTATTAAAAAATATTTATATGGAGTTGTGATTGTAGCTTCTGCCGCTTTTTCTATTTTATCTGGAATTCGTTATTATAATGACCAAAAAGAAGAACCAGTTTTTCCAAATACTTCTGTATATGCTATGAAAGAATTAACAGATGAAGAGAAGTTAGTAGGATGTTGGCAAGTCGAGGATGAAACTATTGAAGAGGGAACCGTTTATGAGAAAATAGAAACAGATTTAAATGGTAGTCGTTATCAAGTATTATCAAGTGATATAAAACAATCTTCGCTTTCTTTAATAAGTGTTCAGGATTTTGAAACTGCGTTAGCATTAGATGAATTTTATGCGGAAGCAAATTGGCCGCAAGAAGCGGTAGGTAGACGTTTTTTTACATTTGAGGAAACAGGGGATAATGGCAGTGTGATCGTATCAAATGGAATTATTGTATGGAAAGATAATAACCATTTTAGTTTTTATGAGTTACACGATACGAATGAGGGTGTTAAATCTTATTCCCAACATACGAGAATTAGTTGTCGTAGTGTTCCTCGGTAAAAAAATATGAAAACAAAATGTAAAGTTTTTGGCTTGCTATGGGATAGGATGGCATCGGCATGATATAATAATTCAAAGAAGTAGGAGGAGTAGTATGGAAGAACTTGAAAAAATTAAACATTTAGATGTTACAAAAATAAATGACAGAGGATATTACTTTGATATGGACAATGGCAATATGTTTATGTTGAATGATGAGCAACTGCAGTTTGCAAGAGAATTTTTTGGAAGACCAGATTTAGCTCCAAAACGTATACAACATACGAATACACAAAAACCAAAGAAAAAAATGAAATTGGATAGAGAAGGGAGCAATAGAAATGCAAATCGTTCTATTGTATTACCAAATTTATTGGTACGAGCTCTTTTGGTCGCTGGTGTTGTTGTATATGTAGGGGTAGGATTTGTACAAATGAATATTCAAGCAGCTCCTAAAGATATGGGGGATGATATTTCTTCTAGTGAGGTTACGATAGCAGATTCTAATCAGTCTAGCCAACAAGAGATTGCCATAGATGAATGGGAAAAACTGCTAGAAATACCGAGTATTCGAAATCTCCCGTGGTTAGGAGTGAAGAGTATTGTTCCGGAGCAACATCCAATTGGTTCTCCTTATCGAAATATAGAGATTGGCGAAACGATAGAGAAGCCTGAAAAAGAAAAAACGGATGATTCTAAAAAGGAGGATTATCGTACTACTTTTATTCGCCATATGTGTGATGTCTTTCAAGTAAATTTTGATGTTTTATACCCTCAATTAGTGGCTTGTACGGATAATTTTACTAACTCTGAATATTTAAACGGAAGGATTGCCAATGTAACTTGTAAGGGAAGAGATGTTCAGGCGGATAATGAGGAAGCCCTCTTAATTTACTTTATTCGATGCGCTAAACAGCAACCGGAAAAACTAGGATTTGATGATACTATTCATATCAAAAATGAATATGACTCAGGGACCGATTATGCCGCTATGATTTCTTATTACAGCAGTATTTTTAAAACCGATCGTTGTTTGGCTTATGCTATTACACAGACAGAGACAGGATGGGGTAGTGAGTTATTTATGAATGCCAATAATCCTGCTGGATTGCGTGCTGACGGTAACTGGTGGCATTTCGATACTAAAGAGGAAGGATTTATTGAATTAGTGTTAGAACTTCAAAAATATGCTTTAAAAGGTGTTACCACCATTGAAGGAATTGGTTCCTCTCATGCACCTGTTTCCGATGGAAATGCGGGTTGGGTATCTACAGTAACTTCTATTTATGATTCTGTATCAGCACAACAAGAAGAAGTATTTGGGGATAGCCCTTCAGAAGATACTATTACGTATTGGGATACTGGGGAAGCTTATGTATCAGCTGATACCAATACACCTAGAGTGAGATAAAACAAAACCAATAGGAAATATCCTATTGGTTTTTTCAATGAAAACGGTTGTAAAAAGTACTTTTTTTCGATATAATATTTAAATAGGATACTAAGAGAGTATAGGAGTTGGCAATATGAAAATACTATTGGTTGAAAAGACACGAATTTGTAAATATGAACTTCCAGCAAAAATAGAGGATTCTTTTGTTATTAATTATCACCCTATTGGGGGTAAAGAATGCACGATTACGTTAGAAGCTAAAGATGGCAAGTGGTTTTTAAAAAGTAATGGTAGCGTTAATATCGCAAATTCGGCGACCATAGTAGGAGAAGCTGTTTTAGAAGAATATGGTAGTCTTGTATTACAAATTTTAGGACTATCTGATTTTGTCACTCTTTATGCGATGCCAACCATGGAAGTAGAAAACTATAAACTAGATTTTAGTGGTTTAAGTTCGATTTCTATAGGTAGTAGTACCAATTGCAATATTTGTTATCACAACAATATGGTTGGACAAGTTCATGCCGAAATCAAAAACATGAACGGAGAATGGTATCTTGCCGTTAGTCAAGACCCCCAATTAAAAACGTTTGTAAATAATAAACTAGCAACTAATCAGAAGTTGCTAGTCGGAGATACAATTTTTATTAGTGGCTTGAAAGTCATTTGGATGAAGTCTTTTTTACAAATTAATAATCCTAATAAGCAAGTAACAGTGGCAGGAATGAAAGCTTATATGGAGTTACAATCTATTAAAAATACAGAATATGCCCCAGTAGATGAAAATGATGCTAATATCGATTTATATAGTGAAGATGATTATTTTTACCATATTCCAAGAATTAAGGAAACAGTAGAAGAACAACAAATTGTTATTGAAGCGCCACCAGCAGGACCACAAGATGATGAATTACCATTCTTACTAACAATTGGATCTACGATTACCATGCTAGCATCTACGATGATGATGGGATATAATGTTGGTTATGGGTTGTTATCTGGAAATAGAACTTTTTGGACAGCACTTCCTCAAATTATTATGTGTGTTGCCATGATTATAGGAAGTCTAATTCTACCAAAATTAACTTCTAGATATCGTAAGAAAAAGAAGAAGGAAAAAGAGGAAAAACGTCAAAGATTATATACAGAGTATTTAGCAAAAAAAGAACAAGAAATCAGTTTAGCCAATAAAAAAGCTGCTCAAATTATGAGAGATAACAGTTTATCTGTTAAAAGTTGCTCTACGTTATTAAATGTGTCTAATCGTAATTTTTGGAGTAGAGAAATTACTGATGATGATTTTTTAAAAGTTCGTTTAGGAATGGGAACAATCGAATCTCCTATTCATATTGCAGCTCCAACAGAGCATTTTACTTTAGATGAAGATAATCTTTTAGAAATGGTATATAAAATTTCTGAGGTGTATGAGAAGCTTGCAGATGTTCCCATTAATATTTCTTTAGCAGAAGAAAAAATAGCCGCCCTTATTTGTGAATGTTCTTATAGGCAACAATATATAAATAGCATTATTTTGCAACTAATTACTTTGCACAGTGCGGCTGATTTAAAGATTGTCATTTTTACGGATGAAGAGCATGCAAATAATTGGGAATATATGAAGCAACTTCCTCATTGTTGGAGTGAAGATAGAAGTGTTCGTTTCTTTGCTACTAATACGGAAGAGATGAAGGATATATCTACCTATTTAGAAGATCAACTGAAAAATAGAAAAGAAGAATATAATGAGAAAAAAAGCCTTTCTGGGAAGGAAGGAGAAGAAAAGGCGGATACGAAAAACCTATATAAAAATTTTGATTCTTACTTCCTTATTATTAATGATAATTACCGTTTAGGAAAGAATGTTCCTTTTATCCGGGATTTATTAAAAATTCCTGAAAATTTTGGCTTTTCTTATCTAGTCTTAGAAAGTTCTATGCGTAATCTACCTACGAACTGTGATATCTTTATTGAAGTTGGTGAGAAAGAGGGAGCTATTTTAAAGAAAAATATCAATGCGAGTGCCCAAGTTCATTTTACAAATGAGTATGAGCCTTCTTTAAATATGAGGGACATTGCTAATAAACTTGCTAATATTCCAACAATGACCAAGGAAGGTTTATCTGTTCTTCCAACCTCTTTATCTTTTATGGAAATGTATGGTGTTTCTAAAGTAGAACAATTTAATATTTTAAACCGTTGGAAGACGAATAATCCAGTATCTACTTTAGCAGCGCCAATTGGTGTTTATGCTAGTGGAGAACAATTTAAATTAAATTTACATGAAAAATTTCATGGACCTCATGGTTTAATAGCTGGATCTACCGGTAGTGGTAAATCGGAATTTATTATCACATATATTTTATCTATGTGTGTGAATTATCATCCATACGAAGTACAGTTTGTACTGATTGATTACAAAGGTGGAGGACTTGCTGGTGCTTTTGAAAATAAAGAAACTGGCGTTCGTATTCCTCATCTAGCTGGTACTATTACTAACCTAGATACTAGCGAAATGAATCGTACCTTGGTATCTATTGAATCAGAATTAAAAAGGCGGCAGAGAGTATTTAATGAAACAAGGGATGCTTTAGGAGAAAGTACCATCGATATTTATAAATACCAGCGATTATATCGTGAAGGTTTGGTTAAAGAACCGATGGCTCACTTATTTATCATTAGTGATGAGTTTGCAGAATTGAAAAGTCAACAACCTGATTTTATGGCTCAGTTAATTAGTACTGCTCGTATTGGACGTTCCTTAGGAGTACATTTGATTTTGGCTACACAGAAACCAAGTGGTGTTGTTAATGATCAAATTTGGAGTAACTCTAAGTTCAAGGTATGTTTAAAGGTACAGGATCGTTCTGATAGTATGGAAATGCTAAAAAGACCAGAAGCGGCTAGTATTAAAGAAACTGGTAGATTCTATCTACAAGTAGGATATGATGATTTCTTTGATAAAGGTCAATCTGGATGGGCAGGTGCAAAATATGTTCCAACTGACCGAGTAGTCAAGAAAGTAGATGATTCTATTGATTTTGTCAATAACACGGGAGATGTTATTAAAACCATTAAGGAACTTGCGAAAGTAGAAACAACGGAGGATTTAGGAGACCAATTAACCAATATTGTTCGATATATATACAATGTTGGAAAACGTGAAAATATTGTTACGAATAAACTTTGGTTAGATGCCATTCCCGCAGAAATATTTATTGATGATTTAAAAGAGAAATATCATTATGAGGCAACACCATATTTTATTAATCCTATTATTGGAGAATATGATGCTCCTGCTAATCAGGAACAAGGACTATTGACTTTAAACCTAACAGATAAAGGAAATACCATTATTATTGGACAAGCAGGAAGTGGAAAAGAAAATTTAATCACAACTATGATATGGTCTTCTATTATGAATCATACACCAGAGGAAGTTAACTTTTATATTATTGATTGCGGTACGGAGTCATTGAATGTATTCCATAATATTCCTCATGTAGGAGATATTGCTTTGTCAGAGGATTCTCAATTAATATTTGGCATTTTCCAAATGTTATCAGAAGAAATTGAAAGACGAAAAGAGTTAATGGCAGATTATGCTGGTAGTTATACAGAGTATCTAGAAAATAGTGGTCAAAAGTTACCATTAATCGTAACGATTATCAACAATTATGAAATTTTCTTGGAAAATTATGGAAAATTAGCGGATAGTATCCTTTCTATGTATCGAGATGGTGCTCGTTATGGTGTTATATTCGTTATTACGGAATTGTCCCCTACAACAGTTAAGTCAAAAATGCTTCAGAATTTTCCAAATAAGTTGTGTTTACAATTACCAAATGAACAAGATTATCGTAGTCAATTAGGAGCGCCAAGAGGTTTATTCCCAGCTAAGATTTTCGGACGAGGCATCTCTTTCTTAAATGATGCTATTTACGAATTTCAAACTGCTTATTTCGTAGAGCGAAAGAATATTAATAATACGATTAGGGAGGCGGCTGAGACTCTTAGTAAGGCATATACGACAAAAGCACGCAAGATTCCTGTTGTGCCTAATCGTGTACTGGTAAATACACTTTATGAAAAAGTAAATGGTCTTGGCAATATTCCAATTGGTTACAGTATTGATACGAAAGAGCCATTCTTTTATGATTTTCAAATCAATCCATTTACTGTTATCCTTACTAGTGCCATGAATGATGATCGCATGAGCTTTGTATACGCACTGATTAAACTATTCCAAAAGGTAGAGAATACAGCTGTCAAAGTGGTTGATTTTGTAGAAGCTTACGAACAAGATATTTTTGGAGTAGAGTGTTACCGTGATAATTTGGATGAAGCCATGGTAACAATTAATAATGATGTGTTACAAAATAAAGAGAATCCAACTCAAACCATTTATATTATGTTAGGTGTTGGGGAGATGAAAAACAAGTTAGGCCCTGAAGGAAAGCAAGTGGTCAACAATTTATTTAGTAATATGTCTACTATTTCTAATGCTAAGTTTATATTGATTGATGTTTTAGTATCTTTCAAAAATATTCAAATTGAATCATGGTACCAAGGAGTGGTAGATAATTCTTATGGAATTTGGTTAGATAACGATGCCGCTAATCAATTAGTAATCAATGTGCCAAATATTACCATGGAAGATAGAAAAATTAACTTCCCATATATTGCTTTTTCTGTCAGCAAAGGAAGACATACAATTATTAAGCATGTATTAGATGAAGAGGAGGATTCAAATGAAAAATAAAGTTTTAGTAGAATTATTTGTTCCTTCTATTGATGAAGTCTATAACCTTTATTTACCTGTAAATAGAAAAATTGGCAATATTATTGTATTACTAAACAAATCTCTCTTTGAACTTACGAATGGTGCTTTTTTAGGAACCGATAAAACTCTTCTTTATAATAGAGAAACAGGGGAGAGATATGCGGTGAATACTATTTTAAGAGAGACAGATATTCGACATGGCAGTAGTTTAGTATTGTTGTAAATGTAAAGAGAACGTATATTGTTCTCTTTTTGTTAGGAAGAAAAAATAAAGTATGTTATACTAAAGATGGTAGGTGAGTAGAATGAAATTTGTCAATTCAGATTTCTTTAAAAATATGAAACATAAGTTAAAATGTATTAGAATGGGGACAGGGGTTAGCCTCACAATTGCGCTTGGTTCTGTTGCTACGTTATTAACAGCTTGTAGTGTTTCAAGACCAGTAGAAAAACCAATCATTCCACCAATTACAACTCCTTCTGTGGATTATGATTATCCTACTTTAGAGGAAGATGATACGCAGGATGATTATGTTCAACCTAGTACCCCAGTTAGAACAACGGCTTTAACAGATGAAGAGATGGCTATTTTAAAAAAGAAAGTTAGGATTTCTAATAGTGATGCTCAAAATTTTGCAAATTATGTTCATGGGAAGAGGGTAGATTATCAGTATTCTGAATATTTTGAAATAGATGAGGCTTTGGCAAAATACAATGGTATAAAGGAATATGAAACAGTTAGTTCTAATTTTATCAAAAATGGTAAAATTGATGAGAATGGTTTAAAAATCCAGGTTATGAAAAATAACGAAGAGTATTTGAAAAATCAAAAGGGAAATCGATATTCTGCTTTAAGCACATCGGATTTTGACAACATCTTCAAATCTCTCATGGAAGGATTAAATTATCAGTTAGATTCCAATGTGGATTTAGCTCAGTTAGATGATAATTTGACGAATTTAAAGATATTAGCTATGTCTGCTTCAGGAAGTGCGATGGTAACAGATGATGCCATTTTAGCTGTTAATATGAAGGTTATACAAATAAAGCAAAATAGTTATCCCAATGTTAATTATCTACGTATGACTATTATTCATGAGGCACAACATCTTAAGCAAGTTAGTAGTGTACAGGAAAGAGAAAAAGAAGGATATACCCGTAATTTAGGAATTGCGTATTCTTGGGATGATTTGAAAGTAGATTCTCTTTTTTGGCAATGGTTTTTAGAAGGAGCGGCTCAAGCTTTAACTGATGAATATGAAAGATTACAAATCATTCCTACTTATGAAAGTCAAGTAAAAGCTATACAGTCTCTAACATTATCTACTATTTTAAAAGATGAGGTAGGTTCTATTACGGTACCCAAAATTTCTCTACAACCTAATTTAAATCAATTGTTCGAAATCTTTAATTGTAAAACAGATGAGGATCGCAAAGAAATTGTGAAAATGATGTTTGCCTATGAGATTTCTTTAAATCAAAATTCTAAATTTGCAAACTATTATAAAAGTAAAACAAATACCGCTTTAAATAACTATACGTATTCGGATAGTTTGAGAGCTTCTGTTGGTGGGACTTTGACAAAAGTTTTTTATGAAAATTTATCTACTTCTATCGTTGATAAAGACATTTCACTAGAAGATATTTTTTCAATAACTGCTGCGTTTGAAACAGAAATGGCGAGAGTAACTAGGTATTCTAGTGCAACTTATCAAGATGCTCATGTAGCATTTGCGCAACATTACAACGATATTCAAAGTCAATTTTTTACACTTTTGGGAAAGTCTCTTGATATGAAGGCGGAAGATGTATATGCTTTATACAATGGTTATTTCCACGATAATCTTTCAGATACCATGAATTCTTCTCTATTAGATAGCGAAGAGTTATCTTATGTAAATGATATATTGCAAAGTAGGTTGTCTAATAAACAGAAGACGGTGAATGAAGCAACAGGATATAAAATTTCATAAAAAAAAACAAAAAGGTTGAAAAATCTTTTCGCTTATGGTATGCTTATAACGTAAGATAGGTATTTTATAGTAGGTGATAGCGTGCGAGAATCAGAAAACTGGAACGGAGTGTCTGTCGACGGAATTGATAAGGTAATGTCTGATATCTTAGATTATGCTGATAAGGCTAATAAGATATTGAATCAAATTTCTGATTTGATAGAAGATACATCAACTTACTTTGCTTGTGAAAGCGGCGATAAATTTCGTGAACAGTATGCTATGATGCAAGTAGGCATTACTACTATTAATAAGAATATCTTAAGTTATAATGCTGACTTGATGAATGTAAAAAAGAATTATCAGCTTCGCGCAGATACTGGGGCTGAGATTCTTAATAGTGGAGAAAATCAGGTAGCAAGTTTAAGACAGAAGGAGGAATAGAAAAATGTCTGGTACAGATTTAGGTATGGATTCTTTATCAATAGGAGTATCTGTCAATGGAATGGCAGAGTACAAAGTTAATTTGAAAGCAGAATTATTGACTAACGTTGTTGATAAAATTGATGAAGAATACGAAAACATCATGAATGTCATCAATTCAGGATGGCAAGGAGTAGCTCGCGATAGATTTGATGCTCAATTCAAAGCTCAATGCGTAGCTATTGGTGCAGATTTAACTGCAGAATATATGGATTTGGAAGCAAGACTTGATGAACTTCAAGCATTCTATTTTGAGCAAGATCAAGCTCTTATTGAAGAGTAAAGGTTAGGAGGAAAAAATTATGGCAAATTGGGGCGCAACAACGCAAAGTTCTACGTTTGATGCAAATGCATCTGCACAGAGCGCTATGGATGCACGTAGTGGTCAACGTTCATCAGCTTCTATCGCAATGACTGAAGGAGTGCCAGCAAAAACTTTTGGACCATTTAGTTGGGGTGGACAAGAACCTCAATCAATGCAATCATTATCAGGATATAGCATTGTAGGAATTCAAGCTGATAAGGTTCCAGCAATGAGAGAGCAAATCAGAAACTCTGTTTCAGCTATTCAAGCTTATTTAGATGGTGTTGATACTTATGTACAATCTGATAATGCTTTCAAAAGCGAAGAAATTAAGGGTGCTGTTCAAAGTTATGTATTATCAGTAAAAGATTATAGTAAAGCTTTGATCAGTAATTTATTAGCATTCTCTGATAAATTACAAGATGTATATAACGCATGGATTGCAAGTACTCAATCATTTGCTAGTGAAAGCATTGAACCAACAACTGGCGCAATGAATGATGCCGCAACATATTATACAGAGCAACTATAATAGGGTGATGTATGTCTAGTTTAAGTTCTCTATATAGAGATTTACGTCGTTATCAGAATTTGCTTTCTGATGTTCGTCATCTTTCTGGTATTGTGGGGCAAGCAGAAGATGCTTTAGACCCTGCTGTGAGTACGATTAGTTCATGTTTTGAAATTGATGATGATTCTGCGGATGCAAAACAGATTGTAAATAACCGTGATAAATTGAATAATCATAAAATTTATTTGACAGGAACAGCAGCTCCAGCTATTGAAAGAAAAATCTCTCAGCTCGAAAGAGAAATAGAAGAACTTGAAAGCGAAGATGACGACGATGTAAGAGTAAAAGGAGATTAGTGGATAACTAATCTTTCTTTTTTAGGAGTGATAAAATGTCAGAAATATATGTAGATACAGTCAAGATGCGGGAATGTGGAAATGAAATATTGTCATTAGTGGAAGAATTAAAATTAACGATGCAAACCATGTTTAGTAGAATTGAAAATATGCCAACCCAGACGAAGGAATGGATTGGAGATTCTTCTCAATACTTTGTGACTTTAGCGACTCATGATAAAATTCAATATATGAATCATGCCAATGATTTATACAAATACGGAAAATACTTGTTGGATTGTGCGGATTATTTTGAAAAAACATCGCAGAGTGTAAGGAGAAATTAATATGACTAAGTTATTATATAAGCAAAGCCCTTTAGAAAATACTGTAATACGAAGTATTGATAATAGTATAGGTTATTTAAATCAAGCGGTTAGAGAAATTTATAGTATGGATATTCCAGGAGATTTTAGTCAAAGTGGAAATCTAAGAAACTGTTTGAATGGTATTAAGAATGTAAAATCTTCTTTGACTGATTTAAAGAGTTGGGGAAATAATAGTGTTAAGAAAATAGATAATTCACTAGAAAATATGACGAATGTCGCTGCCTTACTTCCAAAGTCACAAGTAGAAGTTAGAAATGAAGTAGTAAGATAAAGCTATATTTGGCTTTATCTTTTTTTTGCTAATTTATAGTAAAAGGTTGCTTTTTTTAGGAAATTTCGCTATAATTTATATTGTATAAGGTAGGAGATTAGGATGAGTGAAGATAAGTACTTACCAATTGGTACTGTATGTACGATTAGGAATGCTCAAAAACCGGTAATGATAACAGGATATTTTTCATTAGAGTATAATGGAAATGTAAAAATGTACGATTATCAAGGATGCGATTATCCTGAAGGATTGCTTCTTAGTAATAAAAATTATTCCTTTAATCATGCGGATATTATTCATGTTGATTATATGGGATATCAAAATGAGGAATATGCTAAACTAAATACGAATATGAATCGCCAATTGAGTGAGAAGAATGCCGATGATTATCATACGGAACCAGTTTTTTCAAATATACAGTTTGATCAAAACGGCGTTGTTATTTACGATCCTATTTCACTCCCAGAACGTAAAACACCATTATTTACTTCGCAAAATACTTCTGTAAAGGAATCTGAAGTAGATAATCCTTTCACTGTTAAATACCAAGAAAAGAAGGAAACCCCTGAAAATGATACACGGAATTGGTCGATTTTTAAGGATATTAAGTTTGATGAGAATGGTGTAGTAGTGAGTGCGGAAGAATATACAGCACAAGAGTTAGAAAATTAATAAGAAGGATAGAATAGAAAGAGGTTTTATTATGAATTTAAAATTCTTACCAATTGGTAGTGTTTGCATTGCAAATGATGGTAAAAAGAAAATGATTATTGGATATACTAAAAATGATTTTGATTATGTAACAGTAGAATATCCTGAAGGATATAATTCTCCAGAGACATTGAGTTATCTTAATCATGATCAAATTACAGATTTATTTTCTTTGGGATATAAAAATGAAGAAGGAATATCTTATTGGAAATCTTTGATGAATGATGATGCTACTAGTGTAAGCCCATCAACACCAACTAGTAATTTTAAATTTGATGAGAAGGGTGTTGTTGTAAGTGATGGTACAGCAACTGCTCCAACAGGTAATTTCAAATTTGATGAGAAGGGTGTTGTCGTAAGTGATGGTGCAGCAACTGCTCCAACAGGTAATTTCAAATTTGATGAGAAAGGTGTTGTCGTAAGTGATGGTACAGCAACTGCTCCAACAAGTAATTTCAAATTCGATGAGAAAGGCGTTGTTGTAAGTGATGGTACAGCAACTGCTCCAACAAGTAATTTCAAATTCGATGAGAAAGGCGTTGTTGTAAGTGATAATACGGCAACTGCTCCAACCAGTAACTTCGAATTTGATGAAAATGGTGTTGTAATAAGCGATAATACTCCACAACCACGTCCAGTGCAAGGATTACCAGTTTCTACGGCAAGATTTAAATTTGATGAAAATGGAATTGTAGTGAGCGATGATAGTGCAGCTCCAGTCGGCAATTTTAAATTTGATGAGAAGGGTGTTGTTATAAGTGATGGCACAGCTGTTTCAGAAAAGTCAACAGGTGCTATTCAATTTGATGAGAAGGGTGTTGTCGTAAGTGATGGCACAGCTGTTCCAGAAAAGTCAACAGGTGCTATTCAATTTGATGAAAATGGAGTCGTTGTTAGCGATGGTACAGCAGCTTAATTCAAAATAGTTCTTAGGAACTTTTTTTTTACATGAAAGGGATATAAAAAAAATATAGAATATGTTATAATGAAATAGGTGATAATATGGAAACGAAAAAAAAGATAATATTTTTTATCATTACTACTTTGATATTAGGTACTATAGTTTTTTTAATTATTAGAAATACCGATGGAAATCCAGTAAAATCAGAAGATGATTCTAATATTGCAGAAAAAAATAATGCTGTTTTAGAAGATATCGATTATGAAAAATATTTAGAATTGCGTTCTTTGGCGCATGAACAAGAAACATATGCCATTGTCATTTGGTCTAGCACAGAAGAAGTTAGCATTAACTATGTGAATGAGGTAAAAGGTGCCTTTGCTAATAGAAAATCAGTTGTATACCTTTTAGATACTACTAAGTTGAATGAAGGAGATAAGTCTAGAGTTATTGATGATGTGACAACAATTTTAAAATATAAGGAACCGGGTCTTATCATTCCTACAATTTTAGTAATGAGTAAGGGTGAAGTGGTATATAGCCATGATGGATTTATTTATAAAGAAGAATTAATGGAAAACTTAAATGCCAAAAGCATAGAATAGAGGAACTATGAATAAACAGATTATACAAGAGATTATGCAAGAACTACATATAAAGCAATACCAAGTAGAGGCTGTATTGAAATTATTAGAGGATGGGAATACCATCCCTTTTATTGCTCGTTATCGAAAAGAGGCAACAGGGGCCCTAGATGAAGAACAGATTCGCATCATTCATGAGCAATATATGTATCAAGTGAATTTATTAAAAAGAAAAGAAGATGTTATTCGCCTTATTGAAGAAAAAGGAATGCTTACAGAAGAATTAAAACAGCAAATTCTATCTGCTCCAAAATTAGTAGATGTAGAAGATTTGTATAGACCTTATAAAGAAAAAAAGAAAACCAAAGCAACCGAAGCGATTGCTAACGGGTTAGAGCCTTTAGCAGATACCATTATGAAATTTCCTACAGAAGGAAATTTAGAGACATTAGCCATCCCTTTCATCAATGATAAGGTAAAGACAAAGGAAGATGCTTTACAAGGCGCTAGTTATATTATTGCAGAGCATATTAGTGATAATGCTATTTATCGTAAATGGATTCGTAATCATACTTATCAATATGGAACTATTAGTAGTAAACTAAGGAAAAATGCCCAAGATGAAGAAAAGACATATGAGATGTATTATGAGTATGAAGAGAGAATCAAACAGATTAAACCACATCGTGTTTTAGCACTCAATCGTGGAGAGAAAGAAGGCGTTTTAAACGTTTCTATCTCTTATGAAACAGAAAGAGCATTAGAGTATTTACAAGGAAAAGAAATCAAAAATAAAAATTCTTTTGTATGTGAGTTAGTAGTGTTAGCAATAGAAGATGCTTATAAAAGATTAATTGCCCCTAGTATTGAAAGAGAAATCCGTTCTGATTTAACAGAGATGGCCGAAGTATCTGCCATTGATAATTTTGGCAAGAATCTAGAAAAATTATTACTACAACCACCAATGAAAGATAAAATGGTTTTAGCGCTCGACCCTGCTTATCGTACAGGATGCAAACTAGCGGTTTTAGACCCAACTGGTCAAATGTTAAAGATAGAGGTTATCTATCCACATGAACCTGTAAAAAAGTACGAAGAAGCGAAGAAGATTGTAAAAGATTTAATTGAAAAATATAAAATTGATATTGTAGCGATTGGAAACGGAACCGCTTCTCGTGAATCCGAAGCATTTATCGCAGAGGTTATCAAAGAGATAAATCGTAAGGTAGAATATGTTTTAGTAAGTGAAGCAGGAGCTTCTGTCTATAGTGCTTCTAAATTAGCTATCGAAGAATTTCCTGATTTAACAGTAGAAAAAAGAAGTGCCATCAGCATAGGAAGACGTCTTCAGGATCCTTTATCAGAACTTGTTAAAATTGATCCAGAAAGTATTGGGGTGGGATTATATCAACATGACATCGCTAACAAAAAACTCAGTGAATCCCTAGATTATGTTGTCAGTAGTGCAGTTAATAAAGTAGGGGTTAATATTAATACAGCCAGTCCATTTTTATTAAAATATGTTTCTGGTATTAATAAGAAGAATATCGATAAGATTATTGAGTATCGTAATAAGAATGGAAAAATTCGTACGAGAGAAGAAATAAAAAAGAAAAAGTTATTATCGGATAAAACGTATGAACAAGCGATTGGATTCTTAAGAATTACGGAAGGGGATAATGTTTTGGATACAACGGGTATTCACCCAGAGAGCTATGAAATAGCTAAAAATTTATTGGAAAAATTAGGGGCTACTCTACAAGATATGGGAAAGGATTTTTTAATTCAGAAATTAGATGCGATTCCGATAGAAACTTATGCGAAAGATTTAAACACAGATATCTATACTTTAGAGGACATTATAAAGTGTTTGAAAAATCCAACTAGGGATCCACGTGATGATATGCCAAAGCCAATCCTTAGGAGTGATATTTTACATATTGAGGATTTAAAGGTAGGAATGAAGTTACAAGGTACCGTTCGAAATGTCATCGATTTTGGGGCATTTATCGATATTGGATTAAAAAATGATGCTTTAGTGCATATCTCTAAGATTACAGATCATTATATTAAACATCCTTCTGAAGTACTAAGTGTGGGCGATATTGTAGATTGCTATGTGGATGAAATTTATCTCGATAAAAAGAAAGTCTCTCTATCATTATTAGAGAGATAAAAAAAGAAGCTGCCCCCTGAGCAGCTCCCATAAAAGAATAAAAAGGGGTTGGCTAGTGTGATACTAGCTTCCAATTCGCCTAAATTCGAATTGGTACTGTATATACTAATCTAAAAAAGATTATTTGTCAAGTGATTTTCAAAAAAAATAAAAAAAAGAAGCTGCCCCCTGAGCAGCTCCCATAAAAGAATAAAAAGGGGTTGGCTAGTGTGATACTAGCTTCCAATTCGCCTAAATTCGAATTGGTACTGTATATACTAATCTAAAAAAGATTATTTGTCAAGTTTTTTTAGATAATATCTTACAAATATTATGATATAATAGGATTAGAAAGGTAAGGAACGATTATGAGAAAAGGTTTGATTGTCTCTTTATTAATATTGACGGTGTTTATGACTGGTTGTGGCAAAAAAGAAAGTGAAAAAGTAGTGTGCACGAAAGAAGAAAGTGATACTAGTGTAGGATATGATTTGAAAACAGAAGTGATAGGGACGTTAGAAAATAATAATGTTATCCAGGAAGATTTAAAAATGACAATGACATTTAAAGAAGAAAAATGGGCGAAATCTTCTTATGATTTAATTAAAGAAGAAATGGACGGAGAAGCGGACGTTACCATAGATGGTAGTGTGATTACGGTAAAACAGAAAACGGATTATGAAGAGCCTATGGCAAAAGAGGAATTTATCGATAGTTATACTTTTGATTTGTACACATGTGAGTAGTTTAACTACTCTTTTTTTATATATTCAAGAAAATATTGATTATTATTTAAAAAAATGCATATTGACAATAGTAGATTCATACACTATAATATCACTCTACAAGGGAGGTTTATGAATGAAAAGCGTATGGAATGTATTGTTGGCAGTAGCCATAATGTCTGTATCACTTACAAGTGTCAGTGCACGTACTTGGCAAACAGGTGATGGAGTTTTTGGTAGTGCCACAACAGAAGGAAATGTTACGACATTAACTGGAAAAACAAATGCTGATTTTGAAGGGCAAGTAGTAGGTCCTTACAGTAAGGATAGTAAAGCAAAATTATCTGATGGAATTAAGGAAGAAGCCTATATTATCATTGATGATTTAGCCAAGATTCCAGAAAGACAGTTCTTTGAAGTAACCGTTTCTTTAGATGAATCTGCAGAAAAAACAGATAAGCAACTTACAGAAAGAGTTGTCATGGCTCAAAAAGTAGGAGATGCATTAGTTGTAACACATGGAGATAATTCACCAGAATTAACAGGATGGGCTCCAGATTTTAAAGCGGAAATCAAAGAAAATGGTGTTTACACTTTCCAATGGAACTACTTTAGGGAAAATGGTAAAGCTTATATTAACTTCAAAGTATTACATGGGGATGAATTAATCGGTGAAACTGGCAAATTAGAAATGCCAGAAATTACTGCCGAAATGACTGATGTGCAAGTTAGATCTTTATGGTTTACCAATATTCAAGTAGATGGTGGCGTTAAAGTTCGTGAAGAATTACCTACTTTAGTTGTTGAAAAGGATAATAACGATGTTGTTGTTTCTGATAAGAGTTTTACAGATGTTATCCAAGATACATTAAAGGAAGAATTAGCAGATAAAGATATTACAGTAACATTAATAGCAGATGAATTGAATGATGTTGAAGATACTATGGTTCAAGATTTTAAAAAATCTTTAGAAACTACTTCTAAAGATGCTAAAATAGCAAATTATTTTGATGTTTCTATTTTAGTAGAAGATGGAGAAAAGACTTATCCTTTAACACAACTTAATAAAGGAATTACTTTAACGGTATCATTACCAGAATTGCCAAAATTAGCAGAAGGTTATACAAGAACATATTATATTCTTAGAGAGCATGATGGCAAAGTAGAAGTCTTAAATGCTACTACTTCAAAAAATGGTAAATCAGTAAGTTTTGTATCTGATAAGTTCTCCACTTATGCTTTAGCATATGCGGATACGGCAAATGCTGAAAACCCAGATACCTTTGATACAATGACATCTTACGTAGTATTAGGATTCCTTTCTGTTATCATGGTACTTAGTACTGTCATAGTAATGAAAAAAACGAAACATAATAATTAATAGATAAAAGTTAAAAAAAGTCGTTAGCAATAACGATTTTTTTTGAGTTTTTTGAGAATAATAATTTTTTAGCACTCTTTTATTGACTTTGCTAAAAAAGAATGTTATACTTATTTCAGCACGTAGGAAAATAGAGTGCTAAGAGGTGATAAAATTGATATTGACACAAAGACAAATCGATTTATTAAAATTAATTGTAGAAGACTATATTCAAACGGCTAAGCCAGTTAGTTCCAAATCTATTTGTGAAGTTATGAATTGTTCTAGTGCCACCGTTCGATCAGAGATGAGTCAATTAGAAGAATATGGATTATTAGAGAAAGAACATATTTCTAGTGGAAGAATTCCTAGTGAACGAGGATATCGCTATTATGTTGATCACATTATGCAACCGAAAGAACTATCAGGAGATGATATGTTAAAACTGCAGACAATTGTCAATAACAAATCATTAGTTCTCAGTGATGTAATTTCTCAAAGTATGGAAATTGTTGCGGAACTTACCAATTATACAGCTGTCGTATTAGGAAATGCATCTAAAGATAACTTAGTTAGTAAAGTGGAAGTGATTCCTATTGATGATGAAAAACTAGTAGCCATTGTAGTAACGGATAAAGGTCATGTAGAACACAAGAATATTTATTTAGAAGGACATGTTTCTTCGAAAGATATTGGTAAGACAGTAGAATTAATTAATAAGTTAATTGTAGGTACTCCAATCGATGATGTAAGTACATTCCTAGAGTTCCAAGTAAAACCAATTATTGCCTCTTATGTAGAACAGCATGAAATCTTATATAATGCTTTCTATCACGCTTTTAGCGATTTTGCGACAAATGAAAGTGTTAAAATGACAGGTAGACGAAATATTTTAATGCAGCCAGAATTCCATGATGCTGATAAGATTCGTGAGATTATTAATAAATTTGAAGATAAAGATATCGTAAATGCTATCAAAGAAGAAGATAATGGTATTAATGTCTATATTGGAAGTGAAAATAATTTTGATGATGATGTAACCATTATCAAAACGAAATATAATATTAACGGAGAAGAGGGAACCATTGCTTTGATTGGTCCAAAGAGAATGGAGTACGACCGAGTAATTACTCTTCTCGACTATATTAAAGAAAATATTGAAAGGAATGACCAATGAATACAGAATTAGAAGAAAAAAAACAAGCTAACACCGATAAAGTAGCAGAAGAGAAAGAGACCAAGTTAGCGCAAGAACAGGAGAAAAAAACGGAATCTACTCCTAAAGAAGAAAAAAAAGAATCTGTTTCTAAAGAGCAAGATTCTCCAAAGAGAGATGAACATACCGATAAATTAAATGAGGCTTATAACAAAATTAGTGAGTTAGAGGATAAATTGATTCGTCAAAATGCCGATATGGTAAATTACCGTAAACGTAAAGAAGATGAAGTCAACAAAATGTTAAAATTTTGTAATGAAGATCTCATTAAAGATATTCTTCCAATACTCGATAATTTTGAAAGAGCAATATCTATGGAAAGAACGTTGACAGAAGAAGAGTCAAAATTCTTAGATGGCTTTAAAATGGTATATAGTCATTTACAAAATGTGATGGAAAAGTATGATGTCAAAATGATTGATGGTGCGAATAAACCATTTGATCCCGTTTATCATAATGCCATTTTAGCAGAGAAAAGAGAAGGGGTTCCATCTGGTATGGTACTAGAAGTTTTACAAAAAGGATATTTATTAAAGGATAAAGTAATTCGTACCGCAATGGTACGAGTAAGTGAATAAAGAAAGGT
>CANRDU010000020.1 GCA_947629445.1 uncultured Bacilli bacterium
CTTACATATTCATTATATCCTTTTTTCAAAAAAAAGAAAAGACTGTTTTCAAAATTTCTTTTGTCAACAGTCTGAAAACTTATTAAATAATAAGTTTTTTATTTGTTTAAAAAATTTAAACAATCATTAAACATCATATAGTGATCTTTATTGAACATATCGTTTTTCATTAATTCATTTATTTCTTGAATACTAGACCATTTAACGTCATCAACTTCTTCTTTTTTGAATTAAAAATTTATGATTATCATTTTCAATAAAAATAACTACCATCATATAGTTATCTGAAATTTGAAAAAAATATGATATACTAATATAGTAAATTGTCTTAAAAAGGAAGTGATGTAGATGGAAAATCACCAAAATGCGGTAATCAATTGGTATCCTGGGCATATGGCCAAAACCAAAAGATTAATTTCAGAAAATATCAATTTCATTGATGTAGTTTATGAAGTTGTAGATGCGAGAATGCCATATTCTTCTAAAGTTCGCGATATTGATAATTATATTAAAAATAAGCCCAAGATTATGATTATGACCAAAACAGATTTATGTGATTGGAAAGTGACCAGTGAATGGGTGAACTATTATCAAAATTTGGGATATAAAGTCTATGGAGTAGATTTGGAAAAAACAACGAATTTACAAGAGTTAGTAAAAATGACAGAAGCATTAATGAAAGAGGAATTTCAAAAAAGAAAAGATAAAGGAATGATGAAAAGAAAAATTAGAGTTCTGGTAGTGGGTGCTCCTAATGTCGGAAAAAGTACTTTAATTAATCGTTTAGTTGGTAAAAAAGTCGTATCAGTAGGAAATAAACCAGGAGTGACTAAACAGTTAAGTTGGATTCGTATTGGTGAAAATTTAGAACTTTTAGATAGTCCTGGCATTCTTTGGCCAAAATTAGAAGAAAGGGAAGTCGCCTTTAATTTGGCATCTTTAACGGCTATCAAAGAAGAAATTCTTCCTATTGATGATGTTGTTTATTATATCTTATCGACATTACGCCAATATTATCCAGAAAAGTTAATGGAACGTTTTGGTGTAAAAGAAATTAGCGAAGACACTTTTGAAGATGCTTTAATTACGATTGGCAAAAAAAGAGGATGTATCGTAAAAGGTGGAGTAGTGGATTATGATAAAGTTTATACAGTAGTTATGAACGATATTAAGATAGGAATGGTTCCAAAAATTACTTTTGACAGGTTAGAAAATGTAGATTTTTCAAAATGAGAGAAAACAAAAATTTTTGTTTTCTTTTTTTTGATGAAATGTTATAATTGAAGGGAAGTTGGTGATTTTATGGAACTAGAATATCGCAATGTTTTAGCACTTGCTTATGTAGGAGATAGTGTCTATGAAATCTATGTGCGTAAATATTTATTTGAAAATGGTATAGAGAAAGTAAATGAATTACAAAAAAGAGCAAAAGAATATGTTAGTGCCAAAGGACAAGCAAAATATTTAAAGGAAATATTAGATCATGATTTACTCACTGAAAAAGAAAAACAGATTGTCTTACGTGCTCGGAATCACAAGAGTCATGCTAGTCCTAAAAACACAGATATTATTACTTATAAAATGGGAACGGCATTAGAAGCATTAATAGGATATTTGTTTCTCAGTAATCAGAAAAAAAGAGTAGATGAAATTATGAATTTCATTATGGAAAGGGAGTAGATGAGATGTACATATTTGGACGTAATGTAGCTTATGAAACTCTTCAAAATCATCAAAAAATAAAATCTGCTTTACTAGATAGAGATTTTCATGAGGAAAAACTTTTACAAATGTTACGAAAAGAAGGCGTAAAACTTACTTTTCTACCAAAACGGGATTTAGATAAAAAAGTATCGGGTCTTCATCAAGGAATTATTTTAGAGGTTGAGGATTATCAATATGCTTCTTTGGAATCTTTATTGGAAAAAGAAAATCCTTTACTGCTTATTTTAGATCATATAGAGGATCCTCATAATTTTGGAGCCATTATTCGAACCGCAGAAGCCGCTGGGGTAGATGGTATTATTATTCCTAGTGACCGAAGTGTAGAGGTAAATGGGACAGTTGTCAAAACGAGTGCTGGTACGGCAGATAGAGTCAAAATTGTTAAAGTGACCAATTTGGTGAATGCTATTAAAACGCTCAAGAAAAATGGCTTTTGGATTTTTGGAACGGATATGGAGGGAACAGATTATACAACTTTAGATTACCGCGGTAAGACAGCGATTGTTTGTGGTAACGAAGGTAACGGTATGAGTAGGCTAGTTCAGGAGAATTGTGATTTCATTGCTTCTATTCCCATGGAAGGTACTGTAAATAGTTTAAATGCTTCTGTTGCAACCGCTATTATTGTTTTTGAAGCTGTCAAAGTTAGAAGGAGGTAAAATGGATTATCGAGATTTAAATGATTATGAACTTATCTCTTATGTGTATGAAAATGATGAAGATGCTAGAAATATCTTACTCAAGAAATATGAGCCATTAATTGCTTCGATTGTGAATAGGATGTGGAATTCTTGTTCCTATATTGGACTTGATAAGAGTGATTTAATGCAAGAAGGGATGATAGGGTTAAATCATGCTATGGAATATTTTAATGAGCACAAAGATATTACTTTTTATACGTATGCAAAAACTTGTATAGAAAGAAGTATTATTAGTGTCATTGTTTCTGCTAAGAGACTAAAACATAAAGCACTAAATGAATCGATTTCTCTCAACATCGAAGAAGAGGATAATTCTTTAGAAAAGTTATTGCGAGATGATAATTCGAATCCAGAGGAAATTATTGTCGATAGTGAAATGACGGAAGAGTTAATTGATAAAATTAGAATGAGATTAACAGATTTTGAAGTTCAAGTTTTTGATTTAATGATCGGATATTTCAGTTATCGTGAGATTGCAGAATTATTGGATAAAGATAAAAAACAAATCGATAATGCCATTCAAAGAATTAAAGCGAAAGCAAAAGAAGAAATAAAAAAATTTGAGTAGATAAATTACTTGCATTCCCTAAAATATTTCTATATAATAAAATTAGGGTGATGGTATGAAAGCATTGATTACAGGAGCCTCTTCAGGAATTGGGGAACAAATTGCCGAAGAACTTAGTAATCGTGGATACGATTTAATTTTAGTGGCTCGCCGAAAAAATAGATTAGAAGTTGTGAAAAAGAATTTAAAGACGAATGTAGAGATCATACCAATGGACTTGGGAAGTACTTTTAATTGCATTAAATTATATGAACAAGTAAAGAATGAAGAAATTGACGTTATTGTGAATAATGCTGGTTTTGGACTCATAGGTGGATTTGATGAGACCAAATTGGATCGTGAATTAGATATGATTGATTTAAATATTAAAGCGGTCCACACTTTAACAAAGTGCTTTTTAAAAGATTTTAAAGAAAAAAATAGGGGATATATTTTGAATGTTGCTTCTAGTGCTGCTTTTCAACCGGGACCATTGATGGCTACTTATTATGCCACGAAAAGTTATGTGTATTCTATGACGATGGCTATTTATGAAGAACTTAGGAGAGAAAAGAGCAATGTGTACGTAGGATGCCTTTGTCCTGGACCTGTTGATACGGAATTTAATCAGGTGGCGAAAGTTGAGTTTTCAATAGCTGGGTTATCTAGTCAATTTGTGGCTCAGTATGCTATGAAAAAGATGTTTCAACGCAAGTTGGTGATTATTCCGGGATTGAAAATGAAGTGTGCGTATTTCTTATCAAAACTAAGCCCTCGTAAATTAACCCTAAAAGTTATTTATAATATTCAAAAATCAAAACAGAATTAGTGAAAAGAAGTAGCGATACTTCTTTTTTGTTGATTTCTCTCACTCATTATGCTAGAATACGTCTTATGAAAGAGAAATTATGAAGTGAAAGGTTTTGTTTTTGTTGACAATAAAGAAAGTTTATGATAAATTATTGTTAACACGAAAAGGTGTTTTTATTTTGAAATAAAAACAGAAAGGATTTTGGTGAGTGTATGAAGAATATTGCAAAGTTTTTTGTAGGGGTAAAAAAAGAGATGGGCAAGGTAAGATGGCCTAACAAGAAAGAGATGATGACATATTCTGTTGCTACTATTTCTTTCATTGTAATTTTTGCACTTTTCTTTGTTGGCAGTGATGCTCTTCTAGGTGCCATTATGAAGGTGTTCCAATAATGGAAAAGGAATGGTATGTTGTCAATACTTATTCAGGGCATGAGAATAAGGTAAAAGAAAAATTAGAGATGCGTGCAAGTACAATGGGCATGGAAGATTATATTTTCCGTGTAGTTGTTCCAGAGCAAAAAGAAATTGAAGTAAAAGACGGTGTTCAAAAAGAAAAAGTTACTAAGATGTTTCCAGGTTATATTCTAGTAGAAATGATTATGACGGATGAAGCATGGTTCATTGTTCGTAATACCCCGGGAGTAACGGGATTTATCGGTTCTTCGGGTAAAGGAGCAAAACCATTCCCATTAACCCCTCAGGAAGTAGATAAGATTCTTGGTAATATGGGTATGAGTCGATTAGATATTGGAAACGAAGTACAAGAAGGCGATATGGTTCGTGTTATTACAGGAGCATTTGCTAATATGTACGGTAAGGTTAAGAGCATTAATTTAGCAGAACAAAAGTTAGAGGTTGCTCTTGATTTATTCGGACAAGAGACAATTGTCGAAGTAGAATTTACGGAAATCGAAAAATCCAATTAAAAAATATTTACAAAATAGTGTTTTTATGTTATTATGAAAGGGCTATATGGCTTTTTCATATAGTTTTTAGTGGGAGATTTGTTAATAGCGGATTCATTAGAACCACGGCGAAAAAATATATAGGAGGTGTTTTTCGTGGCACAATTAGTTAAGAAAATTAAACTACAGATTCCAGCAGGAAAAGCTACACCTGCTCCACCAGTAGGTACTGTTTTAGGACCAGCCGGAATTAATTTACAAGAATTTTGTACAAAATATAATGATGCAACTAAGGATAAAATGGGAGATATTTTACCAGTTGAAATTTCTGTTTTTGAAGATAGAACTTTCTCTTTTGTAATTAAAACTCCACCAACTGCATTTTTAATTAAGAAAATTGGAAATGTTAAGAAGGGTTCTACAAAAGGGAGCAAGGAAATTGTTGGTAAGTTAACAAAGGCACAAGTAAGAGAAATTGCTGAGATTAAGTTACCAGATCTTAATTGCTATACTGTAGAAGAAGCAATCAAAATCGTTGAAGGAACGGCCAAGAATATGGGCGTTGCTGTTGAAGAATAATAAAAAAAACATAGGGAGTCCTATGTGGGAGGAAAATCCGCTTTCCATCACTACCACACAAGGAGGTTAAATAATGAAAAAAGGAAAAAAATATGTAGAAGCTGCTTCTAAAGTAGAAAAGGGAAAAGCCTACTCAAAAGAAGAAGCTGTCAAATTAGTAAAAGAGACAAGTACTGCAAAATTTGATGAAACTGTCGAGTTAGTATTACGTTTAAATCTTGATACGAAAAAGGCAGATCAACAATTACGTGGTGCTACCGTACTACCAAATGGTATTGGTAAAGTAAAGAAAGTTTTAGTTCTTGCGAAAGGAGAACAAGCAACTCAAGCTAAAGAAGCTGGAGCTGATTATGTTGGAGATACTGATATGATTGAAAAAATCGAAAAAGAAAATTGGTTCGATTTTGATACGATTATTGCTACTCCAGATATGATGCCTCAACTTGGTAAAATTGGTCGTGTTTTAGGACCTCGTGGTTTAATGCCAAACCCTAAAACAGGAACGGTTACTATGGATACGAAAAGAGCTGTAGAAGACGTTAAAAAGGGACGTGTTGAATATCGTACAGATAGTTTTGGAAATGTAGCTGTTTCTATTGGTAAGGTATCTTTTGATGCTGATAAATTACTTGGTAACCTAGAGGCATTTGTTTCTCTTATTATGAAGACAAAACCATCTGCTGTAAAAGGAAAATACATTAAGAATGTAAGTATTTCTACAACGATGGGTCCTGGTATCAAGATTGATGCTAGCAGTTTTGAAATTTAATGTTTACATTTTAAAGGAATTATGTTATAATTGGCACATGTGAAGAAATAGTACCGTAGACAGTAGGGGACAGAAGTCTTAATCATCCTACCGAGGAACTTAATTTATTTAAGAACTCTAAAGTCCCTACGGTAAGTGGGGACTTTTTAACGGTATTACACAAGATAAGGAGGTGTAATATGGCTAATCAAAAAATATTAGACCAAAAGCAAGAAATAATCAATGAGATTACAGAGAACGTTAAAAACTCTAGTTCATTCATTTTCCTAGAAAATCATGGATTAACGGTTGCTGAGACAATGGAACTAAGAAGAGCACTTAAAGAGAGCGATTCCGAGTTAAAAATTTACAAAAATACCTTAGTAAATCGTGCATTGTCTTCTATGAATATCGACCTATCAGCAGAATTAAATGGACCGAAAATTGTTGCTTTTGGTAGCGATATTGTAGAACCAATCAAGGCTGTTTCAAAATTTGCTGAAAAACATCCTAATTTAGAGATGAAATTAGGAATTGTTGACGGAGAAATTACCGATTTAGCAACTTTGAAGAAATTGGCAACCATTCCATCAAGAGACGGATTACTTACTATGTTTGCTGGTGGTTTGATGGGTATTGCAAGAGACTTTGCAATTTGCTTAGATTTACATGCTAAAAATTTAGAAGAAAATAAATAATAAATTAAATATATAAAGGAGGATTTAAAATGGCAAAATTAAGCGCACAAGAAATTATTGATTCTTTAAAAGAAATGACACTTTTAGAGATTAAAGAAGTAGTAGATTTAATGAAAGAGGAATTTGGTGTTGATCCATCTGCAGTAGCAGTTGCTGCTCCTGTTGCTGGTGGTGCCCAAGCTGCAGCAGAGGAAGGACCTTCATCTTACGATGTAGTTCTTGCTAGTGCTGGTCCAAACAAAATCAACGTTATTAAACTTGTTAAAGAGATTACAGGATTAGGTTTAGGAGAAGCTAAAGCTATCGCTGATAACGGTGGAGTTGTTAAAGAAAAAGTTCCTGCAAGTGAAGCTGAAGAAATGAAAGCTAAATTTGAAGAAGCTGGCGCTACTATCGAATTAAAATAATTTATTTAGAAATATGGTTTAGCCTATGTCGTTTTTCGGCATGGGCTTTCACCGTTTTTTTAGAAGGATAGTGGGGAGTGTTTATGGCACATTATTTTATCAATGACGAAAGCATCAAAAGTGAAGAGAAAGCTACAAAGGCAATTATTCAGGGTAATCTATTTACTTTTTGGACAGATCATAATGTGTTTTCTAAGAATGGCTTAGATTTCGGCACTAGAACGCTTTTAGAAAGCATAGATATGACATCTATTCATGGAAATGTCTTAGACTTTGGCTGTGGCTATGGTCCTATTGGCATATTTTTAGCGAAATATGGACTTACGGTAGACATGATAGATATCAATGAACGAGCTCTTCATTTGGCAGAGAAAAACGCTAAAATAAATGGCGTAGTCGCATCGATCTTTGAAAGTAACTTATATGAAAAAGTAACACAAAAATATGATTATATTATTACGAATCCCCCCATCAGAGTAGGGAAAAAAGTGTTATATGAAATATTAATAGGGGCGAAAGATTATTTAAAAGAAAATGGCGAACTGATATTTGTGATTCATAAAGATCAAGGAGCAAAATCTGCAGCTCGGGATTTAGAAGAATTTTATCAAGTGAAAATATTACAAAAAAATAAAGGATTTTATGTATTTGCTTGTAAAATCCGTTGACAATTTGTGCAAGTTTTGGTAAAATTATAAATTGGCGGCATGTATTATTTTGCCTAATATGTGCATTCTAGAAAAATTTAGTTTATGGGGTGAAAAAGTGGCTTATACAGTTAAGAAATTCGGTGATTACCGAGAGAGAAGAAGTTATGCAAAAACTAAAAATGCAATAGAATTAAACAACTTACTAGAGATTCAGAAAAAGTCATATAATTGGTTTATGACAGAAGGAATTAATGAGGTATTTGAAGATATTTTCCCAGTAGAGAGTTTTACTGGAAATTTGACGTTAGAATTTGGTGAATACTCATTTGAAGAGCCAAGATATTCCATTAAAGGGTGTAAAGATCGCTATGCTACATATGCGGCTCCTTTAAAAGTGCAAGCAAGATTATTCAATCATGAAACAGGGGAAGTAAAAGAACAAGAGATTTATTTAGGGGACATGCCTATTATGACAGAAAGTGGAACTTTCGTTATTAATGGAGCTGAACGTGTTATTGTTTCCCAATTAGTTCGTTCTCCTAGTGCTTACTATGGAAGAGATATCGATAAGAAAAATGGTAAAGCAATTATTACATCACAAATTATACCAACTCGTGGTACATGGCTCGAGTATGAAACGGATGCTCGTGATGTTATTTATGTACGTATTGACCGTACTCGTAAAGTTCCAATTACAACTTTACTTAGAGCTTTAGGATTGTCTAATGATGCGGATATCTACGATTTGTTTGGGGAAGATGAATATCTTACTCGTACTATTGAGAAGGATGCAAACAAGAATACAGATGAATCCTTAATCGATATTCACTCTAAATTAAGACCAGGAGAGCCATCTACTTTGGATAGTGCGAAGAACCAATTGATTTCTAGATTCTTTGATTCTTTCCGTTATGATTTGGCAAAAGTAGGTCGTTATAAATTCAATAAAAAATTAAATGTGACAGAAAGATTACTTGGATGCAAACTTGCTGAGACTATTAAAGTTGGCAAAGAAGTGATTGCAGAAAAGGATTCTGTCATCACGAAAGAATTATTAGAAAAATTAAAACCAGTATTTGAAGCTGGATATGGAGTAAAAGAAGCTCTTATTAATGAAGAGTTAGATAGTTACAATAAAGTACAAGTAGTTCATGTTTACTCTAAGACCAATCCTGAAAAGATTGTTCCAGTTATTGGAAATGATCAAACCTTAGATTTAAAGAGATTAACTATCTCTGATGTATATGCTAGTATTTCTTACTATTTGAATTTACATGATGGTATTGGTAATTTTGATGAAATTGACCATTTATCTAATCGTCGTGTTCGTCAAGTAGGAGAATTGTTACAAAACCAATTCCGTGTTGGTATTAGTCGTATTGAAAGAGTGATTCGCGATAGAATGTCTACTCAAGATGTTGCAGAAGTTACCCCAAAGACTCTTATCAATATTAGACCATTAACCGCTGCTATTAAAGAATTCTTTGGTAGTAGTCAGTTATCTCAGTTTATGGATCAGACAAATCCAGTTGCTGAACTTGCTAATAAGAGAAGATTATCTTCTTTAGGACCAGGAGGATTATCGAGAGATCGTGCTGGTATGGAAGTACGTGACGTTAACCCATCTCACTATGGAAGACTTTGTCCAATTGAATCACCAGAAGGGCCAAACATTGGACTTATTACAGCTCTTGCAAGTTATGCAAAGGTAAACGAATATGGATTTATTATGACGCCATATCGTAAAGTTGTTGATGGAAAATTAACAGATGACATTGTTTATATGACAGCTGATGAAGAACTTGATTATCATATTTCTCAGGCAACGGTTAAATTAACAGAAGATGATTGCTTTGCCGATGACCGTGTACCTGTTCGTTATAGAGGAGATAATATTATTATCAATTCTAAAGATGTAGATTATATGGACGTATCCAGTCAACAAGTTGTATCTATCACAACAGCAGGTATTCCATTCTTGGAACATGATGATGGAAAACGTGCTTTGATGGGTTCTAACATGCAACGTCAGGCTATTCCGCTTCTAAAGGCAGAGGCTCCAATCGTTGGAACTGGTATTGAAGCAATTTCTGCTCGTGATAGTGGAGCGGTTATTATTGCGAAAGCAGATGGTATTGTTGACTATGTCGATGCGAAAAAGATTCTTGTCAAGACAAAAGGTGGAATGGATACATACTATCTTAGCGGTTTTGATCGTAGTAATGCGGGAACTTGTTATCACCAAGTACCAATTGTAAGGGCAGGAGATAAAGTTACCAAAGACCAGGTTATTGCCGATGGACCTAGTACGGATCATGGAGAAATGGCACTTGGTAAAAATGTTCGTGTTGCTTTTATGAACTTCAATGGTTATAACTACGAGGATGCTGTTATCTTAAATGAAAGATTAGTTCGTGATGATGTTTATACTTCTATTCATATTCAAGATTATCAAATTGAATGTCGTGATACCAAATTAGGACCAGAAGAGTTTACGAGAGATATTCCAAATGTCAGTGAGGAAAATCGTAAGAATCTTGATGAAAATGGTATTATTGCGATTGGTACAGAAGTTCGTGATGATGATATTCTAGTAGGTAAAGTTACTCCGAAAGGAATGGCTGAACTTACCTCAGAAGAAAAATTACTTCATGCTATTTTTGGTGAAAAGACTCGTGAAGTAAGAGATACTTCTCTACGTGTACCACATGGTGGTGGTGGAATTGTTCACGATATCAAAATCTTTACGAAAGAAGATACTGATGAACTTCCAGCAGGTGTATCTAAGATTATTCGTGTTTATATAGCGCAAAAACGTAAGATTACCGTTGGAGATAAGATGGCCGGAAGACATGGTAATAAGGGTGTTATTTCCTTAGTTTTACCAAGTGAAGATATGCCATATACAGCTGATGGAGAACCAATTGATATTTTGCTTAACCCATTAGGTGTACCATCTCGTATGAATATCGGTCAGATTCTAGAGATGCATTTAGGAATTGCAGCGAAAGAGTTAGGTATTTATGTTGCTACTCCAGTATTTAGTGGTGCTACGCGTGAAGAAATTATCGATGCGTTAAAAGAGGCAAACTTAGACGAAGATGGAAAAACGGTTCTTTATGACGGACGTACAGGAGAACCATTTGATCATCGTATTAGTGTAGGTATTATGTATATGATTAAACTACACCACATGGTTGATGATAAACTTCATGCTCGTTCTACTGGACCATACTCTATGGTTACGCAACAACCACTTGGTGGTAAAGCTCAATTTGGTGGACAGAGATTTGGAGAAATGGAAGTTTGGGCACTTTATGCTTATGGTGCTGCTCATGTTCTTCAAGAAATGATGACGATTAAATCCGATGATGTAGTCGGTCGTGTAAAAGTATACGAATCTTTGGTAAAAGGAACCCCAATTCCAAAGTCAGGTATTCCAGAATCCTTCCGTGTACTTATTAAAGAATTCCAAGCATTAGGTCTTGATATTAATGTATTAAATGAATACGGAAGATTTGTTGACTTAAAAGAATTAGAAGAAAGTGACAAAGATATGTATGCTAGTGAGGAAGAACAAACAGAGAAAGTAGAATCTACGCTAGTAAGTGAGGATTCGAAAGAAGAGATGTTTGAAGATTATCAAGATGACTTTGCTGAAGAAGATTATGAAGATATCGAAGAAGAAATCGAATATGAAGATGATGAAGATGAATTCGAAGACGATATGGATGAAGAAGATTTTGATGTCCCAGAAGGGGAATTAGAAGATTTGGAAGGGGATGAGCAATAATGGATGTTAATAACTTTGAAGGATTAAAAATTAGTATTGCTTCTCCTGAAAAAATTCGTTCTTGGTCTTATGGAGAAGTAAAAAAAGCAGAAACGATTAATTATCGTACTTTAAAACCAGAAAGAGACGGTTTATTCTGTGAGAAAATCTTCGGACCTACCAAGGACTTTGAATGTTCTTGTGGAAAATATAAAAGACTAAGATATAAGAATATTATATGTGATAGATGTGGAGTAGAAGTTACTCGTTCTAAGGTTCGTCGTGAACGTATGGGACATATCGAACTTGCTACTCCGGTATCTCATATCTGGTTCTTTAAAGGGGTACCATCTCGTATGGGATTAGTACTAGATATGAGTCCAAGGGATTTGGAAGAAGTATTATACTTTGTATCTTATGTGGTTCTAGATCCAGGACCAACTTCTTTAGAGAAAAAACAAACGATTAGTGATAAAGAGTATCGTGCTTACTATGAAAAATATGGAAACAGTTTCCGTGTTGGCATGGGAGCAGAAGCGATTAAAGAATTATTAATGGGTGTAGATTTACAAAAAGAAGTAGATCAAATCAAAGAAGAAATTGATCAGATTAAAGATTCTTCTTCCCAAAAAAGAATTCGTTTAATCAAGAGATTAGATATCCTAGATGCTTTCTTAGAGTCTGGTAATAAGCCAGAATGGATGATTTTAGATGCCCTTCCAGTTATCCCACCAGAACTTCGTCCAATGATTCAATTAGATGGTGGCAGATTTGCTACTTCCGATTTAAATGATTTATATAGAAGAGTTATCAATCGTAACAATCGTTTAAAGAAATTAATGGAATTAGGCGCACCTAGTATCATTATTCAAAACGAAAAACGTATGTTGCAGGAGGCAGTAGATGCTTTATTCGATAACGGCAGAAGAGGAAGAAATATTACCGGAGCTGGTAATAGACCTTTAAAATCTTTAAGTAGTATGTTAAAAGGTAAGCAAGGACGTTTCCGTCAAAACTTACTTGGAAAACGTGTTGACTATTCAGGACGTTCTGTTATCGTTGTTGGACCTAGTCTAAAGATGTATGAGTGTGGTATACCAAAAGAAATGGCTCTTGAATTATTTAAACCACATGTTATTAATGGATTAGTTCAAAAAGAGATTGCAAGTAATATTAAAGTTGCCAAAAAGATGATTGAAAATCAGGATCCGAGAGTTTGGGATGTCGTTGAAGAGAAGATTAAAGAACATCCAGTTATGCTAAACCGTGCCCCAACACTTCACAGACTTGGTATTCAAGCATTTGAACCAAAATTAATTGATGGAAGAAGTATTCGTCTTCACCCACTTGTGTGTGCAGCCTTCAATGCAGACTTTGATGGAGACCAGATGGCTGTCCATGTACCAATTACAGAGGAAGCACAAGCGGAAGCTCGTATCCTTATGTTAGGCGCTAATAACATCTTAAAACCATCTGATGGTAAACCAATTGTTACACCAGGTCAGGATATGGTATTAGGTAACTACTATATTACAATAGAAAAAGCTGGTCTTCCTGGTGAAGGTAGGGTATTTAAATCTCCTGATGAAGCTCTTATGTCTTATGAGAGAAGAGAGATTACTCTTCATACGAGAATTGCTCTTCCAGTACGTTCTTTCAAACATAAATTATTTTTAGATAAATATATGGATAAGTATTTAGTTACGACAGTTGGAAAAATTTTATTCAATGAGATTTTCCCAGATACTTTCCAATACATTAATGATGGAACAACTGAGAATATTGAAAAGGCTACTCCTTCTAAGTATTTCTTAGAAAGAGGAACCAATATTCCAGAAGCTATTTCTAAAATGGAACTTGTTCCAGCATTTGCTAAGGGAGTTTTAACGAAACTAATTGCTCAAATTTATAAGCGTTATCAAACTACGGAAACTTCTATTATGCTAGATAAATTGAAAGATTTAGGATTTAAATATTCTACGCTTTCAGGAATTAGTATTGCGATTAGTGATATTAAACCATCTCGTCAAAAGGGAGAAATTGTTGCAGAAGCACAAGCAATGGTTGATCAAGTTAACAAACAATTTAAGCGTGGTTTAATTACCGAAGATGAAAGATATCAAAAAGTTATTGCTATTTGGACAGAGGCTAAAGGGAAAGTTCAAAAAGAGCTTGAACAAATGGTTAAAGAAGATAGTGAAAATCCAATATGTATCATGATGACTTCTAAAGCTCGTGGAGATATGGGATCTTATACGCAGTTAGTTGGTATGCGTGGATTATTCGGTAAGCCAAATGGTAAATCAGAAGAAATCCCAGTAGTTTCATCCTTCAGTGATGGTGTTACAATTAGTGAATTCTTCCTATCTACCCATGGTGCTCGTAAGGGGGCTGTAGATACGGCTTTAAAGACAGCGGATGCTGGATATTTAACACGTCGTTTAGTTGATGTTGCTCAAGATATCATTGTTAAGTCACAAGATTGTGGTACGGATAATGGAGTTTTAGTAGAAGCATTCATCAATGAGAAAGATGGAACTGTTATTGAGTCTTTGTATGATCGTATTCTTGGACGTTATACTAGTAAGAAAATTATTCATCCAGAGACAAAAGAGACTATCTGTGAGAGAAACACTTATATTAATGAGAATCTTGCAGATAAGATTATTAATGCCGGTATTACGAAAGTACCAATTCGTACGGTTCTTACTTGTAAAGAAGATCACGGCGTTTGTTGCATGTGTTATGGACGTAATCTTGCAACCGGTACTATCGTAGAAGAAGGGGAAGCTGTAGGTATTATGGCAGCTCAATCTATCGGTGAACCAGGTACTCAGTTAACCATGAGAACTTTCAATACTGGTGGAGTTGCCGGAGACGATATTACACAAGGTCTTCCTCGTGTTCAAGAGTTATTTGAGTCTCGTAATCCAAAAGGTAAAGCTACTATCTCTGAGATTAATGGTGTTGTTAGTGAAATTGAAGAAGGAAATGGAAACTTTACTGTCTATGTTAAAAATGATGTTGAGATGAAAAAATATGTTACGCATTATGGTGCTAAATTATGCGTAGAAAAGGGTCAAGATATTAAAGCAGGAGAAAGAATTACTTTAGGAGCTATTAATCCAAAAGAATTACTTGCTGTAACAGACCCAATTACCACTCAACAATATATCTTGTTAGAAATTCAAAAAGTTTATCGTTCTCAAGGTGTTGATATTTCTGATAAGCACGTTGAAATTATGGCAAAACGTATGATTTCTAAAATTAAGATTTTGAATTCAGGAGATTCTTACTTCTTACCTGGAACGATGGTAAATTATAATAAATTTACAGAGACTAACCAAAATTTAATTTTGGAAGGAAAGATTCCAGCAAAAGGTATTCCAGTATTACTTGGTATTACCAAAGCTTCTCTTGAGACAGATTCCTTCTTATCTGCTGCTTCTTTCCAAGAGACAACTCGTATCTTGACAGATGCTGCTATTCATGGAAAAGTAGATTATCTACAAGGATTAAAAGAGAATGTTTTACTTGGTAAGTTAATTCCTGCCGGAACAGGTGCTAAAAATTATCGTAAAGCAGAATACGAATTAACACTTGATAACCTAAAGGAAGAACCACTTGAAGCATTAGAACAAGAATTTGTTGACTAAAAGAACTAGAAAAAATCTAGTTCTTTTTGCTTTAAAAATAAGGGGAAATTTTTATGCCTATGGGAAAAATGATTCTAGATAATATCTTTTTTATGGATTTTATGATAGAATGATAGTGGTGGTAAAAAAATGAGTCGAAAACAGGTACAAGTGATAATAAGCATCTCTATGATAGTGTTATCTATTCTAAGTTTATGGATGGACTTTTCTATTTTTTCACTTGCTATTTTTGTATTGGCCTGTGTTATGCTCGTTCTGGTTAGAGAAGAAAATAACGTTGAGGATACAAAAGAAGAACCAGAGAAGTTAGAATCCGAAAAGGTAGAGGTCATAGAGCCACCACAGGAAATTCAAAATCCTGATGTTATTAATTTTCCTAAAGATTTTGATGAAAAAAAGTTTGCCAAGGGAATTTATTTATTATATTGTACGATTCAAGAATCTTTTATGAATTTTGAATACGATGTTTTAATGAAAAAATTAGGAATTGAAATGTATGAACAGTTCTCTAAACAGATGAAACATTTGGAGGAGAGCTCTAGACAATCTGTTCGTACCAATATAGAACTTCAAAAAATACAGGTAATGTCTTACCAGCAAGGTAAGGATAAGGATACGGCTGTGGTTCAATTATCCGTATTAGAGGATAAGTATATGAAGAAAAAAGAAGAGCCTTTCCGTCTTACTTCTGCTAGAGTCCGTTATGAGAGCTGTTATTCTTTGACAGTTATCAAACATCATCGAAAAAAAATGATTAGAAAATGTAGTAATTGTGGCGAAAAATTACAGGGAAATCCTTCGCAATGTCCAATTTGTTCTAAGATGTTGTTAGAAAGTTCAGAGGATTGGATTTTGAAAGATTTACAGTTAGTATGTAGTCATTCATATTCAGCAAAAAAGGAATCTTAAGATTCCTTTTTTCTTACTTTTTTTCCTTGATAGGTATTGTTATTAACAAGATATTTATCAATATCATTTAAAATCGTTACTTTTTTTATTAACCAATTTGGTTCTATTAAGTCTTCTATTTTTGGATCTCCTGTTAGTCTATGAATGACGATTTCCGGGCGGAGATATTCTAGTTGTTTGCAAGTAATTTCGATGTATTGTTCTCTAGATAGAGTAGGAAATTGTTTTTCTTGGTAAATGGTAGCTAATTTTGTATTTTTTAAAATCGATAACATATGAATCTTAACACCTTGAATATCTAACGTATTTAGATATTTGGCAGTTTCTATCATCATTTCTTCGGTTTCATAAGGAAGACCATTAATGATGTGAACAACTACATCTATATTTCTATTACGTAGTTTTGAAACCATATTTTCAAAACATTCGAGGCTATGACAGCGATTGATCAATTGAGAAGTTTTTTCATGGATAGTTTGAAGCCCTAATTCTACGACTAAATACGTTTTTTGAGAGAGTTCTTCTAAGTAGTTGAGACATTCTTCACTAATAGCATCAGGTCTAGTAGCGATGGAAAGGCCTACAACATTGGGAAGATTTAAGATACTTTCGTATTTTTCCTTTAAAATGGGTAATGGGGCATATGTGTTTGTGTGAGCCTGAAAATATCCAATATATTTACTGTTTGGCCATTTTTGTAGCATCATTTTTTTTACATTTTCAAACTGTACCAGTAAGGAATCTTCTTTTTTTCCCGCATATTCTCCACTTCCTAGAGGGGAACAGTAAATACAGCCTCCACTACCTACTGTACCATCAATATTAGGACATGAAAAACCAGCATTTAAACTCACTTTAAATACTTTTGAGTGAAATTTATGTTTATAGAAATAATCTAATGTATGATATCGTTTATTGGTATCGGAATATAAAAAAGGTGAATTCATAATGCCTCCAATCGCCTCTATTATATCATGATACGAAAGATAAAAAAATAGTGAAAATTGGCATTTTTTTGTACAAGATTATCGTTTTTTGTTATAATGATAAAGGAGGTACATATGAAAAAAAATAAATTATTAAAAGCAATATTCATAACAGTAATAGTATTGATTATTGCAAGTTGGATTATTCCAACGGGAGTATTTAATAGTGGCACATTTAATAGTTCAGGATATGAACCATATGGTGTTTTTGATATTTTACTAGCACCTTTCCAGTTTTTTAATTGGAATTTTATTCAGACACAACTATTGACAGATGGTACTAGTGTACTTGCTACTGGATATGCTGGTTTTATTCTAGTTATTCTTACTACTGGTATACTTTATGCGGTATTAAATCGTACAGGGGCATACGGAAAATTGATTGAGGATATTGCCGAGAAAGTAGAAAAGCATAGAAAGGGCTTTCTCATTGGAACTTCACTTTTCTTTTTGATATTTTCTTCTTTTGTTGGGTTGAAGTTACTAGCCTTTCTATTAATTCCTTTTTTTATTACAATATTGAGAAAATTGGATTTTTCAAAAATATCTATTTTCGTATCTACTTTTTTATCTACTCTTTTAGGGAGTATGGTATCCCTTACTGGTACGGAAACGATAGGGGTTAGTCAAGCCTTTTATGAAATTACTTTGGGGGAAAATTTAGTATTACGAATTTTATTGCTTGCGTTAGTGGCAACGATTATGGTTATCTATTTAACGTATGCGAAAGAACCAGAAATCGAAGAGGAAGAAGAAGAGGACGAATATATTGTAAATCATAAAAAGAGTTATATTCCATTAGTTGGCCTTAGTATTTTTACTTTTGTGATTTTATTAGTGGGCAGTTACAATTGGTATTACGTATTTAATAATGTCGCTGTCACAGAAGCCTATGAAAACTTGATGGCAACCGCTATTGGTACTTATCCAGTTGCTTCTAATATTTTAGGAATGATGGAGCCTTTTGGCTATTGGACAGGATTTACGATTAGTGCATTTTTAATGTTATTATCACTTCTTATTGCTTTTGTTTATGCTTTTTCTTGGGATGATATGATAGAATCTGTGAAAGAAGGATTATCTCGTTATGCCAAAGTGGCTATTTATGTGGTATTAGCTTCCATTTCTATGGTTATCATTTCAACCTCAGGACATGGATTATTCATGACGATTGCATCTTTTATTCAAAGCCATATCACGAGGTTAGCGGTTCCATTTACGGGATTGATGAGTGCTATTTTAGGATTTTTTATCCATGATTTTTTTGCGATTACATCCATTATGCATGATGTTATAGTACCACTCTATGAAGGATCAACACTTTCTTTATCCGTCCTTGCAATGCAAATGGGACATGGACTAGTAACTTTAATCGCACCATCTAGTTTCTTTTTGGTAGCAGGATTAACTTATATGAAAATTCCATATCAAAAATGGCTATCTTATATTTGGAAATTTTTCCTTATTTTAGCCATTTTAGTATTTGCCATTTTAATGATTATTAATTTAGTTTAAAAAAAAGAAAGCAACATACTTTCTTTTCTTCTAGAAGGATGAGGGATTCTATGAAATACGAAATTGATGGACAAGAATATGATGTTGTTATTGAAAAGAAAAATAATAAGAATTCTTACATTCGTATGAAAGAAGATTTAAAAATTTATGTCACTACTTCTAGATGGAGTACTAAAAAAGATGTTGAGCGAATGTTACGGGATAATTATACCTCTTTGCAGAAAATGTTACATAAGAAGATTGCTCAAATTGAAAAAGAAAAGAGATTCTTTTATTTAGGTCAGTGTTATGATATAATAGAAGTGTCTATCATGGATAATATCGAAATAGAAGGTAATCGAATTTATACTCCTAGCATGGAAAAATTAGAAAAATGGTATGCGAAAGAGACTAAGAAAATATTTATGGAACATTATGATGAACAATGTGAACGGTTTCAGGAAGATATTACAGTTCCTACTTTGAAAATTCGCACCATGAAAACGAGATGGGGAGTTTATAATAAAAAGAATCATTCGATTACTTTAAATAGTCACCTCATGGAATATTCTTTAGATAAGTTAGACTATGTTATCATTCATGAATTAAGTCATATTATTCATTTTGATCATTCGAAATATTTTTGGGAATTGGTTTCTAAATATTGTCCCAATTATAAACAGATTAGAAAAGAATTAAAAGAGTAGGTGATACTTTGAAAATAGTAAAGAAAATAAGTTATGTTATTTTAGTATTGGTTCTTTTAAGTGCTCAAGTTGTCATCCCTGATTGGACTCCTTCTGCCCAAGCTACAACTTTAAAGGGATTAAAACAACAATTAGCGGATTTAGAGGCAAAATACGAAGCGAATAAACACAAGCAAGAGGCGACAGAGAAAGAAATTCAAAATGCAAAAGACGAAATTAATCGCATCGCCAAAGAAAGAGATGAAATAGAAGAGCAAATTAGTGAATTGAATGCTGAAATTGACCAATTGCGAAAGGATATTGATGATAAGAATAATGAAATTAAAGATATTATTAGTTATTATCAAGTATCCGCAACTGGGACGGATGCATACTTAGAATATGTTTTTATGGCAACGGATTTGACGGATTTTATCTATCGAATGGCAGTTGCCGAACAATTGAGTGAATATAATGCTTCCTTAATTGATGATTATGAGTCTTTGATTATCAAACATGAAGAGAAGACGAAAGAATTAAATGAGAAAAATGCCGAACTAGAAAATAAACGCAAAGAGATGGAAAAGCAAATTTCTAAATTAACAACCGAATTACAAGGAACCATGGAAGGTGCTCTTAGTATTGAAGAAGAGATTGACGTTTTAAAAACGCAAATACAAATAGATGAGAAATTATACAAAGAATATGAATGCGAAGAAACTATGGAGAAGAAGGCTTGTGAAGAAGCGTATGCCAAGAAAATGGCTGAGAAATATAAAGATACCCTTCCACCAGGTACTCCATTCTATCGACCAGTCACATCAGGATATATTTCTAGTGAGTATGGACCACGTGGTTATTTGTATCCAGGGGAAGTTCATTATGGCCTAGACTTTGCTACTTCTCATGGTTCTAATGTCTATGCGGTTTCCGATGGAAAAGTAGTCGCTGTTATTGATGATGCAAAGCAAAGATACGATAAAAATAAAAAATATATTTGTGGTGGAAATAAAGTATATATTATTCATACAGTAGATGGTAAGAATTATACTTCTACTTATATGCATTTAGCTTCTGTTAAAGTAAAAGTAGGGGATATTGTTACAAGAGAGACGGTTATCGGATTGGTAGGAGGAAGTCCAAGTATCGAATATTGGGATAATTGTTCTTCAGGATCTCATGTGCATTTGATGATGAGTTATGGACACTATTTATCTGATATGACTAATCCAATTAGTAACAGTTTCAACCCAAGAAAGGTTGTCAATGCTCCACCACTAGGAAGTAATCATCGTTTTTCTAATCGTTATACAAAATATTAGTCGACAAAAAAAGAAACTATCATTTGTTATGATGAAAACGGTGATAGTGTGAAAGTAAAAGTATTTGACGAAAGTCATGAAAAAGATTTAGAACATGATATTAATGAATTTATTGGAGACGTAAAAGTAATTGATATCAAGTTTCAAGTTGCTGTCAGTATTTTTGCCGAGGAGCAGGTATATTGCTTTTCGGCACTGATTATGTACGAATAAACTATTAGAGATTCTAATAGTTTCAGACTGTTGACAAATAGGTAAAATATATTGCTTATTTGTCTTTTTTTTGTTTAAAGTCCCAAAATTTGAA
>CANRDU010000021.1 GCA_947629445.1 uncultured Bacilli bacterium
ATATCCTGGATTTTTCATTTTTATGAAAAAAAGACAAATAAGTAAAAATATTTACCTATTTGTCAACAGTCTGAAAGATAGTTTTTTGAACTATCTTTTCCTACTGATCAATATCAAAATTATCTAGAAAATCATCGATTGTCATAATTCTCTCATCGATACTACTTAAAGAAACTTCACTTATTTCTTCTTCCGTTCTTTCATTTTCATTTATGAGATTAGCTACTAAATAAGCATCCTCAATTTTTTGTTTGGTGAGCGTAGTACCCGTTGAATAACGATCCACAATTGGAAGTTCTGATATTTTTAATTCGGTTAAATCAGTTCCACATTTGATACCAATCGTCTGTTTTCCACTAAGGATAAAACTCTTTAAAATATAGTATGGATTGGTTTTGACATCCCTTACAACTGCTACCCCTTTACGAGCCCGGGAAGTCATTTCAAATTCGCTTAATTTAATTCTTTTTCCTGTTCCTTTGCTCGTAATAACAGCAAGGAAATCTGCATTATCAAATTGAGCAGCACTAACAACAAAGTCATTTTTAAGGGAAATTGCTTTTACTCCACTACTACGAACACCAGTAATTGGAACCTCATCAATTTGATACCATAATCCATTACCAGTGTGAGTAGTTAAGAAAATGTTTTTACCAGGAGAAGATATCGCCGCAATGACTCTATCCTCTTCTTTTAATTTCATACATACCATTGGTTTCGTATAACGTTGTACTTTTAATTCGGATAATAGTGTCCTTTTAATCATACCATCTTTCGTCACAATGGTAATTGCTTCTTTATCACTAAAGTTTTTTACAGGAATGCTAGATACAATATTTTCTCCAACGGCAATTTGAATAATATTGCTGATATGTTTTCCCATATCTTTCCATTTTAAATCAGGAAGTTCATATACTGGCACAAATAAATAATTTCCTAAATCGGTAAATAGTAACACGGTATCTAAAGTATTGAGTTCATAAAGACCTAATAGATAATCCCCTTCCTTTAAACCGGTATTTTCATTCGCTGCCGCATAACTTCTCATCGATACTCTTTTTACATAGCCATCTTTCGTAACGACAACAATGCAATCCTCCTTAGTAATCATCGAAGTAGAATCTACTTTAATCTCTTTTATTTCATCCCGAATTTCCGTTTTACGAGGGGTTGCATATTCACTTTTAATTTTTCTAAGTTCTTCTTTCATAACACTTTTTAGTTTATTTTCATCAGCCAAGATAGCTTCTAATCCTTTAATAATGCGAAGAAGATTGTTATATTCTTCCTTTAATACCTCAACATCCGTATTCGTTAACCGATAAAGTTGTAAATTAACAATGGCCTCTGCCTGTTTTTCCGTAAATTCATATTCTTTCACAAGATTTAAAATAGCATCCCCTTTATTTTTACTTTGACGAATCGTTTGAATAACTTCATCTAAAATATCAAGGGCTTTTATTAAACCTTCGACAATATGCATTCTCGCTTTGGCATGTTCTAAATCAAATTCTGTTCTTTTGGTAATGACTTCTTTTTGAAAAGAAATATAGGCATCTATTGCCTCTAAAATTCCTACTACCATTGGTCTACGATTTACTATCGCAACCATATTATAATTATAGTTAATTTGAAGTTCTGTATTTTTAAATAGATAATTTAAAATATTATCGATATTCGCATCTTTCTTTACATCTAATACGATACGTACAGACTCTTCTCGATCGGATTCATCCCGAATTTCCGTTAATCCTTCTATCTTTTTATCATAGATAAAATCCGAAATTCTTTTTACCAGTAAAGCTTTGTTCACTTCAAAAGGAATTTCATGAATAACAACTTGCTTTTTGGTTTTATCTTCTACAATCTCATACTTAGAACGAACAACAACTTTGCCACGTCCGGTTGTAAGAGCTTCCCGAATTTCCTTTTTTCCTTCCACGATTGCTCCCGTTGGAAAATCTGGACCTTTTACAATATCTAAAATCGTATCCATGTGACAATTTGGACTATCAATTCTCTTAATGGTAGCATCGATAATTTCCCCTAAATTATGAGGAGGAATTTCCGTTGCATATCCAGCACTAATTCCTTTAGCGCCATTTACTAATAGGTTTGGATATTTCGCTGGTAATACGATAGGTTCATATAATGTATCATCAAAGTTAGGTGCCCATTCAATCGTATTTTTATCAATATCTTTTAAAAGTTCCCCACTAATTTTAGAAAGACGTGCCTCTGTATAACGCATGGCAGCGGCTCCATCACCATCCATAGAACCATTGTTTCCATGCATATCGATATAACATTCATTTTGTTTCCACCACTGACTCATATGAACCATAGCTTCATAGATGGAAGAATCTCCATGTGGGTGATAATGCCCCATGACATTTCCTACGGCTGTTGCCGACTTTTTGTGAGCTTTCTCATAAGTATTTTTATCCCGAAACATGGCATATAATATTCTTCTTTGTACTGGCTTTAATCCATCTCGAACATCCGGAATCGCACGATTCTGGATAATATCTTTGGCATATTGACCAAAACGATCCCCCATAATTTCTTCCAGGGTATAATCGTATATTTTTCCTAATATGGTTTCTTGTTCTTCTTGTTTCTTTCTCATATACCCTCCTAATTAATTTTATAGTTATCTTCTAAAGAGAACTCTACATTTTCTTCTATCCAATCTTTTCTAGGCGCTACTTTATCTCCCATTAAAACAGAGACACGACGTTCTGCTAAAGCAGCATCATGAATACTGACTTTAATTAAACTACGTGTTTTCGGATCCATAGTTGTCTCCCATAACTGCGTGGCATCCATTTCTCCCAAACCTTTATATCTTTGTGTCTTCGTCTGTTTTCCCTTATACTTTTCAAGGAGATTCTTCCGATCTTCCTCCGTCCAAGCATATTCTCCTTCTTTACCACACTCAATTTTATAAAGGGGTGGCATCGCGATATAAAGATGTCCATGTTCAATTAATGGTTTCATATAACGGTAGAAAAAGGTTAAAAGAAGAATTTGAATATGAGATCCATCGACATCGGCATCGGTCATGATAATTACTTTATCATAGTTACTATCTTCAATATCAAAGTTACTTCCAACCCCTGCCCCAATGGCATGAATCATCGTATTAATTTCTTCATTTTTATAAGCTTCTTCTAGTGAGGCTTTCTCGGTATTCAATACTTTTCCTCGTAACGGTAAGATAGCTTGATATTTTCTATCTCTTCCTGTCTTAGCAGAACCACCTGCTGAATCTCCCTCCACTAAAAATAACTCGTTAATTTTCGGATTCTTACTCTGAGCTGGCGTTAGTTTTCCGCTTAAAACCCGTTCTTTTTTCTGCTTATCTTTGCCATTTCTTGCTTCATCTCTCGCTTTTCTAGCGGCTTCTCTTGCAACCTTACTTTTTAGCATTTTATTTAAAATAGCCGTAGCTGCTGCTTTATTTTCTTCCAAAAAATATTCGAGTTTTTCAGAGGCAATCGCTTCTACGACTGTACGAGCAACAGGTGTTCCTAATTTCGATTTTGTCTGCCCTTCAAACTGTAAGAGATTCTCAGGAATCTTCAAACTGATAATAGCAGTAAGTCCCTCTCTGGTATCAGGGCCTTCTAAATTTTTATCCTTCGCCTTTAAAAAACCATTTGCTTTGGCATAGTCATTAAACACTTTGGTAAGAGCGGTTTTAAAGCCAACCTCATGAGAACCACCATCGATAGTTTTAACATTATTAACAAAAGAAATAATATTCTCGGAATAAGTAGTCGTATACTGAAAGGCGATTGCAACATCAATTTTATTCTTTTCCCCATTAAATTCTACGACATTATGAAGACACTCTCTATCTTCATTAATATATTCAACAAAAGATTTTAATCCATTTTCATAATGAAATATCTCTTCTTTTTTATCTTCTTCATCAATAACTTCAATCGTAAGTCCTTGGAGCAAGAAAGCACTTTCCTGCATTCTCTCACAAACTGTTGTAAAAGAAAACATCGTAGTCTGAAAGATTTCTGGATCTGGCATAAATTGTACTTTCGTTCCTGTTTTCGATGTCTTATCTAAACGAGTAAGAGGTTGATCTAATTTTCCCCCATCCTTAAAAGAAATAACATGTTCGTAACCATCCCTTTTAATGGTAACTTTCATCCACTTCGATAAGGCATTTACAACAGATGCACCTACTCCATGAAGTCCTCCTGATACACTATAACCACTAGATTCAAACTTTCCACCAGCATGTAAAACGGTATAGATAACTTCTGGAGTATCTTTTCCACTAGCATGTTTTCCAACCGGTACTCCACGTCCTTCATCTTCTACACTTACACTGTGATCAGCGTGAAGAATAATCCGTATTTTTTTACCATAACCATTAATAACTTCATCAATAGAGTTATCAACAATTTCCCAAATTAAATGATGGAGTCCTTTCTTATCTGTAGACCCAATATACATTCCTGGACGTTTTCTAACGGCCTCTAACCCCTCTAATATCTTTATCGAACTTTCATCATATTTTGCCATACTCTTCACCTTACAACATTATATCAAATTTTTGTTGCTGACACAAACAAAAATCAAAAAAAGCCTTATATTAGGCTCATTTTAACTAGGATTACTTCCTGTACATTGATAAGTAGAACAACTAGAATCCTCTTGATAGGTCAATAAATAATGTCCAAAAAATTTACTATTTTCTATTTCTTCTGTTGGACTTTGATGATAATAAGTTACTTTTATAGAGTGTCCTTTAAAATCATCCACAGATTCACTTGTTGCAATTTCGGATTTTAAAAGTCCTTCACAAACAAGTTGTTGCGTGCAAAATTTTGTTCCTTCTACTACGGTTGTTTCCGTTGGATTAGAAGGAATTACTGGCATATAACTAGGATTTTTCTGGATAAAATCATAACCCGCATTCAGGATAGTATCAATATTAATACTTTCTTTATCTTTTCTAGCATCCCTTATAATTTTAGAAACAGCAGGAACTGTTACTAAACCAATAAGGCCTAAAATTACAACCACTACCAACAATTCAACTAACGTAAAGCCATTTTTTCTCATGATTCCTCCACATAGTGTAAACGATATACATAGTGTCCATCCACCTTATATATCTCACCATCACCTAAATCTCCTTCTTTGCCATAAGTAATCGTTATGTAAGAAGATTGCATATCTAAATTCTTTCCTGTTTTAGGGTTTGTTATTTCCGAATCAAGTACCCCTTCATTTGTAAATAAAGTAAGATAAATATTTACTTTACATAACGTACTTTCATCAGCATTCACAATTTCACTTTTCGTATTGGTATCACTAATATGATTATAAGTGATGGTAGTACAACCACTAGTATTAGGAGATACCGTTGGCAATTTAATTTTACTAGTAGATACATAAGAAACAGCAGAAGTTAGAATACTTGTTACCTGTGTCTCATACGTCTTTTCCCTATTTCCTCGGTTTACCACATCCATTACTTCCAATGTTGTAAGAGCAAGTAATGCTAAAATCGTTATAACCGCTAATAGTTCAACTAGCGTAAATCCCCTATCATTCATATTATCACCTATTATCATTATAAAAAAAGAGAGGAAGAAAGTCAATAAAAAAGCAAGGAGGTTTTTAATCCTTCTTGCACATGTCTTTCAATTCTACCAAAATGGTTAAAGCTTGCATAGGAGTTATCTCCAAAGGATTTAATTCTTTCAGACGATTTCTAAGTTCATCTTCTTTGGGAATTAAATCATCTAGTGGTAAAGCCTCTTGAACTTGAATATCTCTTTTTTTCTCTTTATTTTCATAGATAGATAATATTTTATTCGCCCGAGATATTAAAGAATCTGGAAGAGAAGCTAAGCGAGCAACATGGATACCATAGCTCTTATCGACGCTTCCTTCTTGAATTTTATGGAGAAAAGTAATATTACCGTTTTCTTCATGAGCACTTACATGAATGTTCTTTAAATGGCCTAAAGTTTTCTCTAAATCAGTAAGTTCGTGATAATGAGTAGAAAACATCGTTTTCGCATGAATATGATCATGAATATACTCGATAATAGCTTGGGCAAGTGCCATACCATCAAAAGTAGCTGTTCCTCTTCCTAGTTCATCAAATAAAATTAAACTATTTTCCGTAGCATTCGTAATCGCATCATTGGCTTCTTTCATTTCTACCATAAAAGTAGATTCGCCACTAACCAAATCATCACTTGCTCCTATTCGCGTATAAATCGCATCAAAAATTGGCAATGTTGCTTCCTTAACCGGAACAAAACATCCTATTTGAGCCATGATAACCGTAATCGCAAATTGCCGCATATACGTACTTTTACCTGCCATATTTGGACCAGTAATTAAAAGAATATCGGTATTTTTATCCATAACAATATCATTGGATACATATTCACTTTCTAATACTTTTTCAACAACGGCATGCCGATTATCCGTAAGATGAACTTCTCTTTCCGAAACGAGATTAGGACGGATATAATTATTCTCTTCTGATACTGTCGCAAATGACTGAAGAACATCAATCTCACTAATAATTCTAGAAATTTCTTGAATCTTTGGAATATACGTTTTTACTTGATCACGAATCTCAAGAAATAACTGATACTCTAACTCAATAATTCTCTCTTCCGCATTTAAAATGAGTGCTTCTTTTTCTTTTAAGATGGGACTAATATATCTTTCACAGTTAGCGAGAGTCTGCTTTCTTTCATATCCATATTCTTCTTTTACTAAATTAAGAGCTCCTTTGGAAATCTCAATGTAATAGCCAAATACTTTGTTATAACCTACTTTTAACGTTTTAATACCAGTACGTGTTCTTTCTTCCTGTTCAAACCGCGCAACAAAATCCTTTCCACCCTTTCGTAAATCTTTGAGCTCATCTAATTCTTGATGATAACCAGATTTGATAATAGAGCCTTCCTTAATACTAATCGGTGGATTTTCATAAATACTCTTATCTAATAAATCGTAAAGTTCTTGAAGCGGTTCAAAAGTTTTAAAAGAAAGAGCCCTTAGAATATTTACAATATCTGGAAGAACTTTTAAACTACTTTTTAATTGCAATAAATCTCTAGCATTGGCATTACCAAATCCAACGCGACCACTCAATCTTTCCAAATCATACACTTCGTACAATAAGTTTTTCAAATCTTCTTTTAACAAAAACTCTTCCAGTAGTTTTTGAACAACGTCATATCGTTCATTAATTTTATCTTTATCAATTAATGGATTTTCAATATAACTTTTTAACATTCGTGAACCCATAGCCGTTTTCGTCTTATCGAGTAACCATAAAAGAGAATAATTGCGTTGTTTTAATCGCAACGTTTCTGTTAACTCTAAGTTTCTCTTCGTATGCATATCCATCTTTAAAACTTCTTTTGTCTCCCATACAACGACCTTTTGCATATGGCTTAAGGACTTCATTTGGGTCTCGGTAATGTAAGTTAAAAGATGCTGAATCGTTTCTACTAATCGAATATCTTCAATTTCTGCATAAAGAGCGTGATATTCTTCATTATCAGAAATATCATCGCTTACTGTTACTAATATTTTAAACTGATTTTCTAGCATACTCGTAATCGCTTTATCTACTTTAGAAGCAACCACTACTTCTTTTAAGTCTAGAGAAACAATTTCACTCACTACTTTAGATGCTTGATGAGGTAAGAGCATAACAGAAAGAAATCCTGTTGTAATATCCGCAAAAGAAACCGCATAAGCATGATCAAAATCTAAAATATTACCAATGTAATTAAAATCATTTTCTTTTAGATTTTCCCCACTCATAATAGTACCCTTACTAATAATTTGCGTAAGTCCCCTATCGACTAATCCCTTGGCGGTTGCCGGATCTTCTAATTGCTCACAAATACCAACACGATATCCTTTTTCTACTAATTTTTCAATATAAATATCAACAGCGTGATGAGGGACTCCGCACATCGGAACTCTCTCTTCTAATCCTGCACTTCTTCCTGTTAAGGTAAGTTCTAATTCTCTAGATACCGTAACAGCATCTTCAAAAAATACTTCGTAAAAATCTCCTAAACGAAAAAAAATGAAAATATCGGGATGTTGTTTTTTTATCTCAATATATTGCCTCATCATAGGCGTGATTTTGCTGTAATCGACATCACTCATTTTCATACTATCACCACATTCATTATATCAAAAAAAAGCTAGGGAAGTCCATTTTTAGATGGCATAAAAAAATAAAAAGTAAAAAAACTTTTTATTTCTTGCTATCTGATTTTAGTGTTTTTTGATAACTGTTTAATGCCTCTATCGAAGCTTGTGCTTTACTAGCTGATGAATATAAGAACCCATAAGCACCGTAATATTGTTCACTTCTTTTTAGTCCCTCACTAATAAAGTAAGAAACGTTATATATTTTCATATATTCTTCAAAATTTGCGGCAGTCCCATAAACACCTACATAAACACCATCTTTTACCCCGTAATTGTGGTCTTGTCTCCAATGTAAGTATTCCTCTAACAATGTTTGATTCTTCCAAATCGTTCCATCTGAACCCAATTCCGTATAAATAAAACGAGATAATGGACGGTTTGTAGTTGGGGTTGGTGTCATATCTGGTTTTCCTGGATGATAAGCGAGTTCCCTCTCTCTATTTTTAAATGCTTGATAAGAAAAAACTAATGATCCATCACTACATTCATATACGTTACGTGCTTCCTTCGCATATTCTGCATAACTAGCTTCATTTACCCAATGTTGATTATCAGGTGAGATAAAAATAGTAACCGGTAAATATACATTTGCTTTCTTTAATGGTGACAATGTAGAGCTTGATTTCTTATAAAATTCAAAAGAAGACACATCAATAATTGGATATTCTAATCCTTCTTCTTCTTTTAAATCATACGTAATCATATTGTAACGAGAACGTTTCACTTTATCTTCTCCCAATGTACGATAAACTGCTTCTAAAATTTTGCTATCGACATGATTCTTATCTAATACCCCAAGTCCATTCTTGGTCGTTTTTACCTCAAACAAATAATATACTTCTTGATTTCCCCAATTTTCATTATATGGTACAAAAGCATAATCCGCATAGTATGCCTGAGAAACAGGTTCCACATTTGCAGCCAAAACTGGTGTTGTGATAGGACCTAGACATAGAACTGAAAGACCTATAGCAGGAAGAACCTTTACTGCCGTATGGGCAAAATTCTGAAGAGATTGAGATGCCCTTCCCTTTAAATTGAAAAGTGCTCTACGATTTACTTTCTCCATCATAACCCTCCTTAGTTGCCCCTATTCTATCATAAAAAAAGAATGTTTGCAACTAAAAAACATTCTCTTCTAAATATTGTAAAGCATCATCGAATGTAGATACAGGTACAATGGTGATGTCATATTTCTTTTCTTTTTTCAAAGCCATTGCTTCCTCGTAATTCTCACCAGCCGGAACAAAGAATAAATCGGCCTTTTTATGAACCGCACCTTTTAGTTTATAAGCAACGCCGCCGATTTCTCCTACATTACCATTATAATCTATCGTACCAGTTCCAACAATCGTAAGTCCACCTGTAATATCTTCCTCCGTAATAGCATTATAAACAGCAAGGGCTACCATCAAACCACCACTAGGTCCAGATTCTGAGTCTCTCCATGAGATAGATATAGCAGGATTGGCAACATAATCACAAATTTCCGACTGGGCGATGCCAATGAGTTTCATACCTTCTAATTCAATGATTTCTGCATGTCTTTTATAGGAAATACCATCATGAAGAACCTCTAATGTAAGAGTATCCCCTACTTCATGGGATTGAATGACATCCACCAAATCTTCTTTAGCATGTATATCAATCCCCTCTACACTCACCAGTTGATCTCCCACTCGTATATCTGTCTTGGCCTCTTCATAAACATAGAGAACAAAAGCTCTTTTATCCGTTATGGTTAATTCTTTTTGAGCTTTTTGATAAGCTACAATAACAGCATTTGCATAGGCTTCTTCCATCCAAAGTTTATCACGAGTTAACATATCTTCATAAGATTCATTCGTAATTTCACTAGATTCTTTAGGATATAAATCCCAACTAGGGAAAATAAAAGATAGTAGAGCTAGTGGAATGGTGGCTTCATACTCTGATACATAAGCCAAATTTAATGAACCTTTAGAGGAATATCCATCTTCTACTTGAATTCGTTCACTTACATTAATTAACCCACCAGGAGCATCAATGTAATATGGTATCTTAATAAATATTAATAAAATGCAAAGAACATAAATGGTTAAAAAGGTTTTATGTTCTCTTATAAACTGTCCTATATTTTTCATCTTTCCCCCAATATTTCTTCACGAAAAAAGGATAAAACTATCCTTGCTTTGATAACTGATAACGATATTCATTCTCCCATAAACTACCATCTTCTGGAGAAACATAATATTTAGAATTATCAGAAGCACTATCATAGTCTTTTTGACTTGCCCAAATATTTCCTTCGCTATCTTCATAATAAGCCTTATTCCCCGTATTCGTAACTCGGGTAGAAAGTGGTTCTGTATCTACAAAAGATAATCCAAACATAATGACAATCGCAATCGCAATAACAGATAGTGAAATTTTTCTACTTTTACTCATCTACATCCCTCCTATTATTTTCATCATTTTTTTCTTTAAGAGCTCGAGCAACTGCTTTCTTCGCTTCTTCCACTAGCCACTCTGTCTCTTCTTCCTGTAATTTTTTATATCCAGAAAAACCTTCCTTAGTAAGTAATGTAAGAGTCCACATTCCTGCAAACACGCTTACCATTTTCGATTCTTTTTGAAAACTAATAGGTGTTCCTAACATCTGAAATAATAACTTCAAATTAGCATATCGAACCTGATTCATAGTAGCATCTCTCCTATTATCTATAGTTATCATACCACATTTTTGGCAAATTCACAACTATCTTTATAATGGGTGGACACAAAAAAACCAAGAAACAATTCTTGGTCTTTCCCCTTTTTTCTTTTCTATTATTATCTAGACTTTTGATTTTCGTCTTCATTTACTGTTTGATTGATATATTCCATATACTCTATGTAGTCCGCTTCACTAGCCCAAATATTTCCTTCTGGATCTTGGTAATAATTGTCAGAAACTGTTTGGTCTCCTTGTTGAACCGTCTCTTCTACAACTTCTTCACTAGCGTCTTCCACATATTCTTCGTTTGAACTATTTGTAAAATCTAACCATGATTGTTCATCTAACCAAACGCTTCCATCTGGAGCATGGAAATAATCATCAGTTGTTTCTACGTCTTCATATGTGGTAGTATCTTCGTATACAGTAGTATCCTCATAACTATCATCATAAACAGAACTATCGTCTGAATAAGTATCTATATCTTCTGAATAAGAGGCTGAACGTGCATTTGTTGCTCCAATATATTCTCTATATTCCTCTTCACTAGCCCAATAATTTCCTTCTGGGTCTTTATAATAATTACCCTCAACGATAGTATCTCCAGTACCTTCGTACTCAGGAGCACTAGTACCATCATTTGGTGTATAGATAACATCTTGACTGTTCTTATAATCCCAATAATCTTGTTCAGATTCCCAATAGAATCCCCCACCATCTGGATCTAAGAAACCTTCACCTTGTTGTACGATTTCTCCATTTTCTACTGGTGTAATAGTAGTAGAATCTTGAAGACTCTTTTGGTATTCTTCTTCACTTGTCCAAAGAGTTCCATCTGGAGCTTGAAAGAAGTCCCCCTCATAATCGACAATTTGCTCCTTGTCACCTTGTTTTTGGGCGGCATTGTAAGCATCTGCATCTTCTTTTGTTTCAAAAGTAAATCCACTAATTGGATCATAATATCCAGATGCAACGGTTACGGTAGAAGCACCATCTTTAGCATCAGAAAGTCCAGCATCCTCTGCTTTCTTTGCATCTTCTTCACTTGTCCATGCTGTACCAGTATCATCTGTATAAATTGGACCTGTATAAGTATTTCCACCTAATTGTTGATTAAGGCTCTCTTCAACCTCTTCAATAGTAGGCATATCGTTAGTCATGCCAAGACCAGTAATTCCAAGTTCGTCCGCTAACAATGAGAAATCGTCTGTTTCTTCTACATCTTCTCCTCCGTCAGCAGTATCAGTTTGTTGTGTATCTGGTGTTACAGGAATAGTAGGCTCATCTGTCTTATTAGAATTACAAGCTGTAACCAATGCAGCTACAGAAGCTGTACCTGCTAATAAAAGTACCCCTTTTTGCCAATGTTTTTTAAGTGCCAAAAAGATTTTATCTTTCTTAGATGGGTTTGTATTTTGTCTTTGCATAGCTCTTTGTAAGGCACTAGAATTAATATTTAATCTCATATTTTTTCCCCCTTCTCCGTTAAGACGTGGAATATGTTATCACTTTTTTTACTGTTTGTCAAATCATTTTTCGCAATTCTATAAAAAGCATATAATTTTTTGAAAAAATAGTCAAGTTTTTTTCGAACAGAAATAAAATTAATTATGAAATCAAAATACTATTCTTGGCTATTTATACTTGTTATTATTGGCATTTTCTATCATCACACAGAAGTGACAATAGAAGTTGTCAAGGCAGTTACCTTATTTCGAGAAAAAGTTTTCCCGTCTCTTTTTCCTTTTTTGGTACTGTCTCCTTTTTTTATACAATATGGAATGTTTGAATTTATCAAAAAATATATTGGACCGATACTAAAAAAATTTTTCCGTATCTCTGAAAACGGAGCATACCTATTTGTTATGAGCATTTTCTCTGGTTTTCCTTCGAGCGCTATGTACGCAAAAAACTTATGCGAAAAGAATTTATTAGAGGAGAAAGAGGCATTTCATATCCTTTTATTCTCTCACTTCTCTAATCCTATCTTTATTCTCACAATGGTTAGTAGTCATCCTTATTTAGTACTAACAGCGCACTATCTAGCCAATATCATCATTGGTTTCTTTCTACGATTTTCGAATCATCCTAGTCCAAGTACAATAGAAACATCCGTAGTTAAAAAGAATTTTTTTTCTCTTTTTACGGAAGCAATTAAATCCACTATGGAAAATGCTCTTTTTATTCTTGGTGTTATAGTGTTCTTTTTTATGATGAATGCTATCTTACCTTTTTCGATTACGCACTATCTATTAGAGTTATCGCAAGGTTTATATTATCTACAAGTTCATATTCCATCGAGTATGTGGATTGCTACGTTATCTGCCTTTTTACTCTCCTTCGGTGGATTTAGCGTTCATCTTCAAACCTATGGAATTTTATCAGAACTTCATTTTTCCTATATCCCCTATTTTTTGACGAGAGTCATTCATGGCTTACTATCCGCTAGTCTTGTCTTTTTCTATCTCTATCTTACTGTATAACTGATACTACCAGTGTCATATAGATAAACAAATCGAATTCCATAATCCTTTTTTTCACCCGTTATACTAGAATAAATGGGAATTCTAAGTTCCATGTAGCTAATATTCCCTGAGGAATACTGACTCATCTTCGTTTCATTCGTGGCAATTTGAGCATCAGAATCTTCATTTACCTTGTAAGTAAAATCACCATAGGTAATAGAATTAGAAGTTATTTTTAAATTCTTAGTAACAGTAGTTCCCGCACTATCACGAAAACCAAATGTATAATCATTTTTGGTTCCCCCTACACTGACTAAGGTAGAAGCATACGCATCATGGTATAATTCACTACTTAATAGTGACTGATTAACCACTAACTCACTTCGCACACTATTTTTCGTATAATTCTTCTTTACAATTACTAGAATATTAAAAAGAAAGAGCATTACAACGGAAGCGAGTGAAAAAGAAGTTAACAATTCAATAATTGTAAATCCCCTATTTTTTCTCTTCATACAGCTACTCCTTTGTAAAGGTAATACTTGCGTATGTACCATCATTATATTTTACGACTAAAAGATATGTTGATCCGGTCTCACTGAATTCGGGAAGTGTCACACTATTCAGAAAAGCCCGGAAAGTATTATCTGTATTTGCTATTTTATCACGAACATCTACATCTTTCTGCATTTTTACAACATACACCTTCGATAAATCAAGAGAATTGTAAAGATTGCTCTTCCACGTCGTGGTCGTAAAGTAAGAGGAATCCGACGTAATGGTAAGAACATTTCCATTATCAAGCGTACTATAAAAAGAAGCATTGGCATCCTTTGCAATATAACGTTTAAGAGTGCCTACCCTATAAACACCGTCTACAGTGTTAAAGCGATATAATTGTTCGTAACTAGTTCCAATTGTTGAAAATTGAACATACATATAAACAAGGATACCCGCTACTGCCAAAGAGACAAAAAGTGTTTCCATCAGTAAAAATCCCCTAGTGTCTAATCGTGAGTTTTTTTTCATATAAATGTCACTCCTTGTATTGTATTCACTATAAAAATATTATATAATATATTCAGGATAAATGCTAGTCCTAAAAAAAATAAAAGAAGAAAAAATAAGAAGGGATTGAGTGTATGCTTAGAGTTTTTGACTATGAGAAAATACCCGTCGTCGAAATTGTAAATGACATCATGTTAGACTCTTCTAAAAGAGGCGCGAGTGATATTCACTTTGATCCTCATAAAGATAACATGGTTATTCGTATCCGTATTGACGGTGCGTTAGTAGACTACGCAGAGGTTCCTGCCCTTTTCCAAAAAAATTTGGTAACCCGTGTAAAGATTATCTCTGGAATGAACATTACAGAGTCACGACTACCACAAGATGGTGCCATTAAGGCCAATATTCAAGGCACAAACCTAGACATGCGTGTTTCCTGTCTTCCTACCAATCTAGGAGAAAAGATTGTTATCCGTATTATGGATTACAGTTTAAGTGGAACTGGTATTGAAAATTTGGGGTTTTCCCCTTCTAATTATGAAAAGATATTAAAAATGTTATCGTTGCCAAACGGTATTATCATGGTAACAGGTGCTACTGGATCTGGTAAATCTACTACGGTTTATGCGATGTTACAAAGATTAAATAAAGAAGATACAAACATCATATCCGTTGAGGACCCAGTCGAAATGAATATTGAAGGTATTAACCAAGTTCAAACGAATAGTGAAATTGGTTTAGACTTCGCCACCGTTTTACGTTCTATTTTACGTCAAGACCCTAACGTTATCATGATTGGAGAGATTCGTGATACCGAAACAGCAAAAATAGCAGTTCGTGCTTCTATCACTGGACACTTAGTACTTTCTACTATCCACACCAACGATGCCTTAAATACAATTGAACGTCTACTCGATATGGATGTTGAAAGATACTTACTAGCTAGTGCTTTAGAGGGAATTATTGCTCAGAAATTAGCTCGTAAATTATGTGAGAAATGTCGTAAGAAAAGACCTGCTAGTGAATATGAAAAGGACTTATTTAAAAGAGCTCTTCATAAAGATATTGATTATCTATATTCTGCTGTAGGTTGTGAAGAATGTCATCACGGTTATAAGGGACGTATTCCTATCCACGAAGTACTTTTAATTAATACCTTAATTCGTGATGGAATTACTTCCAACTTACGAAAAGACGAATTACGTAAATTAGTATACTCTCAAGATGTTACTTCCTTACTTCAAGACGGTCTTATGAAAGTAGAAGAAGGACTTACGACGGTAGAAGAATTATTGAAACTTATCGATCTTGAAAACGATGAAACTGCTAGTCAAGAATCAACGATTGGACTTAAAGAATCGTTAAAATTAGCAGAGGAAAGAGAACAACAATTAATTCAAGAAGAAAAAGAAAGACAACAAAAAGAATTGGCGAAAGAAAAAGAAGAAATCCAAAATACTAGCGATGATGAATTACTAGATGCCCTTAAATCGCTTAATATTGACTTCCCTGCTAATCAAAATACAGAAAGCGAAGCACCAGATGAGATTATGGATAGAACTGGTGAAATTGAAGATATTCTTTCTAGTTTAGATTTAAATGTAGAAGGAGTATCCAAAGATGAACTAAGAGATTTATTAAAATAGAAAAAGATGAATTCAACAGAATTCATCTTCTTTTTTTATATTACAATCGTACTGTTTGGTGCGGTTGAGATTTTAATTTAAGAATTATTCCTTCTAACTTTGCCGAAAATCTAACGAATTTATTATTTAAAGCAAGATTAAAATGTTTTTATTACTTATTAATTTCTGCGATAATGGCATCTCCATGCGTTATAATTTTTACAGGGGTTAATATATTCGCTTTTTTTAAATCCTCAATGGTTTTAGGTCTGATTTCTACTAATTTGTCTAACTCATCGTTCGTAAAAATATAGTAAGCAGGAAGATGTTTTTCATTAGCCCTAGTTTTTCTTAATTCAATCAATCTTTCTTTTAAGTCATCCTTCCCTGCTGTATCGATTTTCTGACAGTACTTTTCCTTATAATACTCATAATAATTTATTTCCTCTGGATAAGATAATTCAAGATAAGCTTGAGCGGTTTCTTCCATGCTTTTTTTTGATTCTAAGTATTCGTTACTATCTCTATGATTAAGATCATATTCTATTTGCCTGACTAGAGCATCTGCTCTTAATATTTTATGCTTCATATCTTTAGGAGCTCTAGTCGTATTTAAAATAGTTTCAGCATTAGCAGCTACGACTAACACTCTTCTGTAATAATCAAATTTATGGGAAGCGAAAAATTTTGCTACCTTAGAAATTTTGCTTTCCCATATTTTTCTTACTACTTCTCTTTGTGCTTCCACCTGTCTTAGTGGAGAGTACATTCCTTTTTTGACTTTTTTACCACGAACAGAAAATTCTCTTATAAAATCTCCTTTATCTGTTACCGTAATATTTCCAATTAAGTTTTTACATTCAATATAATATGTATAAACAGGAGTAATTACAACATAATCTATTTGGGCAGTTAAATCTTCATATTTAAATTTTACATCTCTAAGCACGTACATTCCGATATGGGCTTTTTTCAATTGATAAGAAATTTCATTTTCACCATCTAAACCTTTTTTTACAATAAATAATTCACTTAAAAGATTTTCATTATTTGGATATTCCTCATTTAATTTTTGTAAAGCATCATATTTATCTTGTAAATCACTATTCTCCTTATAGAAAATCGTGTCTTTAAATCTTAAAGAATCAATCACATTATTTATCAATCCCACATTCTCACCTATCTTATTAGCTTTCTATTCTCATAATTATTCGTTCATAAACCAATATACCATAAAACAAAAGAAAACTCCATCTTACGATGAAGTTATTCTACATTTTTAATCGCGATTATTTATTATTACATTTTTTCTTTCACAACAGCTTGTGCAGCAGTCAAGTTCGGAATGCAATTGATATTTAAACATAAATTTTCTTTGAAAAATTATTTCACCAATAACATACAAATTCATTATATCACAATCATTAATTAACAAAAATACCTAATCTCTTAAAAGAAATTAGGTAGATTGACTTAAGGCTTCGTAAGTTTCCTGAGTACCAATCACTGTAGACTGTATCATATATTTGTATATAAAGTCAATACTTTTGTATATACATTCAGTACAAATTAATCGTTTCAATCGTTCAAAAATTGAACGAACCATTAACATTTCAAAAAAGACTAAGTTTCCTTAGTCTTAGTCCTGATTATTGTCCCATTTTTTCTTTCACAACAGCTTGTGCAGCAGCAAGTCTAGCAAGTGGTACACGATATGGTGAACAAGACACATAGTCAAGTCCTACTCTATGGCAGAATTCAACACTACTTGGTTCTCCTCCGTGTTCTCCACAGATTCCAAGATGGATATCTGGTCTTACACTTCTACCTTTTTTAGCAGCCATTTCGATTAATTGTCCAACACCAGTTTGGTCAATCTTAGCAAATGGATCACTTTCAAAAATATTATTTTGATAATAGTAATTTAAGAATTTAGCAGCATCATCACGAGAGAATCCATAAGTCATTTGCGTTAAATCGTTTGTTCCAAATGAGAAGAATTCTGCTTCTTTCGCAATTTCATCAGCTGTTAAAGCAGCTCTTGGAATTTCAATCATCGTACCAACATGGTATGGAAGTTCAACTCCTGCTTCTTTGATAATCGCATCAGCAGTTTCTACAACTACTTTCTTAACAAATTTAAGTTCGTTAACATCTCCTACAAGCGGAATCATAATTTCAGGTACTACATTCATACCTCTCTTGTTAACGTTAATAGCAGCCTCAATAACCGCTCTTGTTTGCATTCTAGCAATTTCTGGATAAGTGATTGCAAGACGACATCCTCTATGTCCCATCATAGGGTTAAATTCTTTTAAAGATTCCACACGATTCTTTAAAGCTTCAAAACTCATACCTAGACTTTCAGCAAGAGGTCTAATCTCTTCATCAGTATGTGGTAAGAATTCATGTAGAGGTGGATCCAAGTAACGAATAACAACTGGATCTCCTTCCATAGCTTCAAATAATCCTTCAAAGTCATTTCTCTGATATGGTAAAATTTTCTCCAAAGCTTCTTCTCTTTGCTCTAATGTCTCAGCAGCAATCATACGACGGAAGTTAAAAATTCTATCTTCCTCAAAGAACATATGCTCTGTACGGCATAGACCGATTCCTTCCGCACCAAATTTACGAGCTTGTTTTGCATCTCTTGGCGTATCCGCATTCGTTCTAACTTTTAGACGACGAACAGAATCTGCCCATCCCATGAATGTTCCAAAGTCTCCACTAATTTCTGGATCAACAGTTGCAATTCTCTCACCATATACATTACCTGTTGAACCATCTAAACTCATCCAATCTCCTTCACGGAAAGTAGCACCATCTGGAGAAGTGATCGTCTTTGCTTCTTCATCGATAACAATACTTCCACATCCAGAAACACAGCAAGTACCCATACCACGAGCAACAACGGCAGCATGAGAAGTCATACCTCCACGGATAGTTAAAATACCATGAGCGATATTCATACCTTCAATATCTTCTGGAGAAGTCTCTAAACGAACTAAAAGAATATCTTTTTCTCCTGCTTCATGAGCAGCCATAACATCTTCTGCCGTAAAATAAATTTTACCAGTAGCAGCACCTGGAGAAGCGGCAAGTCCTTTGGCAATTGGCTTTGCTGCCTTTAAGGCATCTGCATCAAAGTTAGGGTGAAGTAATTGATCTAATTGTTTTGGCTCTACTTTAAGTAGTGCTTCTTCCTTAGAAATCATACCCTCATTTACTAAATCCACAGCAATCTTTAAAGCGGCAGAAGCTGTTCTTTTTCCATTACGAGTTTGTAACATGAAAAGTTTTCCATTTTCAATAGTAAACTCCATATCTTGCATAT
>CANRDU010000022.1 GCA_947629445.1 uncultured Bacilli bacterium
TGTATCAAACTTATGTCTTTTTATAAAATAAAACAGTGTCAGTGATTTTTCTCACCAACACTATTTATAATACAACCTAAAAAAAATCAGAAAGTTTCTGATTTTTTTTTGTCTATAAATGCTTCTATTTCATGAATATCAAAACCTTTGGAATATAATTTTTCTTTAATTTTTCTCTCTAAGTCATATCCATCATATTTACGAGAGAACTTTTGGTAACACTTGTCATATTCTTTTTCTAACTGACTATTGTCAGAAAATTCTATCTGTTCTAAACTACTAAGAATCATATCCCTATCGTATCCTAAATGAATCATATCTAGCAATATTTTTTGTTGTAGCTGATACTTCGAATGTTTGTGATCATGAGATACTCTCTTTTGAATGAGTTTTTCGAGTTTTTCCTTAACATAAGTATCATCTATTTTCGCAATTTCCTCTAAGACTATATTTTCATCTAAACCTTTAGCCAGTAAATCGGTTTGAATTTTTAAAGGTCCGTCATTTCTAAGATAAAGACTATCTGATATGTATGCTTTGACATAAGATAAATCAGAAAGCAATCCATTTTTTTCAAGACGTTTTTTTATTTTGGCTATTTCTGTTTTAGGGATTTTAAAATTTGCTAAAAATTCATCAACTTCTTTAGAACTTCGAACTTTTCTTAATACATAATTTAAAGTTTTATGGTATATTTCAGCATACTGACTATCTTTTCCTATTTTCGCATATTCTTCCCTACTAATCTCTTTTTGAAATAGTAGATGATTATCTAAAATCACATCATCGTAAGTTGTGATTACTTCGCCATCAATTTTAATTTTATATTTTCCTGACTTTAATTTTTCTATTTTTTCAACTTTCATGCTACCACCAAATTCATTATAGCAAACAAAAGTTTGGCTTTCAAGTGTTTTTCCGTTTTAATGCTCTTTTTGCTCTTCACATTGCCAATTCAACATTTCTTCTATTTTTAAACATTCTTCCATGTATAAATTTTCATATTTCTCTAACAATTCCTCATATTCTAATTGGTTCTTTCCATACACTAAAAAGCGTAAATGGTTCCTTGGAATTTCAATTAGTTCATGAATTTTTTCTATATATTGTTCCATTAACTGATTCATTCCCTATCTCCTTTTCTTATTATTCATTATAATGGTTATATAACCAATAGTCAAGTAATTTAAAAATCGAAAGAAAACGAAAAATGATTAACGGAATATCTTTATACAAGAAAGATAAACATAGAAATATTTCACAAAAACAATGATTAAAATTAGAGGCAAATCAAATAAAAAGGACTGTCACCAGTCTATTTCGGTGACAATCCTTCAACTTTAAATTGGTATACTAATGACTATTTATCTTCCTCTGTCATAGCTTCTTTATTCGTACGCATATCTAATGTTGCTTCATTGACTGCATCATCAATCGTCTTAATCGCATCGGTAATCACACTATATCCAGTAGCAGCTCCAAAGCCATGGCTTAATTCCTTCAATTCTTTATTTAATCGGCGAATATAAGAAACAGCTTGTTTTTCCTCATATTCCACTAGATAAATAAGGAATTCATTTCCATCGGTACGAATAATTTCTGATCGTGGCATTTGCGTCTGAATTAAAATATTAGCAGCTTCTGTAATAACTTTATCGCCCTCTTCATGTCCAAAGTTATCATTGATATAAGCAATATTATTTAAATCTACCACAATAATAATCTGTGGATATACTTCTGAATTATCCCATTTTTCAATATTATCATTTAAATATGCTCGATTCTTTAAAGAAGTAAGCGAATCAATATAGCGAATCTTTTCATCCTTGGTTAGAGCTTTCTTTTTCTTATTCTTAAAGAAAACAAATACTCTTTGCACATTATAAACAAATTGAATGAGCACTAAAAATGCTAATACAACAATCGTAATAATATAGAAGACTTCCTTCTTAGAAATAATATAGATATCAGCATAACTGTTACCGACAATGGTATCAATCTGCATATATTCTAAATAAAAATCAAATAAATTAGAGAATACTTTATTTTCACCATTAATAATATATCCATAATTATTATCTAATGAAAATTGGTAAGTAATCTTATAAGATTCTAATAAATTCTCTCGGTAATATTCGTAAGTCTGTAAATCGATAACCATTAAACTATCAGAATCTTTCTGATTCAATACTTCTTTTAATGAATCATAAGAAGTAACTTCAATTTCTTGATTATTCAAATATTCTTCTATCTTCGTTCCTTTAACAGCTAATACCTTAAAATCTCCCATGTCCGAAATAGAATGAATAGGAATGAAATTATGAACAGGAGCAAGTACTACTACTTCTGATTTTAGTGGCATAACGGTCTCATAGGTATTTTCTAAATCCATTGTATAAGTATTGAAAAAGAAATCTACTTTACCAGAAGAGAATGCTTCTTCAATGGCCTCTTTACTATCATAATGCTTACCATATTCCATATCAATATTGGCAAATTCAGCAAATGATTTTATGATAGCATAATTTGTTCCCTTAAGTCTTCCGCCATCCACTAAGTCATAAGAACCATTTTCCATGAATGCATACACATAAGCCTTCTCACGAAGTGCCATTGCTTCTTTTTCCGTAATACCTTTGAAAGAAAAATAAGAACTTAACAAACTAGTATTATAGGCTTCCGCAAATTGAGATTTATTCCAATTATCAAAAGTTTTCTTTAAAATAGAATCGCTCATCTCATTTCCACTAAGAGTTAAAGCATAAGTTTTCGTCATATTAGAAATGTGATAAGCAATATGATAATCATTCGTCAAAATATCATCTAAATATAGAGTTTTAAGTCCAACAACTCCATCTAATTGTGTTTCATCCGTAGTATCATCTTTCGCAAATGCTTCTAACATTTCCGCTTCTGTCTCATAAGATAGCCATTCAATTTGGGAATCAGCCAAATATTTCTTGACCATTTCCTCATCTGCAGATAAAACACCTACTTTGATAGGTCCTATCTCCTGCGGCATTGTATAGACATGTTTTTCTTTGGTAACTAACACATAATCATCTTTTAAGATAGGAATTTGAGAATCTTCTACCTCATCCACTAATTCAACTGCATACGTCTCCTCTGGGATTTCCCCCATTGGTTCATAAGCAACAGCATTTAAACTAAGTCCCGTTTCTTCTTTGACATATTCCATAAAATCAAAGAATAATCCCTCTCCCATATACGTTAGTCCAGCAATATTACGGGACATATAAATATCAATAACATTATTTTTATTATTGGAAAGCCATTGTTCTTCTTGAGGACTAAAAGACTTAGAAGCAGTCCTTGTAAAATAAAAATAACCTCCTACTCCTATCCCTAATAATACAAAAAAGATAAGGAATATCCAAATTTTCTTTTTCATAATTACTCCTAACTACCATACAAATTTCTTATAATCATCTTTTTTTCCGTTAATCATTTGATGTTTTTTAGCATAGATTGGATAAATGTCACTTTTCTCAACATTACTATCTACTGCTAATTCTATTTCATAATACTTAAGTTCTTCATCCGTAAACTGTTCCAATACTTTCTTAGACATTTCTTTAACGGTAGTTACTGGTACATCATCTTCTACCTCTATTACAATATCAATTAGATTACATTTTACGTTAATCTCTGCTACTTTCATCTTTTCAAAAGTTTCTATTGCTGCAGTAATTCCTTTTTTACGATCTTCCGTGATAGCAATACTTTCTGTAACCTCACATCTATCTCCATATACACTTTGTCTTTGGTCTGGTGTTAAATAGACATAAATTTGATAAAGCGCAAATAACATAACAAAAAGTGCTACAAATAACACTATGATAATAATTAATTTCTTTTTATGTTTTTTCAAAAAGGATTGAACTTTTTTCATAATCCACCTCATTATTCATTATACTATATTTTTCTCTTTTAGTAAATAATGACCAACCAAGAAAAAAAGAGGATTACTCCTCTTCTAATTTTTTCTTTTCTTCCTCTTTTAATTTTCCTAATACATCTTTAGATACTTCGGCAGCTTTCTCTTTAATTGTAGTAGCAGTCTTCTCCATTACTGGTGTTCCCTTTTCTACTACATATTGAACCAATTCCTCACACATATCTTGAAGTTTTTTAGCTTTTGATTTAGCAATAGCGATTACCTTTTCCTTATCTAAATCGTCAATGGCTTCTTTAATTTCGGTAATTTTTACTTCAATATTTTCCTTGACATCTTCCATATTGAGTTCTTTTGCCTTACGATATAACTCTTCTAATTTTGCTTTTAATTCTGCTCTTGTTTCTGATCCCTTCTTAGGAGCAAATAAAACTCCTAATCCTGCTCCAACAGCAAGACCTGCTAAAAATTTTCCAAATCCACCTTTTTTCTTACTCATTATGACTCCGTCCTTTCTTTTTCTTTCCAAATACAAAATGAATAGCATTGGTAATTCCACTTACCACTTTATCGCTAATGGATGCGGCATAATCTGTTACCTTATCGATAATGTCAAAAAGTCCATCTACCCTCACCATTTTACTATTGACATCATCCAACATTCTGTCTACTTTTTTTAATGTCTTCATTAATCTTATGACTAATACAATAAGAGTAATGACTAAAATAATTAACGAGAGATAAAGTAAAACAGGCAATAATTCCTGTAAATCTACAGTCATTAGTCTTCTTCTCCTTCCTCATACATAGAATCTATTAAATTAAATAAATCATTTTCAGATAAGTCCTCTTGCTTATCTTCTTGCTCTTTTTTCTCAATAGTTTTTGTCTTTTTATCTTTTGCTTTCTGTAAAAGAAGGTTATCTAATTCCTTAGTTAAATCCATTGTGATTTCTTCTATCTCACGAATGTTTTTTTCCTGATTCATCATCTTGGTAGATTCCCCATCCTTCTTTGTCTTTGCTTTCTCCTCTAATTCATCAAATAAATCAATATCTTCCGTCTCTTCTTTCTTGACAACGGGAGTTTGAACCATTGTATCTTCTAGTTCGTCCTCTAAAGTTCCATAAGCCTTATTGCGAATACTATCTACACTTAAACCATCTACGGATTGATAAATAGGAGTTTCTGTCTTTTCAATAATATCTTCCTTATGATAATTTTTATCTAACACGCCATAAACAGGAGAAATAATAGGTGTTGGTTTAAAAATTTGTTTCTCTTTTTGAATAATAGTATTACTATTATAATTTCCACCATATGGCTTTGGTGTTTCCTCTTTCTTTGGAGGCTCTTTTTCCACTACAATTTTTTCAGGTTGCTTTACTTGTTCACGGCCTCTTCTAGGTGTTACTAAATCCTCAAAATCTCTATCTGTAAAAAATACTGGCGTTTTGACCTTTTCCTCTGGAACGCTTACCACTTCTTCTTCTAATTCTTCCGTGACACGTTTATGTTCCTCTCTGGAAGGAGATACCTTTTCAACTGTTGGAGATTCAATTGGAACACTTCGAACTTCTTTCTTAATCTGTTCTACTTTTACCTCTTCTTCTTCCTCTTCCACTTCTTCTGTGAAAATGTTTTTTATTTTATCTACTAATCCCATAATCCACCTTTTCCTTTTTAATCATCATCTACTTGCAATTCAAAATGATCTTCCTTGCCTTCATCTTTTGTAAATGCTTCATACTTCTCTTCTCGATTTGTAAAATATTCATCATCCAGCATAAGTTGAATCACATCACGGTTAAATTGAATCGTAGATAAGATGTATGCTGAATTCAATATCGCATCATTCAAATCACGTTTAGGAACAACTGTCTCAATCTTTGCGTAATTATATACAAATTGTATATAGTATAAGTCGTCTACCTTCTCTATCTCTAAATATCCAGACCAATTAAATCCTTCATCACTTGATATTTTTCGTGAATAGTAGACATTACTATTTTCTTCATAATCTACTTCTGTTCCATTATAGTAACTAATTGCATCTATATATAGATAGTAGTAATTTCCGTTCGAATATAGCTTATCATTCAAATCATCCGTATCAATATAGGTTACTCCCCTTGGAACATAGTATTTATATCCTCTACCAATACGATTATAAAGAGTATTATCCTTTGATAATACAACATCTACAATCGTATCAATATTGTCAGTATCGATGCGAACAACGGTACAACCACAAACCAAGAAGATGAGAAGAACGGCTAATATTCTTTTCATACTCCACCTCTATATTTCATTATACCAAAAACCTCTAATAATTTCTAGCATTTTCTATTGTTCCCAACTATTTTCTATTTATTCTTGATAACTTCCACCATATAAATAGGAAATCCTAAGTTATGAAACTTTGTTTCATACTCTGTTGGAACATTATCTTTTAAATCCTCCGCATAAATATCCAAACAAACATCTACTATACTGTAACCATATTCTACCATAGATACCAATGAAAATTCAAATAAGTGACGATTATCTGTTTTCATAACAATTCTTTTTCTTTCCGCAAATAAAGAATCATATTTTTGTAAAAAGTGAATGCTTGATAATCTTCTATTTTCGTGGCGATTTTTAGGCCATGGATCTGAAAAATTTAAATAGATCGTATCAATTTCTTTCCAAAATACATCATCAATATGCTCCGCATCCATGCGGATAAAGCGTAAATTAGGAATAGATTCCTTACCTAATTTATCCAAAGCACGAACAATGACACTATCATATTTTTCAATGCCAATAAAATTAATATCTGGGTTTCTTCTCGCTTTTTCAATAATAAAAGAACCCTTTCCCATACCGATTTCAATATGGATGGGATGATTGTTTGCAAATAAGCTTTGAAAGTGACCTCTATATTCTAAGTAATCTAAAATCATGTAGGAAGAATCTTCTATTTTCTCGTTTGCTCCTCTTACATTTCTAAGTCGCATATTATCACCAACACCATTATAGCACATTTTCCAAATACTATCATATAATGAATTAGACTAGGAGGAAATTATGAAAAAAGATAGAAATTGTTCAGGTTCTATGAATATGCCAATGGCAGGATATGGGGTTAGTATGCCAATCCCTATGCCACCTACTCCCCCAATGATGGGTGGAGTGATGTACTCTACTTATTCAACCCCGAGCTATACAACGGGTGGAAATAGTTCTAGCTATGTAAATACTTATAATAATGTCGAACAACAACTCAATAATATGCAACAACAAATTAACATGCTAGATAGTAGAGTTAGCAAGTTAGAGGGAAAACCTTCTTCATCTATTACTAACAAATATAGTGATTCTAACTATTACATGTTATAATTTTTCAAAATAGATTCATACTATCGATAGAAAGGATGAATCTATGAATATTGATATTCGAAAAAGTATTGTCGCTAATTTTCAAGACGCAGATAGTGAGGAAATAAAAGATGCCATTGTTTCTTCTATTCACGATAAGGATGAAGTTACTCTACCAGGATTAGGAGTGTTTTTTGAACTCATTTGGCAAAATAGTACAAATGACGAACAAGAAAAAATGATAGAAAAATTAAAACAGAATCTAAATCAAAGCTAGATTCTGTTTTTTGTTACTATAATTAATGGGATTTTTACCTCATCTTCCGTAATGCCGGCATGCATGGATTGAAATAAAGGGCCATGCTCATCATATCGAAAATATTTATCGGATATCGCAATGGCTAGATAATCCCCTAAAGACTCCTCAAACCGAGGATGGGCCTCTCCACGTCCAAAAAAGTTATTCGCAATCACTTCTTCTTTCGTATAAAGCAGAAAATCTTTTCCAAAATTTTTCTCAAATAAATCTTCAAACTCTCTATTTTTTCCCTCTTCCACAAAGAAAGCACAAGCTCTTGGCTCTATCGCAATATCTTTTCTTAAAAGAGAAAAAATTTCAGGATAATCTTTTAAGGTAATCGCACTAGATTCGATATGACCATGATCGGCAATCACAATTATTAAAGAATCATTTAAAAGATTACATAACTCTTCTGTCTTTTGATTTATCTCATTCCATAAAGATACTACTTTTGGATGATTGATTCCTAATTTATGCAAGAGATGATCTGGTTCTTCATCATAAGAATAAATAAACTTCTTACCAGGTTTCTTCGTAAGTTCTAAAATTTTATGATTTCTATCGTCTAAATCCTTATAATCATTTTTAAAAGAATAAAGTTCATATACAGGATATTTGTTGCGAATAATATCAAAAATAGTAGTATAACCATAATACTTATGAGCAAGAGATTCTCCTTCTACTTTTATATCACTATCTTTTAAAGTATTTAAAAACATCGTAACCATCTTGTCTTCTTCTTTGAAATACAAGTCCCAACCTAACCAACCATGTTCTTTCGGCTCTAAACCAGTAAAAAGGGTTGTCGTAGAAGCAGTTGTTGTAGGAGGAAAAATAGCATCTATCGTATCTACCTGATGACTTCTTAAAAAAGAATCTTTCGCAAGTACTTTCTCTAACAAATTACTCCCCATGCCATCGTATAAAAGGAGAATGACATTCTCATAATCCCTTTCTAGATATTGATCTAACACCTCTAAAGATTCATGAGGATGAGAAAAGCCATAATGTTTTAATAAAGAATTAGATACCCCCATAATGGAATGACCGTAATTGGGAAAAACTGCCTTCATTCTATCACCACACTTATTATAACAGAAAAAGATAGTTTTCACTATCTTTAAAATTGAATTCTTTCACGAATATAACTCTCTAAGTCGTCTAACTTGACAACATCTTGTTCCATCGTATCACGATTTCTTACGGTTACCGTATTGTTGTTGAGAGTCTCATCATCTACCGTAACACAGAATGGTGTACCTGCAATATCTTGTCTTCTATAACGTTTACCAATCGATGCGGTTTCATCATAGATAGTTGTAAACTTACGAGATAATTCTGCATATAACTCGTTAGCCACTTCTCCGTGATATTTCTTATTAAGTGGCAAAACAGCTACTTTATAAGGTGCTAAAAAAGGTGGAATATGCATAACTTCTCTCGTCTCGCCATTTTCCAAAGTTTCTTCTTCATAAGCATTATCCAAAATAGCAAGTACCAAGCGATCACAACCTACCGTAGATTCAATAATATAAGGAATATATTTTTCATTCGTTTCTGGATCTAGATATTCTTGAGATACTGTAGAATATTCTTGGTGGCGAGATAAATCATAGTCGGTACGATTATGTGTTCCATTAATCTCACCCCATCCAAAACAGAAATTATACTCAATATCACAAGCAGCTTTGGCGTAATGCGCAAGTTTCTCATGATCATGATATCTTAATTTCTCCTCTGGGATTCCTAAATCCATAAAGAATTTTTTCGCATACTCTTTAAAATAATCATAAAGTTCTGTATCTGTTCCCTCTTTACAGAATGTTTGATATTCCATCTGTTCAAATTCAATCGTTCTAAAAGTAAAGTTACCAGGAGTAATTTCATTTCTGAAAGCTTTTCCTACTTGACCGATACTAAAAGGAAGTTTCGCTCTCATCGAACGTTGAACATTTAAGAAATTAACATATTCTCCTTGAGCATTTTCAGGACGTAGATATACTTTATTCTTACCATCTTCGGTAACCCCACGATGTGTTTCAAACATCAAATTAAATTGACGAATATCGGTATAATCACTCTTTCCACAATTTGGACATGGTACTTTGTGCTCCTTAATATAAGAAACCATTTCTTCTTGCGTCATACCATCTGCATGGGCAGTATCATCAAAATCATTAATTAAATTATCCGCTCTATGTCTTACTTTACAATGCTTACAGTCAATGAGTGGATCTGAGAAAGAAGCGACATGTCCACTAGCTTCCCATACCCTTGGATGCATTAAAATAGCAGCATCTACTTCATAAGCATTGGCTCGTTCTTGAATAAATCTTTTTCTCCAAGCATCTTTAATATTATTTTTAAGTCTACTTCCTAATGGACCATAATCCCAAGTATTCGCAAGGCCACCATAAATCTCACTTCCTTGAAAAATAAATCCATAAGTTTTACAAATATTTACTAATTTTTCCATCGTTAATTTTTCCATTTTAATCTCCCTTTCTAATTTTCTTCTTTGGTAATAGAGAATTTCTCATTTTCTCTTCTCACATAACGATATACTTTTTCTTGTAATGATGGTAGATAATTGGTTCCAACAATTTTAATACTTCCCATATTATAAGCTACACATTCTTTGCTAGTCCATTCCATATGACTAAAGCTTCCTCGGGATATCGCAAATAAATCAATGAGTTCTAGTAGATTTGCTTCATCCTCAGGATGAAGAGTTCCATCCTCCCTTAAATTCACACTATACGATAAGGTATTCCGGGGTCCAAAAGCAATTGCTCCCTCATTTGTTTGAAAATCTACTCTTCTTCCACGACTGTAAGGAAAACCTGGTGAGATAGATAAAAACATATTATAGACCTCTTTACTATCCAACTTTCTCTGGGCGAAATGAATGCTATCTCCAATACTACGACGTTCTAATTTGGTAATCACACGGGAAAATTTCTCGATTGCCTTATCCGCAAAATAGATATCTAAACCATTCGTACTGAAAAAGACACAACGTTCATAATATCTACGATGACGGTTTGGTAGTAGATAACTAGTTCCTCTTTTTGCTTCGACAATCAACTGTTGATCTAACTGGGTATCGATGAAGTCACTCACAAATTCAAAAGAGTCGCCTTGACTAAGTTCTACTAAGTGATTCTTTTTAGAATCAGAAAGTATCAGAGGTTCAGAACGAAAATTCGCTTTTAAATCAGTTCGCATCCTGAAAGTTCCCTTTCTAGGAACATCCTTACATACTACAATTAAACTGCCAAGTTTTCGCGCTAAAAACTCATTAATCTCTATATTTTTCATAAAACCCTCCTAAAATAAAAAAACTCCTAGAACAATATAGGGACGAATAATATCCGCGGTTCCACCCTACTTATTCTAGAAGAATCTCTCTTTTCTATATTGCTCGAGGTTGCCAAGCCCGTCATCGCATTGATAACTAAATTCTAATACAATTTAATTTGGTTGTCAAGAGTTTCTTTAAACTAATTTCGTCAACTCTTGTACAAAATTTTTACTTTTTAAATAAAGACCAGTGTATCGTTCATAATATTGATCTAAAAAATCATTAATCTCTTTTTTAACAGAGTTACTTACTTCCAATTTTTCAATTTTACTAATATCTACATAGTAATACATTCTTACTAACTGAATGGCTTTTTTGGAAATAATAGGCTCATTCGTTCGGCATTTGGAACACAAGTATCCCCCTTTATCACTCGATAATGTTATAATACCTGTCTTTCGAAAACAAGAGGCACAACTATCTAAAACGGGAAGTACTCCTAAATAATCTAAATATTTTAATTCCATAATGTTCATGATAACTAACGGATCAAATCCCTCATCTATCTTTTTTAAACTCTCTATTAAAAGAGCATACACCGTCGTATGAAGAGAAGTTTGTTTTACCACCTGTTCTGATAACTCTATTAAAAAACTAGCATACGTTAATTTTTCGATATCTTTCTTTAAATTTTTCCAAGGATTGATAATATTGACTTCCGATAAAATAGAAAGTTTATCTTTTTTATAGTAGATGGTAAAATTTCCATAACTTAATTTCTCCGTAACACTTCGAAGAGGACTTTTTAACGTCCTACATCCTTTTACCATCATACCAATAATCCCATATTTTTTTGTAAATACCTGGATAATTTTACTAGTTTCTCCGTAAGCCTTTTCACTTACTACAATTCCTTCGACAATTTCTATCATACTACCGAAACGTAATCGTATCATCTACTAGTTCAAAGCGATATTCTTGAACACAATTTGGATACTTTTCCTTATCTACTTTCTCTTGGAATAAATCATAAGGTCTCACCCAAATGGAATGATCTTTTCCTAATGATTCATATACAACCATTTGCCTCGCTTCTTCTCCCACATAAGCTTCCGAATCTTTGGCAATACAAATCACACGATAATAAGTTCCACTCATGTGTCTATAAATTTTCCCGACGATTACTTCCCTTTCCATTGACTTCTCTCCTCAATTCTTCTTTATAACGGACATAATATTCAATTTTTCCAGTATGCATAAATAAACTCCAAAGTAAATCTTTCATACTATCACCATTTACATAATGATACCAAAATAATTTTTTTATACACTACTTTTCTATTTCTCGAAATCCATATTCCTGTAAATACTTTTCTTTATCTCGCCAATTTTTTACTGTCTTACAACGAAGGTTTAAATATACATTTTTACCAAGTAATTCTTCTAAATCTTTACGGGAACGAATACCAATTTCTTTAATCATGGCGCCACCCTTACCAATTACAATTTTTTTAAGAGCATCTCTATCCACAATAATATCAATGTAAATCGTATAACTAGTCTTTCCTACTTCCACTTGTGTGGTGATACAGGTAAGAGAATGTGGTACTTCTTCCTCTGTTAAATTCATAACCTTTTCACGAACGATTTCCGCCATCATAAATTCTAAAGAACGATTGGTAACATCAGACTCCCCATAATACCGAACAGTATCTGGTAGATATCCTTTAATAGTTTTTAAAAGTTCTTCAATATTTTTTTTCTTTAAAGCAGAAAGTGGAACAATCTCTTTAAATTCATATAAATCCTTATATTCTAGAATTTTATTCATGATTTCTTCTCTTGTTAATTTATCGATTTTATTGAGTACTAGGATAACGGGTTTTTCAACTTGTTTTATTTTATCAATTACAAATTGATCACCTTTTCCAAACGGAACCGTCGCATCTACCAAAAAAAGAAGAATATCGGCATCCTCCATACTATAGTAAGCTTGTTTATTTAAAACTTCTCCTAGTTTGTGATTGGGTTTATGAATACCAGGAGTATCTAAAAAAACAATCTGTGTATCACTATCATTGTATATTCCTTGAATAATATTCCTAGTCGTCTGTGGTTTTGAGGTCGTAATAGCCACTTTTTTGCCAATAATAGCATTTACTAAAGTACTCTTTCCAACATTTGGTCGTCCAATGAGTCCAACAAATCCACTATGCATTATTGTAAATCCTCCGCACCGAATGGATAAGGGCAAAGCTCTGAAACGGTATGTCTTTCTTCTTCCCCTTTAGGATTCATACAAATAACTTCGCGATCTGTTTCAAATAATTCACTAATCACCATTCGGCAAGCAAAACAAGGCATTCCAATTTTATCATTGTCACACATTACATAAAGTTTATCAAAATCTTTTGGTTTATATCCCGCTGTAATAGCCGCTAACATCGCACTTCTCTCTGCACAAATAGAAGCACCATAGGAAGCATTTTCAACATTGACACCCGGAAAAGAACTTCCATCCTTCATCACAACGATTGCTGCCACGCGAAAATGGGAATACGGACTATAACTATTCTCTAATAACTTTACTAATCTTTCTTTCATACTTCACCTACCAAATCAATTCTATCCACTCTATAATTTTTGGAACATACATAATAAGACCAACGACAATTCCTACTACTGATAAAACAAATGTCGCACCACTACCACAGTCTTTGGCAATTTTCACCAAAGGATTATATTCTGGACTCACGAGGTCGCAGATTGCTTCAATAGCTGTATTGAGAAGTTCAACTGCTAAAGTGGTCAGTAGAACAAATAGAATAACAAGCCATTCCATAGGACTCATCTGAAGCATCCATGCTCCTGTAATTCCTATAATAGCCGCAATGACATAGACAACCGCACTTCTTTCATATTTAAAGAAGTAACGAATTCCTTCTAGAGAATATTTAATGACGCTAATAAGTCGTCTAGCCCCTACTTTCTTTTTTTGATAATCTTTATCTTTTGATTCCATATCCATCTAAAATCAACTCCTGCAAAGAAAACATTTCTTTTTCTTCTTCCTCTTCCATATGGTCATAGCCTAATAAATGCAACAAACCATGAATCGTTAAAAAGGAAATTTCTCTTTTAAGGCTATGTCCATAAGATTCCGCTTGACTTCTTGCCTTCTCAATAGAGATATAAATATCCCCCAAGACTCTTACCTCTGTTGGAACAAAAGTATCATCATCTTCTAGGGCAAAAGAAATCACATCTGTAGGTCTATCTACACCACGATATTCTCTATTTAACTTATGAATGGTCTCGTTATCTACTATAATCACATTAAATAAAACATTCTCAAGTTGAAGATAATTTAAAGCATACTCTAATAGACCGTTTAAATCTTCTAACTCATCAATTTTTTCCTCTGTATTATTAATAATTTCATAAGAATTCATGCTACCATCGCCATTTCTAACAGACATTATACTCGTTTCTATGTGGTTTGACAAGTAAAGTCATTCTTCCTTTGGTCGTTTAAAAATTCTTCCCAATTTGTAGAGAATAACATAACAAAAATACCCAGTTAAACCGCCCACAACATTTAATATAATATCATCAATATCAAATACTCTTCCAATGTAAAGTTGCATCCACTCTATGGTACAAGATAAAATAACGATTAAAAATAAAATAACTAATAGTCTTCTTTCCTTTAAAAAGTAAGAAGCAAAAAATCCATAAGGAACAAACATCAACATATTTCCAAGCACATTTTTTATAAATAAACGACTACCGAAAGAATAACGAAACATCTCTTGAAACGGCACTAAATTCGAACGCACGGATGAGGCATCAATATCTTGAAACGTAACCGCATAGAATAGACATACAATATATACGATAAAAGAAAAAGATATCAGTTCTTTTATCAGATGTATTTTCTCTCTATGTTTGATAATATAGGTAATTCGTAAGGTAAGCGCTATTACAGAACAAATCACAACCGTAGGAAGGGCCCCATCAAATATATTAAGTATTGTCTCCCTCATCTTTATCCTCCACATAAGGTGTAATACTCTCATATTCGGTAATGTCTTCATAAACACTAAAAAATACGCGCATATAAACACCGTTATTTTCTAATTTTTGACTTAGGATTTTGTACTGGAGAATCTTTTCTTCCCCATCTAGTGTCTCTTCTATTTTAGAAGTAGCTAATTCTAATGCACTAACGGAAGCCATTTCTTCTGTTTGGATTGAAGAGATGGTTACAACTTCCTCTTGGTGTTCTACTTTAAAATAGATAGGAATTTCTTGTTTTCCTAGTATCGTATCACTTGAACTTATTTTATCATAGAATGGATGAAAATTAAAGAGTTCAAAACGATGAGATAAAAATTCTAACACATAGACATCTTTCTTTTTCCCAGTTTTCTTTTGTTCATAATATCCTAATGGATAAAAAATCTCTACTTCATACCAGGTTTCCCCAAAAATTGTTCCTTCCGCACTTACCGTATCTTTAACCGCTCCATTCATAGCAATATAACCACTGACAATAATATCCCCTTTTTTTACATATTCATTCTGATTTTTTAAAACTTGTCCTTTAGAACTCTCTATTTTCTTTATAATCGCATTTTTGGAGGCAACTATATGACGATATCCTGCTTTTTCTTGCTCACTATTCGTAATACGTGGTTCAAATCGTACAATATATTTTGTTCCAATCGATTCAATCTCTAACCATTCAATATCTTCATGATGACGGTTTAACAAATTCTCTTTAATATTCATAAGTTCCTGATAATTTTTTTGAAAATGAAACGAAGTAATTCCATATTCTTGAAGTTCTGTGAGTAACTTTTTTCTCATAATGGAATCATTGGTAACAACTTCTACCCTAAAAATCATACGAGATAAAACAAAAAGAACGATTACCGCTAACCCAATCGCCCCTATTAGAATTTTTACCTTAGATAGCGTTTTCTTTTTTTCAATCCACCCTCCATATCCTACTATTTTTAATTCATAAATCGTATTTAGTTTTTCAATTTTTTCATAATCGGCATAATATACCCAGATAAAGTATTCCTCTTTTTTTATCTTCTTTATTTTTAAAAGGGGAATGTGATTTTTAGATAACCGTAAAATATACCTAGGAACATTTTTTCCTTTTACATATACTTTTACTTTACTTTTCCAAGATTCTATCTTTTGATTTTTCATGAATCACCTAAATTCTATTTTTAGAACTTCCCCAGAGATTAATACTTCATCCTCTAGTAATTTGGAAATTGTTAAATCTTTCCCACTAATTAAAATCGTTCCCTTGCTACTACGAATTCTAATTTTTTCCTCATCAAAGGATTCAATTTCCGAGTAATTGATAATGTCTATTTGATTTGGTAAATAGATTAGTTCAAATTCTTCATCTAAGAAATAGGAACGAATAGACATAACATCACCTATATTATTTTATTGCAAAAGATAAAAAAAAGACTAGTTTCCTAATCTTTTGGGTTGAATACTAAAGAGAGCAAAAAGGAAAAAATAATGGCAGCGACAATTCCTGAGGAAGTTAAATCAAACATTCCCATAAATAATCCCATGATACCAAAGTTATTAACCGTATCCATCGCTCCATGAATGAGAAGATGACCAAAACTGGTAATCGGCACCAAAGCTCCTCCTCCTGCCCATAAGACGAATTGATCATAAATATCAAAAGTATCTAAGAAAGCGCCAAGAACAACAAACATACTCGTAATATGTCCAGGGGTGAGTTTCGTATTATCTAAGATGACTTGTCCAATCACACACACAATTCCCGCAAATAAAAAGGCATTAAGATAAATCATGGTTAACCTCCAAACTAATCGCATGAGAAACGCTAGGGATAGATAGTTTTTGATTAGTCATTGTTGGCGATAGCAGTGCTCCCGTTGCGACTAATAATACTCTTTTAATTTCTTTTCTTTTCATTTTCTCAAAAATATAACTATAGACAACTAGAGGAAGACAAGCAGGTCCTGAACCTCCAGCAAATACTGGTTGATTTTCTAGGTCATAAATCATACAAGCCGTATCATCATAATTTTTCATTTCAACATGATATTCTAGTCTCATATACTCCGTTAATATTTTCTTGCCATACACCCCTAAATCCCCTGTCAATATTAAATCATAATAAGAAATATCCCTATTTGTCTCCTTTAAATGTTCATAGATAGTACTGGCTGCAGAGGGAGCCATAGCAGCACCCATATGATAAGGATCCGTAATTCCTAAATCTATGACTCTTCCAATAGTCGCACTTTCCACTTTAATAGGAGATTCTTTTCTACTTAAATAAGCACTAGCTGCTCCTGTTACCGTAAATGTTGCCGTTTTTCTTTTTGGTCCACCATATTCTACCGGCTGTCTAAATTGTTTCTCACTTCCATTGTTATGAGAAGAAACACTTACAACACAATTTTTTATTTGGTCAGAATCTAACATATTACTTCCTAGAATAAGACCTAATACACTGGTAGAACAAGCGGAATAAATGCCGATTAAAGGAATTCCTAAGGTAGCAGAAGCGTAGTTTGTAGATACAATCTGATTGAGTAAATCCCCAGAGATATGAAGATCTACTTCTTTTTTTACCTTCATAACTTTGGATAATACCATATCTACACTTTCTACTAGCATTTTACTTTCTGCTTGCTCCCAAGTACTCGTTCCACAATAAAAATTATCATAACTCTTATCATAATATTTATTAAAAGGTCCTCTCGCCTCGTAAGGACCCGTAATAGTACTTGTCCCATTGATATACACATTATTATATTTAAAAGTCATATTATCCTCCCATCACGACTACTCTAAGAAGTCCAAAAAGATAGGCACTCACTACGCCAAAAATAATAACCGTTCCTGCCAATTTAAACATATTGGCTCCAATTCCCGTTACCAGTCCTTCTTTTTTATATTCTAAAGCTGCACTCATCATAGAATGAGCAAATCCCGTAATAGGAATAATTAATCCACAACGTGCAAAAGAAACCATTTTATCAAAAAAGCCTAGACAAGTTAAAAAACATCCTAAAAATACTAAAGTAATAATCATAAAGACACTAGCATCCTTTACCGGTATACTAAAATAATAAGAGTAAAAAGAAACTAAGAATTGTCCTAATACCCCCATCAGTCCTCCTACTATAAAAGCAATTAGACTATTATATAAGCGATTTTCTTTTGGTGTATATTTATTCACTAACATTTTATACTTGTTTTTATCCATATAAAAACCTCCTATTCCTATTATGGAATAGAAGGCCTTTTTTTATACACTATTCTTCACTTGTACGACTTGCATAATAATTTTCACATGACTTTTTCTGTTCAGCGGTCTTGGCTAACGTAAATCCATATTGATTTGTCGCTTCATTAAAACTCATCAATACATATTGCGTAGCTGCCTCGCCACTTGGTAAATCGATATCTTTCGTACTTAAATATCCACCACTATAAAGTTCCTCAACAGATACACATACCTCCGTTACTTTAGCAGATTCTGTTGCTCTTGTTGCAATTTTTTGTAAAGAATCTTTTAATTCATCAAAATCAGCAACATTTAAGAATGCTTCATCTGTTTGATTATATTTATAATCTTTAACACTTTGATGTTCCAAATAATATCTTAAATCTCTGTCAATATCAGACTTAGGTTCCGTTGAAGCAGCTGCTCCTAAAGTATTAATATCTCTAGATGGAGATAACATAAAGTTAGCATACGGATGCAAAGAGCCAATTCCAATGGTATAGAAGTGAGCTTCCGCACCATAAACCTCTGAAGTTTTTTGCTTTGCCAAATAAGCTACCCTCATGACATTGTAAACCATTTCACTATTTTTAAGAGTGGCAGAACTCCTTGAATATCTGAGAATAAAGTTGTTGCAGGAACTGTCTTTCCAAGTACTATAGCTTACACAAACAGTTCTACCATTTCCAATATTAACATTACCGATTGTAAAAGGATCAGCTTCATCCAGTGTTCTTCCTGCAGTAGGTTCTCCATCTGTTATTAAGATATAAACGGGTATTCTTTTCCCTTTTTCAACGGTATTCTTTGTCATCAAAGTAGCTGCTGCTTGTACCCCAGCCATTGTATAGGTCGCACCATTATTAGCAGTAACTTCAATCTTACTTCCTCCTACCGTAAAAGTAAAGCAATTAGATAGGCTTGAGAGATTATATAAGTCGGCTTTTCCATCGTGGTTATTATCTCTAGCCACCAATTTATCTACATTACCAATTGGTGTTAG
>CANRDU010000023.1 GCA_947629445.1 uncultured Bacilli bacterium
AAACCCCAATTCAGTACAGAACTGAATTAGGGTTCATATAATTTTCTTTTTGTGTCTACTTTTTGTTGACTAGTTCACTAAGTAAATATCTTAGTTCTCTTTTTATATAACTAATGTAAACAAATTTCCAGAGCCTTTATTAACCAGTTTACAAAGTGTTTGTTGTAATTTATAACGAGCACCTTCTGGCATTAAAGAAATCTTCGCTTGAATACCCTCTTTTACGATGACATCTAAACTTCTTCCAAAGATTTCACTTTTCCAAATGTTATCTTGATCTTTCATAAGATAATCAATTAATTCTTTACTCTGCATTTCTGAACCAATGATTGGCTCAAAGGTAGATTCTACATCTACTCTAATCATATGGATGGAAGGCGCTACTGCTTTCAATTTAATGCCATAACGACTTCCTTGTTTAATTACTTCTGGAGTTTCTAATTTCATATCTGCTAAAGTTGGACTAGCAACTCCATAACCCGTTGTTTTAACCATAGCCAAAGCATTCTTAATATGGTCATACTCTTGTTTTGCCTCTTTATATTCTTGAAATAAAGTAATGATATCTGCCCTACTCTTAACCTCTGTTCCCACAATTTCTTTTAGAACTTGCTGATAAAGTTCCTCCGGAGCATGTAAATTAATAGTTACCACTCCTGTTGAAGTATCGACACTAGAAATATAAGAACGTGTAATATATTCACAAGATTCAAAATGTTTTGTAATCGTATCAATATCTCTTAATTTATCTACTTCAATGACACTTTCTCTAATCTTTTCAATATAGATTTTTTTTAGCCAATTATCAGGTGCTAGACAAGCAATCCAATCTGGCATATTTACTTCTACTTCTAATACTGGGAATTCATACAAAGCCTCTTTTAAAATTTGGTAGACATCCTTTTCATTTAAATTTTCAACACTAATTGGTAAGACAGGGACTTCATATTCTTCCCTCATCTTACTTGCTAAATTTTCTGTTTCTGGTAGCATAGGATGAGCAGAATTTAAAAGAACAATAAATGGCTTTCCAATACTTTTTAACTCCCCTATTACTCTTTCTTCTGCTTCTATATAACTACTTCTAGAAATCTCTCCAAAAGAAGCATCTGTCGTAATCACAATACCGATACTAGAGTGATCACGAATCACTTTTTCTGTTCCTATCTCTGCTGCCTCAATAAAAGGTATTTCATCATCATACCAGTAAGATACAGGGTTAGGATACCAACTAAGTAAAAAATATAACCCTTTGTTTTAAATGATTACTGGGTCTTCTTTCTTTATTTTATAATATATTTCTATCTTTTTATCTTTGCCAATATATATTTTATCTACAATCTTTTGAATCATATCTCTAGTAGGATGTTTTATTTTTAAATAATCTTCAATGATTGTTACATATTCTTTATCATTGTAAGAATGCTTAGAAAGAGATTCTAACTCTTTTTGACAAGATGCCATTTTTAAATTCCATTTATCCATATCACTCATCGTTCTATCAAAAAGTCTTTTATAAGTAGTAACATCAATGACTTCATGAAATTTATCATCATAAAGGGCATCCTGCTTTCTTCTAAGATTATCTATCTCTTGCTTAGCTTTTTCTATTTGTGTTAATAGTTCTTCCTTAGTGTCTTTACATTCTCTTTTTAAAATATGTTCAAATTCTTCCCTATGACTGATATATTGGTAAGATAACTCACCTATGCGACTATAAAGTTCCTGTTCTAATTTGGTATAGTTCATATAATGGGATGAACAAATTCCATATTTACTAAATTTACGATAATTAGAGCAGTTCATAGTTACTCTATCTCTTTTATTATCATAACTAATAGCCATTCGTGCTCCACAATCTTTACAATAGACCATTTGTGAGAGTATGTATTCTACCTTTCTTCTTCCTTCTTCATAATTATTAGATTTATTTCTAATAGACTGTGCTAAAAGAAAAGTATTTTTATCAACGAGAGGTTCATGCGTATTTTCCTTTACAATCCATTCACTCTTTGGAACTCTTTTCTTCTTTTTGGATTTATAACTTACATTTTGCATAATGTGTTGAATGGTACATCCTGTATAAACTCTATTCTTTAAAATATTATTAACGGAGGAACTCTTCCAAATTTCTGGATGATTCGTTTTATCTAATCTAGAGGTATGATTTTTTATCATAACAGGAGTTGGCTCTTTATCCTGTGTTAAAATATCAGCAATCATACTACTACCATATCCAAGAGTATATAGTTCAAAGATTTTCTTTACAACGGGAGCGGTTTTAGGATCTGGCACTAGTTTATGCTTATCTGCATCATCTCTTTTATATCCATAAGATGGCATACTACCACAAAATTTCCCCTCTTCTTTCATAGCCATTAAAGAAGAGCGTACCTTCTTAGAAATATCTTTGGCATATATATCATTCATACTAAGTCTAAAAGGCATCATGTCACTACCACTGGACTCTCTAAAGGTATCATAGTCATCATTAACAGCTATGTAGCGAATATTATTCTCTGGAAAATATCTTTCAATATATCTACCAGTATCGATGTGATCTCTTCCCAATCTTGATAAATCTTTGGTAATAATACAATTTATTTTTTTATCTTCTAAATCCTTCAGCATTCTTTTAAAGCCAGGTCTATCAAAATTGCCACCGGAATATCCATCATCGACATATTCATTTATTACATGGAAATGATGCTGTTCTATATAATTATGTAGTAAAGTTCTTTGATTAGAAATACTTTCACTTTCCAGATTATCACCATCTTCTCTAGAAAGCCTAATATATAGTCCTACTTTATAAGTATTGTCATCATTTTTACGATTAAACATGTGCATACCCCTTCCGTGATAGTAAAGTATCTTGAATAGATGAATCCGGCATAATCTTTTGTTCTAAATTTTGTGTGTTCTCATTTTTATAAATAGCATAATATCTATGAATACAACTTTTCAATATTTCTTTTAATTCGTATCCATTTTCATCAAAAAATTCTTCTACCGTATACATAATGATTCCTCCAGTCTCTTCAATTTATGCATAAAAAAGGATAGATAGAACTTAACAAACTAAAAATTCTATCTATCACACTTTTTTATCATTTTACTTTTGTAAGAGTATAGTTATCGATTTCATAAATAATATCCGCAAACTTTTCATAGGCTTCATTATGACTCGTAAAAATAAGTGTTCTATCCTTATTCATGTACTCATCTAACAATTTAGTGACTAGTTTTTGACTAGTTTTATCTAATCCATCAAATGGTTCATCCAGTATTAAATATTGAGGTTTTTCCATGAGAGCTTGAACAATTCTTAGTTTTTGTTTCATACCAAGAGAATAAGTTTTATACTTTTTATGAATATGTTCCTTTAATCCTAAATATTCTATCAATTCCATTATCTCTTCGTCTGTAGCTTGCTTTCGAATATCTGCTAGATACTTTAAATTTTCCCATCCCGTCATATTTTTCATAAATTCTGGAGCATTAATGAAAACTCCGGCATTCGGAATAAAATCTCTATCCGTTCCTAAAAGGCAACCATCAATCGTAATTTTACCACTATCTGGTCTAGAATACCCAACTAACATTTTTAGAAAAACACTTTTTCCACTACCATTTACCCCTTTAATCCATATTTTTTTATTAGATGGAAAGTTAACCGATAAATTTTCAAATAAAACAATACCTTTAAATTGTTTATAAACCTTTTCTACTTTAATCATAGAATATCCCCCTTCTTTCGTAATTTTTTCTCACATATAAAATAAAGAATTGTTAGCATGATAAACATCACTATACAACCAATAAACTCTTCATATAGATGAGCGGAATAAGTAATCGTATGAATAGGAAAAAAACTATCTACTAACCATAAAAAGAAAAAAGAACTATGAATCAAAATAATTCCTTGATTACTTCTAGATAGGATAGAAAAAAAATTAAACAGAACTATCCCAATATTCACAAATAGAAAATATTTTATCAAATATAAAAATCCTGATGCGAAAGAAATGATTTCTATTTTCGGTATATGAGAAAGATTATGGAAGAAAAAACTCAAACAGATTGTCAGAAAAATAGAAAACACTAACAGAATAGAATTTTTTATTTGTTCTCTATTTAACTTGCGAAAAACAGAAATGATACCTACCCTATAAATCATCATACTTAAAAAACCAATGGATTCACTGATATTTGGTAATACTCTATACATAATAAGATTATATAACAAACAAAAACTCACTACATGGAGAAGACTAAAAATCGGTAACTGATAATCTATAAAACGCTTGGTATTTAAAAACAATAAATTAAAATAGTCATCTACTTTACTTCCATATCCTATTAATACCACATTACATAATCCTATCATCAAAATATAAATCCATATCCAATAATTTTTTCTCATAATTTCCTCATCCTTTTATGATTCATCATAAAAATAGTTTGGTACTATATTTCCATTTTTTTCTCCTTTAAGGAAATGATACAATACCCAATGATGATTGGTAGCAGTTGCATACATAATAAAGGGATTGTATAAATGGTATTATAGGCTCCAGATGCCATGATAGTAGATGGATTTATATATATTGAAGCAGTTCCTATAACATTGGATAAAACAGCACCAATCATACACAATCCGTAATAATAACCATTCGCCATTAAGAAAACTTTTTTTGGGGAGGTAAAGATAGTAGCAAAAGCACAAGATAAAAACGTATAGATAAAAGGAACCAGAAAAAAGCGAACCGCACCATCCAAAAACAAGTAATAAAATAACGTATGATTATAATAAAAATTAACTCCTACAATATCTATAAATAATTGTCTTCCCACATCACCAAACATATTTCCTCGACTTATTAATAACAACATTACATAAAAAGTAAAATAAGAAAGAAAAATCGTAATAGCTACATGAGTAGATTCTTTGATAATTTGTTTCAGCATATACTTTTTATAATGGATAGTTCGGTAGAAAGAAGATTGATAAATCGTCGTATATTTTTCATAAAAAAATAGACCAAATACGGAAACTAGACATGGTAGTAAGATTTGAAATAAATTCGTACTAAAAATCATCATATAATCAAATTCCCATTTATAATTATGAATAAAATCTACAATAACCTCAAATAGATTTACATCCCTATCAATTCCCCAAGCTACTAATGCATAGTTTTCGCGATATCCCGGTTCAATAAAATAACTTAAAATAGCATCAAAAACTCCACAACATTGGAAAGCTTGCAAGATAGCTAATAATAAAAATATAAAAAATAAGAAAATGTATTTATTATCTATTTTTATTTTTAATTTTTGCATCATACTATTCCTCTTAAACTTTAGTATTATTCTATCATATTTTTATATATCCGTCTACGATATACAATAAAAACCTCCTATCAAAAGAGGCTTTTATCATCAAGTTTATTATTGGGTATCACTATTTTTGTTTCTTCCCAAGGAGTTCTTACCATTCTAGGTCCATTTTCATCTTCATACCCTTTGGCACCTTCTACGACATATCCAACACAATCTACTAAACGAACTCGTGCGGTAAAGTCATCAATTTTAATACTAGCGGCATTACTAGGAACAAATTTCGGTTCCGTTGTCATAATGGTTTTTCCTTGAGCAGATTGTGGAATTTCATCTAAACAACGTTTTCTTTCATACTCATCTTCTATATTAGGAACTACTAGATTTTCTATAAATTTCTTAATAAAGGTACTTTTTCCTGTACGTACTGCCCCCACTACTCCTAGGTATAACTCTCCGCCTGTTCGATTGGTAATGCTCTTCATAATATCGATTTTTTCCATATTTTCCCTACTTTCTTTCATTTAACTATATGAATAGAATAGCAAAATATGAAAAAAAGAAAGAAAACGTAATCTTTCTTTTTAAATAATTCCTTGGGTATATAGTAAAATATATAAAACAAATAGAGCAAATACTATAAGAACTACGATAATAGCCAAGTTGATACCTTTTTTACTTTGGGACTTTGTCCTTACTCCTACTAGAGGTGCTGGTACATCAATTCCTAAATTTCGTTGAATAACTTGGGCAATCTGCGTAAAGTTTCCATCTCCTAAAAGAATTGTATTTTCTCTTCGAATATCATTACCAGCTATTAAAAGTGGTGTCTTTTGAGAAAAATCAATTTCCTCATAGGTTTTGGTTAAGAATAAAGTTTTCTTAATACCATATAGAGAAGTTGCATAAAGAGTATAACCTTTCTCAATACCTCTTGTATAAGCAACATTTAATACCTTATCAACAGCTGCTAAATTTTTTCTTAGCTGATCTATGGTCTTTTCATCATAATGATCACTAAAAATCTCGCAATCAGCAATAATTAAATCATAAATGTTTTGACTAATATAGGCAGCTAAATATTGACTCATCAATTCAAAGCGATTATTTTTATCATCAATTGGCCATACATTAATATTAGGATTAAATTGATCTCTAAATCCATTTAAACATTTACTAATATATTGAACTCTATCCCGATCAGCCAAAATTAGAACTCTTTTATTAGCTGGTAGTTGTTCAAAGAAATAATGATCTGGTAATTCGCTTTCAAAAGCATAAGGAACATTCGCATTATCAGATACTTCAAACAAAGCATTAACAGCAACGTTTAGAGGCACTTTTCCAACTGGAAAAAACTCACTTGGATTCTGAATAATATCCAAATATTCCGCACCAACGGTATTATCATAGTTAAAGTTAAATACACTATCATTTGCGCGAATAACATTTTCACGTACTGTTAAGAATCCTCCCATGGTGTCATCATTTTCTTTTCCTTGATACTTCTTTTGTAAAGTTTCTTCATAGGTTGCCCAAATCTCACCTACACCACTAACAATCATACGATAATAGGCAATTTTCTCATCTTTAGGAGCATCTGTCATGTATTTTCTTCCAGCGATAGATACAATTCTCATTTGGGGAATCATTCCACGGGTTTTTAAATTCTTAATCCATCCTGCAGATATTTTCATACCAGAAACACTATTATCTCCTAAAAAGAGATGAAGACAAATTTGGGTAACTCCACTTTTCACAGCAAATTCGGCATATTTTCTTAAATGTTCAAACATTCTATCTTCTGTTTTTTCACCAATGTTAAATAAGATATGAAGTCTCGATTTATTTTGAACTGCATGATTAATAGAAGCCATTATAACGGGATTGGTCTCAAATTCCCCTAACTGCATTTTCGCTTGTACTACGGTAGACTTTTTATTGGGCTTACCTGCAGAACTAAAAACGGCATATCCTGTTCGGAAGCTAGATAACTGTCCTTTGTTTAAACCAACCTCTGAACCGCTTGCAAATACAGATGTAAATGGATAATAATTTGATAGTTTTGCTAAAGATGGCATAAGGCTTGCTGTGTAGACATTAAATGACTTCGGTACTTCCATTCCAAATCCATTCATAAATAATAAAATTGACTTTCTATCGTTCATACCACACTCTCCATTCTTATTATTCAAAAATATTATATCAAATTTTTATTAAAATTTGTAAAAAAAGAAAGAAAATCATATATTTTCTTTACTTCTCTGTCAATAAAGTACCTTTTTTTAATATTATATCCGTATTTTCATATACTAGTTTTCCTAATTCATATAGGTTATATACCTCTTCTTTACCTTTTTTTCTTAAATAAAAGTGATTTTTATAAGTATAAATTTCATTTTTTGGAGAAACAAAAGGAAAAATATCTTCTACTTCATATAGGAAAACTACTTCTTCTTTGATAATTCTCATTTCTAATTGATGAAAATGGGAATAGTAATCAATGTCTTCCTCTTCCATTTTTAAAACCATTCCCTCATTCTTATCCAAATATACATGAATATTGTAAAATCCCTCTAACGTAATGTGATAATATTCTTGTAATCTTAAGAATAGAGAACGAAAGTATTCTTCGATTTCATCAATATCATCAAAATTACAGCCATCTAATTCTTCTTTCTTTAAATAGATGATAATGCCGGTTTCCTCTACATCAATTTTCACCCTACCACCTATTTTAGTGTATGAAAAAAAAGATAGTTGGTACCTACATTGTACGTTCTATCTTTTGATATATTTCACTCTTTCCCAGTTTTGTCACATTGGAGAACATAATAAAATCATCCCCAACAACAATATCCAACTGTTCTAAAATAGCATTTCTCTGTTTCTGATGTAAAGTAATTCCTACTTTATCTGTTTTTGTAGCTACTACCGTTACCGGTATTTTATAGTGTTTCAAAAAGTTATACATCATCAAATCATCATCAGTTGGTTTATGACGAAAATCAATTAACATAAAAACTTGTTTGAGGTTTGGTCTATTTTGAAGATAATCCTCCATCATAAGTCCAAATTTTTTCTTCTTTTTTTGGCTAAGTGCTGCAAAACCATATCCTGGAGCATCTACCAAATAAAATTCATCATTGACTAAGTAAAAGTTAATCGTTTGTGTTTTTCCCGGAGTGGCTGAAGTTCTAGCATAATTTTTTCTATTGATTAAAGTATTAATAAAACTACTCTTACCAACATTAGATCTTCCGACTAGTAAGTATTCCGGTTTTTCATCTGTTGGATATTGACTTCTTCTAACCGCACTCACAACTAAATTTACGCCGTTTATTTTCAAAGTTTTTCACTCCTTTTTACAACACTTGACAATTATAACATCTTCTTTACTTTTTGTCAAAATGACACTTAATATTCCCTTCTTTTTTCTCTTTTTAAATAAGCTTTTTTTGGCAAAGGTTTCTAATTTCCATTCCCAAAAGATAAAAATAGAAAAGAAAAGATAGACCATTTCCAATCATAACCATCGGATAAGTATTACCGAGTACCAAGAGACCTTGATGTCCCACAATACTACTGATATACACTTGAAATAAGGCATTTACGAAAAGGCAAACATAAAATACAATTCCGATATCTTGTTCAGATGATTTTCGTTTGGTCATAGATAAATAAATATGTAAAAGGACAAAAGAGATAATCATATTCCAGTAATAAACATAGATATTTTGATAAAAATTCCAACGAAATATCGTATGTAATTGTTCTATAACATTACTGCCCCGAAGATAAAACGTTTCTCCTATTATCACTAAGGCAGTACAGAATGTAATGAAGTATTTTTTTCTATCTGTTTTATTGTACCAAAGTAAATAGCCTAATATCAAAGAAGCAAGGAAAAAGAAAAAGAAGATAGGATAATTTGTTATTAATTTTCCATATTCCTCTAATCCTTCTTGCCAACTTACATCCATACTAACCATTAATGAGAACATCCCCTGTCATTTCAGGTGGAATTGGAAGGTTTAAAAGTGAAAGCATCGTTGGTGCGATATCTCCAAGTTTACCATTTCGTAATTGGATATTTTCTTTGGTAACAATGAAAGGAACTACACTAGTAGAGTGACTCGTCACAACATTTCCTTTTTCATCTAACATGGTATCACTATTACCATGATCCGCCGTAATAATCATACATCCACCTAAAGATTCTACTTTGTCATAAACTTTACCAACACATTCATCTACTACTTCAACCGCTTTTATAGCAGCTTCCATAACCCCGGTATGTCCAACCATATCTCCATTAGCATAATTAATAATGACAACATCAAAATTAGGAAGTTCTTCTAGAATATGTTCTGTTACTTCATAAGCACTCATTTCTGGTTTTAAGTCATAAGTAGCTACCTTAGGAGAAGGAATTAAAATCTTTTTTTCTCCCTTATAGTCTACTTCTTTTCCACCATCAAAGAAGAAAGTAACATGGGCATATTTTTCAGTTTCTGCGATTCTTAATTGAGTAAGACCATTCTTCTCTAAGTATTCTCCCAATATATTTTTAGGGTTTGGATCATCAAAAGCATGAGGTGCCTTTACCGATTCCACAACTGGTAGCATCGTAAGAGCATACACATTTTGAAATCTTTTTACTTCCATGTCATGAAATTCGGGATTGGTAATTGCGGTAAATAGTTCTCTTAAGCGATCTTTTCGAAAGTTAAAAGTCATAAAAGCATCATTTTCTTCTAGCATGCCTTCTTCATCAAAGATGGTAGGAATTAGAAATTCATCCGTAATTCCTGCTTGATAACTTTCTTCAATAAACGTTTTGATAGAAGTATGTTTTGGTCCTACGCCATTAACGATTACATCATAACCTTTTTTTAAACGATCATAGTTATTATCTCGATCCATCGTATAATAACGTCCCCCTATAGTCGCAATTTTACCGCCTGTTTCTTTTAATTTTTCTTCTACACGAGCAATATAGGTATACGCACTATGAGGATCAACATCTCTTCCATCAGTACATAAATGAAGGTAAATTCTCTCTACTTCATTTCGTTTACACATCTCTAGAATAGCGAGTAAATGTTCAATGGAAGAATGTACCCCTCCATCACTAATCAATCCCATAATGTGAATTTTAGAATGATTCTCCTTAACATGATGAATCAATTTTAAAATTTCTTCATTTTCATAAAAAGTTCCTTCTTCTATTTCATGATTAATTAGTTCTAAGGGTTGATAAATGACTCTACCTGCCCCAATATTCATATGTCCTACTTCGCTATTTCCCATTTGGCCAGCAGGTAGTCCGACAGGGGTGCCACTTGCATTTAATACGGAAAAACCATATTTCTCTTTTAAACGGTCTAAGTTAGGAGTATTCGCTTGTTTAACCGCATTTCCATAAATTTCTTCTCTTTCTCCTACTCCATCCATAATACAAAGTACTAAAGGTTTCATATCATCACCATTTTCATTTTACCATATTTTACGATAAATTTCTATAAGACATAAATAGGCAAAGTAATCTTTACAACCGTACCAATTCCTTCTTTTGACTTGTATTCTAGTTTCCCATTATGGGCCTCAATAATTTCATTAGAAAGAGAAACGCCTAGTCCTGTTCCTTGTGATTTGGTAGTATAAAAAGGTTCATACATTCGATTGAATGTCTCTTTCGAGATGCCTTCCCCATTATCTTCTACATAAATTTCTAACACTTTACTCGTTAAATGAGTACGCAGAACAATATCCATCGCTTTTGCTTCAATACTATTTTTTAAAACGTTAATCATTACCTGATTTAAGCGATTATAATCCCCATTTATAAATAATTCATCATCTAAAATATCGACTTTAAAATGAATATGATGTTCCCTCATAACCGGTTCAAAATTTTTAGATACTTCTTCTAGTAACATGTTCATATCCATAATTTCATATCGCATATTTGTTTTATTTACAAGTAGAAAATCTTGTAATAAGAGCAAGAGTCTTTCGATTTCAGATTTCAAAATGGGTACATATTTTTGAGCATGTTCTACATTCTCTGTATCAAACATATCTAAATATGCTTTACATACGGCAACAGGATTTTTAATTTCATGTGTAATCTTAAAAAGGGAAAGTTGAATTTGCCTTTCTTTTTGCAAATCTTTAAATTCTAAATGCGTCTTCATAATTTCTTCTCCCTTTTGTAAAGCAATCGTAAGATACTTGGTAAAAACTGTAAATAACAATACGAGAAAAAAAGAATAAATCGCACTATCGGTTATTTGCATAAAAGAAAAAGACAAACTATAGAAAAATAAATATAGGATATTTAACCCTACTTGCCATTTATGACTCTTTTTGGTCAAAAAATAAGTAGTATGAAAGAATAGAAAAAAGAGAATATAATAAACGGTCAAGTAAACATGAGCCATGCTAGCAAGAAGAATGGTTCCCTCTAAAATAATAGTTATCCCCTTTCTTTCACGATAAATAGCTAAAAAAACTAATCCCCCTAAAAAGAAGGTAAGAATAGGATTATCGGTATAGTTTTCATAATTGAGTAGCAAAAAAGCAGAAGATAACAATGAAAAATCTAAAAAGCCGTTCTTTTCCCCTTTACTCACATTTTTATTTCCAACACTATAAATAATATAGATTAAAAGAGGATAGGAGATCAGCATCATATTCAATATTAAAGTATCTAACATGTCCATCACCATGATAATCATATCTTACTTCTCTGTCGAAACTTGTCGAATTTTGCAAAAAAAAAGTGAATTTTATCACTTTAATTCATTAATATATTTTGTAATTTGCTTCGCTCCATCCCCTAAAATGATTTTTAGTTGATTATCAATTTCTACAATACCTTGAGCGCCCATTTTTTGAATTCCCTCTTTATTTGCCTTAGATACATCTTTTAAATTGACAATAAAGCGTGACTTATTAGATTCATAACTTTCAATATTATCTTTTCCACCTAATAGTTCTACCAATTTATTTGCTTCAAATTTAAAATCTCTCTTCTTAGATTTAACGATTGCAACTGCAATAACGACTAATACAAATATAATAAAAATATATTGCCATATATAAGGTTCCATAATTAATCACCTATTTCATTATACTATAAAATAGCAAAAAAAGAAATATATTTACTTATCCCCTTTTTTCGACAAAAATAAAAATTTATGATTGTATAATGAAAATAATTAGAGTAAGATAGAAAGAAGGTGATTTTATGGAGTTAAGAAATCGGTGGCATATAGACTTTTCCATTATTGCACCAATTATCCTATTTGCCATTTTAGGAATCAGTACCATCTATAGTGCAGAGAGTCTCCTTTTAGAAAAAAACAATTATGCATTAAAACAAATCATTTGGTATGGAATTGGTACACTAGCAATTCTAGGAGTCATGACAATTGGAAATCGTACGATTATGAAATATACATGGCACTTGTATGGGTTCTTTAATATTTTGTTATTACTACTATTATTTTTTGGAGAACCGATTAACAATGCGAGATGTTGGTTTGAAATTCCTCACATTGGTGTATTCCAACCAAGTGAGTTTATGAAAATTATTCTCATACTTACCTTAAGCAAAATGATGGATTCCTTTAGGCATCAATATATAAATCCAACGGCTAGTCAAGAATTTATCTTTCTATTAAAAGTAATGGGAGTTGTGATGATTCCTTCTCTACTAACCTTTCTACAACCAGATACAGGTGTCGTCTTAATTTATCTACTCATTACCTTTATTATGTTATTTATATCGGGTATCCGTTATCGATGGTTTGTCATCCTTTTTACCTTTGCAGGAATTATTCTCTTTACCGTATTAGGGCTTTATTTTCTCAATACGGATTTGTTTATCGAAATTTTTGGTACTAGTTTTTTTCTTAGAGTAGATCGTTTATTAGATTGGTCACAAAAAAGCGGATATCAACTTCAAAAAGGAATGACCGCTATCGGGGCAGGAGGCCTTACTGGTTATGGATATAATCACACTCCTCTTTACTTTCCAGAACCACAAACGGACTTCATTTTTGCTGTTTATGCTTCTAACTTTGGTTTTTTAGGATCTATTGCCCTATTCCTACTACTCCTTTACTTCGATTTACGATTAATCTATCTAGCTTTTGAAAGCAAATCTTTACAATCAAAATATATTATTAGTGGAATTGTTGCCATGCTTATCTATCAACAATTTCAAAATATCGGTATGACTTTTGGTGTATTACCCATTACCGGAATTACGCTTCCCTTTATTAGTTACGGAGGATCTAGTCTCTTAAGTTATATGCTCATGTTGGGAATTCTCCTAAATATCGCTAATGAAAATAAAAAAAGAATATTCTATCGAAAAAGTTAAGAATATTCTTTTTTTATATGATAAAAAGAAGAGAATTACTTCTTCTCTCCTTTTAATAAATCAAATACTTTACGAACACGTAAATCATAACGAATCATATCTTCTCCAAAGTTTTTAAGGAAATCTTCCTTCGTCATTTGATATTTCTCACACATCTTCGTTACTTCTTCTTCGAATTCTTTATCGGTTACTTCAATCTTCTCTTTCTTAATAATAGCATCAATCATTAGTCGGTAAGTAACTCTTTTTCTTGCTTGTTCTTTGTATTCTTCTCTTAATTTATCTTCGGTAAGACCAGTAAATTGATAGAATTGTTCTAAAGTAATTCCTTGCATTTGAATATTTTGAGCATATTCATCAATCATTCTAGAAGTTTCATCCTCAATCATAACTTCTGGAATATCTACTTTCATAGTAGAAGCTGCCTCTTCTAGTAAAGCATTAAGCCAATCATCTTCTGCTTTTCTTTCTTTTTGAGCCTCAATATTCTCTTTTACTTGTTTTTCTAAAGATTCCTTAGAATTAATTCCTTCCATTCCTAAATCATTGAAAAAGTCTTCATCTAATTCTGGAATTTTTACTTCTTTTACTTCGTTTACTTTTACCTTAAAAGTAACTGGTTGTCCCTTTAGTTCTTCAGAATGATATTCTTCTGGGAAAGTAACATGAATTTCTTTTTCTTCTCCAGCCTTCATACCAATCAATTGTTCTTCAAATCCTGGAATGAAAGTATTACTTCCTATTTCTAGAGAATAATTTTCACCCTTACCACCATCAAAGGCAACACCGTCTTTGAATCCTTCAAAATCGATAACAGCAACATCTCCGTTTTCAACTTTTCCATCTTTTACGATGTTTTCTTTATAGTGTTCACGCATATGTTCAATAGAATCCGCAATTTCTTCTTTCGTTACTTTTACTTTTTCTTTCTTTGCTTTTAGTCCTTTATAAGTACCTAACTCTACCTCTGGCTTCAAAGTAAGTGTAAATTCAAATTCTACTCCCTTTTCACCAATATTTGTCATATCTACACGTGGTTGGGCAACAATTTCTAAATCATTATTTTCCTCTAACATTTTATCATAAGCTTTTTCAACTGCTTTATTAGAAGCTTCATAGTAGAGAGATTCCATTCCATAATGTTTAATAAATACTTCTTTTGGAGCTTTTCCTGGGCGAAAACCTGCTATTTTAGCGGTTTTATTTGCTTTCTTAAAAGCATCATCAATTAATTTTTCCCAATCTTTTCCCTCTATTTTAATAGTGACTTTTTTTTCATTTTTTATTTCACTCTTTGTTTCTTCTTTTTTCTTCATAATTTCCTCCGTCTTCTACATAACTAATAGTATATAATAAAACTTTTTTTTAAGCAAGAGTTCCCCTTAGACTTTCTAGCTTTTCTTTCATATTTTCACTACTT
>CANRDU010000024.1 GCA_947629445.1 uncultured Bacilli bacterium
GCAAGCAAAGCATCCCATCCACCTTTTACTGTACTATTGTTTTGAACAGTAACAGAAGATTCTACTCCATTATGTTGTAATGCATAAATAGCAATACCATTTCTCGCTGGAGATTCAATAACACTATTATTAATAGTTGTTTTTCCATAAGAGAAAATAGCTCCAGAATCTGTATTTCCATAAGTAGACTTAATATTGGAGTTTGTAACTGTCATATTGCCATTAGGTTCATTTTTTAAAGCTACAAATGTACTGTTAATAGTTACATCTGAAACAGACAACGTTCCTGCACTTCTAACACAAGAACTATTATTACCTTCAGTAGTACATTCAATACTTCCATTTTTGGTTTCAGAACTATCTTTAATTGTTAACGTTCCTTCATTGTTGAAAGCATATCCTGTGCTTGGGCCAGTAACTTTGTGTCCATTTAAATCTAAAGTTAAATGCTTAGATGAATCAACTTTTGCTTCTGTGGTTAGTGTAATGTCACTATCTAGTTTAATAGTATCATTATCTTGTGCACTAGAAAAAGCAGTTGATAAATCTGTTACACTTTGACCTGAACCGACTAACGTTTCGGTAGCATATACATTTGGCATAATAGTTACTGCCATTGCAAATGCAACAAAACTGAAAATTTTTGAGATTTTCTTCATTTTCTATTTTCCCCCTTCCCGATTTTCACGATAAGTTCTCCTCTTATCAGGGATTTATTATAATGAAAATCGTTTCTGATTGTCAAGTATTTTTTTATTTTTAGAAAAAAATATACTCAGTTATTTATTTTTAGTAAATTAATCTTTCTATTTTTTAGATAATATAATGGCTGCTGCCGTAATTACAACTACCCCTATAACGATTAAAACAGCATACATAAAGGCATTATCAATTGTCTCTGGATTTTCGATTAATACATCTTCATAAACTGCAATAATATTGATATGTTGGGTAATGGGCGTATCTTCTTTAATCGTGTTTTTATATTCATCTTCAAATCTTAGAAATCTTTTATCTTTCACTTCTTTATAGGCAGTAAGGTTTAAATCGGCTAACGTTTTATTTTCTTCTATCGTAAATAACGTGCCATCTATCACAACATCTACCGTAAATACTGGTATTAATGTAATATTGTGAGTAATTGGTGTATCATTAAGAATCACATTACCATCTTCATCTATAAAGTGATAGAAATCTTTATATGGGTTTTCTAAATCTTTATATACTTCTAAAGCTTCTTGATCTTCTAAAGATAAATCCGCTAAAGTATCCCCTTCTGCTAACGTAAAATCCACACTTGCTTCGTTACCAATATGAACATTTACAGTAAAAATCATAGCGAGATTAATATCTCTTGTGGGAGTAGTAGTAATATAGTCTTCACTATAAGTTTCATCTTCCAAAATTTCTTTAAATCCCACAAACGTTTTTCCTAGAATTTCTCGTTCTTGAATTAAAAAGTCAAAATACTCTTGTAAGTCTGTTTCCTCTGGTAGTTGCATATGAGCAACTTCTTCTTCACCATCATACACTTTGACAATGTAATCGGTAGTATTCTCAGATATTGGTACCGTTTCTTGTTTCCTCTCTTCTACTTCTTCTGCATACACATTTGGCATAAAAGATAAAAGAAGCAAAGCTAATATGGTACAGCATAACATTGATATTCTTTTCATTTTGGTTACCTCCATTGTTACTTTCCATTTCAAAATTTATTATATGGTAAAGTGTTTTTGAAATCAAGTAATTTTACACATCAAAAAAAGACTAGACAGAATTTGACTCTTATTTTGTCATATTTGTCTAGTCTTTAAATCTATTTTATTAGAGAACTCTAGTATTACATTTTACTATATTATATTTTTTAAGAAAAAAGTATAGAGAATATCTATTCCTAGAATAAGTCCTAAAACGAGCGCTAAAGTCCTTGTTTTAGAATCTCCTAATTTTTTTAATAAAAATTGAAAGAATGGTTGGAGAATATATAGAAAAATCATTCCTCCTATGCCAAAGCGAAGACTAGGATTAAGAGCTATTCTTCCTTCAAAGTCTAATCCAAATCGGGTATAATCCCAAGGCCAACTTCCTGTAAATGCTTCTAGAAGATAACTTGCGATTAATTCTATCGTAGTAGCAATCAGAATCACTCCTAAAAAGACAAGAAAAGGTGTAATATTTATTTTTCCTACTTTTATTTTCTTTTTTTTCAAATGGGATAAAAATAGTAAGAATGCTAAAGCACCAAATCCATAAACGGGACAATAAGGTCCAAATAAAACACCACGATTGGAAAATCCCCAGTGGTAAATAAATACTTCTAGGAAGACCTCGTAACACCAACCAATGATGGCATAAAGGACAAAGCAAACAAAATACTTACTAATAAAATTTACTACTTTCATGATTCCTCCCCAAATATGCATAAAAATCCATCAATAATTTACTAGTTCTTCTCTTGCCATTTTTGATAAAATAAGGCAGCTAGTAGCATTATCATAATCGTAATTGCCATAACTTGCCACTCAGAAATTTCTAGATTTTTAGCAACAGTGGATGAAAAAACTAGTACCCCTATTGAGAAAGTTTTGGAAAATAGTGCTATTCCTAATATCATCTTTAAAGAAATATTAGCAAGTGCTGAACCTACTAAAATAATCTCATCTGGTAATATTGGGATAGCAAATAAAATACCAGTTGTCAAAAAAGGATTTTTAGACACATACTTTTGATAAGCTAAATATTTTGGATTATGCTCATACTTCTTTAAATATTTTCTTTTGAATAGGAAAACAAATTGATACATTAGGCAAATACCTAATAAAATACCAAGTAGTGCAAGTACAAAAGTGGATAAGTTTCCTATGGTTGCTATACCAAAAACAACTGTACTTACTTCTGGAAGTGGTAAACAAATTTCTTGGGCAACGCAAAGTAAAAAAAAGATAACATATTTCATTTTCTATTACTTCCTTCATATTTTATTGTAGCACAAGAAGGAAGAAAAAGAAATTTGTTAAAACCTTTGAGTTTAAATGATAATATCGAATATGTTAATTTTTTTACATTTTTTTAACTTATTATCAAAACATGTTAAATTTTTTTGAATTTCTTAACATATTAAAATAAGACTGTTACGGATGAGATGATGAAAAAAAACTGGAATTATTCCAATTTGCAGTATGTTTTTTATCATTTTCAAAAGGAATGTTTTACTCCTACGTCATCTAGAAAATAGATAGACAACTCAATTTTCCGTTTTTTTCTATACTACATATAAAAGAATAGAAAAGAACTGAAAAATACTTCCTCCGAGCACGAAGAAGTGCCAAAGAGAGTGCATATATTTTACTTTACTACCAATAAGATAGATAACCGCACCGATAGTATAGATAATACCCCCTGTTAATAATAAGATTAATCCGGGTGCCGCTAAATTAGCAATCAGAGAATCCTTAGAAATTAAAATCATCCATCCCATTAACAGATAAAGAGGAAAAGCAATTTTGGAAAATTTTTCTAAATTGATACTATTTCCAATAATGCCAATAATAGCAGCTAACCAAATAATGCCTAACATAATAAGACCTTTCATACCTCCTATAACCAGTAAGAGATACGGTGTATAACTTCCAGCAATTAAAAGAAATACACTACAATGGTCAAATACTCGAAATACTTTTTTTGCCTTATTTGGTTTAAATGCATGATAAAGACAACTCATAAGATAAAGGATAATAAGACTAGTTCCATAAATACAACTAGAAATGACTCCTAAAGCATTATGATGAATACTAGAAAAGACAATACAAAGTACTAAAGCTGCTATGGAAAGTAACACTCCGATTCCATGAGAAATAGAACTAATTAATTCTTCCCCTAAAGAATATTTAGGAATGTTAATTTTACTTTTTAAATTCTTATTCACACTATCACCCACTTTCATTATATCAAATATTTTTCTTTTTTATCTATTCTAATTCAAAAGCACCCGTATAAAGTTGATAATATTTTCCCTTTTGTGATAAGAGATATTCATGACTTCCTCTTTCAATAATATGTCCGTTTTCTAAAACAATAATCGCTTTCGCATTACGAATGGTAGAAAGTCTATGAGCAATTACAAAGACAGTTCTTCCTTCCATTAATTTATCCATACCTTCTTGAACATCTTTTTCTGTTCTCGTATCAATACTAGACGTTGCTTCATCTAAAATCATAACGGGAGGATTACTGACTGCACATCTTGCGATAGCGAGTAATTGTCTTTGTCCTTGTGATAAATTAGAACCATTATCGGTAATGACTGTATCATAACCCTGTGGTAGTTTTTCAATAAAGTGATGAGCATTCGCAAGTTTTGCGGCTTCGATACATTCTTCATCCGTTGCATTTTCTCTTCCATAACGAAGATTTTCCATAATCGTTCCGGTAAAGAGATTCACATCCTGTAATACCATTCCTAAAGATTTTCTAAGATCTTGTTTTTTTATCTCTTTGATGTCGATGCCATCATAAAGAATTGTTCCAGAATCAATATCATAGAATCGATTGATTAAGTTGGCAATGGTTGTTTTTCCTGCACCAGTTGCGCCCACAAAAGCAATTTTTTCTCCTGGTTTCGCATATAGACTGATATCTTCTAGTACTCTTTTTTCTGGTACATAAGAAAAATCAACATCGATAAGTTGGATATCCCCTTTTAGTTCTACTAGCATACCATCTTCTTTTTTCCATGCCCAAAGTCCTGTATAGGAATCAGTTTCTTCTAATTGATTCTCTTTTTTAATTGCATATACCAACGAAACTTTTCCTTCATCTTCTTCAATTTCTTCATCAATAAAACGGAATATCCTCTCTGCTCCTGCACTTGCTAAAGCAATAGAATTATATTGTTGCGATAATTGATTTACATTCATCGTAAAGCTTCTTGTAAGAAGTAGGAAAGAAGCAATCGCTCCAACCGTAAGTAAGTTCGTTTTAATCGCAATTAGACTTCCAAAAATAGCAATCAATACATAGACAAGATAGCCAATGTTTCCCATAACTGGCATAATCATATTCGCATACATATGAGCATTTTTCGTATTTTCAAATAGTTCTTCATTCAAGATATCAAAATCTTCTTTTGCTTTTTCTTCATGAGTAAATACTTTAATGACTTTTTGTCCATCAATCATCTCTTCAATGTATCCATTTAAAGTAGCTACTGCTTTTTGTTTGGCTTTAAAATATTTAGAAGATTTCGATCCGATATATTTGGCCACTTTAATCATAATCAAGACACTTACGATGATAATCATGGTTAAATAAACATTCAAAGTTAACATAGAAATAAAGACAGCAATAATAATCGCTATATTCGATAAACAGTTTGGAATACTCATCGATATCATTTCCCTTAACGTATCGGTATCATTGATATAGTAACTCATAATATCCCCATGCGTATTGGTATCAAAATAAGAAATAGGAAGTTTTTCCATATGAATAAACATATCATTACGAATGATTCTAAGAACTCCTTGGCTGACTGTAACAACCATCCGGGAATATAGAAAAGTAAAAAATACACCAGATAAGTAAATTCCTATCATGAATATAACAGCTCTTAAAATACCATCATAAGAAGGATTTATATTCCCAATAAGAGGTGTAATATAGTTATCAATTAATTTTTGTAAAAAGAGTTGACCCGCTACATGGCAAAAGGAACTAATAAGAATAGAAATAGAAATGATAATTAAATGAAGAGGGAAATGCTTCATAATATAGCCAAATAATCTCCTCATAAAAGGAATATTCATTTTTTTCTTACTCATGTTTTTCCTCCTTATTTTGAGAATAATACATCTCTTGATAAATCTTATTGGTCTTTAAAAGATTACTAGGCGTATCAAAAGCATTCAATTTTCCATTTTCAAGTACTAGGACACGGCCACAATCTTCCACACTAGAAATTCTCTGCGCAATAATAATTTTTGTAACATCAGGAATTTCATTTTTAAAAGAGGATTGAATCATCGCATCTGTCTTCGTATCCACCGCACTAGTAGAATCGTCCAAGATTAAAATTTTTGGTTTTTTCAAAAGAGCTCGGGCAATACAAAGTCTTTGTTTTTGTCCCCCAGATACATTCGTTCCCCCCTGCTCAATATAGGTATCAAATCCATTAGGAAGTTTTGTAATAAATTCTTCACAACAAGCAATTTTAGAAACCTGCTCTAATTCCTCTTTTGTCGCATTTGCATTTCCCCATCTTAAGTTTTCAGCAATCGTACCACTAAATAAAACATTTTTTTGAAGGACTACCGAAACGGCATCCCGAAGAGTTTCTAGATTGTATTCTCTAACATCGACTCCTCCTACTTCAATACTTCCAGAACTAACATCATATAATCTAGGAATTAAGTTTACTAAAGTACTTTTACTAGAACCAATTCCACCAATAATTCCTATCATTTCACCAGACGCAATATCAAAGTCCATATCTTTAATAACTAGTTTATCTTCCCCCTTTGTATATCCAAATTGAACATGGTGGAAAGAAATAGAGCCATCTTTTACTTCCCGGATGACTTCTTTTTTATTTTGAATATCTGGTACTTCTTCTAAAACTTCTACTACCCTTTTCATGGAAGGAATAGAAATCATACACATAACATACACTCGCGATAACATCATCAAACTATTAAGAATTTGAGCGGCATAGGTAATAACCCCCGTTAATTCTCCTGTTGAAAGACTTCCTTCTAATACATAGTGAGATCCAAACCAAGAAATGCCAATAATAGATCCATAAATACAAAGGCGCATTAAAGGATTATTTAAAACGACTAATCTTTCTGCTTTTTGAAAATCCTGATAAATTTTTTCGGAAACCTTTTGAAATTTTTCTATTTCTTTTTCTTCTTGAACAAAGGACTTCACAACGCGAATTCCTCTTACATTTTCTTGAACTTTATTATTAAGAGAATCATAAGTTTTAAAAACACTTTCAAATAAAGGATGGGCATGGTTAGAAATAAAAAAAAGTAACAGTCCTAAAATAGGTACCACAAAAAGAAAGATAAAAAATAACTTCTGATGAATGGTATAAACCATAAAAAGAGAAAATAATAACATCATGGGTGCTCTAACGGCAATTCTTGTAACCATTTGATAAGCCATTTGAATATTATCAACATCCGTTGTGAGTCTCGTCACCAAACTAGAGGAAGAAAATTTCTCAATATTGGAAAAAGAGTAATCTTGAATTTTATAGTACATATCATGTCTTAAGTTTTTCGCAAACCCACTAGAAGAGATTGCTGCATAACGGCTCGATAACCAACCTGATAGTAAAGAAAAAAGGGCAAGAAAAACCAGAATGATTCCCACAATAAAAACGGTATTTAAGTTTCCCTTACTAATACCGTCATCAATCATTATTGTCATTAAAAAAGGAATAAATACTTCTAAGATAACTTCTATTCCAACTGTAAGTGGTGTTAAAAGAGTCATCTTTTTATATTCGCGTACTGATTTTAAAACGGTTCTAAACATAGTGTCCGCCTACTTTCCTAGATTCATTATATCACAAGAAAAAAATTATACCTAGTGAAAATAGTGAATCGTAAAAGTTGTTCCTAAAGCATTAGAATCGACCTTAATAGTTCCTTTATCCTCCTCAATAATCGTTTTCGCAAGAGCAAGACCAATTCCTACACTGTCCGAATTAGCATTCTCTCCTTTATAGAATCTCTCAAAAATATGGGGAAGATCTTTTTTGGAAATACCTTCTCCAAAATCTTGGATTTGGATCATGGAATAAACAGCATTTTTTTCATAAGAAATTACTATTTTAGAGTTTTCCTTCGAGTGATCGATTCCATTTTTTAAAATATTCGTTAAAGCTTCTACTTGCCAGTGACGATCACAGCAAATAGTCCCCTTTTGATTATGTTTCCATTCAATTTTTATATTTTTCAAATCGCATAAAGAAGAAACATTATTGATTGTTTCCTCAAGAAGTGTTTGAACACTTACTTCTTCTCTTAAAAAAGTAATTGTGTTGGCATCAAATTTGGATAATTTTAAAAGAGACTGAATGAGAAAATTAATATTAGCAACTTCTCTTTTAATATCATGAATAAATTTTTCTCTAACTTCATGTTCCATGTTGGGTTCATCAATTAAATTATCTAACGTTACTAAGATAGAGGTTATTGGTGTTTTAATTTGATGAGAAATATCCTCTAAGGATTTTTTTAAATTTTTTTTATCTTTCAAAGAGTTTTCGGCGCTTTCTTTTAACATAACCGTTGTCTTATAGATTTCTTGTTTTAAAATAGAAAGTTCATCTTCTGACAAATCATCTAAGGAAAGAGTATAATTTCTTTTATTGAGTTCGGCTATATAATGCGTAATCTCTGCTATCGCTTTATCTTTCTTCCGATTATAGGAAAGAAAAAGAAGAATGATAAGGAAAAATGATCCTAACAAATAAATCATATTCCAAGAGAAAAAATCTTTACTTTTGTCTTCTTGGGAAGGTAAGAGAAAGTCTTCTTTTAAAAAGATTCCATAATCATTTAAATTTTCATAATTTTGAGAAGGTTGATTGATAATAGAGATAATCTCGTCCTTTGTAATATCAGGGTATTTTTCTTTTACTTGATAAAAAATGCGTGCTACATTTTCATTATAAATACGGCGATACGTTTCTCTTTCATAAAAGAGCAATAAAGAAAAGAAACAAGAGAGAATAAGAAGGAGAATTCCTGTTTTGAAAAGATATTTTTTTAACATCACTTTATTCCGTAACATCGACTCTATACCCTATTCCTTTCACTGTTACAATAATATCTGTTTTTAATTTTTCTCTAATTCTTTTTAAGTAAACCGTAACAGTATGATCATCTACATCATTTCCAGTCCACTCCCAAATTTTATCAAGAATGGTATTTCTTCTCACTACTTTATTCGCATTTAAGAAAAGGAGATGTAACAATTTCAGTTCTAAAGAAGTAAGTTCTACTTCATTATTCCCTTTATATACAATCATCTTATCCATATCAAAAGAAATATCTTCTACTTTTAAAATGCTTTTCTTTTCATTCCGTAATAATATTTTCCGTACTCGCGCTAATAATTCTTTAGTGCTAAAAGGTTTCGTAACATAGTCTTCAGCACCCATTTGTAATCCTTTTACAATATCATCTTCCTCTTCTTTAGCGGTTAAAAAGATGGTAGGAATTTTCTTTTTGGCAATGACATCATAGAAAAAATCAAAACCATTTCCATCTGGAAGAGTAACATCTAAAATGATTAATTGAAGAGACGTTTCTTCTATATACTTTTTTGCTCCTTTTAGCGTATTCCGATATTCTAGTTTCAAATTATTTTTTTGAAAAGAATACTGTAAAGCACTAGCAATCGTCTCATTATCTTCTACTAATAGAATCATGAAATCACCTCTTTTATTCCATCACAACTAATAGGTAATTTTTTATTGTCCAATCAGTTTATCTTCATTCACTTGTTCTTGCAAGGATTCTAAATCTTTAAGACTCTTATTATCTTTTAATACTTCCATTTGTCTTCTTGCAGAATTATTTAACCTAATAAGTCTTTCTCTTTGGGGAATATCTTCTTCTATTAATTCTGCATTGGTATTTTCTAAATTATTTAATATTACTAAATGGAGGATATCTGTATAGTCTCTTATATTTCCATTTTTAGCAAGTTTAGGATTATTTTCTCTCCACTCTTTAGCCGTCATACCAAAGAGCGCTACATTTAAAACATCTGCTTCTTCAGCATAAACTGATTGTTTTTGCCTTTCCGTTAAAGTGGGAACTATACACTTTTTTATGGCATCTGTATGAACAATATAGTTCATTTTTGATAACAATCTCGTAGCGTTCCATTCTATTTTATATTGATAGGCCTCATTCGCTTTTAATCTTTCAAATTCTGTTATTAAATATAATTTAAATTCTGGTGATAACCAACTGGCAAATTCAAAAGCAATATCTGGATGGGCAAATGTACCTTTACTATATTTTCCACTACTTGGAATAATACCAATTGCATTGAAATTTTTCTTCCATCTATTTGGAGTCATAGTAAATCTATTATATGGTGCTTCATCCATTTTAATTCTGTGGGATTCCACGGAATTAAAATTTTCATTATTAATTTCTTCCCATAAACTATAATAATCAAAAGAATTTTTATTAGACATCCAATTTCTTACTACTCCAGATGGATCTTCTGGATTTGCATATTTTGCTAAATCAGTTAAAGAAATATAATTTACCTTTCCAACGCGCATGATTCCAATTTTATTTTCTTTAACTATAATTTCAGTAGTTACTATATCTGATTTCATCAAAATCTCCTTTCTAAAATAAATTTATCCATATATAAATTTTTCGTTTTTGAATCCTCACATTATTTCCTATCTTCATAATTTTTTCTCTTTTACTACAGTTACAATGGTATTATACTCATTTTCCAATCAATTGTCGATAATAGTTTGATAAAAAGTTCATTACCATAAGGTATTAATACCTTACATTCACTATTTTTATCTTGAATATTGTAAAAGCAATATTCGTTTGGTATAATTTTAAAATAAGGAGACGATATAAGTGACTAAAAAAATCTTCCAAACGGTTTTCATGACTATACTGATCGTAGCTATTGCTGGATGCGGCAAAATTCCAGAAGAAGCTAGAGAAACAGAAAAAAATTATAAACAAATGCTTGAAGAGAGTTTTAAATCATATTATGACAAAGAGTTTATTATTGAAAAGGATGAAGTTGTAAAAGGTTCCTTTATAGTGGACTTTCAAGAACAAGATACAACAGAACACATCATTGATGCAACGTTAAAAGATGATCCATCTTTTTCCTTTAGAATATGTACTGGTTTTTCGGAAGTACCTACTTTTCGAATTGTCTATGATTTTGAAACAAATTATAAAAACTTTGCAACCCATAGAGACTGGACGAATTATTTGCAAAACAATGATACGATTACTTTAAAAAGTCAGTTAACGACCCAAAAACATTATTCTAAATGTACTATGGATGTCTATGACGATCAATTAGTTTTTAATTCTTCTAAATCTGTTGAAGAAATAGCACCTGTTTTATTCGATCTTTTCAATCATAATGATAATCATTATAGTGATAATGTTTATTTTACATATGGTGATATTCATTCTTGCTTACATATAACTTATTATAATAGTTCCATAGAAAGTTATATGAAAGGCATTAACAAAGCGATAGATAACGCTAAAAATGCTGATGGCGTAAGTACTAGTTGTGCTTACACTTAATATTTAGTAGATAATTCTACAACATGAAAAATACCAAAAGAGAGTGATAAATTCACCCCCTTTTTTTATTTCATCTATAATAAAGTTTATATATTTTCATTGCGAATGGTTTCAATGGTATTTTGTTTTTGAATTTTATGCATAGAATATCTCATAAGGCAACTAATGAGTAAGAATACAGCAATGATTGCAATTATGATTGCTAAAAGTGGGAATTGATAGGGATATCCTGATTCTTCTACTAGATAGTGATAAATAAGATAAGATAAACCTAGCCCAATAGATATTCCAAAGAATAAAGATTTTACTCCCATGAAAATACTTTCTAATTCAATCATACGACTAAATTCTTTCTTTGTCATACCGATAGACTTAAGCATCGCAAACTCTTGTTTTCTTAACTCCATATTAGTTGTAATGGTATTAAAGATATTCGTAATTCCAATTAAAGAGATAACAATGATAAAGCCATATAAGAAAATACCAACCAATGTAAATAAACTCTTCATCATCCGATAACTTTGATCTACATTATCAAGATAATACTCTCTATCTTTTAAAACCATTTCAATTTCATCTTGTAAAGCATCCGCATCATCTGCTTCATAATAAATATTAAGATAACGATATGGTTCATACTGATAATATAACTCACTTGGAATAATCAACATTTCGGAATTACTATATTTCGGATAACCAAACGGAACTTCTTCTGTCACCTTCCCTACTTCAATCGAGAATTTTTGATCACGAGTAGAAGTAAAGTCCAAGGTATCCCCTTCTTCAAAGGCAAATTCTCTCATGTGATAATTCTTGCACTCATCATTATTGTCACAAATAGTAAAATCTCTCATATCCATTAAAATTCCTTGCTTTTTATCTTTTGGAGTAAAATGGATTTTTTTCAAATATTCTTGGTAAGAGTCATCATCTAACGTGACAACTATAATGCCACTTCCGTAACTTTCTTCCTCATCTAAATCGATATTTAATACTTCTGCGTATTTCGGATTAAACTTAGCATTTTCAATATCGAGGTAGAGGCCTTCCGTAACACTATACTGAACTACATGATTTAACTGAGTAGTAGAACGAGCAAGTTCATAGTCCTCTTTCGTATCAATGCTTAGGGAAAGCTCAATATTCGCACCATTCATTGGAACTTCTTTTTCTAACGTAGAAAAAGCAAACTGCATGAAAGAAGATAAAGCGACGAATGTTAAAACAGAAACAGCAATAGAAATCGTTGTAGTCCGATATTTGCGCTTATTTCTCTTTAAATTTTTATAGGAAATGACACCCCCAATACCAAAGATTTTTTTGATGATTTTTGGTATTTTTAATTTTTTACTCTTCATCTTAATATCCGCACTGTTCCGAATAGAATCAATTGGAGATACTTTCGATGCTTTTCTAGCACTTTTTAAAGCGGATAAATAGATGGTAACAATACCTAGTCCAATAGCAACCACGATCGCTAAAAGAGAAAATTCAAAGTGCAGATGAAGCAAATCGCTAAAGAAATCTCCTAAGAAATAATTGCTGACAATAATTAAAACATAGGATGCAAAAATACCGGATAAAAGTCCTAACGGAATGCCAATAAGGCCAAGAATCGTAGCTTCATAGAATACGTTTCTTTTAATTTGTTTTTTAGTAGCTCCAATACTTCGTAACATGCCATATTGTTTAATTTTTTCGGTAATAGAAATATCAAAACTATTTTTAATACAGAAAACAGAAGTAAAGATAATAATAGCAATGACAATAGCAGCAACATTACCGAGTCCTTTTATCGATCCATCCCCTAATGGATTCGTCTCAAGAGTCATTAAATAATCATTCTCTTGATAGGAGTATTTTGCTTTGTCAAGAGCATTTACTACTTCTTCCAATTCTCCTTCTATTGTAAAATTTCCTTCTTTCATTTTGTCTAAATAGATAGGATCAACGTCGATAATTCCGCCTGTCACTTCCGTATTATTTTTTAATCCCTTTTTTGTATACCGAGCATAGATATCAAATGTTTTGAAATTTTCTTTTTCATTTAAGTATGTAATAAAGGTATACCCTGGAGCATCATACGGTTCTACCATATCAGAAGGACGTTCAATAATTCCTACGATGGTGTAAGTCTTCGTCTTCGTATCGACAATCTCTTCCGTAAATTCTTCTTTTTCTTCTTCTCCTACTTTATCAGTTGGGATATAGGGAGTCGTCTGTCCTACTTCTTCACCCTTCAGTAATCTTTTTCCCACTTCTAATGTAAGAGTATCTCCTACATGGTAAGTAACTCTTCCATTTGTCTTTAAGTGGGTTGGAATTACAATTTCATTTTCATTTTTTGGATACCTTCCCTCTACTAAGCGAAATCCTAAATTTGATAGGGCATCGCTATCAAAAGCTTTGATAAAAATATATGGTTTATATTCATTTTTAGATTCTTCAAGATAAGCATATCCAATATTTCCAGATAGATAAGTTTTCTCTATTTTGCGATTTTCTTGAAAGGTAGAGAGTTCTTCTTTCGGTACCTCAAAGTAAGCAACATGAAAGTTTCCATCTCGTAATATTTGAAAATCAATTAAAGATGCTACCGCACTAGCATACATCGATGATACCGCCATTATTAAAGCGACTGATAAAAGAATACCAATGACCGTTACAATGGTTCTTTTTTTATTCATCTTTAAGTTTTTTATGGTTAATTTGTTAAGTAAGTTCATTCTACACCTCCTTAACAATTTTTCCATCTTCTATTTTGATAATACGATCTGCTTCTTTCGCAATCTCCATATTATGAGTAATCATGACAATCGTCTGTTTTAATTCACGATTTGATTTTTTTAAAAGCGCAACGATTTCATCACTAGATTTAGAATCTAAGTTACCCGTTGGTTCATCTGCCAAAATAATCGTCGGATGCGTAATAAGGGCTCTTCCAATACTAGTTCTCTGTTGTTGTCCTCCTGATAATTCATTTGGTAAGTGTGTTTTTCTTTCTTCTAGTCCTAGTAGTTTTAATAAATCATCCAACTCTTCCCTAGAGACTTCCCGATTATCTAAAGATAATGGTAAGGTAATATTTTCTTCTACATTTAAAATGGGAATAAGATTATAAAATTGATAGATGAGCCCTACTTGTCTTCTTCTAAAAATGGCTAATTTATCATCATTAAAATGAAAAATATCTTGTCCTTCTATCATTACCTTTCCACTCGTTGGTCTATCCACTCCTCCAATCAAATGAAGTAATGTGGATTTTCCAGAACCAGATGCTCCTACGATGGCAACAAACTCCCCTTTTTCAACAGAGAAAGATACATTATCAAGGGCAACTACTTTGGTAGAACCTTTCCCATATATTTTCGTTAAGTTTTCTACTTTTAA
>CANRDU010000025.1 GCA_947629445.1 uncultured Bacilli bacterium
TATAAAGGATTTGATAAAAATCTACGATGCAGAAATTTTCAATATCAGGTTGGAGAAACATACGAAACTGATAAACCAATAAATTTATGTGATTGGGGTTTTCATTTTTGTAGAAATTTGTTTGATGTAAATAATTATTATCCTTTTGCAGATAGTGACAATCGCTTTTGTGAGGTAGAAGCTATTGGCGAAGTAAAGGATGGTGACGATAAATCCGTTACTAATAAAATCAAGATTGTCCGTGAGATTTCAAAAGAAGAATTTATGCAGATTGTTAATGTAGGAAAAGATAATACAGGTTTTTGTAACACGGGCGATTGTAACACGGGCGATTGGAACACGGGCAATCGTAACACGGGCGATTGGAACACGGGCGATTGTAACACGGGCGATTGTAACACGGGCGATTGTAACACGGGCGATTGGAACACGGGCAATCGTAACACGGGCGATTGGAACACGGGCGATTGTAACACGGGCGATTGTAACACGGGCGATTGTAACACGGGCAATCGTAACACGGGCGATTGTAACACGGGCGATTGTAACACGGGCAATCGTAACACGGGCGATTGGAACAAAACTAATAGATCTGCTGGTGTGTTCTGTACGCAAGAGCCAAAACTTATTTTATTCAACAAGGAAACTGACATGACATTTGAAGAGTGGAGAAATACAAGAGCTTATGATTTGTTATGTATGGTTCAAAAATCAAAATGGATATTCTTAGAAGATATGACAGATAAAGAAAAGAAAAAATATCCTAGTTATGAAGCGTGTGGCGGATATTTGAAAGAAATTCCTAGAAAAGAAGCTAGCAAAGAATGGTGGAGTCAGTTAAGTATCTATGACAAACAAGAAATATTCAACTTACCAAATTTTGATTTAGCAATTTTTAACGAAATAATGGAACTCAAAATCACTAAAAAAGAATACGCGAGTGTGGTAAATAAATGAAAAAATATGAATTGAGTTTATCGCGAAACTATGTATCTAGTTGGGGCACAGAAGAAGCAATTAGAGAATTATTACAGAATGCCAAAGACAGTGATGGCGAAGAACAAATTGATATTGATAAACAAAATGGAACAATTACTATTACAAACAAAAACACATCGATACCAAGTTCTACATTACTTCTTGGAAATACATCTAAAAAAGATGATTTAGATAAAATAGGTCAATTTGGAGAAGGATACAAATTAGCAATTCTTGTATTATTACGAGAAGGTAAAGATGTATCAATTCAAAATGGTAGTAAACAATGGGAACCAAGTTTTGAATATTCCGACAACTTTGATTGTGAGGTACTATGTATTACTGAAACAGATAGTAGTGGTAACGATTTAATATTTGAAATATCAGGATTTAGTGGTTGTGAGTTAGCAGATTTAGAAAATGAATTTCTAGGAATAAATGGACAAGCTTATAGTTCAATAAAAACAAGTTATGGAGAAATATTAACAGATTCACAATTCAAAGGAAAAGCATTTGTTGAGGGATTGCCTGTTTATGAAGATGATAATTTTGACTATGGTTACAATTTTGATGCTAGATATGTAACTCTAGATAGAGATAGAAAATCAATTAACATTTATGAATTAAAAAGATTAACAGCTTTATCTGTTGCGTGCTGTATCGATAACTTTGCATTTGTTGATGAGGTAATTGATGGAACAGGCAGGGATGGAGAATACCTCAAAGATGCCAATATCGAACTTGATGAAGAGTTTAAAGAAAAATATGCAGAACATCTTAAAGAAAGGTTCGATATTAAAGAAGACGATATTGTTGTAAATGAAAGTAGTTCCGATTTAATTGAATATGTCGCAAGAGAAACTGATAGTGAAATTAAAACAGTGCCTAAAAAAATATATGCCGATATTTTAAATAAAACATTATCTTATTCATCAAGTATTATCGAAAAAGTAAAAGAAGATAAAGATAATCGAGATAAAGTCGACGATGCATGGTATGAATACGATTATAGCGATTATAAAAATTTCAAAGAATGGTTTGACAAATATAAAAGTCAATTAAGTGATGAGGCACAAACCGAATTTAAAGAAACAATTGGCTTATTAGAACCAACAGGATTTAATTTAATTAAAGATGAGGTATGGAAATGATAACAGTACTAATTGTTGATAAAGACAAAAATACCATAGTAGTTAATCTTTGGGATGATGAGTATAGACAAATATTCAAAGATAAAGTAGACAATTCAAAAATAAGAACTCATAAAACAATAAAAGAACTTGATAAAGAAGTACGAGATTATCTTAATTTAGAAATATTCAAAGATAAGAGGTGAATATATGTCAAAATTTAAAGTAGGAGATAAAGTAAAAACACAATTTGGAATTGGAAAAATAGTAGAAATAGATAAATCCACTATTCGTCCATATCTTGTTTATCATGATACTTGGAGTTGCGGACATAATGCAAAACCACATTTTCTAGAAAAATACTCAGGTAACCATTGTTGGTGGTTTGAAGAATATGAACTTAAATTAGTAGAACCAACAATAACATCAGAAATAAATATAAATTCTAGTGGAGCAGAAGTTATGATTAGTAATCCAATAACAAATAAATATGAAGATTTATTGGAAACATTAGAAAAAGGCAAGGAAAATTATAGAAATTGGTTTATGGGAATATGGGAAAAAGATAATCCAATTATAGAAAAGAAAGAAGGAAATGATATGTTAGAAAGTTTAAATTTAGTAGATTTATATGCTAGTAAGCAAAAAGAAAAAATAGAAAATGAGACAAAGGAAAAAATAGAAAAATTAAAAGAAAACAACGAAATTATAAATAAATTTAATGAATTAGCAGAAAAATTTCAAAAAGATTGTGATGAATTATATTTATCACAGTTTACCGAAGAAGAAAAGAAAGAAATGTTAGTTAATCAGACCTTTGACGATAGCGATATGCCATTAACTAGAAATCATTCGTATGTAGCGGATTGTTGTATTAATTTGGATTTTAAGCCAAGTGAATATTTCAATTTAATGATTGAAAGAAGCAGAGAACTAGATAAAATTAACGAACTTGTAAAAACAGTAAAAGCTCATGTTAGTATTGCTAAAAACAAAGAAGAAGTGGAAGAAATATTAACTAGATATGATATTTTAGATAAGAAAGGTCGGTTGAAAAGTGAATAAGGTTATTTTAGTTGGTCGTATGACAGCAGCCCCTGAATTAAAATACACAGGGAACCACAATCCTTTTTCAAGATTTAGCATAGCAATAAATAGACCATATGTGGATGCGAACGGAGAGAAAGAAACAGACTTTTTAAATATTGTAGCATGGGGAAAAGAAGCGGAAAATCTTTGCCAATATCAAAAAAAGGGAAATAACTTGTTAGTTGAAGGCACAATCCAAACAAGAAGGTATACTGATGCTGATGGCAATAATAGAACTTCTACAGAAATCGTGGCACAACATATTGAGTATCTAGATCCAAAGAAGAAAATGACAGTTGGTGACGTAGAAACAAATGTAGAAGAAGAAACAGAAGCAGAGTATCGTGACCCCTTTACAGAGTATGGCGAACAAATACAAATTGATGATGACTTCCTAGATTAGGTATTGGTGAATGGCATGAATAATATAAATATTATTGATTCTACTATTCAAGCAGTTTCTTTACTAAATAATTTAGAAGATTATTTCAATTCTCTTGATAACGAATTATCTAATTGCGATAAGGAACGAAGCGATTATGAACATCTTATTGAAAATAGCAAACTAGAGGAACTTAACCTGGAACTTCTTTATCAAAAAATGCAAAATAGTTTAAAAAGAAGAAGAAAAATAAAACAAGACAAGTCTCTTGCAGCTTATTTTATTAACAATGCAGGAAAACTTAATATGAAAAACAATAGGGAACTTTTTATTGCAGGTTTGAAAAATACAGAAAAAAATCTTGATTCAGAATATCAAAATAGAATTTTAACACCAGAAATAGTCCAATCTTTGACTACTCCTGAACCAGCAGAAAAAAAGAAAAGAGGAAGACCAGCGAAAAAGAAAGAAGGGGAATAATGGATTGCATTTCTTACATTAATGACTTAAAGGTAGAAATTGAAACATTAAATGAATTGAAAAAAGGATTATCAGACGAAGACAAAATAGCCAAGATAGATGAACAGATAAAAGCGAAACAAAACCTCATTGATAATTGTCAAAAAAATTTGGTTAAGTTATCAGATAACCAATTATGCTATCGGTTGTATGTCTACATTTTATCAGGGATGAGCGTTAATAAGGCAGTTGATGCGGTCGCAGAAGAAAACTATCTTAAAGGGGTAAAACCTAACTCTAGAAATGGAATTTATAATTATTACAAAAAAATGAAAAAAATGATAGAATAATGCAATTTTGTGCTGATTTTGTACTAGTTGCATTGATAAACTGATAATGTAATAGCAATATTACAAGCGGATTCTCCTTTACTCCTTTCGGAGAATCCCTCTTATAACTGGCGAGTGAAACGGATTATCACGACAGGCTCATACCCTGTAAATAATGGGTTCGACTCCCATGTCAGCCACCAATTAATGTTCTTTGAAATAAATAGATAAATGAACTATATGACAGACTGCAACGCAATGCAGTATAGATATTGTTGTGTCCTTATTACCTCTAAGAGCGATTTTAGGGGGGATTGAGTTAGCATTGATGGCGACATTTTTGCTTGGACTTACAAAGTAAGAAGAGTAGCAATAGTGGTTCATTATAGAGTTTTATAAGGCACAGGACTAATCGTTGGCAATCACAAGACTGTTCCTATAGATAAGGAATGAGAAAACTTGCTAGTAGTACTATATGTGGTTATATAGAGTGAACGCAAGAATACCAATAAGTCAATAATGCAGTTGATATTTTTAAAAGAGATGTATAAGATTAGAAACTGGTACGAGTAGCACAAATCTGCATGAAAAAAGAGATCAATGGATAATGATAGTAAATAATTTGGGACTATTGTTAATTTTACCTAATGTGTGTGAAAGTTGTCGGTAAAGAATCCGATGTAGTAATAGAAGGTTAAAGAAGATATAAGGTCGCTACTTATAGAGGGCTTTAACTGGCTAGTGGCTGAATAATAAATGGCTATAATGAATTAGTGTGAGAAGCACCATTTATCTATTTATTTGAGAGAATATTAGTTGGTAGTATGTTGTTAATATAACGTATAGAATTAGACGTATTCTAATCAAGGAAACATTTCTGAAAGCAAGGGGGATTATTGGACTCGAGATAACAATAAATACCTATTAAAGTGAGAAGCAAGAGATTTATACTGACAACATAGTACCAATTAAGGTACATAAAGACAATATGAGTAGTGGCGGAATAGGTAGACGCTTTATGGCATAATGTCGGTTGAGTCTCGTTGCAAAACCAGGTTGCACGTGCAGGTAATACTGTAATGTAGTTTAGGGAACTACCTCATATAAGGTGCAAATCCTTATCTACTCTTAAATATGCCTATTGCGACAGGGGTCATGTCCTGTTTAGATATAGAGGGAGTTATACGACCAAATATGTATACGATGGTGGAGTCTTTTCGATAAGAAGACAAGGTTTAGGCAAGTTTAGACTGGATTTTTAACAATCATATCTCAAGAACTTGTGGTATTTTGGCTATTATTACCCTTTAAATAAAATAGTTAGTTGTATTGACTTGCAATACAGATTGTTAGGATTTCTGGCTAGGGTTGTTCCTCAAACAACTGTGGCTCAAAATAGACAAGTAACTCAACGGTTAGAGTTCTCGGCTTATATCCGAGTGGTTGTGGGTTCAAATCCTACCTTGTCTACCAAATGGAAGAGTAGCTCTAACGGTAGAGCAGGTGGCTGAAGACCATCGTGTTAGTTGTTCGATTCAACTCTTTTCCGCCAATATTAATATTGAAGGGAGCAATATAGCTTTCTTTTTTGTGGGTGGCATTATGAAAGAAATCACTAAATTGATGATAAATGAGTTTAAATTAAAGGATCTTGGAATGGATTTCTTGGGATATTCTTTGCAAAAAAATGATATATATACATTCCACCATTTAATCATACCTAATCGCAATAATGGACCGTATGCAAGATGGAATGGTGCAATATTGTGTGGTAAGTCAAGTCATCCATATTTACATCTAATAGAAGCGAAAGATTATGACATGTTTTGCTATATAACAAGCGAAATGATAGACATGAATATTAAAGGATATCTAGATATAGATAACTTAAAAAGAATTAATGCAGTATTAAAACGGTTTGAAAAAGAACACGAAACTGATAGAAGCAAAAAAGGAAAAAATTTAATAAAAGAAGAATATAGGAGGAGAGTAATCAAATGAAGAAAACATTGCAACCAAAACCAATAAAGGAACCTAGAATACTTATTTATGATGATGAAAATATGCAATATAGAGTAGGAAATATGGGCGATTTCGATATTTCTGTTGATGCACCAATCGAAATTACTGGTTGGGGAGATTATGAAAGAAAGTTTATTCAACCTTTAACACAACTATTTAGATGTACTATTTCAAACTACAAAGAACTAGAAAACATTAAATTAGATGATACTACTATGAGAAGAATTGCCAAATTTAATAAAGAAACTGATATTAAAAAACTAGATGAAGTAATAAAAGAAAAACAAGAAAAAATAAAAGAATTAGATGATATTTTACGAGATAAAGAAGGTCGAATTGATAAGCTTAAGAAATTTGTTGCTGAATTGTATGATATGGATTTATATGATGAAGATGAGGATTATGACTACTACAATGATTAAATTTACTATACCAATAGCACCCAGAACAAAGAAAAATTCTCAAAGAATAGTTATTGTTAAAGGTAGACCTATGATAATTCCTAGTGAACTATATAAACAATATGAAAAAGATTGCAAGGAACACTTGCCCGACATCAGGAAAACGATAGACTATCCCATCAATTTAAAATGTGTGTATTATATGCCAACTAGGAGAAGAGTAGATCTAGTGAATTTATTAGAAGCTACTTGCGATATGCTAGTGCATTATGGAATATTACAAGATGATAAGAGTGACATCGTTTACTCACATGATGGTAGCCATGTTTCTTATGATAAGGATAATCCTCGAACAGAAATTGAAATAGAAAGAAGGATGTATGATGAAGATAATTGAGGCAATATTAATATGCTCATTCGTCATTTTATGTCTTTCCATTATCAGTGAAGGAATAAATCATAATTTGGAAAAAGAATTAGATAGACAGCAAGAACTTAACAAACAGATTTTAGGTTTATTACAAAATGAAAAAGGTAAAACTGACGTTTTATATAAAATCATATTTCATATTAGAGATGAACTATCATTGTTAAAGTTAAAAGATTGCCCGAAAGAGGAATTTAAAAATATTCCATTTGAAATTATTGATTGGATTGATTTATTAAATAAAATTCATAGTAGTGACGGTGAAAATGATGGGATACATAAGTAAATATGATACTAAATTTTTAACTTTCATGAATCGTAAGTATAAAAATTATAAGGTATCTTTTGAATTTTATGATGACTATATATTATGGCTTTTTTATTCTTTTTGTCGTAAGAAGGAAGATGATTATTACGAACAATTGGAAAAAGATTTGTGGGAATATGTAGATTTTCAAAGTGGCAAAGAGAGGGCAAAGAGAGGTAAGTTAGATAGCAGGTGGGAACATGACTAATCGAAGAGATGAGAAGAAGATGCAACAGAATAAGATTGTGAAAAAAGTACAGAATGAATATCATGATATGCTTTTGCCAGCTTTGAAAACTAAGACAGAAGAAATTACGAAAATAATAGTAGATAAATTAGAAGCGAGGGGAGAGAGTGTAAACTCTATCGAAATATTATCTACCATCGCTAAAAGGAGCCTTGTTGACATTGCTATTGGGAATGCCAATTCTTATACACCTCAAGAAATTCTAATAGCATTTAATCTTTATATTGAGATGATTGATAAAATACAAAAATACAAGAACTTTCCACCTACAGTAGAAACCTTTTGCTTGTTCTTAGGAATAAGCAGAACTACATACAATAATTGGCTTGTTGATCCATCAAGAAAAGATGCTATGGATTATATACATTCGTATTTATTGGGTGTACTTGCGAATGGTGGTTTGACAGGGGAAGTAAAAGAAATATCGGCCATGTATCAGCAGAAGGTAATGGGCAAGGTAGAAGCCACAACACCTATTGTTATAGAACACAAAAAAGAAACAAATGTAGATGAAATACAAGCACAGTTGCAAGCACTTAAAGGGCAGAAGATTATCGATGCCGATTATGAGGAAAAAGATTAGTGAGTTCGATAGAAAAAATTTTGGAGGTAAGTTATGGAACAAGAAAGCAAAACGGGAAAAGGGATAGGATTTGAAAGAATCAGAAGGGTAACGGGATATCTTTCAGGAGATGTTTCTAGATTCAATAATGCAAAGAGAGCAGAAGAAAAAGATAGGGTAAAACATTCTGGAATAAGTGCATTAGAAAAAGATTCGACATCTAGAAAAAGTTTTGGCCCGGAAAAAGTTTTGAAATAAAAGAAAGAACTACTACCATTATTTCAATAATCAAGGTGCCATGAGCAGGCACTTTTTACTTTGCCAATAACGTACGGAAATAACCGTTGGTAGCAGAAAAACACGTTGTAAGTATAATTGCACTGGTTGATAAAATAGCACCTAGAAACGCCTAAAAACGGCAAAATAAGGGGTGTTGAAAATAGACAAATTGACTGATTCATAATAAAAAATGACCATTTTTAATAGTCATTTTTTCATTTTAAAATTTTTTGGAAAAATCACATAGTGCTAACCAAAGACCAATTATAATTAGAATAATTCCCATTCTGTAGCATCTCCTTTTAAATTTTTTAAAATTTGTTCCAAATCTTTCGTATTATATTTATTATAACATTTATTTATGGATGGCGTGAACGATCCGATGGGGAATTTTGTAATAATGGCAGCCTTTTTATATCCTATCTTTTTTGTAACCATTATTTCTAAAGTCTTTATGAAATTTTCTTTGGTATTCCAAATTCCCTTATCTCTGCCTATTTTATGACCTGTTTTTGTCCCGTGTTCCTTTTTTGCTTTTAAACTTTCTTTAGTTCTTTCGCTGATAATATTTCTCTCAAATTCTGCAAAAGCACTTGTAATATGCATAATTAACTTTGTCATCGCATCCATTTGACCGTTTGCTAGTAAATTAAAGTTTTCTTTTATAATGTAGATATTAACTTTCTTTTTTTCAACAATTTCATCAATTAAATTATTAAAGTCTTTTACACTTCTTGAAATTCTTGACAGTTCAGTAGTCACGATTGTATCGTCTTTTTCAATTTTGCTATTTATTAACTCTTGGAATATTGGACGTTTAACAGTTTTACCCGTGAACGTCTCTTCTACATATTCACAATTAACGCCATTGATATATCCTTTTTCTTTTAATATATTTTCTTGTCTTAGATAATCCTGCTTGTCTGTACTCGTTCTAATATAACAATATGTTTTCCCCATTTTATTTTCTCCTTTCCTTATCAAAATAGCATATTTTTAGATATTCGTTTTTGATGCCTTTAAATTTTTCAAATATTTTTTGGATTCTCTTTTTTTCACACTCTTTTAAAATATTAAATGGCACAAAATTTATATAGTCCGCAAATTCTTCTATATTTGAGTCTTGGAGTTCTAAAATTAAAGCATTTCTTTCACATAAATTTGATGACATTATAACGTGAAATTTTATTTTCTGCAAATTATCCGCAAAGTCTTTTTCAATTTTCCCTTTATTTTCAATAAGCCACTCTATAGGTTTTTGAAAAAAATAATTGTAGAAAGATGGTTCTATAGATTTATTTAATAAAATAGATGCTTTCTTTTCAAGAATAGCTAATTCTTCAATATCTGATATTTTCATACTACACCTCTTTAATTAATAAACCTTTATTTAAATAATTTTCAATTAACCATTTTTCTTTAAATCCATACACATAAGCGCTATAATCAGTCATCGGGTCGTCATAATCGTTTACATCTCTTACGCCATAACCTGTAGTAGTTTTGATTATAACATCGTTGCCGATTTTTAATTCCTCAATATATGGCTTTAAGTTTCTTAATTTTTGCCTAAATTCTTTTATTTTCATATTATCACCTAAGAAGAGAGCCGATGGGCTTACTCTTCTACATCCTTTCTACTTGTTAAGAAAGAAATTCTTTCAGCGATAACATTTAAGGTGTCATCATTTTCTAATTTTTGCAATCTTCCTTTTGCTCCAATCATATCGCCGATTTTACAGTATTCTTTTATATTCTTTGCGATATTTCTGAAAATTCTAATTTCGATATGGTTCGTATCATATATTCCGTCGCTATTTTTGAACGTTTGCGGAACAGCAATCGTCACAACTGCTCCTTCCTTTTCATCTTTTATTTCTTCAATTCTTCCTACTAATACAATTTGATTCAACATATTTTTTCATTCCTTCCATTCGATCAAGTTCTACTTGACATTCTTTTTTTTAAAATATATAATGGAAGAAGAAAAAGGGATAAAACTATTTAAAGTTTACAAAATCAACTATGGCTTTTAATAGTCCTTTTTTCTGTATTGTCAATCTCGTTATTTTAACGGTATAATAAATACCAGTTGAAATGATGATGTGTTGGACTATTGAAATAGTTATAAATTGCGGATTGCTTTTTACTATTCCAGATACTGCGAATATCATGATTGGAATAAATAAAATATTTTCCCATTTTATAACTCTTTTTTTATGCTTTAATGTGGTAAGGTTAACTCTCATTTTTTCAACTCCTTTCTTTTTTACCAAAACCCCATTTGATAACTTCATTTTAAGAGTTCCCTTTTCCTTACTTCCTATATTAATTATACCAAATTTTTTAATAAAATACAATACTTTTCAATATTTTTATGTCGATTTTTTGCTTATTTTACAAGGCACTTTTTGGAATAAAATATTCTTAAAAATGTGTTCTTGATTACTTCGGATCGTGGCAATATTTTCCCTTTTATGGCATTATTAGGGCAGTTATTTATGATGTAATTATATTGATAAGCTACTACATTGCGGCGCGTATTCTTGCGTACAATTGAATTATGATTATATTCTTCTATATTGTGCGTATTTATATGCATAATTGGTATTGATATGTTTGATTATTTGATAAGTCATTGAAAATACAAATATAGTAACATTTTTCAATTTTTGTTTCTAGTCAAAAACAAATATCAGTTCTTTCTATTCTTTTAGATAACAAAACAAGCATTGTTATATTCCTTTTTCTTGTTTTATTTTACAATATAAATTTTAGCATAAAAACGTTCGATTTGATGTTTACACCACCCCAACCCTATTTTTTTATAGCATACCGGGGGTCTTTTTACTCCCTCAACCATATACAATAAATAAAAATATCGGAAATAACGCATCTTTGATGTGTTTTTTTTATTTTGTGCTGATTTTGTACTAGCCAATATGATAAATTGCACGTAGAAGATGGTTATTCCTATTGTTCTATCTATATATAGTAGTACTTAGAGGAAGAGGAATAAAATTGTATAAAAAAAGGTATTAGATGAGGAAAAATAAAGGTAAAACACATGCCTAGCAAGATGTCGTATGAAGACATAGTAAAATGATTGCAATGTGTCGCGTACCGACATAGAAAGTAGGCGAAATATTGACAAAATATATAGTTAATGATGGCGGAGAAGTAGTAGATGTGATAGAAGACGAAGATATTCTAGTCAAAATGAAGCATGGAGATAGAATAATCCGAAAGGAATCAATCGATGGTCTTAAAGATACAAAAGAGATAAAGAAACGATTTATAAAAGTGAATGATCAAGCTACAAGCATGTTAAGTAAACATGGCAAATATATATGTCTATTGCTCAAATATGTGGGATATGGAGATGGTATTTTACGATTTAATAATGGAATCTATCTAAGCAATAAATCAATATCTAAAATATTTGGAATTAATGAAAGAAATACAGTCAATGTATTAAATGATTTAATACGAGAAGATGTTATTCATAAACATAAGGAAAAAAGCAAGAATTATTATACATTCAATCCCTGGATAGCATCTAAAGGAAAAAGAGTAAGTATTGACTTATACAATGAGTTCAAAATGACGGAATGGGTCAACAAATCGCAAGAGCCAAGTGATTATGAAACTGTGATAGAAGGGAAGTAAATATGAATAATAAGATAAAACTAGAAAAAGAAGTTTATATTGATAGTGTTAATTATCATAATTTATACGTGAATAATGAAGTTTTTAGAAGAAATGTTTCATTTAGCGTTTTATCAAATGAAATTAGTGACGAAGAATTAATATTATTAAAAAAAATGCAAGAAAATTATAGAGTGAAATTAACATTAGAAATAGAAAAACCAATACTTGATGATGTAGAACGAAAATATTTAAGTAATGTTGTGATACCTTTTAGAGATAGAGTTAGATATATAAACAAAGAAAAATTTTCTGACTTACAAGAACATATTGCTATATATTATGATGGCGATAGAATAATGATGTTGTCAACATTTAAAAAGGGTACTATGTACAAAGGTATGGAACTAAATAGAAAATACACGCTTGAGGAACTTGGATTATGAAATTGGAAAAAGGAATGTATGTTAGATTTAAAGACAAATGGGGAAATCAATATATACGCAAATTAACAAGAGTTAACACGCAGAGAGGCGATGCTGGAGCATATGTTGATAAAGAGGCAAATAATGTCAGGGGCGTGAGTTTAAAAAATATCATACAGGCGGAATATGATATCACCGATTTACTTGAATGTAATGACTTGCTATATATAGATGCCTACCCTGACGATTATGGTGGAATAGTGGTTCCTATGATTGCCGAAACATTAAGAGACCTTAATAATATCAAAGAAAATCTAAAAAACGGTAGTTGGATATTAAAAGGTGTTGTTGCTTGGCAAAATATAAATAATATTTGCTATTGGATAGGTGACAAAAGATGAATAATACAGCTAAACAATTAGTGGAGCAATTAGGAAACAATCTGGAAATAACAATTATGGCTGATATAGTGCATGGACTTGATTATGAATATGAGCAATTATTACGAGAAAATGAAATGTTAAAAGAAAAAAACAAAATTATTGGCGAAATACAAAATATCGTTATGAATTTTTATAAATATCATAATTTGCTCGATTGGAAACAGCAGGATTATATTGATACGCTTAATTTAATAGGGAAAAATTTAAAACGATTAGAAGAAAGTAAAGAGGCTAAAAAGGGATGGTCTTGTGGAAGAAGTGAAAGACAGTGAACGATAAAATTCAAGACAATCTAAAGCCTTTATATAGTTGCTATGCACAATATAAATTATTATTTGATTATTATCAAGGAAACAAGTCTATGCGTTCTAAAGAAGAGATTCAGGAAAGAATCGAATATCTAAAGAAAAATCCAAAAATAAACCAAAGGACAGAATTAGAAACACTATTATGGTTACTAAATGAGGTGGAATGATGAAAGATTTTCTAGGTAATGAAATTAAAATAAATGATGAAGTTATATATTTAAAAAGGTTGATGACTGGTAGTAGTTCAACAAGAAAGATTATGTTTAAAGGTAAAGTGCTAAGAATTAAATCTCAAAAATTAATTGTTCAAAGACAATATACAAACGAATGGACTATAAAAGAATATGCAGAAGATACTATATTTCCAAAAGATATTGTTAGTTTGACAAGAATAAAAGAGGTGTCTAATGAAAAATCTTAAAATATTTACAAGCAATATTGAACAAGAAGCAATAGACCAAATAGACTTGCTACTAAATCAAGAAGCATTTAAAGATAGCAAAGTTAGAATAATGCCAGATGTTCACGCAGGAAAAGGTTGTGTAATTGGCTTTACGGGTGATTTAGGAGATAAGGTTATACCTAATATAGTTGG
>CANRDU010000026.1 GCA_947629445.1 uncultured Bacilli bacterium
AACTAATAGTGAATTGACATTTTGCTCAGTTTTCAAAGATCATTCTCTTTCCCTTTCAGGAAAGCAAATTCATTGTACCAAACCTATTTTGGAAAGTCAAGAGTTTTTTTGACTTTTTTTAGATTTGACACTTTTTGTTGAACTTTTTGCTCAACATTCAATACTGTATCAAATTTTTTAAATTCAGTCAAGCATTTTTTTCGTTTTTTTGAATTTTTTATTTGATAAGTACCTTCCCTATATAATAGAGAAGAAAATGTTGCTTTCAACAAAGCCCCTATAATATAGCAAATCTGAAATAAGAAGTCAACAACTTTTTTTCATTTTTACTTTTTATTTTTTTATAGAGCGTTTTTCCTTCAAGCAACGACATTAATATAACAATATCCAATAGCTTTGTCAACACATTTTTTCAAAAAAAAAGCATTTTATTACATTTTATGCTTTTTATGATGTGAAGTTCTGATTTTCTGCTTCTTTTTTTAATTGTAAATATAATTGTAGATACTCTTCATTTCTTTTTCGATCAAACATAGAAGCATGGTGATGATATTCATCAATCAATTCCTTCATTGCATGGTTAATCACTAAATCTAAATCATCAGAATATTCCATTTTCTTCTTATGGTACTGATATTCCAATTTATCTAAAATTTTATATTCTCCTTTTGGGAATATTCTTAGATCTAAATCATAATCGATATATTTAATTGTTCCTTCCTCTATTATATAAGGGGTTGCAATATTACAATAATAATAAATACCATCTTTTTTCATCTGAGAAATAACATTATACCATTTATCTTTAAAGAAATAGATAATCGCCGGTTCTTTCGTTCGCCACGTTGTTCCCTCTGATTCCACTACCCTGGTCTTATTATTGCCAAATACAATATAATCCTTTTTTATATCTAAGACGATTGCTTCATCCCATGCTCGATGAATGCGACCGTTGTGCTTGTAACATTGTATTTGATAGCAATCTCCTACACACATTTGTTTCATACAACCACCTAAGTACATTATATCACAGTTTTATGTATTAGGAAATAGACCGCTTCAAAACTAATTAGAAAGCACTTCTATTGCTCTTTGTAATTGGTTATCGGTATCATCACTTGGATTCTCATAATACTCTTCCGATAAAGCGATACTTTCATCAGGTTCAAAACCTTTGGTATCATTTACCCAATTGCCTTCTGGGGTTAGCCACTTTTTAGTCGTGATTTTATATTGATCCCCATTTTTTAGAGTTTCCAATTGTTGCACAGTACCCTTTCCATAAGTTTTTTCGCCGACAATTTTGGCATTTAAATTTTCTTTCAAACATCCTATTAATACTTCTGATGCAGAAGCACTATTGCGATTCGCTAAAAAAACGATTGGGTATTCTTTTGTTTCTTTACCCGTAGAATAAATTTTTTCTTTCTTGCCATCTTGCTCAAATTGATACGCAACATGAGAAGAATCTACAAATAGAGCAATCATGTTCGTTACAGTAGGCAAATATCCCCCAGTATTATCTCGCACATCAATAATAAGGGAATCTATCTTTTCTTTTTCTAAGTTTTCCAACTGTTCCTTAAATTGAACATCGGTGTTTTTCGCAAAAATGGATACATAGAGATATCCAATTTTCTTATCATTTTTTTGAAATACCTTGGATTCGACGGAAGGAATTTCAACTTCCTTTTTAATAACGTTCGCAGTAAACTCTTCTTCTCCACGTTTCACAACCAATTCAAAATTTTTATTTGTAGATTGAAGTACCGATTTACTAAAATCAGAAGTTTCCATGTCGGAAGTTTTTTTGCCATCAACGGAAATTAAAATATCCCCAGGTTTTATTCCCGCTTCATCAGCAGCAGAACCAGCAAATACCGATTGTACAATCATATATCCTGTTTTTAAATCCTTCGATATAGCGATGCCAATACCACTATAACTGCCCTCTAAATTCAAATTCAAATTATTGTATGCATCTTCATCCATATAGATGGAATATGGGTCTAACTCTTCCATAATACCTTTTAGTGCTGCTTTTAACAGAGTTTCTTCATCCACATCTTCATAATAGTTATCAACAATATTCTGGTAGTTTTCAACAAAATTTTCAAGTTCTTCACTCATCTGTGGTGTTTTTTTCAACTGCAGTGGATTATCCTTCATTCTAGCAAATGCGGTCCCTGCAAAAAAGCTAAAAATACAAGTAATAATTACTAGTATTATAACTTCTTGAGGGCGAAAATCTTTACTTTGATTAAGGAGTTTTCTCAATTCTCTTTCTGTTTCTTCATCCATGTTATCACCTTATTCCTTTCTGCTATTTTTTTCCCTTGCTAAAATGTCGCGTGCCGCTACCAATCCTGTTGCGGCTGCTGTTACAATATTTCCTGCTTTACCAGCTCCATCCCCTATAAAATAGAGATTATCATTCGCTAAGCGGAACTTGTTATCCGTTTCAATTTCATTACTAAAAAATTTAATTTCTGGGCCATAAAGCAACGTATCATCATTATTGACTCCAGGAATAATTTTATCTAGTATTTCTAATCCTTCTAATATATTGGTAATAATACGATGTGGCAATACTAATGCCAAATCACCAGCTACGCAATCTTTTAAAGTTGGTTCAATAAATCCTTTACGAATACGATGCCATTCACTTCTTCTACCACTACGTAAATCCTTTAAAGATTGAATGATAGGTTTTCCATCTCCTAGTACATTGGCAATTCGGGCAATAGATTCTCCATATAAACGGGTATTCGTAACAGGTTGTGTCAAATTCACTTTAGAAATAAATGCAAAATTGGTATTATTGCTCTTAACATCTTTTAAGGCATGACCATTGACACAAATATATCCATAATAATTTTCTTTGGCCACAAATCCGCCAGGATTCGTACAGAATGTTCTAATTTCATCCCCATAAGTTCTTGTCTTAATGAAGATAGTAGGATCATAAATGACATTAGTAAGATCTTCCATAATATCTTTTCTTACTTCTACCCTTACCCCTATTTCTATACTTTGAGATAAATATGGGATTTTATACTTATCAGCTAGTTCTTGAACCCATTTTGCTCCCGTTCGACCAGGCGCAACAACGATATATTTTCCAGTAATCGTTTCTTTGGTCTTCCCTGTTTCATAGGTCACTTCATGTTCTGTTTCTGAAATTGTATGAATATCAATAACATTGGCCTGATCTAATAAATCAACATTTTTCTTTTCTAAGAAAGAAGAAAAGCCTTCAATATATTCTGGTAGATGATCACTTCCTAAATGTTTTTGCTTAATTAATAAAAGTTTCGCACCGGCAATTGCCACTTGTTTACGAATTTCTGTTGCTTCTTTTAAATTACTAGGATAAACTTCAGCATCCATTTTAAACTTTGTAAAAATTTGTTCTGTTTCGTCTATCAATTTATAGGCAGCACTTTCCTCCATGTACTTTGTTAAATCACTCTTGCCTAATGTAGGAATAAAATTCAACTTTCCATCTGAAAATGTACCAGCTCCACCATATCCTGAAAGAATAGCACACGGATTACAATTTTTACAAGCTACCCCCAATTTATTCATAGGACAAACCCTTCTAGATACTTTAAATCCTTTATCAAGAAGTGCTATCTTTAAATTCTTATTGTTAGTGGTGAGTTCATAGGCGGTAAATAATCCCGCAGGACCCGCACCAATAATAATAACATCATATTTTTTATGCATAAAATCACCATCATTATTGTATCATAATTTATATTCTATGATATAATTTTTCTGGTGGTTGTATGAAAAAATTTTATATGATAGATGAAAAATTTACTTGCGAACATTGTGGTAAAGAAGTATCTCCACTGGGATACACGGCAAGGGATCATTGTCCTTACTGTCTTTACTCTAAGCATGTCGATATCAACCCTGGCGACCGTCAGAATCCTTGTAAGGGGCTTCTTAAGCCAATAGACATTGAAAAATTTAAGGATACATACAAAATCATTTATAAATGTGAAAAATGCCAAAAACAGCATAAAAATATCATCGCTACTGACGATGATATGAATAGGATTATTCAAATTTCTTCTTCAAAATAACACAAGATGTTATTTTTTTTAATTGCAAGTTCCTTTTCCTGACATAAGTTGAATCGATAAATTACTTTGTTGATAAGTCGCTTCTATATAAGCGGTAGAATTATAACTATCTCCCCAATTTTGTTTCGCAAACCCCTCGTCCATGGCACCAGCTTGTACCATTTCTTCTAAAGAGATACAATAAGTAGAACCATCATTAGGAAATTTGGAAGCATGACTTAGCACATAAGAGCGAGCCGATTCTTCTATCAATTGTAATTGTTGTTTTGAAAGTTCTTCTGTGCTATTCGCATATTGGTTTAATATCTGGGGAAGTGCTAAAGCAGAGAGTAAGCCAATAACGACAATGGTTGCTATTAATTCCACAAGAGTAAAACCCTTTTTCCCCATAAAATCACTCTCCCTATCTTCTCTAATTATAGTATAAACTATCGATTTTTGCAAGAAAAAAGAGATTAAACTCCCCTTTCACTATCTTGATTATTGGTATTTCCCTGTAAATTGTTATCCCCTTGTAATAGTTGTTCTCTAAGAGCATCTATACTCATGAGATTAGGAACATCTCCTTGACCTTCCGCAGGTGAATAAGTTGGTAATGGAGAAGATGGCTCAGTCATTTCTGCCGCATGATACGTAGGGATTTCAAATGGCTGCTCCATTGCATGTAATGTTTCTACTTCATTTTGGGCAGAAACATCCTCATATGATGGAGTAAAATTATCAGTAGCCTCTACTACAGAGGATGGTTCTGGAGATACTTCTAAAGCACTTTCCATTCCTGTCGAAATAACTTCTGTTTGAACTGGCTCTGTTTCTATAGAACTTGCACTTGGGATTTCTAAAGAGGTCTCTAATTCTGTCGGAGCAGAAGCCTCTTCCAAATGATTTTCATCCATTTCCATTGTTACTTCTTGGGAAACAGTATCTGTTGGAATCTCCAATGAAGACTCTAGCGATGAAGTAGTTGGAATTTCTAAAGAAGACTCTAATGGAGCTGTTGGAATCTCTAATGATTGTTCTATCTCCGTATCAGATGATGCCTCTACTTGTTCTTCTTGAGATACTTCCATTGGGGAAAGTTCCTCCATCGTTGGTTCTTCCTCTTCTTCTGTATCTTCTACTTCGTCTACGATTTCTTTCTTCTTACTTTCTATATTCTCGCTTTTTTCTTCCTTCTTTGTGGTTTTCTTATTTTTTTGTTGCTCTGCTAGATAACCAATAATAGCCATTACCACTAGCACACCAACTAAAATAAACCAAAACTCATTATTAATTACAATATTTGGCATACTACCTCTCCTTATTCTACTATTATCTTATCATTAATCAGATTTTTTTACAATCTTTTTATTCTGACAGATAATTTTCTCCTTTAAAAGGTTCCGTTCTTAATAAATTAGGGTAATCCTGTTGTCTTAATACTTCATAAAGTACTAAGGCAACACAATTTGATAAATTCAAAGAGCGAATATTAGCATTTGTAGGAATTCTAAAACAACGTTCTAAATGCTGACTTAGAATGCTTTTAGGAACCCCAGTACTTTCCTTTCCAAAAATCAAATAAATATTTTTTTGGGTATCATGAAAATCACATTCCGTATGTGGTTTTTTACCATATCTTGTTAAAAAATAGAATTCCCCATCATTCTTACTTTGAAAATCTTCCCAATTCTCATATACCGTATATTCGCAATGATCAATATAATTGACACCGCTTCTTTTAATATACTTCTCATCTAAAGAAAAGCCAAGCGGTTTAATCAAATGAAGCTTGGCATAAGTACCTGCACAGGTACGCATAATATTTCCAGTATTTTGAGGAATTTCTGGTTCAAATAAAACAATATTAATCATCTTCAAGAACTCCATTTCGAATGAAAAAATCCATTACATTTTGACGAGTAATATCCGCACTTTGGTAGGAGTCAATCATACTTCCCTCTTTATACACAACCAGTGTCGGAAAGTGGGTAATTGGCTTTTTCAACTTCAAATCACTCTCTAATTTTTTCAATTCTTCCGCATCATTGGAAGAAACATTAAGATACACAATATACTGCTGAATTCCAACTTCCTCAAATGTCTTCTTTAAAATTTCTTCAGTACTTTGTAAAGTTTCATCCTTTTTATCACTAATGTAAAGAATTGTCAAAGGATTTTCTTGTAAATAGTTATCTAAATCTTCCTTTTTAATTTCAGCTAAAAAAGGTAACATAATCGTTGTATAATCCTCATGATTTCTACTCTTGTATACATTGCAGAAATAGCAAGTAATGAATACGGTGATACCTACTAAAAGAAACAATAATATATAATTTTTTAACGGTACTTTTCTCACTTTATCACCTCTGATTAATATATTATAAAATTCATAATTCTAAAAGTCAACCAATTAGAATTGTTCTGGATCATCTAATTCCCCTACAGCCACAACCGGAAGTTCAACTTGCTCCTCAGCAGCCATATCTTTAAACTTTTCACGGAAAGCAGCTAACTCCTTTACCCTAGAATCCGGATAAATACGTTTACTATTTTTTATGGCATTATAGACATCTATCAAAGTAACCGCTGGTTTATCTTGATATAGTGCTTGGGAAAAGGCAGCAGATAAAACAGAGAAAGAAATGTCTGGATACATGGCTCCTAACCCATACACTCTCTTAAATTCACTTGTAGCTTCTACAATAGATTCTACTAATAAGCGTGTAACATATTCATTATATTTAAACTTAATTCCCGTCTGTTTTTCAATTCGTGGTAGTGTTTGCATTAAAACTTCAATCGTGGTTGGAATATCTTGCTCTTCGACGTCTACCCTATCGAAACGTCTTAAAAAGGCTCTATCTCGTACGATATAGGTATTATACTCAATATCCGTTGTCGCACCAATTAATTTTACCATACCACGGTCAATTGCTGGTTTTAAAATATTCGCTAAATCCATTGGACCACCATCTTTGCTACCGATTAATGTATGAATTTCATCAATGAAAAGAATAATCTTATCCATTCGTTTTAATTCCTCTACTAATAGAGAGATAACCATTTCTTCCTTGCCCTGATATTGAACTTTTCCCACTAAAGAGGCAGAGTTTACTTTCACAACACGATACCCTTTTAAACGTTCTGGAACTTCTCCTCGAATAATACGATAAGCAAGTCCTTCTACAATAGAAGTTTTTCCGATACCTGCCTTACCAATTAAAAGAGCTGACTTGTCAGGAGTAAGAAGAATCATTGTCATTTTACCAATTTCTTCTTCTCTTCTAATAGCTGGGTTAGTTATATACTCTTTCGCCGTTAAATCTTCCCCATACATTTTTAAAATGCTAAGGCCTGTATAGTCATATAAAGGTCTAGAACTTTCCTGATTATTTTCCATGTTATCACCTATTTTCATTATATAATATGGCATAAAAAAAGGAAAGTGTTTTTTCCAAATTTCCTATTTTTTAAATACCAATAATTGGTCTGGTAATAAGTAGATATTTTCATTATCTTGAATAACCGAATTTTGTGTAGTTCCTAGTTTAGATGCAACATTTTGAAGAGTCTCTCCATCTTTTACGACATACATCATAATACCCTCTTTAGGAATTAATAATTCTTGACCAGGATATAGATAATCATCCTTCTCTAAGCCATTCGCATTCAGTAAAATATCTACACTAGTACCATTTTTTCTAGCAATATCATAAAGATTATCACCTTTTTTCACAGTATATACTGTAAAATAATCTTCCTCTATTACCCTTGGAACCACTACCGTTGATCCTGGAACCAACATAGCTATACCATTTAATGCTTGTAAATTCGATGCCGATGTATGAAATTTATTAGAGATACTCTCCCAGGTATCTCCACTAGATACTTGATATGCTTTATACATAATTCACCTCATTTTATTATATGTTTTCGCATACAATATGGTGAAAGGAAGGTAAAAATGAAAAAAGAATTACCAAAAGTTTTTCATCAGGAAATCACAAAACCACTCCATAATAACGAGAAAGTATTTTATAGTTCTGGAAACAGAGAAGTTAAAGAAGAAAAAAATGTCTATCAACTATTCGAAACGAACCATATTTACCGTACAAAAGTAAAATTGACACTAAAAGATAAAGAAGTAGAAAAGATTGTCATCGGCAGAACCGAAAATAATCTCATTACTTTTGATAATGAGATTATTGCCATTAATGATATTCAAAGAATTGAACTTTTATAGACATTCTACATAAGTATCAGATAAGCATCTTAAACAGCATACACAATTTAAATTCACTGTAAAGAATGAATTTGTTGATACATATGGAAATTCACTAGTTGTATCTGGGTTTGTTGCTAATACTCTCAATGTACAGCAGCATCCATCGAGTTTTTCAACGCGGAATACGCTAGAACATACAACACCAGCATCTCCACAATCCACACTATCTTTTACCGTAGGAATGCTTAATGGTACTCCATTAGATAAATATAAGGTTACTGGTCTAGTGTTACAATTTAAAGAATTGGTTCCGCAACCTAAGAATCCTCTGTCACAAGTATCTAAACAAGTCTCTGCTGTCGTAGCATTTTGTTGCAATACATTAATAATGGCAAGTATTTCCGCTATACATCTACAAGATTCTGTATCTGTATTATTATTACACATATATAATCCACCCCTTCTGCTATAGCATATTCTAGTGTCCTAAAATCGTGTGAATAAAAAACCTATTTTTCTAAAATCATAAGAACTGCTGTCATCAGTTCTTTTTGTGCATACGAATATATATTGATTATTTTAAGATTTTCTAGTAAAATGAACAGTAGAGATGAGGATAACTATGAAGAATGATTGTATTGAAGAACGTGCTGAATATATCATCCAAGAAAATAACGATGGAACTAAAACAACCGTTAGAGAATTACAATTAGAAATTCTAGAAATCATGGATGAAATACACCGTGTATGTATAAAAAATAATATTTCATATGGGCTTATCGCTGGATCTGCATTAGGAATTGTTAACTATAAAGGTTTTATTCCTTGGGATGACGATATCGATATCTGTGTTCTCAGAAAAGATTGGAACCGTTTCATCGAAGCACTAAAGAAAGACTTGAATAAAAAATTTTATTTTCAATGCTTTGAAACCGATTACAAATTTAATGTTATCAATGGTCCGCAAATGAAAATTCGCAAACGTGGAACTTATATTGAAGAGGTCAATTGGCTTTTAAAGAATCGTTGTCAGTCCGGAAATGGTATCTTTGTGGATGTTGTTATTTACGATAATATTTCGGAAAAGAAATGGAAAGATGAAGTTGCTCGTACTGTCGTAAAAGTCATCATGCCATTTTTAGTTTTATTCGATAATCTTCATATCCCTCATACCTTACTAAAAAAACTGGTGGTATGGCATTCCAATCGCTATGCTCGAAAAAATGAAAATAGTACTTTAATGTCTCAGCCTGTGTCAGTACCATGGGAAAAGTTTTTGAAAGAACCCGTTTTCTTAAAGACGGATATTCTGCCATTTAAACTCTATGAATTTGAAGGTAGGCAGTACTATTCTTATAACAATATTGAAAAAATTTTAAAACAATGGTATGGTCCAAATTGTTTAAAAAAATGGGATGGTGAAAAATGGGTAGAAACACTTCCTGTTGAGAAAAGAAATCCAAAACATACTGCCCATCTAAATTTAAAAGGAGAAACAAAGAGAAATTAATTTGTTAGGAGTGATTTCTATATATGCATGTCAAATATAAAAGGGGATTAGCATTTGGCGTCTTGCTAATTCTCATATCTATTGCGATTGGTATTCTCTTTCAAAATGACATTGGTTTCATTTTTGCAGGAATTGGTACTGTTATTATAGGAATTACAATCCTAATGCTTATTAATCAAGATGAAAAAGAGAAAAATGGACAAAAAAAAGACATATTATCCCTTTCAAAAAATAAAAAAAATGACAAAGAAGATGACTAGAAATAGTCATCTTTTTTAAAAGAGAAAAAATAAGCTAGAAAGGAAAAGCCCTAAAATAAAACTGTATGTTTTTCTAGCATGATATTCTAATAAATATTTCATAATTCTAAGAAGAAGAATAGCCCCTAATATCACTCCTAAGAGAAAGGGAATTAATTTACATAATGATACCGAATATAATTGGCTAAATAAATGTAAGACTTCTTCGTACCATCCTAAAGATAAGTAAATAGCAGTTCCACTTAGCCCTGGTATAATCGTAGAAATAGATTCTAAAACACCCATTGTAAAATAAGATACCGGAATATTTCCTGTAGGTAACAAAAAAAGATGAAGTCCTAATCCTAATCCTATCAGCATCCATAACCAGGAATTTCCTTTTTTGATCAAGTCAGGAATACCTGTTATTAAAAATAAAAAGAACAAAATTTTTAACAAGAAAGCATACTCTAAAAAAAGATGAAGCAAAACTTTACTTCCCAATATAACAGCTAACAGAAATCCACTTCCAAGTATGCTAAGATAGATAATGTGCTTTTTATCTTTCCAAAAGGAAGTAATGCTTTCAATTACTCTTTCATATACTCCTAAACGAATCGCTAATACACTACCACTAATACCAGGTAATATTTTTCCTATTCCAATCAAGAATCCTGTTAAAAATAATTTCATTATTCACCTATCAAAGTATATGATTTTCGTTCAAAAAAAATAACCATTTGGTTATTTTGCAACATTTCGGAAATATCCATTTTCTACATACTTTGTCTCATTAACAACGATAAATGCTTTTTCATCATACTCCTTCACTATTCTTTTCAGATTTTCGAGTAGATGACTATCAATTTCTAGAAAAAGCATTAAGCGGTTACTTTCTTCAGCCCCTTTAGCCCTTAATACAGAAACAGCATAACCCTTTTCACGTAGCATTGGAATTAATTCTGCATGTTCTTCATGAATAATAATCTGAATACTTAGCTTACTCTTAATAAACTTTTTAGCTAACTGTCCCCCTACATAAGTTCCCATAGCATAACCACCTGCATAAGCTGCCACAATCCATAAACTATTAAATTCATTATTCAAAGCATCATTTACAATTAAAAACCAAATAGATACTTCAAAAAAGCCAATGAAAGCTGCTAATATATTTTTTCCTTTTACAGTCATAATTGTACGAACTGTTCCTAAAGATACATCGGTCGTTCTTCCTAAAAAGATTTTTAGACATAAATAAAAAAGTTCCATAATCTCTTACCCTCTAGTCTTATTATACACAAAAAAAATCTATATTACTATAGATTTTATTCACTCTTCGGTAGATTTTCTTGTAAATATTTTAAGATATTTTCTTTTCCCTCATAGTGTTCCTTAATTTTACCTTTTTCTAGTACAAATAACGTAGTATCACTAATTCTTATATCTTTCACTTTCTCACTAACAACTAACTTTTCTCCCATATAAGATTGATTGATTTTATCTTTCATATTAATTTCATAATAATTTCGAGAATCAATCTGCTCTAAATAATTCGTATAAATGGTAGTAGCATCAGATGGAACTACAGCGATAACATAATATTTATCTCCACTTTGATTTAACAAATTAGAAAAAGCAATCTCATGGGCATTTACATTAGAATTTGTATTGCTACTAGTATTACTGTTAACAGATTGTTTATTTTTAGACACTAAGAAACTAGTTAATCCATAAAAAACTAAGAAGGTTACTAACATGACTACAATCATGATAGCGGCTTGCTTTCCACTCATTAATTGTTCTGGCTGTTGTTTCATTTCTTGCGGTATCTGTTTTTGTTTTAATTTTGCTTTCTTCACTTCAATCACCAAGCATATTATACCATATTTTTATTTTCTTTCAATACTATTTTGTAATAGCCGATACCCCTACTGATTCAGCAACATTCATCATCTCTGCTAAATTTAAATTTTCAGAAACAATGGAGTATTCTACACCATTACTAATCCAAGAAATAGAATAGTCGGTAATCGCACCTACTGTATCCACAATCAAAGATGGTTCACCATATACCATATTTGTCTCTAAATCTTGGGATACTACAGCTGTTTCTTCCACCAACATAAACGGACTATCTCCATCAAATGTTAAAATAATTCTTTCGCCGCCATCTAGTTTTACTTTATCTTGACTGGTTAAATAAGTATTTACTGGAATATACATAGGATACACAATCGAATCTAATTCACTCATAGTTGTTTCTAATGTTTCTTTTCCTTCCATATTACTGTTTAATTCAAAGTAATTTTCCTCAAATTCTTTTTTTTCATCCATTTCTGTAAATGTCATACTCATTTGGACATTATCATTTTCATCTAGTACTTCTACTTTTGTTACTTGCAAATTTTTATCGACATATACTTTTTGTTTTTTCAAATTGTCATTATTAGAATAATTTACTTTGCTAGAAAAGATATAATTATCTCCTTCTTGTGTTAATACACGATCATCATCTTGTTCCAAATCTGTGAATATCCTATCTAATAAGTAAATTTGGGAGTTATTATATGGCCAATCACTTTGGAATTTAAAACTCTTATTAAGAGAAGGAGTAAGGACTATAACTCACCAAAGTTTTAAACTTTCTATCCTTATTTATATATAGTACCTTATTTTTTAATTATTTTTATTATC
>CANRDU010000027.1 GCA_947629445.1 uncultured Bacilli bacterium
GTATCAAACTTATGTCTTTTTATAAAACAAAATAGTGTCAGTGATTTTTTTCACCAACACTATTTATAATACAACCAGATAAAATAGGGGTAATCCCTATTTTTTTCTATGCTTTTTTGTGATAAAATGATAATAGAATAGGAGGGAAGTTATGAGATGTCCAAAGTGTGATACCACGATACAGAAATCTTATAAGCATTGTCCCCATTGTGGACTTTCCTTTCAAAATTATTATAAAAAAAATAAACGATTAGCGATTTTAGGATTTGTGAGTAGTTTTTTGTGTTGTATACTTTTCTTTTTGGTATTTTCCCTAAATGCAAAAGAGACTTCTTACTTTTTTAGAGAAAATCAACTGGAGATGAAAGAAAATCGCATTCCATTATCAGATTCTTTATGTCAATTAGAAACAGGAACTGTATCCAATTCTGGTGGAACAGTAACGGCTATTATCTCCGATAATACTTATGAGTGTGAACAAATTAATTCGGAAGATTTGGCGATTGAACTCATTCAAGAGGATTCTACCTCCCAAAAAAGTATTTGCCCGTTAGAAATTCAAAAAGTAGAAAATGAACTGATTGAAAAATATGGGATAACAGCTGTGAACCTTTGTGAAATGGATGTTGGCTTTGCTCAAGAGTTAGAAAAAGTTTTCGCTAAAATTTATGAAGAATATCCTAGTACGAGAGGATACTTAACAAATATTACTTTAAAAAATGAATCTCTTACAAGAAGCGGTGTCATTGCTTCTTTCTTGCCAATCTTTACATTTGCTAATATTCATTCTTCACAATATCAATTGGTTATTAAGACTCAGATGTTTTTAAGTTCTTCTTATTTTCTAAATCCAGAGAGATTAAAATCATCAACATCAGATGCTTCTAATTCTGGACATTTTCCTCCGAATGCTAGTATTTATTCTCCTGTTGCTCATGAGATGGGACATTATTTATCGTTTATCGCTCTTTTAAAAAGTTATGATGTAGATTCTATTTTGTTAATTGATTCTAATCATTACCATTTGTTATCGCAAATTGGAGTGGCTTCTAAATCAGGAGAATTTGCAAAGCAATTACTGGAAGAAGCTTATCAACAATATATTCAAGATACTTCTGATACTATAGATTTTGATACTTGGCGTTCTACTATTTCTGAATATGCGGTTGCTAGGGATAATGGTGGACAATATATTTATGATGAGACGATTGCGGAAGCTTTTCATGATGTCTATTTAAATGGAAGTAATGCAAAGGCAGCCAGTCAGTATATTGTAACTATATTGAAAAGGAGGCTATCATGAAAAAGATTAGTATTTTACTCCTATTAGTATTTCTGGGAATGACGACCATTTATGCCTTAACTTTTCAGTTTGATTCTTCTAAGTTATCACTATCAAATAACAAACAGGTGGAAAACATTATGAGTGCTTTTGCTCCGGAATATACGTTAACTTATAAAGTGGAGAGTCAAAATACAGAGGAAGATGAAAAAGTAAAAGAACTTGCGACCACCTTGACTCAGTTAGTACTGCTACGCATTGGAGAGGAAGAAGGGTCTCTCGATTATTATCACCGTTACAATGAGTTTATGTCTTATCGATATCGTCCAGATATTCCCAAAGATCCTAGTAGTTTAACAGGATATGATCAAGATAGTCAAGAATTTCAGGATAGTACTGTTTCTTCTTTCGTTGTAAATGGAATGTTTAAATTATTAAATGATTTCGATATTCATTATTCTAATATTAGTGGAGTCATGGTAGCTTGGAATGACGAAGAACCTTTGGTTTCTGTCATTCTGCCAAATGTAACTATGAAAATAACCAATCCACAGGATGTAAGTCGATACGAAGAAATTACGACGAATTTAGTAATTTACTATTGGTTTAAAAAATTAGATGGGGAATATAAAACCTATTATATTCAGGCAGAATATTCTGATACTCTCGATAGTTATTTTGAAGAATTAGAGACATTAGAAAGTGCTAACAACAAAAGTATAGCGATTCCTTTTCAGGATAAAGATGAGTTTAAAGACATGTATGATTATTCTAAACTAAACCAAGTAAAAAAGGAAACCTTTCAGTCTATTTTAGATAAAAACGTTGACTCTGTTGTCCTTTTAAACTCTTATTACAATAATGAATTAGTAAGTTCTGCCCATGGCTTTTTCTTAGAGAAAGGAATTTTAGTGACTTCATGGAAATTCTTATCAGAATCTTTGCGAAAAGCTCAGTACTTTGTCATAAAAGATTATCTAGGAAACTTTTATGATTTAGATGGAATTATTACTATTAACATGGATACGGATATCGTTCTTTTAAAATTAAAAGAACCGGTGGGGAAACCTGTAACTTTAAGTGAGACTCTTCCAGACGCAGAAGATCCTATTTTTACGATTAGTAGTAAATCAGGAACAGGATATACATTACAATCTGGCATTATGATTCCTAGTAATGGATACCTACGAATGTTACTACCATTGTTAGATTCGGATAGTGGAAGTCCCTTATTTAATCAAGAAGGTAACGTCATTGGTATGAATACTGCTCAAAATACTAATAAAAGTCTTTCTTTAGCACTCCCTAAAGATGCTTTAAAGGAAGCCAAAGAGAAGGTAGCCTCTATTCCATTTTCTTCCATTAAAACAGTCTCTTTTGAAGAATTAAAAGAAAAATATTATTATACAACGTATGAGGAAGAGAAGGTTGTAAATACAATTCCTAAAAAAATATGGGAAGAATACTCACAAATTGGGGATATAGAAAACACATTATCATTACCACTAGTAAAAGCTAGTTATCAAGACTCTATTGTGAGTTTGCGTTACCGAAATGATACTCCTGAATATATCAGCAATATACAATTTGCTTCTAATTTTCAAAATGCATTATTGGCAGAAGGATATCAAGAAGTTTCTAATAAGAATAATCGTTATGTGTATGAAAATGAAAAATATAAGGTCATTATCTTATCGAACTTTCAGTATTTAACGATTGTGATGGTGAAATTATGAAAAAGTTTTTGAAAGAGTATAAAGCATTTTTAATACCTTTTACTGTAACCATTTTTTTAGGAAGTATTGTTTTCATTATTTTTCTTGCCAAAAGTGTTCATAAAAAGGAGATTCATACTTATGAAAATGAGTATTATCATTTTTCTTATGATGATACTTGGAAGATAGAGAATGAAGAGAAATTTAAAACGGTTTTAAAACATAAAAATGGTTCTACGGTATCTATTGAATATATTCCAATTGACGAACAATATCAACTACGAAACATTATAGATATGAAGGAACAAATTCTGTATGAAGTGCGAGTTCAAAATCCAGATTATCGTTTATTAGCAGAAGAAGAAACGAAAGTTTCTAAGCAACTTTATGATGGATATCAGGCATTATATGAAAATGGAGAACAACAAGTATTAGTGGTTATTATGAAAAATATGGATTCTATCCTTATTTGGAATTATCAAGCATCCAATGATTCTTTTGATATTCTTTTAGATAGTTTTGAATACATGTTAGACGAATTTTCATTATCGCAAGAAGAAGAAAGAAAAAATGAATATCAAGAACCCATTCCTGTAAGTACAGTAGCCTTAGAGTCTAATGTAGATTTAGCAGAGGAGTTAAAAAAGACTAAGGTAGAAAAAACGGCTAGTAATCATCAATTGGTGGAATATCAAATTCCTAATTCTTTTAAAAGTCATTCGTTAGATTCTACCTATGGATCTTATGAATATGCGTTAGCCGATAATAATTCTAGAATTTCTCTTTCTGCTATAGTATCTGCAAGTAATATATATTCTGCCTTAGATTCCTTAGTAGAAACTAGCCGTTCTAGTTACGATAATAAAACACTAGAAATTGGTGGAAGTTATGGCAATTTTAAAGATTCTCTTGGAAAAATCGAAGATCAGGATTATGCTGGCTATATTTATCATTATTCTTATGCTTATAAGAGTAACTCTTTAGAGACAAATTATGATGAAGTTGTATTATTATTTGAAATTTCTAAAAGTCGTGTTTTTGAGATAAAACTTGTTGGTAGAAATACTACTATACCACAAGAGATGATCAATCAAATCAAAATAATATCTACCCAAAACTATGCGGAATATACCAATACCGAAAAAAGGGGAGATAATCAATATACAAGATTAATTCAACCTATTAAAGATGATGAAAATAGCCAAGAGGAATATGTTATTAAAATGCCAACTACTTGGAAAGAAATTAATGATGATAGAAATTATAATATTTATGCTGAAAGGTCATTTGGACTTGACTATTTTACAAAATTGGATTATTATCATTATAGAGTAGAGTATTCGTTAGATACTATTTCAAGTTATCAGACATTTGATGATGTCATAGATATAGTAGTGAGTGTAAAAAATAGTTCTATTGCTTATAAAAAAGAGTATGGAAACTATCAACCACTAGAACTTCAAGGAAAGATAAAACTAAACAATCGAGAGTTTTATTACTATAGGGGTTCTTATCATGAATTGGAATATCCAGTAGATATAGTTGTCTTATGTACGGGAACAGAAAATAGTGTCTTATCTATAACTCTATTAGGAAATGACGCAAAAATTAATAATGATATGCTCAAAGAGATAACTAACTTTGAGATAGAAGAAGGAAAGAGGTAAAAAAATGAATTGTAAGAAATGCGGAACTCCCTTAATGCCAGGGGATAAAGTTTGTAAGAATTGTGGAACGCCAGTCGAGGGAACTGCCCCAGTTGCTCCAACACCAACTGCACCAGTAACCCCAGTTGCTCCAACTCCAGCTGCACCAGCAGCTCCAGTTCCACCGGCAGCTCCGGTCCCACCGGTTCCACCAACTCCAGTTGCTCCAACACCAGCTGTACCAGCAGCTCCAGTTCCACCAGTTCCACCAACTCCAGTGGCACCAATGCCAGGAGCAATGGTAGGAACTCCTAATGGAAATAAATCAAATAAAGGAGTTTTAATCGCTATTGTTGTAGCTGTTGTTATTGTTGTTGGTGCTATTGTTGCAGTATTTGTATTGAATGGTAAGGATGATAATAAGAAAGATTCTAATTCTAATAGCGCTTCTAATTCTACCCAGAATACAAATCCAAATACTAGTAGTAATAATGGCGGTGGAGTCGTACAAGCTAATTATTTTAATATCAACGTACAAGGAACTACTTATCAAGTACCATTAGAGTATACGACACAAGTAGATGATGAGTATTTATATGTTACAGATAATGGAACGAATCCTACATGGATTATGGGACTTAAAATTATAGCAGGAGACTTTAATAATTTGAATAATTATTCAGAAGATCAAATGCGTGTAATGTATGAAAATCTTGGAGTTACTGATGTTGCAATTAACCGTCAAACTGTTAATGGTGTTCAATATCTTGTTATCAGTTATAATAATAAGGGAGTTAATCTAGTAGAGGCTTATCGTGCTAAAGATTCCACATATGTTGCCCTTGTTTGTATTCAAACAGCTGACAATACTTATGGTACAAAATATATTGATATTGCTGATAAAATGATTAGTGATGCTAAAGTTGGAAACAGCGGATATAGTATTGATGTTGGTACTCAACCTGTTCAAGCTATTCTTAAATAAATAAAAAGAAAGTAGAAGAGAGAATTTAATATTCACTCTGTACCACTTTCTTTTTTATTAGTTCTTTATTGTTCAATAAACGAGCATCATTGGGAGAATACTTTAGGGCTTTTTCAACAGCAAGATAGGAAAATGAATAAAGCCCAATGTAATAAAAGGAAATTGATAATAGATCATAAATGGCAACATTTTGACAGAAGGCTTCATTAATATAAGTTTTCGGGTTCTCTTTAATTTTTAAAGAGCGCATACAGCAGTCAATTACTGTATTCCAATCTTGACTTTCATAAGAAATCATAGCTTTTTCCATGTAAGGATCACGTAGATAAGGCGCTTCTAAAATAGCATAATCAGCCCACTTGATAGCATCTTCTGTATTTTTTATTTTTTGGTAGCATCTTGCTATAAATCGCATAGAAGCACATCTTTCATCTTTCCAAACGGCTTTTTTTAAATGTAGATGTTTTTTTAGGGTATTAATCGCATCTTCATACTTTTCATAGTACATGTATTCTCTTCCTAAATAATGCATATTGCGGTCATCTTCAGGATCTTCCTGGACGGATAATTCCAATAAGGGAAGATAACTACTCCTTGATTTTTTATCATCTGGATAGTGAAAAACTGTTAACTCAGTGATGACTTGTGTTTCTTCCTGTTTGCCTAAATAGGTAAGTACTTCATGTACGGGATGAGTCCAACAATAATCTTGTCGCTTATGAATTTTACTGATGTAAAAACTAATGATGGGATTATTGTTTTCATCCATTTTCCAATGATAAGAATATGAGATACGACTGGCTTTGTGATTCCATTTTTCCTCCAAAATCTTTCGCCATCCTGGAATGAAAACCTCGTCTAAATCTGTACATATGCAAAGGTCAACATCTTCTGGAACCAAGTTTAAAGAATGATTGCGTGCTACATCGAAACGCCATGGGGTGATTATTTCTTTAGATACGTGAACACCATTTTCTTCTAAAAGAGAGACGGTATTGTCAGTAGAGCCTGTATCTAGGACGTAAATATCATCTGCTTCTTTCATGGAATTGTACCAACGATTTACAAATTTTTCTTCATTTTTAGAAATAGCATAAACAATAATTTTCATAAAAGTTATGCAGCTGCTCCGGCTGGACCAGTAGGACCTTGAGGAATTGTTAAGTTGAGAACATAGTTAGGTGCATCACCTGTAATAGTAGCCGCAGCCTCTTCATCTGGACCAACAGTTGTTACAGTACCAATAGTAAGAGTTGGTGTTGCACCGGCTGGACCAGCATCCCCAGTTGGACCAGTAGGACCGATATCCCCAGTTGGACCAGTAGGACCAATGTCTCCGGTTGGACCAGTAGGACCGATATCTCCAGTTGGACCAGTAGGACCGATGTCACCAGTTGGACCAGTAGGACCGATATCTCCGGTTGGACCAGTAGGACCAATGTCACCAGTTGGACCAGTAGGTCCAATATCACCAGTAGGGCCAGTAGGACCGATATCACCAGTTGGACCAGTAGGACCAATGTCTCCGGTTGGACCAGTAGGACCAATGTCTCCGGTTGGACCAGTAGGACCGATATCTCCAGTTGGACCAGTTCATACACTTATTAGTGAAAGTAAAATATAATTTTATTGCCATTTTTCTAGTACAATGGCTTGATTTTATAACAAATATTTACATTTTGGTCTTCGTCTATAACAATTTTATCAATTAGAGAAGACAACATCTTTTTACTAGGTTTTTTTAATGATAAATACTCCTCGATAATTTGAGTGTATCTTATATTATCTTTATTAGCCACCTTATTTTTAACATTGTATAACTTTGTTTCAATTTCGTTGGCTTTTTTCTTAAGATTAAGGGTTTCTTCGGTAAGGTTGTTGTATTGTCTTTTAAACATTTCCTCGTCGATAATACCTTTTAATTTGTCTTTGTATAATCTATCTACGAAAATAGTTTGTTGGTTAATTTCGTTTTTTGTTTTTGCTAGTTGTTTTTCTAGGTCTAGTTGAATTTTAGTCATTTTATCACTATTCTTAAGTAAATTTTCAAAGTTGCTAGTCTTTAAATATGCCTTACACTTATTTTTGATGTCTTTTAAGATTTCCTTTTCTAATTCGTCGTAGTCTAATTTGTGAGGAGTACATACATTATACCTAGAATATTTTTTGTAATAATTACAATAGCAAATATTCTTATGTCTTTTTTCTCCGTTGCAAGTCCAAGTTGCTTGACCTATTGAAATGGTATGCCCACACTCTTTGCATACTAGGAAGCCTCTTAACAAATGTTCTTGTGATTTTTCCGTTCTATTCTTATTTTTAGAATACATATCTTGTACGATATTAAATGTTTCCTCGTCAATGATAGCAGGGCAAGCATTTTTTGCGATTATCCAATTTTCCTTTTTGTTTTTTCTTCTTTTCTTTGACTTATAACTTACTTTGTACTCTCTACATTGTGTTAAGTCGCCCTTATAAGTAGGGTTTGTTAATATATCGCTTATAGTTCTTTCTTGCCATACTCCATAAATGCTTGATTTGTTGCCACGATTTAAGTTTTTTTGAATACTTGGTATTGGTATGTTTTCGTCGGTTAATAGATTAGCAATTCTTTTTACTCCCATACCACTTATGAATAAGTCATAAATTCTTCTTACGATTTCGGCTTGTTCTTCGTCAATGATTAGTTCGTGCTTGTCGTAAGGTAAATTTCTTTGATAGCCATAAGGTGCGATGCCACCCATAAATTTGCCATTTCTTTTTTGAGAGTTAAGTGTTGCTTTGATTTTTGTTGAAATGTCCTTAACATACATCTCGTTGTAAAATGCTTTAAACATAAGCATATCGGTATTTTGTCCTTTATCAAAGGTATCTATTCCGTCGGTTAATGCAACATATCTTACATTTTTTTCTTGGAAATATTCCGTTGAATAGTAAAGACTTTGTGAGATATTACGACCTAAACGACTTGTATCTTTGGTAATTACCATATTGATACGACCATTTTCAATATCATTGATAAGTCTTTCCCAACCTTTTCTATCGAATTGAGTACCACTTACTCCGTCGTCCACATATTCGTCAATAAGCATAAGGTTATTTTTAATTATATAGTTCATTATATAATCTCTTTGGTTGCTTATACTTTGGCTCTCGTCGTCCCTTTCGTCGTCCCTAGATAATCTTAAGTATATTCCTACTTTGTATGTTTCATTAGTCATTATATTTTACTCCTTTCGCTACTAACGAAACAACTTTTAATATACATCTTAATTATACCATTTTTTGCCTTATTTTAAAAGGCTTTTAGTCATTTTTTTCATTAAAATATATGATTAAAAATTGCTCCATAATTTCTTGTAAAGTTTTTCCGTTGTCGTCAAATGTACTTGTTATTTTCATAAGTTCACCTATTTAAACTTATGCCGACATAAGAGTTTTATTTTCCTTTCTTCTCTTGCTTAAGCACCTAAAGAATAACAAGAAAAAAAGCCTCTAATCTCGTACAAGTTTTTATGATTAAGTGTACTATTTTAAAAAACAAAAAAAGCCCATAAAATAAAGGACTAAAAGAAAAATGACATCTATTTTTCGAGTTAAAAATGTCATTTTCGACCTAAAAAAAATCAAAAATTTTTTTCTTAATATCTCGTATGCCTATAAATATATATAAGGAAATAATATGGGGCTAGAAAAATGAAAAAATACAAAAATTTTTTTATTTATTTTTTGGACTATTTACTCGAAAAATCGGTATAAAAAATTAAGAAAAGCCCATAAATAAAGGCTTTTCGCATTTTTAAATTGGTACATTTTTACTTGTTTCTTGATACTTTTTTTTAGGTATTTTCTTGGTAAGATGTAATCACAAACGAAACAAGTCGACTTAAAAGTTTGTAAAAATCTAACGAAAAAGTGGTAGCCCCACAAAGAAAGGAAAGTGATTAAGATGTTAGATAAAAATGTTAAAGAGGTTTTAGATTTAAGTGATATTAAAGGTGCTATGGTTGAGGTTATGCTTAACAAATATACTGAAAGAGAGGTATCAAAAACAACTTTGAATAAATTTGCTAAATATGTGGCAAATCAACAACAAAAAAATGGCTCTAAAAATAGTATTGATAATAGAGTTGCTAGTTTATACAAGGCTATAAAAAAAGAATATGACAAATTTGTTGAATTAAACTCTATTTTGAGTTAATTAGACTAAATTAAACTATTGAAAAACTAATTTAAACTATAAACAAACTAAATTAAACTTAATCTAAACTAAAACAAAGGTTATCTTATATGAGATAGCCTTTTTTCGTGGTATAATTTAAGTATGGAGGGCTTTTTATGGGAAAAAGACATAATACTTTAAATGACGATATTTTTCGCAATAGCAAGTATATAAATACAATAGAACAAGAACTCGGCATAACTGATTTTAGAAAAGAATACAAAGAGCAATACGATATAATGCTAGATGTATATAAAACTTTTATCACGATAAACAATATTATTTTTGCCGATAGTAACAAAAGTATAAATGATAAAATATACGAACTAGAACTTGAATTTGAAAAGATTATTGGCGAACAAGTCGAAGAAGAATACGGCGAAAAAAGAAAGCATAAATATAGTGAAAGAACTCGTAAAAATTTAATAGATAGCCATACGAGATATTTATTCAATAAATTTATTGAGTGGTACGATTATTTAATGGACTTTAATAAACTTGATTTAGTCAAACGAGAGGTAGAAGAAGAAATGCAACAACTAGAGAATATCGGTTTTGATAGTGTTGTAAAAGGTGGTATTGAATACGAAAAAAACAAAGATAGCAACTACAAAATATTTATAAGTAAATTTAATAATTTATATACCGATTATAAGGCTTTTAAAAGCCAATATAAGAGTAATTTTGTTAATACCTATGGAATTGACTTAACAAAGGAAGAAATGCAATATATAGGCTTTATTTACGACTTGGTAGCCTATGCAAATAATGGCATCATAAAAACTTTATATGATAAAGAGCCTATTGAGTTTGATTTAAGCGAAAAATCTAGTCCTGAAGAATACTACAAAGCCTATCTTTCCTTATTACATCTTGATATTAAAGATAATGACTTATTCAAAAAGAATAGCGAAAAGTTTTTAGATTTAATTATTTTAGTTAGTCAAAAACTTACGGAACAACTACCTAAAGAAATAGCATACAATATTGAAATGACTGACTACATAAACAAGTTTGATTATTACTACTTTATTACTACAATGAAAGATATAATTGACGGAAACATAAAAGCAATAGCAAGTAATATGCTTATCAATAAAATAGTTATTGATTTAAAAGAGGCTTATGAATTGGTAGTTTTACAAACTGAAACGGAAGAACTAAAGCAAGCCAATTTTAAAAAGGCTTTTGATAAAGTACAAGCAATTATTGAAAGAAATAAAAATCTATACGAAAGGTTGAGTTAGTATGGCAATAAATGTTATTAAAAAATTAAACGAAGAAAATCAAACAAGAGCAAAGAATCGAAAAAACACAAGTGAAGAACAAACACTTATAAATAAAGCCCACGATTTTGTTAATAATTATGTAATGCCTAAAATAAATATTTATGATTTAATAGGAACAACAAATAAAAAAGAAGAAATAATCTACTCGCAAAATATAACATCTTCGGCAGTAGATATGACAATATTATTCGCACAAGTAAACGAAGAAAACAAAGCCCCTAATATGTTAAAGGACGAAGAAATTGGCTTTTTAGATAAGGGAGATGTTAAACTAAAAAAAGATATAGCAAATAGAATAAGAGAA
>CANRDU010000028.1 GCA_947629445.1 uncultured Bacilli bacterium
CTCCTTGCCGGGTGGGGCTCTTTTTATTGTATCAAAAAACCACACCTACTGGTGCGGTTGAGATTTTAATTTAAGAATAACCATTTGGTTATTTTTTTTATTTCATTTCATAGTTTATTATGAGGTGTATATGAAAAAAGTAGCTTTATTATATGGGGGAAAAAGTTTTGAACATGAAGTTTCTATTTCCTCTTTTGAATCCATTATGGAAAAGATAGATTTAAAAAAATATCAAATCTATCCAATTTATATCAATAAAGAAGGGGTTTGGTATTATGATAAAGAAGAAAATAAAAAGATTGAAAATGTCATTGCCACTTTGAAAGACATGGATATTGTTTTTCCTATGATTCATGGAGCAGATGGAGAAGATGGGAAAGTGCAATCATTTTTAGAACTTTTTGATATTCCTTATGTAGGATGTGATAGTAAAACAAGTATGTTATGTATGGATAAAGAATATATGAAAGTTATCGCCCAAGCATCCGGTATTCCTGTTTTACCTTATCAAGTAGTCACTGCTAAAAATAAAGTGGAAATAAAAGATTATCCTGTTATCGTAAAGCCAGCAAGTGGAGGATCTTCTATAGGAATTGGTGTTGCTCATCATAAAAAAGAATTAATGAAAAGATATAAGGAAGCATTCCACTACGATTCTAAATTAATAGTGGAAAAATATGCAATGGTAAGGGAACTAGAGGTTGGTATATTAACAGTGAAAAATAAGATTATTAAGTCATCGATAGGAGAAATTTTAACACACGGAAATTGTTATTCGTACGATAAAAAATATATTCATAGTTTAGAAACGACTCCCAAAGCAAGTATCTCTAAAGATTTAGAAAAAAGAATTTATCAATTCGTTGATGAAATTGTTCGAGTATTTTCACTAAAAGGCTTTGCTCGTATTGATTTTTTTTATGAAGAAGAAAGTGATATTATCTATTTTAATGAAGTAAATACGATACCGGGATTTACGAAAATTAGTATGTATCCTAAAATGTTTGAAGCGATAGGTATTTCCTATTCTAAACTATTGTCAACTATTGTAGAGTCTTCTTAAAATTCGTTGAATTTTCGTATAAATAGTGATAAAATGATTTAGAATTGAAAGGAAGTATTTACATGAAGAAGACGAAAATTGTTTGTAGTATTGGACCATCTAGCAGCAGTCTAGATACATTTTTACAGATGGTTGAAAAAGGAATGAATGTTGCTCGTATTAATTTTTCGCATGAAACGCAAGAAGGCTGTGAGAAGATTTTACATCTTGTAGAGGAAACCAATGCGAGGGGAAACCATGTCGCTATTATGTATGATACGAAAGGACCTGACTTTAGAACGGGGGTTATCCAAGAAGGTGGAATTTCTCTTCAAGAAGGAGAACTCATTGAAATTGTGAAGGAAGATGTCGTTGGTACTAAGGACCGCTTTAGTGTGAATTATAAACATGCTATCGATATTCTTCAAATTCATGATATTATTTTAATTGAAGATGGACTTTTTAAATTAGAAGTTATTGATAAAAGAGAAGATGCTATTGTTTGTCGAATTTTAGTAGGGGGTATTTTAAATAGTCATAAAGGAATTAATGTACCAGGAGTGAATTTAGAAGAACCATTCTTAAGTGAAACCGATATCGCGGATATTAAGTATGCTTGTCATCATCAAGGAGATTTTATTGCTCTATCTTTTGTTTCTTCTAAAGAGGATGTTTTAAGTGTAAGAAGATTAATTACATCAGAAGGATCTAACATGCAAATTATCTCTAAGATTGAATCTACTTATGCCCTGGATAATCTCGATGATATCATCGATGTAAGTGATGGTATTATGGTAGCCCGTGGAGATTTAGGAGTAGAGGTTCCTATGAAAGAACTTCCTATTATTCAAAAAGATATTATTCGCAGGTGCCGCAAAAAAGGAAAACTTTGTATTGTTGCAACTGAGATGCTTTCTAGTATGACGCAAAAAATTAGACCTACTAGAGCAGAGGTAAGTGATGTTGCGAATGCAGTATTAGACGGTGCCGATGCGGTTATGTTAAGCAATGAAACAACCGTTGGTAAGTTCCCTGTAGAGGCTGTTTCGATTATGGCAGATACTTGTGAAAATACAGAAAAATATTTAGAGTATGAAAATCCTGTGTATCCAAAAGAAAAAACAATTATGGATACCATTGCCCACAGTGTTGCTGTTGCAGCTAATAGTTTGGATGTAAAGGCAGTCTTAGCTTCTACTTTAAGTGGTGAAACCGCAAGACATATTAGTGCATTAAGACCAAGACCAATTATTTTAGCTTTAACGACGGAATCACAAATTGCCCGTTCTTTAGCGCTTTCATTCGGGGTATATCCTTACCTTGTTCCACTTACTTATTCTACTGATGAAATTATTGAGCATGCTATTCATAAAGGAAAAGAAGTACTCAATTTACAAACGGGAGATTTGGTGGTTATTACGGGAGGATTCCCACAAAGCCGTAAAACAAATTTCTTAAAAATAGAAGAAATATAATAATATTTCTTCTTTTTATGATATAATGTTCCTAGAATAGAGGTATTTATGAAAAAGGTACAGACGACGGCATGGTTAGATTTACTAACTTATATTCTTATTCCTATTATCGGGATTATTGGTGTTTTAAATATTTTTAGGACTTCCACCCATATTGATTGGGAATTTTATAGTATGTTTTCTTTAATTTCCGAAATTATTTTATTATTATTTTATGGTGGAACAGCATACTATACTCATAAGAGGGATAAAAAGGCATATTTTCTTCTCCAATTTTTAATTGTAATTGCAGCTATTCGTGCTAGTATTGATTTTGCTAATACGAGAAATTTTAATAATGGTGATAATTTTATTGTAGAGTTTATTCTTTATTTCGGTATTTGTTTTATAGCTTGGATTTATCCAAATTATATTTATTTAAAAAAGAGAAAAAATTTATTTGTGAGTAGAAAATCTAAGGATAATCGTGAGATTCAAAAAGAAAATGAGGAAAGCAAAAAAGAAAACAAAGAAAAGCTAACAACAGAAGAAGAGGAAAAAACACATGATTCGGACGAAAAAGAGAATAATAAAGAATAGTTGATATTGTCTTGACATTGAAAAGGAAGTTTTTGCTTCTTTTTTATTACACAAAAAAGATATATGTTACAATAAAGATAAGAGGTGTTGGTATGGAACGATTACAGTTAATCGATGATATTCGTACGCGGGCTTTAGACTATATGAAAAGTGATCCCAACTTGAATTATGCAGATGCTAGTTTACAGGCAAAAATTAGTATTGCTGGCGAAGATGTAAAAATTACGGATTATAATCAACCTGTTGATTTACAAGAGACTATGCTAGCGATTGCCAAAAAAGAATTGAGCCCTAATATTCGTGTGGATTTATATCAAGAAGAACAGCTAAAGGAAATGATCGTTGCTAATCGTCTTGGTGTAGATTTAGAATCTTTCATTAATATTTTCTTAACACCAGAACAAATTCATTTTGTAACTCTTGTTGCGCTCAATGGTGGGGATGTGACTCCTTATCGTTTAGACTTAACCTTTGATCCAAAAAAAGAAATGCAAAAATTATTAGAAAGTGAAGAGGATGCTCTTACTAGTGGGGAAGTTGGTTACCAGAAAAAATATACATCATTAAAACCACAAGAAGCCGCATAGTTTTTGAATCACTACTGGATAAAGTTTCTGAAGTAAAACTTAAGAGAAAAGATACCGTTAATCGCCATTTTATGAGAATGTATGAACGGTTAGAAATATACTATATGAAATCTCTTGTTGATAGATAAAAAGGAAAAAATATTTGTGTATTTTTTCTTTTTTGTTTATAATGATACTGAGGAGAGGTTATGAGCAAAATCTTATTGTTAGAGGACAATGAAATTATCGCAAAAGGATTAAAATATTCTTTAGAACAAGAAAATATGGAGGTAGAAGTTATCCACAAACTTGTGGATATCAAGTGGCAAAAAGACATTGACGCCTATATATTGGATATTATGCTTCCTGATGGCAATGCCACTGATATTTTAAAAGACTTTCGTGTAAAGACGAGTGCTCCTATTCTTTTTTTAACCGCTATTGATAATGAGGATACGATTGTGAAGTGTTTTGAGCAAGGAGCGGATGACTATATCACGAAACCATTCCGTACTAGAGAACTTATTTCTCGTTTAAATCGTCTCTTAAAGAAAAAAGAAGATGTTTTAGAACATAATGGTATTAAAATAGAGATGGATAGTTCTAGAATTTATTTAGAAGGAAAGGAATTATCCTTAACCCCATTAGAATATCAAATTGTGCTTATGCTTTTTAGTAATGTTGGAAAAGTTATCACAAGGGAACAAATATTAGATAAAATTTATGATATTTCGGGTAACTTTGTCAATGATAACACCCTTACTGTCTATATTAAAAGAATTCGTAAAAAATTGGGGGAAGATAAGATTACAACACTTACAGGTATTGGATATCGGGTGGATTAAATGAAGAGGGAAAAAGTATTTCATTATATGATAGGAAATGTGTTCATCCTACTAGCAATCAATCTTTTATTTGGTATTGGCTCCTATTATCAATATCAAAAATTTGTAAGGGAAATTAATCTTTATGTAGGGGGAATTACGGAAAAGTTAAAAGAACAATATCCAAATATCACTGAAGGAGAAATAGCCAGTATCTTAAACGCAGATAAAAGTGATAGTGAAATTTTAAAGAAATTGGGTATTAATGATACCAATATAGCGATTATCTCCTTAGAACAAAATAAAAAAGATACGGTATTACTTTCTTTTCTAACGACTTTTATATTGGATACTATTTTGATTATTTCTTTTGTGGTCATCTTGCGAAAAAAGCGCAAGAAAGTAGAGGAAATTACCGGTTATGTGCAAGAAATTAGTAAGAAAAATTATCAGTTAGAGTTGGAAAAAGAAGAAGAGGATGAACTTTCTTACTTAAAAAATGAATTATATAAAATTACACTTATGTTAAAAGAGGAAAGTGAGAATGCTAAAAAAGAAAAAGATTCTTTGAAAAAATCGATTGAAGATATTTCTCATCAATTAAAAACACCGCTTACTTCCATTCGTATTTTACTGGATAATTTAGAGAATGAAGAGATGGAAGAATCTTTAAGAAAAGAGTTTCTCCATGATATTAGTAATCAATTAGAAAAAATGAATGTGCTTACTATTTCCCTTTTAAAACTCGCTCGTTTCGATGCTGGGGTAATTTCCCTAGAAAGAAGAAAATTTTCTGTTTGCTCTCTTCTTCAAGCAGTGCAGGAAAATTTGAGTATTTTATTAGAACTTCATCATCAGACATTAGAGATTAAGGGTGATGAAAATATTATGATGGAAGGGGATTTTCATTGGGAGCAAGAGGCTTTAACCAATATTGTAAAAAACAGTATTGAGCACTCTAAACCGAATACAAAAATTATGATTTCCTATACGGAATCTCCTTTTTATGTAACAATTACGATTGAAGATAGAGGTTGTGGCATATCGAAGAAGGATCAAAAACATATTTTTGACCGTTTTTATAAAAGTAAAAATGCTTCTTCGGATAGTATTGGCATAGGTCTTTCACTAGCGAAAACAATTATTGAAAAAGATGGCGGAACTATTCACGTAGATTCTAAAGAAGGACTTTATACCAAGTTTCAAATTCAATATGAAAAAAAATAGAAGGGAGTCACTTGATAGTCACTTCCTTTTTGTATACTGTACCTAGAGGTGAAGAATAATGGAATTATTGAACCAATTAACAATTCGGACACTGAAGAAAAATAAACGAAGGACGCTTGCTACCATAATCGGTATTATGCTTTCTACGTTACTCATTTCTTTAGTGATAGGAATTGGTACAAGTGTTTTAAAAAGTTTAGAAATAGAAGCTATCGCAACAAATGGGAACTATCATGTCTATTTTTCTAATGTGAAGAAAGAAGATGCTGATTTTCTTACGAAAAATAGAGAAACCAAATCGTATTTCTATTTTAGTGAGGTAGGGATTGCGAAGACAAATTTTGCGGCAGAGATGAAAATACCTTATCTTCAAGTGATGGGATTTAGCGAGAATATGAAAGAGAATTATCCTATTCGAGTGATTGAGGGAAGACTACCAGAAAATGATTCTGAAATTGCCTTTTCAGCCGAGTATGAAACTTTATTAGAGGAATCTTATCACATTGGGGATACCGTTACTTTAGAACTGGGCATAAGAGTAGATCTTGAGGGAAAACCACTTTCTTATAATGATTCTATATGGGAACAAAAATATAATGAAGAGACTGGTCAATATGATACAATCTATAAAGACTATGAAAAGGAAGAAAAACTAATCAATGTCCAAAAGAAAACGTATACCTTAGTAGGATTTGTTTTGATTGATGAGGAAAGACCCCATCATTATGCCGAGCAGAATAATCCTTATATGAAAGCCTATACGGTAATGGATACCCCAGGAGATTACACGGACTTTTATTTACTTTATCGTCATCCGAGTAACTATGAAAAAACGATGCAATCGATGGAAGAATCTTTATCCAATTACGGGGAATGTAAAGAAAGTATATGTTCAAGTTTTAATATCAATGAGAACTTATTAGATACGATAGGAGTAAAAGTAGGACCTAATATGGCACTAGTTCTCTATACTCTAGTATTTATTATTTTAGCGATTGTTGTTGCGGCATCGGTGATTACCATTCGGAGCAGTTTTAGTATTTCGGCATCGGAAAGATATCGTGAGTTTGGAATGTTATCTAGTGTAGGAGCTACTTCTAAACAAATTTTTAAAACAGTTTTATTAGAAGGATTTTTTCTAGGACTGATTGCTATTCCAATAGGCCTTATTCTAGGTATTTTATCTGTTTTTGGTTTAGTGCAGATTATGAATCATATATTTGCAGATTTTATGGCTAGACCATTCTTTCATTATTATTTACCTTGGTATGCAATTCTTTTTATGTTTTTAGCGATTGCTCTTACGATTTTCTTATCGGCATTTATGCCCGCTCGCTATGCTTCTAAGTTATCAGCAATCGATGCCATTCGAGGAAATTCAACTAGTTCATTCAAAAAGAGAAACTTAAAAGTTCCTAAAATCATTTCTAAAATCTTTGGCATGAGTGGAGAGATAGCCTACAAAAATTTAAAAAGAAGTAAAAGAAAATATCGAACAACGATCGTATCGATTGTGGTGAGTGTGACAGTCTTCATTGCCATGTTTTATAGTATTCATACTTTTTATCGTGTAGCCACTTTATATATGCAAGGGATTGAATACAATATTCAACTGAATTTTAATGGGGATAGCGAACAACCAAAAGAAAAATTTGGGGCAGAATTAAGTTCTGTTATTGAGATGTTAGATACTAATAAAGAGATTAATCGGTATGCGATTACGCAATCTGTAACCGTTGCGGTAAGTGATAATACACTTTGGAATAAAGATTTTCGTGAATTTTATATAGGTCAAGACTATATGAATTCAGAAATAAAAATTTATGTAGAAATCATGGCTGTTGGCGAGCATGAATTTGATTATTTTGTAAATCAAATAGGAGGAAAACGAGTAGATTATGAAAAAGGAGCAATCTTAATTGATGATGTGCATTTCTACAGGGAGAAAAAAGATTATTTGCTTCCTTCTTTAAATGTAAAAGAAGGAGATGAACTATCGGTTGAGCATTCTATCTATTTTGAAAATGGAGAGTCTGAAGTAGTTCCTTTTTCTATTCCTATTTTGAAAGGAACTAGTCAAAGACCGCTTTCTATTCCTGATAGACCATTAGAAGGATATCCTGCTGCTTACTTGATTGTATCGGATTCTTATTATCAAGAAATCTTACAAAAGATGAATTTTTCTAGCGAACCAGATCAATTCGACTTAACCATTTATATCGATGCTAAGGATGTTAATTCTGTGATGCAAGCACTAGAGGAGAAAGAGAGGGAACTAGATGCTAGTTATATGTGGTATGAAAATTTAGATAAAAATTTAAAAATATCGCAAGCAACTAAATTAGCAGTATCCATTTTCTTATATGGATTTATCGGTATGGTAGCCCTAATCGGGATTACCAATGTCTTTAATACCATTACGACGAATCTAATTTTAAGAAGTAGGGAGTTTGCGATGCTAGAGGCAATTGGAATGACAAAGAAAGAGTTTCAAAATATGATTCGTCTAGAAAGTCTTTTCTATGGAGTCAAGTCTCTTACGATAGGAATTGTTCTCGGATTATTACTATCTAGATTCCTCTATACAACGATTGTAGAAGGATTTATTATCCCTTATCAAATTCCATGGAATGCTATTTTTCTTTGTGTTATCTTTGTTTTCTTAATCATTTATATGACAATGACGTATTCTCTAAACAAAATCAAGAAACAAAATATTATAGAAACGATTCGTAGTGAAAATATATAGGAGGTTATAATGGAAATATTAAAAGTAGAACATTTGTGTAAAACTTATGGAAAAGGGGAACAAGAAATTAAAGCTGTTGATGATATTTCTTTTACCGTATCAAAAGGAGAATTTGTGGCGGTAGTAGGATCTTCTGGTTCGGGGAAAAGTACTTTACTTCATTTAATTGGCGGAGTTGATAAGCCAACCAGTGGGAAAGTAATGATTAATGGGACCGATATTTATAAGTTAAATAATGATAAATTAGCTATTTTTAGAAGAAGACAAGTAGGACTTATCTATCAATTCTATAATTTAATTCCTATTTTAAATGTAGAGGAAAATATCACACTCCCTTGTCGTTTAGATGGCATTCAAGTAGAAAAAGAGCGATTAGAAGAAATTCTTTCTATTTTAGGATTAGAAAATAGGAGAAAACATCTTCCCAATGAATTATCTGGAGGACAGCAACAAAGAACGAGCATTGGACGTGCTTTAATTAATCATCCGGCCCTAGTTTTAGCCGATGAACCAACTGGTAACTTAGATTCTAAAGCAAGTAAAGAAATATTAGAACTATTAAAGTTATCCAATCAAAAATATAAACAGACGATTATTATGATTACGCATGATAAAGAGTTAGCAGCAGAGGCTGATAGAATTATCAATATTGAAGATGGTAAAATTGTGAGTGATGAAGAAAATAAATAAGTGGTAAAAAAAGAAGAAAAAAATCTTCTTTTTTGTGATATAATAAAATAAGAATAGGGAGTGTGTTACTATGTATTGTCAAAAGTGTGGAAGAATGGTAGAAGAAGGAAAAACTTTTTGCCCGTTTTGTGGCTCTTCTATGCAAACCTCATTTATGCCAAGTGGTTCTGTGATTCCTACTTCTTATAATGTTCCGCCCGTTGTACAACAGTATCCTCAAAATCCTAATAATCAATATATGATGCAACAACCATACCCACAAAATTCTTCAACCTCTAATCCACAACGGGTTGTGCAACCGTATTCTCCAAGTACTGATACGGGTAAGGGAAATTCTTCTAACAATAAATCTTTCAAAGGACCTGCTATGATTGGTACTTTATTGTTGGTAGTTGCAATTGTAGGAGTAGGAATATTTTTCTTATTAAAAGGGGATGATAAGAAAGTAGAGGCATCTAATGAGAATAAACCTACTGCTTCAAATGAAACTCCAGAAGAAAATTCTAATGTATTAGAAGAATCGAATAGCAATTCCAATGAAACCCCAGAAACCAATACCAATGTGGATACGAATACAAATGAGAATACTAATTCTAACACTCATAGTAATGTAAATACGAATACCAATACGAATACTAATCCTATTAAGGAATTAACTTGTACTCGTACTACTCAAGATGAATATTCAACGAATAAGACAACGAACTATTATACTTTTAAGAATAATCAGATGGCTAGTTTAAGGTCTGTTCAAGAAGTTACAATGAAAAAGGGACAGTCTGGTAAAAAAAGCAGTTTATTAGAAGCCATTAAAAAGGCTAATAAACCAATATCCTCTTTGAAAGGGGTAAGCATTAGTACAAAAAATAAATCTAATGGTTTTGTTTATGAAGTGAAAATACCAGATGTTACTACGATTGATCAAAAAAAGTTAAACAAGGCTGGATATCCTATTAAAAATTATTCTAGTGCAAAGTTATATGCTTATAATGAAGGATATAAATGTTCTTAAAAAGAGGAGGAGATTTTCTTGAAAATAAAGTCGTTGGTTCTATCAATTTTCTTGCTATTATTGACAGTTGGATGTAGAGATACAACTTTAACTTGTACAAGAAGAATGGTTGATAGTGAAACTACCAAAGCAGATCAAGAAATTAAGTTAGTGTTTGATAAAAAAGAATTGAAATCTGGAACTTTAACTATAGACTACTATTTTTTAACGGATCCAGAGGTAAATGCTAATAGTATGAGAAGATCATTAGAAAATCAATTTGCTATTTATGATGATAAAAAAGGAATCTCTTATTCTGTTAGTGATATTGACCAAGGAGTTCGCTTTCAATTAAAAGTGAAAACGAAAAATCTTGCCTTAGAAGATAAGGAAAATTTATCCATGGTTGTTGGTTATGATTCTTACCGAGATGCTAGTGATACTTTAATTCAAGAAGGATATACTTGCAAATAATGATAATTTCCTTTTAAAAAATGAAAATTCTATGAAAAAACTATTGCCAAAAGAGAAAAAATAAGGTACAATGAAATAGTCATTGAGTTTTCAATGGGCCTGTAGCTCAGCTGGTTAGAGCGCACGCCTGATAAGCGTGAGGTCGATGGTTCAAGTCCATTCAGGCCCACCATTTGTGGCCCGTTGGTGAAGTGGTTAAACACACATGCCTTTCACGCATGCATACATGGGTTCAAATCCCGTACGGGTCACCAATTAGAATATTAGCCGTTGAATTTCAACGGTTTTTATTTTGCTTTTCATTTTACCTCTTATTTTCTTTTTTATTTTTGTAAAAAAAGGAAAAAAGAAAGAAAGCAATAATAATAAAGTAGGAGGTGATAAAGTGAAATGGTACTCTGGAAGATAT
>CANRDU010000029.1 GCA_947629445.1 uncultured Bacilli bacterium
TATACCGAACGGTACGTACGGTGGTGTGAGAGGGACAAATTTATAATAGTTTATAAATTTTCTCTACTCGATTATTACTACTATCATAACGATAAGGAGAAATAAAATGATAGCAATGAGCTTTAGAACTTTTATAACAAAAGTCTTAGTTTTCATCTTTATCAAACCTCCTCTCTATAAGAGATTTGGTAGACACTCAACAACTAATATTCCCTATGAAAATTATATCAAACAAATGTTTTTGATACAATGTTTTTATATTAAATTTTGACAATTTAGAAAACACACTTGCTAATTGACACAATTAGTAAATGTTAATTTGATAAAAAATTGTCGTTACTGATTAATTTTATTGACTGGAGGTATAAATATGATTTATATAACAAGGCATGGTCAAACTGATTGAAATGTACAAAAGAAAGTTATGGGTAGATGTGACGAACCATTAAATCAAAATGGTTTGAAGCAAGCAGAAGAAACAAGAAAGAAATTAATTGACATTGATATTGATTTAATTATATGTTCTCCTTTAATGAGAGCAAGGCAAACAGCAGAAGTAATAAATACAAACAGAAATATTCCAATAATTTATGATGATAGAATTATTGAAAGAGATTTTGGAGAATTTGAAGGAATGGAAACAAAAGATTTTGATTTTCAAGGTTATTGGAATTATTATGAAAATATGCAATTTCAGAGTGCTGAAAATATACAAGTATTTTTTCAAAGAGTTTATAATTTTTTAAATGATATTATAAAAAAATATCATAGTAAAAATATATTAGTAGTTGCACATGGTGGTATAAGTATTCCTGTTGCTTGTTATTTTAATGATAATATACCAAAAGGATCCCTTGTTGAAGCAGGTTTAGTGCTAGGTAATTGTCAAGTTGCATCATATTCAATAGATGAAAATAGAAAATTAAATAAATAGATTAAAATGGTTATTTTTTGAATAATGAAAAATTATTTATTGAAAAATGCGCACCAATATATATAAAATCAACAATAATTTTTTGTTATAGAATAATAGGGTGTAGAAAAGATAACAAAGTTGTTGTACTCCTTCCTTTAGGGCACCAGATTGATACTAGACTCGGACTACTTATAGTTCGAATTTTAAAAAAATTGAATTTAAGGGATGTATTTATTATATATAATATACCTACAAATTGATATAGATTATCAAATTAATAGGTATGAGCAAATAACAATAATAGAAATATAAAAGGAATAAGAAAAATGAAAGAAAAATATGATATTTGGACAAAAAATTTTATGGAATCTTGGAAACAATTAGATTGGAGAAGAACATTAGAAACGTTAAGTAAAGATGTTAAGTATTATGAAAATCCAATTGATGAACCTTGTAAAAACTTTGAAGAAATTGTAAATTTATGGAATGTAGTAGAAGAAAATCAAAAAGATATCAATTATAAATATGAAATTATATCTTTTGATGAAAATGTTTGTATTATTAATTGACAAATGACAAGAACAATGACAAAAACGAATATCAAACAAGATATTGATGGTATTTTTCAAATATCTCTAAATGAAGAAGGAAAATGTTCCTATTTTAAACAATGGAGGTTTACTAGATAAATTTCTTACTAAAGATTTTGAGTAAAAAAATACGTAATATAGTTATGGAAAATTAATACTAAACTCAATTTTCGTAAAAATGGAAAGCGGCTTGATAAAAGTACGTTTTTATTATCTAAATGGTGAGGTGATTACTACAAAGAATACTAGCAGAATTATAATAAATTGAGAAATTTTTCTTTTTGTCAAAGACACATTAGATGTTAAAATAATATATTTAGACGGTTAAGAGATTGTCATTGGCAATATGGTACACGCTAAAGAAGATTCGAGTAAAAATAAGGAGTTTGCAGAAAATTCTTGTTATGTTACTATGATATGTTATGGTAAGCAATTAGTCTATGTAAATTGAGTACTAGTTCTTTATACATAGAATCATTTCTTTTGAGACAATATGTTTTAATGTTAGATAATTATTATAAATTTATTTCTATATTATTTTGAAATAAAATTTTATTCTTATCACTACAAACTACATTGTTTTCATTTATTAGAAGGTAATTTTTTTTCCTTGTTAATCTCAACTCCTCTTCGAGTGATTTCAGTGATTTTCGTATTCTGTAATCATCATTTAGAGTTTGGATAAAACAGTATTTACTATTTTTTTCTTTTAAAATGTAACATATATCATTTATAGATATTTTACAATTTTTATTAATGGATAAAAATTTCGTTTTTTCCAAAATGTTAATAGCAGCTAATACTGATTCTTTGAGATTTTGTTCAAAATTAATTTTTTTTGATAGATAAGTAAAAATAGCTAATCGCATAGAAATAAAATCCTCTTTTGCATTGTGAAAAGAAGAGATTATGATAATACTATTCCAATCATATGCTGATTCTCTTATTTGTCTACATACGTCATAGGCAGAATATTTACCTAATTTTAAGTCAACGACATAGATTTTAATTTCTCTATCGTGAATCATAATGTTTAATTGATTATTATAATCCAAAAATGATACTACATCATAATCTTTGTTATTTTCTATTAAAACTTGATTAATATATTTACATATTTGCATATTAAAGACATTATTATTTTCAATAACTACAATCTTCATAAGGCCACAACTTCTCCTTACATAATTTTGATAATTTGATTATAACATTAAAAAAGGTAAATTTTGGGAAATGTCCTTATATTATATTTTTTGTGTCCTTGTAATATTTCTATATGGGGAGATTCTTCTAGAAAAAGTAAAAGAGAATATCTTTTATTTTATATTAAGAAAAGTAAAGTAATGCACTACTGATTGAAAACGTCTAATCATATTTATCGTATTTTAGAATTTTCTTAAAAAATTAACCTTTTTTATGTATGGGTAGTAACCATTTACGTTCCAATACTAGAAAAAAGTTAATTATACCTTGACTATAATATTTTAATATGATATTATTTAAGTGTTCTCAAATTGGAAGTGGCATGCGCTCGTAGCTCAGTTGGATAGAGTGTTTGGCTACGAACCAAAAGGTCAGGGGTTCGAATCCCTTCGAGCGCACCATGAAGAAATGATGCGAACCCAACTATGGTTCGCTTAAGGTACCCTTATCTCAATACAATGAGGTAGGGGTTTTATGATGCTCTAAAAAGGAGGATCAGACCATGAGAATAAGAAAGAAAAAGCTAGAGTTTCCAAAGGAAATAAAGGATAAGTGCGATAGGTACTTGAGCAGAAAAACCCTTGAAATTACTTACTTAAATGGCTATATGATGCAATTTGTAGGAACAAACATATCAACAATTAGTCCACACAAAATAATATTAAAATCAGAAGAAAAAGAAGTCGTAATTTTATACTACGGGGAGCATTTATACAATGAAGAATTATTCTTCATCAACAATACAAAAAATGGCTGCTCCTTCCAAAAATTACGAGAATTAGTAGTAAATTATTTTTAAAAAATAGAGTATCAGCAGTCCTACCTCGAATAAACAAAATAACCAGAAAATAGTAAATAGTCGTTAGAAATGGATTAAAAAGTTGTTAAAAAAATGTTAGAAATCCGTTAAAAAGATGAGCCTGTTAATGTTAACAAAAAATGCTATAATGGTTATAATGGCGATAGCCAGAAGCAAAGGAGGAGGACTTATGAAGAAACTTATAATTCTATCGGACAAAGTTGTATATTATGCACGATTTAGTACGAAAGAAGAAGCCGATGCTTTCAATGAAAAATATATGATACTATATGAAAGCGAAGCAAAGAAATTATTTGAAGAATTAAAAACTAGATTATTTAAAAATGAAAAGATACCAAAGTTATTGAATAGGAGAGTCGATAATAATGGTATCTTTTAAAATGAAGAAAAACGAACCTAAAGAGTGGATAGCAGGAATATACTTGCGAGTCTCCACACTTAATCAAGCAAGAGAAGGTCATAGCTACGAGGAGCAAGATAAAGACTTAACAAGATTATGTGAAAATCGTGGATTTAAAATTTATGATAAATATGGGGATCCTGGAATATCTGGAAAATACCTAGATAAAAGAAAAGACTTTCAAAAATTATTAAATGACATTAAGAGTGGAAAAATCAATGTAGTAGTTGTATGGCGACTTGATAGACTAGTAAGAGGAGTCGCCAATACGCAAAAGGTAATTGCTGTAGCCAAGGAATATGGATGTAGAATTGTAACATCATGGAATGACTTGGACTTTGATACAGCAGTAGGAAGATATCAAATTAATATGGAAGCAGCCCATGGAGAATATGAATTGGATATCATATCAGAAAGAACTAGACTAGGAATGATAGGTGCTTTTGAAAAAGGACACTATGCTAATATTCCAAAAGGATATACTAGAGATATAACTGGACCTGATAAAAAGAAAGTTATTATTGATGAACCATATGCCATTTATATGAAAAGAGCTGCCGAATTATACTTACAAGGAAATTCATGTAGGCAAGTATATGAAATAACCGAAAAAGAGTTTCCCCACCTAAAAGTATATAGTCAAAGTGGACTAGAAAAGGCTTTTAACAATCCATTTTATGCCGGAGAATTCCACTGTAAATTTTTAGAAGATGAAACCGGAGAAGAATGCATATATGAAACTCCAGTTATATGGGATAAACAAACATGGACTAAATTACAAGAACAACATCGTAAGAATCAACTTCATAACAAAAGAAAACAAACCTATATATTTATGCAAAAAATAAAATGTCCTTGCTGTGGACACGATGTATTAGGAGGATCACCAGGAAAGAGTCATACAGGAGTTAAATATAGTTATTATATATGTACGAGATGTAAAGGTGTTGGCTATGTCCCAGAAACTAAAATTGAAGAAGCCTTTGTAAAAGAAATAAATGAAATACTAGATTATTTTATGATAGCTGATATCGGAACAATACCGATATCTAATAAAGCCAAAATATCCGAAAATAGTGAAATGTACGAAAAGTCACTCGAAGAACTTGAAAAGCGAGAAGGTAGAGTAAAAAAAGGATACTTTGATGGATTTATATCAGAAAATGATTTCAAAGATGAAATGCGTTATATAAAAACTAAAAAAGAAGCCATTAATAACGAAATCAAAAAGAAGGTAAAACGAGATGTGCGAATAACAGAAGATATGGATATTACTTTATATGCAACAATTAAAGAAATCCAAAAACGACAAAGTGATTTATATTATTCACAGGCTCAAGATATATGGAATCAACTAGATGTAGAACAAAGAAGAAAAATTGTTGCTGAATATATAGAACAAATAGAAATTAAATACGATCCAAAGAAAAAGAATGTCAAGATAACACATATAGAATTTAGAGAAGATAAAATATTTAATTTAGCATTTATGATGAAAGAAAAACTGATGGATATGACAGTTAAGAAAGATGATAAGAACATCTTGGTATCACCAGTAAAGACCAAGAAAGAAATCAATGAATTCATATCAGAACTCCAAAAGCATTATAAAGTTAATACTATGGAAATAGAAATCGATGACATTAAGTTTGAAAATATGGATGCGAATAAAGTCGTAAAAATTATGCCAATAAAAAACACAACCACCTATAAAAAACAAAAATATACAATAATCACAGTTTGATACTTTGCTTCGACAAATTATACGCAAAGAATTTTGTATAATGCTGTCGAGAGTCATAAGTTACAAGAATTGAAAATATCGGAAATACTTAAAACAACAGTATTTCCTTTTTGTGTTTGAAAAAGTAGTTTGCAGTACCCAAAGTAGTATCGAAAGGAAAGAGAGGAACTTATGACCGATATATTTGAGTCAGTAAATTATGTAGAAACAAAAAATGCAGTAAAGAATATGATGAATTTATATAAACTATTATTATTAAGATTAGAAGAAAATCAACTCCCAAGAATGACAGCAAAATACGGACTATCATTTGGAGGTAGTGCATCGGTAAGAAATACAAAATCTAATGTCGAAGATTATGTTATTAAGAAAATTATTTTGGAAGGAAAAATTGAAGAATATGTGTCCAAGATAATTGCTGCATTTAATCGACTAGATGAAGATGAAAGGAAATACTTATATTTAAAATACCTAACGGATATGACACTATCAGATGAACAAATAATGCCACAGTGTCATATGTGCCTACGAAACTTTAGAGAATTAAAAAAATTAGCATATATAAAGTTTGCTATGGCATTAGGCATCGAAGTTTACAGCTAACAATTAAGGAAACTACTAGGTTTCTTTTTTTTGTTGCCGTAAAGGAGGTGATGCCCATGGAAAAGAAAATTCAAGTCAAAGGTACACTACCACTTGTTGCAGATTATCTTGGAGCAGATGAACAAAAAATATATTCTATCTTTAACTTGGATTTAAAAAAAGAAGAAACCAAAGTAGGCAGCAGTAAAACGAAAGGAGATCAGAAAGATGGAACTGCCAATAAAGGTAAAGCCGTACAATCACCAAAAGGTAGCATTTGACTTTGCTCTTGAAAAATTAGAAGAAAGAGGATGTGCTGCCTTACTAATGGATATGGGGCTGGGAAAAAGTCTCACATCAATAGCCATTATAGGACAACTCTATAAAAGTAATAAAATAGAAAAAGTATTAATAATATGTCCTACATCAATCATAAGTGTTTGGCAAGAAGAATTCGAAAAGTTTGCTGATTATGATTACAACATAGAATCCATAACTGGTACAACTATGGATAATCGAAAAAAGAAACTTCGCTCGTTAAATCATAAGCAAGGATTAAAAATTGCTATTATCAATTATGAAGCCACTTGGAGAATGGAAAGAGAACTAACATTATACAAGGCTGATATGATAATATGTGATGAATCACAAAAGATAAAAAATCCTAGTGCTACACAAAGTAAAACAATTCATAGATTAGGAAACAAAGCAAGTTATAAATTAATACTTACAGGAACACCAGTACAAAATAGTCCTATGGATGTATTTAGTCAGTGGAAATTTCTTGATCCTAACATATTCGGATTAAGTTATTATGCTTTTAGAAATCATTATGCCGTGATGGGTGGATACTATAACCACCAAATTATTCGATATAGGAATATGGATGAACTAACTAGTAAAGCTCACAGCATAGCCTATCGAATTACAAAAGAAGAAGCCCTAGACTTGCCGGAACAGATATTCTTAAATCGATATTGTGAACTTGAACCAATAGCGAGAAAAGTATATGACACCGTAGTAAAAGAAAGCTACGCAGAACTTATGGATGGAGAAATCACAGCAACAAACATCTTAACTAAACTGATAAGATTATCCCAAATTGCTGGAGGACACGTGAAAGATGATGAAGGAAGAATCCAAGTAATATCAAAAGCAAAACTTAATGAATTAAAAGATATTATAGAAGATGTCATCATCGATAACAAAAAGAAACTTGTTGTCTTTGCAAGATTTATACCAGAGATAGAATCCATAAAAGCACTAGCTCGAGAACTAGAAATAGAATATTCCTATATAACAGGAGAAATAAAAACCGAGGATCGTGGTAAGATGCGAGATAGGTTTCAAAACAATGATAATGTAAAATTATTCATAGCACAAATTCAAACAGCCGGTCTCGGCATAACATTAACAGCAGCTGACACTGCCGTTTTTTATAGTCTTGATTTTAATTATTCAAATTATAGTCAAGCCATAGCAAGAACACACCGAATAGGTCAAAAGAATACTTGCACTTATATTAATTTAATATCTACTGACACAGTGGATGAAAAGATTATAAAGGCTTTGGAAAGTAAAGAGGACATAGCCAAAAATATCGTAGATAATTGGAAAGACTATTTCAAGAAAGGAGAATAACATTGAAACTTTTTAGTCTATTTTCAGGTATTGGAGGACCAGAAAAAGCACTAAAAAGGATTGGCGTAGAATATGAACTTGTAGGATATAGCGAGATAGATAAATACGCAAGTAAGAGTTATTCAGTGATACACGATGAACCAGAAATAAAAAACTATTGGGATATAACAAAAATTAATGAGAAAGAACTCCCAGACTTTGATTTCTTAACATGGGGATTTCCTTGTCAAGATATTAGCATTGCAGGTAAACAAGCGGGAATTCATGAAGGAACTAGGAGTGGTTTATATTATGATGGATTACGAATCTTAAAAGAGAAGAAACCAAAATACTCACTTATAGAAAATGTAAAAGCACTAACAAGCAAAAAGTTTGCTGATACCTTTGAAAGCATCTTGCAAGATTTAGATGATGCAGGATACAACAATTATTGGCAAGTATTAGATGCTAAAGATTATGGAATACCACAGCACCGAGAAAGAGTATTCATTGTATCAATTAGAAAAGATATAGACCAAGAATTTATATTCCCAGAAAAAGAAGAATTAAGACTTAAACTCAAGGATTTATTGGAAGATGAGGTCGAGGAAAAATACTACTTGAGCGAAAGAATGATAAAGACATTTTCTGATATGACAAATCGTAATGGTTATATAAGAGGTAAATGTTTCAAACCACATGAACTTGATGATGGTAGGGTAGCAAATACTATAAAAACTACTGCAGGATCAAGACCAGAAGATAACTATGTAAAAAGAAAATATGATGAATTTATAGAAGAAAATGGTTATATGCCAGAGATATTCAATCCTTATAACAAAAAGGAAGTTAAGGATGTTGCCAAAACTATCACAGGAGAATGTGGTAGCACTACATCATCGGCGGCACACTTAATAAGAATACCAGAGGCAACAAAGAAAGGCTATGCCGAAGCAACAGATGGCGATGGTGTCTATATCAACAGACCACACCAAAAACGAGGGGTAGTACAAAAGGACAAAATCCAAACAATAAAAACCACACCAGATGTTGGAGTAGTTGTAGAAAAGAAAATAAAATATGAGGAGCCACTTGAAAGAGAAGGATGGCACAATATGAATAAAATTGTGTTAAATACAGATGGCATATCAACAACGATAAATGCTCAATCAAATAATAGCCTACAAAAAATTAAAGAATCAAACTTGCGAATAAGAAAACTAACACCACTAGAATGTTGGAGGCTAATGGGTTTTGATGATGCTGATTTTTATAAAGCCAAAAGTGTAGGAATTAGTAATACTCAACTCTATAAGCAAGCAGGTAACTCTATCGTAGTAAATGTATTGGAAAAAATATTTATAAATTTATTTAAAGGAGAGAAAAAATGAAATCAATAATAACACAAGAAGTGCTAGACCAAGTATGGGAAATTGGTCATCAAAGAGTAGTAGAACTAACAACCTTAAAAGAGAAGTATCCAACATTAGCAAAACAAATTCAAACGCTAAAACAACAATACATCATTTGCCTTAATTCAATATCAATTCGAGATTTTAATAAAATTGAAAAAACGAGAATCATCATCAACAACCTAGAGAATGAACTAGAAGAATTACAAAAGGAATATGATGCCGACCAAAGAAGATACAACAAAGCAAAAAAAATAAAAGAAGAAGCTGAAATCGAAACAGTGGAAATAGAAAGCGAGGATAATAAAGATGGAGAATAACATTGATTTAACATTAGCAGATAGACTTCAAGAATTAAGAGAAGCAAAATCACACCTAGAAGAAGCAATGAAAGAAACAACAGCTATGATCGAAGAAGTAGAGCAAGAACTAGTAACAGCCATGGTAACAGCAGAACTTGACTCTTTCAAACGAAATGGACACACATATAGCCTACGAGTAGAAACATTCGCATCAGCCAAAGCAGAACGAAAAGAAGAACTATTTGAGGCTCTTCGTAACAACAATGCGGGCGACCTAGTACAAGAACAAGTAAATGCTAATAGTCTCCGTGCATTTGTTAAAGAATTAAAAGCTAACAACGATGATGAGATACCATCATGGATAGCAGATTATATCAATGTATATGATAAAACCAAGATAGCCGTAAGAAAGAGCAACTAGTCATGAATAAAGAAATTACATACACTAAAAATATGATTAGATATTACTCGGAACTATTTGGTCCTTGGAGTAAGAAAGTTATTCCACTTAAATGGCAACTTTTTAAATTAAAATTGCATAGACATCGTAGGAAAAAACGCAAAAAAGTGATATAATAATTACTGAAACAAATAGTAATTTGTAGTAGAAAGAAAGGCAAAATATGAAAGTTGTATTTAAAGATAATATTAAATCATATTTATTGA
>CANRDU010000030.1 GCA_947629445.1 uncultured Bacilli bacterium
GAAATTTTAGATGTTTGTTCGTCTACTTCTTCAACAAGTTCACGTATTGTGCCTGTTTGCTTATTAACTTCTACTTCTGTTCTTCTGATTCGCTCTGACAGAGATTCCTTTTGCTTTGCCTTTAATTCTTGTTCAGTTAACACAGGACTATCAATTATGCTCTTAAAAGTGCCATCGTAAGTAAAGGAATTTATCAATACATAAGTATCTATATAACCATTCCCTGTTATAATTCTTATCTTGTCACCTAATCTTAAAAATGGTTTACCATATAAAGTTGTTATCTTTGCTTCTATATACTTTAGTCCTAGCAATCTACCATAAATAGCGGTCATGGCTAGATTTCTTAAGTCTTGATTGTATAGAATATAATCTTCACTAATTGCAATGGAGTGTTCCCCGTTTCTTTGAACGCTTTCTTCATCACTTTTGGTTACATTTTCACTATCAATCTGACTATTTTTTATAATTACCGTATTAATTGGACCATATTGTATTTTCCCACCTTCTAAAGAGATATAATCCCCTCGTTCAAAGGTATAACTTGGTTCTTTCTCTTCACTCAGCCAACATAAATCAATCTCGTTAGTTTCTTTATCAATAACTACGTAAGAACAAGATACTTTTCCTATTGTTTGTAAAACTAATCTATTTTTCTCTTTATTCGTAAATGGATTAGCACTAATAGGAACATTGCCATTTAAAATATTTGCCGTTTTAGGAATTAGTCCTAATTGACCACAGACATCTATATACAAATCTGTTAAAGTCTTATCTCCACTAGAATAATCAATTCCACACACATATTCATCGTCTATTTTAAATGTCAAGTCATCATACGCCGTTATTTGACACATATCTGCCGTTTCTTCGTCCTTTGGATGTTCGATAGTATATTTACCCATTTCGACATATTCTACGCTCTCATCGGCATATTTTACACCAATTCGGGCATGTATGACTTTTCCCGCTAAGTTAACGTCATTTGGTAAGGCTAAAAGTTGACCATTTAGTTTTTTGATGTATACAGTTCCTATAATGTCTCCGTTTACATAGCAACTCTCATCTATAGAAAAACTTTGAAGGTTATCATCATTGGTTATCGGTTCTTCCAAACCATCTACAACTATTGTTCCTAATCGATTACAATTGGCATCCTCTTTGCATTCTTCAATAAATTTAATACTTGCCATTATAATTCGACTAATGCTTGTCCAATCCCGTTATAAAGTTGAACAAGTTTTCCTTCTACATATCTTGGAAGCAATGTTTGTGCAGAGCGATCTCCCCTGTAGCACTTGATTGTTTTCCATTGCCCTGTAAACGGATTTAAAAACTCTACTGTAGATTTTGGTGCCTTCCCTATTTCTTCATAAAAATCGATTAGTTCGTCTTGTGTAAGTGGTCTTGTGGCTAAATCCAACCTATATTTTTGGTTAATAACATTTAAAACCATTGTTCCATTGGCATTAGTAGTATCACGCCCACTATTTTTAGAAACATCATACCAAGAAACTTTAGATTGGTCAGTTAAATATTTAGAAATATCTTGACCGTTTACTTTAACTCGAGAAACTACAAGTGCTGGACTTGCCAAAGTATAAATATATTGACCATTAGTGAATGTTTGTATCATGATTTCACCATCTTTCGATTTCCCTTCGAAAGAAAAGTGCTACACATTTTATTCGTTTTGTTATATAATTTTAGTAGGAGTGATTATATGCAGGAGAGATTTTGTGGTCGATGTGGTAGTAAATTAGAAAACGGTTGTCTAATATGTCCGAATTGTGGAAATAGCACCATCGAAGTTCAACAATGTATTTGGTGCAAGAGTATTGTTAATAAAGGTGCAACCATTTGTCCGTATTGTGGCAGAAATCCATCAACTAACAAATTTAAAGATAGATTTTTGTTAATCCTGCTTGCTTTAGGGATATTTATTTTATTTGTTTTCCCAAGACTATAGAAATATAGTCTTTTTTATTAAGGAATAGTAAATGGTAAAGACCCAGTTTGTTTAACACTCTCATCAAATCCTTTTGCGACCTTTTCAACAATAATTCCTTCTTCCGCATAAACTCGTATTCCTTGACTAGAATTAGCAGCATATTGACTCATTACTTGGGACATTCCATTAACTACTGCGCTATACATAACACTAGCTAATTGTGATTGATTTAAAATTTCTGTTCTTCCATTAATATGGCCAGCAATTTCTGGTCCATGTTCACCACCAACAAACACAGTGCCGTGGCTTGGAACACCGCCATTTGCATATTGTTGGATATTATGCCATGTTCCACCATAAAATGCACCACCATCCGCTTTGGCGAGACCTAACAATGATCTAACTTTGTCAACAGCCGCTTGAGCAAAAGTTACTGTTTTTACACTACCGTTCATTGTTAGTTCTATTGGATTTTTATTGAAATAAGACTGTGCCCATGAACCGATTTTTGTAGTCCAAGCAAAGATTTTATTTTTAACATTGCTTTCATCAAAAGTAATGCCTCCACCAACTTTAACACCATTCATTTCTAATTGTTTCGCAATATCATCCATGTTTTTTGTTAAATCTATATCAACACCCAATTTTTTTAATTCTTCATTAATCAAATCTTTCGTTTCTTTTGCATCGGCTGACATTAAATCTCCAGATTCATACATATTCGCCACAATGTTTAAAAGATAGTTTTTATAAGCTTCGTCAACATCAGCAATACTTTGAGTCCTTTCATCATCACTGGCTTTGATAGCCTTCACAGCTAGGGCATACGCTTCAGAATCTTCACCATATTCTTTTTTTGCATCGATTGCATATTGTTCCAAAACTTTTCTATTGTTATTCGAGCTTGTTTCTATAGTTTTTGCTGCTGCCTCATGCTCTGAAGCCATACCTTTTATTGACTCCTTGATAGAATCCATATTTTCAGCGGAGAAATCTATAGTATCGTTTTGAAGCTCTAATTTATCAACGAATGAACCAACTACCGTAGAAGAATCGTTGTATTTTTTGTCTAACTTCATTAATTCTTCTTTAAATTTACTTTGCGATATTTTACCGTCATCAAGTTTCTTTTGAAGTTTTGTAACTTCATCAATATATTCTTTTGTATGCCCTTCTTCTGCCAATTTCACTCTTTCTGCATCGCGAACTATTTGGTCTGCTTCTTCTTTTGACATTAACCCTCTTTCAACATACTTTTGGGTTATTTTGTCAATAGCGGTAACTGTGTCTTTTCCTTTTTTCTGCACAGAATCTTCCATATTCGTTAAAGAAGTTGTTAAATCATCCATATCCTTTTTTGTTAATTTATAGTCTGGTTTTGTAATTGCTTCTACTAACAACGCTACAGAAGTACACGCGTTTTCATGAGCTGTTTGACTATTTTGTACCGCTTCTGTGTATTTATCCAAAGAAGTAACACCATCAAGGTATGTACTGAAATAGTTTTTTAATGCTTCTGAATAAGTTTCTATATTAACGCCATTGTCATCGCCAATGAGTTTGTTACCAGTTGGATTAGCTTTCTTCCACTGCTCTATAGTTTCTTTAGCATCCTCATATCCAGCAATTCTACCCTTAAAAATTTCTATTTGTTCGTCGTCGAGAGCGTATTGTCTTCCTGTATATTCCCCAGTATACAAATTTGCACCTTGAAGTTTGGCTAGTATGGCTGATTTATATTCTTCTATTTCTTGTTCATATCGTTTTATATAATCGTCCACTTGATCAGGAACTGATAATCCTTTTTTTTCTCTAATATAAAGATTTTTTAATATGTCTAAAAATGAATTATAAGTATCGGTACCGACATCTTCTTCATTTAATTTGTAAGGGTTTCCTTTAAGTATTTCGCCCCACATATTATTTAAAGTATAATCTCCATCGTTACCTAGTGCATTTCCACTTAAAAATTTTGCTAATCCCTGATATTTATCTGATTTTGAAATTTCTTCTGCAATCACATATGAGACAGAAACAGTTATTCCGAGTTGCAAAGCCGAGTTGCCTTTTACTAATTTAACTAAATCATTGACTTTAGAAAAAACCGTTCCTAACGTGTCAATGGTTTTATAGGTTATGAATGCTGTTAAAATTGTTCCGATATTATTAAAGAACCACTTTCCTACTCCCCATATTTTTTCTAACCAATCCCACATGGTTTTAAAAACTGTTTTTCCATCATTCAACTTAAAAATAGTTTCTCCAGTAAGTGGGTCTATTTCTTTATGAAAGCCTAACCATTCCATAATCCTATCTCTAATTTCAGTCGCTTTCATACGTACTTTATCCATACCATTGTCATAGCCTTTAATTGCATCTAGCAAGCGTTTATCTATTCCGCCTGTAAGTTCACCACTTCCGTTATCTTTGTTTTCGTCGATGTTGTGAATTTCATCAAATCCTAGTGTTTTCCTTTTCAACTCTTCGGTGGCTTTGGCTGTGTCATCAATTTGGTCTTCTAAATCTTCATAAGCACCTTCTTGACTTGCAATACCGCTATTATAATCAGATAATTTTATACCAAACATATCAGCAATTGCCTTAGACACTTCAGAGACAACCATTAATATCGCATTGGCGTATGGTAATATTTTTTGAAAACTTCCTATAAATAAGGCAGTTAAGTTTGTTTTCGCCTCTACTAACTGTTGTCTAAACACTTTTAATTGGTTACTTGGAGACTCCACCGTATTGGCAAAATCGCCCATCGCAACTTGTCCTTGTCGCAATGCTGTTATATATCGTAATATTTCTTTTTCTGCTTGTGATAACTGTTTTACAGAACGTTCTATACCCAATTCGTCTAAAATAGGTTGCATAGATTGTTGTGTTACGTCAATTCCATAACTTCTTAATGGCTTTGTTTGACCAGCATATACTCCAGCACGTAATGCCTCTGCAACATTCGATTCTTCTTGATTGTATAAAGAGGCTAAATCATAAGTGAATTTTGACATTGTCTCAGCCATCAATGAAGATGGATTATCAGGAATTCCTACATTGTCACCCATTGAACGAAATAATGCTTGATATTTTAGTGTTTCTGTCATGTTCGTTCCAAAGGCTTCTTTTAGTTTATATTGAAACTGAGTTGCTTCTTTTCCTAGTGTAGAAAATGTTTGTACTCCGTTTTTTTCAATATTGTCAAACACTACATTAAATAAGTTTAATTGTTCTGTTCTATCAATTCCCTCTTTAAAAAAGTCCAAAGTGACATTGCCTATTTTTCTAGCTGTGGCAACAGTGAGAAACTTACTTAATACGTTTGTCATTTTGCTAAATTTAGGAGTTGATGCAGCCGCATTGTTGCCAGCATTTTTAATATTTTCACTCAATATTCTTGCTGATGATGAGGCTAATTTTAGATTTCCATCTTTATCTACTTTTTGAAATGTTCTAACAAGTTTATCCCCTTCTTTTGTTACTGTTGTCAAACTTTTCAAAGTCAATTTGCCATTAGCATCAATTTTAGTAGATACATTGGTTATGGCACCACTCATTGATAATAACTGATTAACAATGCCATCAATAGAGCCTTTTGCTTGTTCCATGTTGGATTTAATTTGTAACTCTAATGTTTGATCATCCATTTATATTTCCACCACCTTCAATATTTCCCTTGTCGGCAGTAATGCTACTTTTTATTTTATTTACTTGCTTTATTCTCGCCCGTATATCGGCTACCTGTATTTCTAATTCTGCTTTTCTTTTCTCTTCAAGTGGAACTTTATTCTCTACAGCACCATAAGGCATTTTAGGGTAGTAAATCTTACTTTTACTAAAAGCATTGGTTAATGCTACAACTAACGCATCGTAAAAATACACTCCCTGTAACCATGCTCGATGATTATACGATTCTTGTTCCATGTTCACTTTTTCGAAATAAGAAAAACGGTATGCCCAGAACAAATCGGGGTCATCTTCCCAAAATTCTTTCATAGACATACCGTATAGAATTGCAGATGGTACTAACGAATAAAAATAATCCGTTAAATTTTTGTATTTATCATCTGTTTCTTTTTCTAAATTTCTGTTATCGCTAGTTCCTCGTCGTTCTCTTTCGTCTTCGAGTTGGTATCGAACTGGGCATTGAGAAAAGCTAAGTATTCATTCATTGCAAAGGAAATAACCTTGTTAAACATATTAACTCCCTTTTCCTTGATGTATTCTTCGCGTAATGACTCTATCTCGCTAACATTTGTGTTAACATAGTTTGCGACAAATAAACTTGTCCATAACAAATCACGATATGTAACAATTTTTTTGTCCAAATCATCTAACACGAATCCGTGTGCTTCAAGCCATTTAATAGAATTTCTATTTAGTCGTAAATCATAGTTTTTCTCGCCAATCTTTAAATCTAATTTTTTCATTACTTTTCCCTACTTTCTATTATTCTCCTGCATCAATTAATGCTGTAACTTCAACAGAAGTCTTGTCCTCAATTTGAGTACTTGGTACTGTATGTAAAGTACATTCAATAACTCCACCAACAGATACTTCATTCTTCCAAGTTTGGCATACACCTGTATATACAGAACCTGTTCCATCTGGATATTTGATAAGAATATCTTTTGCTGTGTTATCACATACCTCTTTTACTGCATTGTAATTCTTTTCACAATAGTTATAAATGAAGTCCATATCTCCTGTATCAGGTCTATCTGGTACATATACTTTAACAGGGTCGCTTGAAGTAGTGGTTTCTACATTACCTCCTGCTTGTCCAGTTGCTGGAGCACCCTTTACTGCGACTAATTTTTCTTTAGGGAATTTTCCTTCCCCATGATCTTTAACTCTTATTTCAATACCTAAGTCAATCATTGCTTGTTCGTTCATTTTTCTTTCACCTCTCATTGTAATTCCCTTACAATTTGAAGTGCTACATTTTAATTTGGATAAATAACTAACTTATCTAATCCATATTTTGTATCAAGTTTACCAGTTATTCTTATAGTATTTCTATGAACATTACTATCAACATTTTGTGCATCTAATTCTGTCTTAATTGTTACATGATAATTCGTTTTAAAATAATCAACTATAACACTTGTAACCTCATTACAAATAGTTCTTTTAGATACCTTTTTACTCTCTATTGTTTTATCAGTAGAATATACACCAATATCAATTCCAAATGTATATGTTTCTTCACCATATGATAAGTTATTATATTTATTTTCTACTGGTAATAATTTAACAGGTACAATAGGAAATACTTTGCTTTCTTGTGGCATTTTCTTAGTAAGTAATGGATTATATATTGATGTTTTTTCTACATATTCCTTTAATTTAGGATAAATTGTATTTTCAAATATATCTTCAACTATCAATATAAATCACCTACTGTCTTTCTTATTTCTATATCCACAATATTGCCTATTTCGTTTTTTATGTCATTGAAAGCATCATAGAACATATGCCTACTTGGTAAACCTCTAGTCCAACCAAATGTGCCATCTTCTTTAGGGTACTTCCAGCCTTTCTCTCCATGCTCATTTACATCATATCTCCATGACTTAAATGGTCCATCAGGATTAGGGTGTGGATTGTTTGCACCTGTGATACCTGTTCCCATTTCGTTAAAAATGATTACCATATCATTAGTCCAAACTCTACCTGTTTTTGTATTATCGTCATATTCCCACTTTATTTGGCTTGTATGATTTGAAATACCATTAGCATAGCAATACTCTAATACCTTGTTATACATCGTTTCTGTGGCATATTTGACGGCATTATCGATGCCTTTTGAATAGGCTTCTTTAAATCTATTTAGATTTTTTATTGCTTCGTTTAGGCTTTTCTTCGATAGTTCCATCGTTAGAACTGTTTTCATCAGTTACCTCTTTTGGTTTTTCTTCTTTAACAAGCCTCATACCTACTTTTATATAAGCGTCTCTAGTTTTTTCATCAAAAACTACAATACCATTTGTAAATTTGTACATAAATACACCTACTTTTCTCTAGTAATTCCTTTTATTGCCCACATACATGCTTCTTCTAATTTAGTTAAAACTAAACTTTTTTCTCTACTGTCTTCCATATTTTCCAATATGTAAGCAACAACATCAGTAAAAGCATTTCTCGTCTTTGCAATTTTATCTTTTTGTTCTTCTTTATAAATTGCATTCATAAGTTCATACGCTTTTTCTCTCATACTTTCCCTACTTTCCTGTAAGTTTTTCAAAATATATAATTATAACTGCATTACCATCTCTAGGTGGTAATAATCTATAGTTTGCGTTATCTCCATTGTTTGCTTCACCTTCAGGAGTTACACCATCTAAATAGGCAACATCAAATTCTTTAAATTGTCCTTTACATGAAATTGGAATAACAGCTTTTTTCATTATTTTTGCATTCTCACCAAATTCTGCAATATCGGCATCAGTATTTACAGGTTGATAATTAAATTTGTATGGTTCTTCGTTAGGTTTATCGTAAGTTGATATTTCGTTACCATCTTCATCATAAGTAACACCTGTTTTACTTGCTATATATACATCTTGTTTCCAATCATTTGGATTAAAGTTTATATCAGTTATCATCTAGGAATACCTGCCTTTGGTGGTAGTAATTCACTTAGCAAGTCACTTGATAATAAACTTGTTAAATATGATACTGATAAACCATTTTCAGAATATGATTGAACACCTTTTCTATCTTTAGCGTTGTATAATTCAATAGCACATCTTACTTGCCAATCTCTTGCTATTCTATCTGGTAATTCTGTTATTTCTTGATGATAAGGATAAAGTGTATCTAATGCGACATATTTGGCTTGTTTGAGTTTTAGCTTGAATATACTGTCTTTATCAGTTTTGGCTACATCGCCCAGAATTTCTAATCTCATCTCAAGCACTTGCTGTTCTAATAAGTCATCATTATATGAATATACAACTTCATCATTAGCATTCGTTATAACTAATTTTGATACTATATTGTTATCACATTTGATTTCTTTTATAACATAGTCCATAGATACACTTCCTTACGTTTTTTATTCACTAGGGCTTAATGTAAGTCCTGTTAAGTCCAACACTTTAGATGTTTCGTCGTTCTTAAGTGTTATTTTTTGTGTGTTTGAATGTAATTGAACTACTAAGATACCATCTTCATCTAGAGTACCACTGCCTTTAGTTTTAGCTTCTGATAATTCCCAATTGATTGTTTCACCTTTAGTAGCTTCATCACATTTAATTGCTAGGAAGTTACCTTTAGCACTTTTGCTAAATTTAGGAAAACTATCAACATATTTAGAAGTACCAGTTACCTTAGTATCATTAAGCTCAACCTCTTGTAATGTGCTTACATCTATTCCTAAAACTTCGCCCTCAGGTAAGTTTATCGTTACCGTCTTTTGGGCTGGTTTAGGGAGTTTCTGTTACAGTAACAACTTTTTGTCCTACTGGTTTAGTGAACTCAGTTGATAATCCTGTAATTTTTCCGTGGAA
>CANRDU010000031.1 GCA_947629445.1 uncultured Bacilli bacterium
CTTGGACTAAACCAGGATGATCATGCGAAAATCGAGAAATTAAGAAGTGCATGCCAAGAAGCAGGACTAATGGCTGGGCAAGATTTTACTTTAGAAGAATTTGAAAAAGCGATGTTGGTCGTAGAAACATTGAGGGATAAAAAGAATGGCTAGGAAACGAAAATCAATCTATTCAGAAATTGGATTAAAGAAAAAAGACTTAAATGAAATGGCTGGATGTATGGCAATAATATGGCCTATTGTGTTGTTGTTAATGTTATTTTTTTAAATCAAAAAGGTACTAATCAATAGTGCCTTTTTTTATTGCCAAATATTCCATAAACATATCGTACAATTCTTCGTTCCGCAGTATTGTGTATAATTCAATTATATCCGTCATACTGGCGGTCTCCAGCATTGATTTACAGCATACAACAAACAACTAACTCTTATCTTACACACAATCCCACTTTCCTTTCTTTTTTGCAATTATTGAAAAATTGTACTGATTTTGTATTTAATTTTATTATATAATTATTTTAGAAAAAAGTAAACAGATGTTCGTATAATTTGACAAAAAAAGAAAATGCGTGTATCATACGCGTTTCGGAAAGGAGAAATATGCCAGTATATGAGGAAAAGAATCTTGTAAATGGTCAAAGAAGATGGTTTATCAGAACTTACATAACAGATGAATATGGAAAAAGAAAACAAATTACAAAACACAATAAAGATTGGCTTGGCCGTGACGGAAAAAAAGAAGCCGAATGTGAAGAAAAAAGATTACAAAATAAAAAATTTAATAGATATGAACATATTACTTTAGGCGAAACAGTAGATAAATATGTTTTAGAATTGGAAAAAGTAAGTAAAGAATCAACTGTTTATGGGCATACCAGCGTAATTAAAAGTAATATAATTCCATTTTTTAGTAAAAATTCGCAGATATATGATTTGGATGAACAAGATATTATAAAATGGCACGAATGGTTAAACAACAAAAATTATTCAATAGAATATAAAAACAAATGTAACACGGTTATGTCTTCTATAATAAAAACAGCAATAAAATTTTTTAAGTTAAGAATTAACGTGGTAGAGATTGTTGGTAATTTTAAAGAAACTCAAGAAAATAAAGAAAAAATTATACAAAACAAATTAAAATATATAACATTTGAGGAATTTCAAACTTTCATAACCGCCGTTAATGATCCGTTATGGTACACCTTCTTTAATGTCTTATATTACACAGGTATGAGAAAAGGAGAACTTCAAGCTCTTACATGGAATGACATTGATTTTGAAAGAAAAGAAATTCTAATCACTAAAACATTGACAATAAAAACCAGAACAGCCAAGTGGAAAGTCACGTCAACAAAAAATTTAAAGAACAGAAAGATAGATATGGATGACAATCTTATAGAAATTTTAAATAAATATTACACTTTAAAAAAGGAAAACAAAAATTTCAACAATAATCATTTTGTTTTTGGTGACACCGAACCGCTCAAAGAACACAAAATTGATTTAAATAAAGACAAATATTTTGCAATTTCTAATGTTAGAAGAATTACAATACATGAATTCCGGCACAGCCATGTGTCATTTCTTATAAACGAATACTTAAAGGGAAAACAAACTGATACCAAAAAATTCTTTATAATGACAAGTGCAAGGTTGGGTCACACTATTGAAGTTATGCAAAATACTTATCTTCACCTATTTGATGACATACAAAGTGAAATAGTAGAATTAATAAACAACAAACAACAAGACCAAAAACAAGACCAAAAAATAAAAAAAGCCTTTAAAATAAAGGCATAAAATCCATATGGCGGAGTAGGAGGGATTTGAACCCTCGCGCCAGTTAACCCGACCTACACCCTTAGCAGGGGCGCCTCTTCAGCCTCTTGAGTACTACTCCAAAACAAGCTACATATTGATTTTAACATAAACAAACAGGTTTTTCAATATGTTTTATGCAACTAATTTGTTTTTTAATTTTTGTAGTGCCTTTGTTTCTTTGCGAGATACTTGGACTTGACTAATTCCTAGTAGACTAGCAGTTTCCATTTGTGTACGATCTTCTAGATATCTACTATTTAAGATTTCTAATTCTTCACTACTCAATTCTTTTAATTGTTCTCGTAGATAAATTTGATCATCAATATTATCATACACACTAACGGGTACTTGATCGACATCCAAAAGAGCACTACTGCTATAAAAGGCTTCTACTACTAGAGACTCATCCACTTCTAAGAAATTGGCTATTTCGGATATGGTAGGTTCTCTCATATACTTTTGAGATAAAAGAATACTAGCTTTTTCAATTTTTAAATGTAGAGAGTGTGTCGTTCTACTAACTTTAATTCCTCTATCTTCACGTACTAGTTTTTTCATTTCTCCTAATATATAACTATAGGCATAAGTAGAAAACTTAGTATGAAAATCATCCTGATAACGTCTGTAAGCTTCAATAAGACCAATACACCCTACTTGAAACAAATCATCTTTATTTGGATAAGTAGGAAAATACTTCATAATAGCGTACACTAAATTCTTATGTTCTAATATTAGAGCCTCAAGCTCTAGTTGTTCCATTTCATCACCTTAATTGCATTTAATTCATCAGAAATTTCATAAATATAATTTAAAATTTTAGACTGTTTTAAACTTTGATTAATATGATGATTCATACCACAGATTAAACTATGACCAGATTTATCATGAATCATCTGGTAAGCTTCAAAGAAAGTATTAATACCTTCTCTATCTATTTCCTCGAGATCATGTAAATTAAATACAATATCTGTAAATCCATCCTCCTTCCATTCTAAAATTTTTTGTTTGAAAAAAGAAATGGACCGAGATTCTAGTTTTCCACTTAATCTAGCAAACAAAATTCCCTCCCTATATTCTGTTTCAATATCTAGCACTCTATCACTCTCCATCTTTACTTTAACATATTCTTGGATTTTGAACTATTCTTTCGACAAAAGTAGATAAATTTAGAAGTGAAATTTTAAAATATTTGGTATGATACCAAGAAAAACCAATTTCTTCGTCCCTTTTTGTAAGTGAAAATTGTCTACAATAATGCTTACTAAAATGATAGTCAAGCGGTGTATAATCTTTTTTATTTTGATACGATACGGAAGCTACTTTTTCATCATCATGATAAAAGGTAATCTTCTGAAAACTCGTAGCGGTAATAGAAATTAAAGAGATTGGATAATAGTTTTCTAAGTCTACTTTTTTGTTATTATCTAGTTTGATTTGTCTATCTTGAAGGGTTAGTAAGACGTCCTTTCCCCCTTCTACCTCTACATATCGTATCTCTTCTAATACATGATACTCATAAACCGGGATAATCATTTCTTGTTTTAACAAAAAAAATAATATAGCGAGTAATGTCATATCATCACCTCTACTATATTATTATTGTTATATTACTGATTTCCTTCTATCCAACTATGATATCTTTCAAAAATAGTATCTTTGCCAAGAAGTCTCATAATGTCATATAAATCGGGAGTCATTGATTTGGTAGTTAAAACAATTCTAAGTACTAAACTGATATCTCCTATGTGTCCTTTATAAGCATCTGGATTTTCTTTGTACTCTTTTACTTCACGGGCATATCCAAGTTCTTGGGCCAAATCTTTCATATGATCAAACCACTCTTCCTTGGTATCTTCTTCATGATAGTATTTTTCCATATATAATGTTAATACATTAGCAATTTCCTGTTTGTCGGAAATCGTTTGAAAAACATATTCTTTGTCATGTTTATCGTAAAGATCTGGAAACATATACCAAGATAATTCACGAATATCTGAATAACAGCTGTAATCTTTTCTTGGTTTTTTTTGCTCTCTTTCAATATTAAATACAGAAGTAGCATATTCTGGGTTCGCTATTAAAGTTTGATAAAACTCTTCATCATGAACTTTCGCCCAAGCGACTAATCCATCATATACTTGCTTCGCACTAAGCCTACTAATATAATTTTTAGAAATATTCATCAATTTTTCTACATCAAATAATCCACCACTACTAGACATTTTTTTAAAATCAAATGGAAAATCATTTAAAGTTTTATCCTTATTACAATCATACCATTGTTCAAAATTGGTATTAGCCAAAGTCATTAAATAGAGTTTAACCGCTTCTACTGGAATTCCTTTTTCATGGTAAAAACTAACTGCAGCTTCTGGATCTTTTCTCTTACTAAGTTTTCTTTTAATACCATTTTCTTCCTTCATAATAGGAGAAATATGGGCATACTTAGGTGTTTTAAAGCCAAAAGTTTCAAATAGTTGTAGATGAAGAGGCAAAGAACTAAGCCATTCATCTCCCCTAATAACATGAGTAGTTCTCATTAGATGATCATCTACTAAATGCGCAAAATGGTAAGTTGGAAGACCATCTGTCTTTAAAATAACGACATCTAAATCATTTTCTGGAAATTCTAATGCGCCTTTAATGAGATCATGTGCCTTAATTTTATGTTCAAAATCACCATGGGATTTTAAACGAATAATATAAGATTCTCCAGCCTCTACTTTTTCTTTAATCTGCTCTGGTGTTAATTTACGACATTTTGCAAATCTTCCGTAATAGCCAATTCTCTGTTTTCTTTTCTCCTGCAATAATCTGGTTTCTTCTATTTCCTCTGCTGAGCAAAAGCATGGATAAGCTTTTCCTTGCTCTAACAAATATTTTACAAAAGATTGATAGATTTCTTTACGCTTACTTTGAATATAAGGACCATAAGCTCCTTTTTCCTCTTCTTCATTAATCATTCCTTCATCAATATCAATCTCAAAATTTTTTAAATCATCAACAATGCCTTTCACACTATTTTCCACTAATCTCTTTTGGTCAGTATCTTCTACTCTTAAAAAGAATACCCCATTCGTATCCGATGCTGCCTTTCTAGAAATAAAAGATTGAAACAAAGAACCCATATGCACAAATCCAGTAGGACTTGGGGCAAAACGAGTAACAATAGCTTTCTCATCTAGATTTCTTTCAGGATACATATTCTCATATTTTGTGATATCAGAATCGACATTAGGCAACAATAAGTCCGCTAGCTCTTTATTGGTCATAGGACACCTCCAATATATCCATTCTATCATAAATAATAAAAGAAGAAAAGTATTTCCTAACATAATAAAAGACTAAAGTTTTCACTTTAGTCTTATGCAACTTTTTTAGCACTATCATCGTAACTCATAGTAGATGATAACATCGCAACCCGTGCAGTTTCTTTAAATTTAGCTTGTGATTGAGCAATGCTACTTGGATGAAGAGTTGCATTTGAAAAGAATTCTACACTAGTAGGTAAAAACTCTTCAAAATTTTGAATACTAGCCTCATCCCAAAGGCCTTTTTCAATCATTCTCCCACCTAAACTAATTGCCCCGTTAATAAAATTTTGAAACATTGGTGTATAGGAAACTCCGTTTTGCTTAGAAGTGAGAAATTGATTTAAACTTTCCATCATTTCTCCTGTCAACGTGTTTTCCATTAACCTACCTCCACTTCCAACATCTTCCGTAAAATGGCATCTGAGTCATTATTGAAATAAGCATTAAACAAAGTCTCTTGCCCAACAATCTGACTAATAAGGTTCGTTGCTAATAACTCCTCTTCGTAGTCACAAGTTCCCTCATTTCCTACTAAGAAATTGGCTAACATTTCAGTATATCCTATATTAAGTGCATACAGTTTATCATCTTTATTAAATCCATAATAATTTTCACGGGAAGATATCATACCTAAAATGCCCTTCATCATAAGATGGTTAGCATCATAATCCCCCTGAAGTTTATTATTACTAAAACTGATAACATTATTTAAAGCATCATACACTACAGGACCTTTTCTTTCGAAAACCCCTATTCTCCCCAACTTTACATCTTTTATCTTTTCTTTTAAACGTTCCAAACTTACATCTGGAAATTTTTGATGAAAGAGGATAGTGAGTTCAAACATCTTATCTTTGACCTCGCTTGTTAGGTTGTTATTGGCTTCTAGATTCATTTTGACTTCCTCTAATATGTCCATCCTATCACCTTCATCTTAAACTCATTATATCATAAATTTAATTTTTGGAATAGTATTTTGAAATTTTTTTTAGTTTTTTGTCTCTATATGTTTTGAAACTGTTTTTTTTGATATATTTGTTTTAATATGAAGGAAATTTGCCGTGCTCCATATTCTTTAAAGTTACATTGTGTAAGTATTTCTTCTTTTTCCTTGGTAGATAAAGGCATCTTGGAATATCTTTCACTATGCTTCATTTCGGCATCGATAATTTTCATAATGGTTTCCTCTTCTAATGAATCAAAAAATACTACTTTTTCGATACGATTCATAAAGGGAATCCCAAAATTTTCGTTTAAAGCATTTAAAGAACGAGATTGCCTTTGAAAACCTACTTCCTTCTTTTGATAAACATTCGTTGTCATAATAATGATAACATTATGAAAATCAATGACATTTCCTTTCGAATCCTTAATTTCACTATTATCTAATATTTGTAAGAATAAATTACGAACTTTTGGGTGAGCTCGTTCTATCTCATCTAATATTAAAACACTAAAAGGATTGGTACGAATCTCCTCAAAAATATTCGTACTATCCTCGTATCCCACGTAGCCAGCTGGAGATCCTAAAAGTTTACTAACGGTATGAGACTCACCATATTCACTCATATCAAGGCGAATCGTATGATTGGAAAAATTCTTAGCAAATTTCTCAGCTACTTTCGTCTTTCCGACGCCACTAGTTCCTGAAAACATCATTCCATAACACTTATGTTCTTGAAGATTTTGAAGATAAACATCTATTATTTCTGATATAGCTCGTTCTTGACCTAGAATATCTTTTTCGAGAAGTCTCATTAAATGTTTTTTATTTCTAGCTTTACTAGATAGCTCATAAATAGGCATATTCACTTTCATAGACAAAACTTCTTCTAAATCCCTCTTTGTAACACTAATATATTTACTAATAGATAAATCTAGTTCTAGTTGATTTAAATCATCCATTAATTTATTTTCTTTTTCTTTATACGTCATAGCTGTTTCAAAATCTTTTTTTAAAATAGAATTCTTTTTATAGTTCATAACAGTATCCAAAGAATGGGAAAGTTCTCTATATTTTTTTAACTTCTTATTTTCTTTTAAATGGGCATGAGAACATACCTCATCTAAAATATCTAATGTCTTATCAGGATTTTTCCTTTCGGATATATACTTATCTGTTAAGATGATAAGGGTATTTAAAAGTTCATTTGATAAATTGACATGGTGATACTTCTCATAGATGGGTTTCATAGCAGACATAATACTACGAACAACATTTAAATCTGGCTCTGATACGAGTATGGTCTGAAATCTTCGATCGAGTGCTTTATCATTTTCCATGTATTTTTTATACTCTGCAATCGTAGTTGCCCCAATACAATGCATAGTGTTACGTGCTAAAGCAGGTTTTAAGATATTTGAAGCATCAATAGCGCCTTCTGCTCCACCTGCTCCTATCAAAGTATGGATTTCATCAATAAATAAAATGTAATCATCGCTTTCTTCTAATTCCTTTACCAATTTATTAATTTTTTCTTCAAATTCTCCCCGATATTTCGTTCCCGCTACTAAAGAAGACATATCCACACTAATCACTTTTTTATTTAATAATTTATTAGGGACATCCCCATTAACAATCCTTCTACTCAATTCTTCGACAATAGCCGTTTTTCCTACTCCTGCTTCTCCAATTAAAAGAGGATTATTTTTGTTTCTGCGTGTCAAAATCTCCATTAATCGTTTTAATTCTTGTTCTCTTCCTACGACCGGATCAAATAGTCCTTTTTTGGCTTTTTCCGTAAAATCAATTCCTAATTCTTCTATTAATAATTTTTTCTTTTTATTTTTCTTAGGAGATTTCATAATAAATTCTTGATAAATTTTATCAATATCAATTTCTAAATTTAATAGAATGCGTATAGCAATTCCTTCCCCCTCTTCTAGTAAGCCCATTAATAAGTGTTCTTCTGTTACTTCCGAAGACATCTCACGACTAATCTCTATAGCATTTTCAAATATATTTTTTAAAATAGGGGTATATAAAAACCATTCACACTTTTCTTTTCCATATCCAATTTTCTTAATAATTTCATTACGAAAAACTTCATAGGTTAAAGAATATTCTTTCAATTTAGAGGGAATGGTGCCTTTTCCTTTTAAAAGCGCTAATAACAAATGCTCTGATCCTACATAAGTATGTTTTAATTCTTGCATTTCCTGCTTAGCGGTTACTAGTGTCTTTCTAGCTTCCTCCGAAAAATTTTGAAACATATTTTTCCTCCTTATATATTCTATGTTTATAGTGTGCGAAAAAATATATTTTTAAACAAAAAAACTATTAGAATCTCTAATAGTTTCAGACTGTTGACAAATGAAAATTTGAAAACAGTCTTTTATTATGTTTCAAAATTTAGTATAATGGAAGTGC
>CANRDU010000032.1 GCA_947629445.1 uncultured Bacilli bacterium
AATACAGTTAGTTTGTGAAAGGAGGGGAATGAATGTCAAAGGTAGTAGTTAGAAATGGTAATGTGGAAAGTGCGTTACGTACTATGAAGCAAAAAAATGCTAGAGATGGCCTCCTTAAAAAAGCTCGCGAACGTCAAGATGGTTATAAAAAACCAGGAGTTCGTAGAAGAGAAAAGAAAAACGAAGGTATTAAAAATACTCGAAAGAGAGAAAGAAACAACTATTAAGAATGAAACAGGGAGCTTTAAGTAAGCTCCTTATTTGTTAGGAGGAAATTATGAGAGAACAAATATTAAAAGATTTAGTAAGTGCTATGAAGGAAAAGGATAAAGACAAACTTGCTGTTTTAAGAATGGTAAAGGGTGCGATGCAACTAGAAGAAATCAATAAGAAGAAGGAACTATCAGATGATGAAGTTATTGCTGTTTTAGCAAAACAAATTAAAACGAGAAGAGAGTCTATTGAGGAATTTAAAAAAGGAAATCGTGTGGATTTAATCGAACAGACGGAAAAGGAAATTGCTATTCTAGAGACATATATGCCTGAACAATTATCAGAGGAAGAAGTTGCCAAAATTATCGATGAGGCCATCGCTAAAATAGATGCTAAGGTGCCATCAGATATGGGAAAAGTAATGGGAATTGTTACTCCACAACTAAGAGGAAAGGCAGATATGTCTCAGGTTAGTAAGTTAGTAAAAGAAAGACTTACTAATAATTAGGAAGGAAATTCATGAAAAAAAGTAATGCTTTATATAAAAATCAAGGAATTCACGTAATCACAGCTATTTTTACGGTTGAACAGGGAGTTACCAAAGTGCTTTTAGTAAAAAGAAAAAATGAGCCTTACAAAGGAGATTGGATTTTAACCGGCGGAGCTCTTTATAATAATGAAGATTTAGATGAGGGGGCTAAAAGAGAAATTTTAGAGAAGTCAGGAATTGAAAATATTGAAATTGAACAATTCCACACTTTTGGAAAAGTTAATCGCTCTCCAGTGATGCGTATGATTGCTGTTGCTTATATTGGGGTCATTGATTCTAATCGTGTTAAGATTATAAGGGAAACTACAAATACCAGTAATGCAGATTGGTTTCCTATAGATAAGATACCAGGGTTAGGATTTGATCATGAAGAGATTTTAAAAGAAGCATTGGTTTATTTACAAAGCAAAATTGTCAGTACAGATATTTTAAAAGCTTTATTTCCTCATGAATTTACACTTCCAGAAATTCAAAAAACGTATGAGGCAATCTTGAATCGAAAATTTGATAGACGTAATTTTAGAAAAAAATTGTTGAGTTTAAATTTAATTGAAGATACGAACCGCACAGGAAAGTTTGAAGGAAAGAAACCGGCTAAGTTGTATCGATTTAAAAAAAGTATAAAAACACAAAATGTATTTTAGGCCTAAAAGTGTACATCTATGAAGAGCAAAAGGCCTTTTTCTTTATTTAGGGGGATATATGGAAAAAGAAATGAAATATTATGGAATTGTCATGAAAAGACAATTTTTAACGGCAGAAATGCAATTGTACCATCCACAGGCTGTTGCTAGTGGAACTATAGTAGAGCGAAAATCAAAAAAATATTTACGAAAAGAAGATGGAAGTCGATATCTTCTTTCCGAAAGTGCCAAAATTAATGTGGTAGAATATCTAACGGTTTCTTATTTGTTATCAGAAGAGGAATTATTAGAACGCTATGAAACTTTTAATGTCAATGATGCGATGAAATCGTTTTTAGAGGAAATGATGGGAAAATTACATCTTGGGTTTGTTTCTTCTGATGGAAAGTTTTGGCAGTTTCAATCTTATGATGTGAATGATTTGGTTAATCGTGAATCGTCTAGAATTTCTTACCGACAATTTTTTCCTAGAAAAAGATTAGATGATAGTTATGATAAAGAATTGTTAGGAGAATTTTTGCAGCACCATAGTGGGGAAGATGTTATTTTCATTTCTAGAGGTCAATTAGATGATATTTTAAATAATGCTTCTCCAAATGATATTCGTAAAAAAATAGAGGCACTCTGTATCCAGCAGGAAGAACTTCATCAGCATTTTTATCGTTCTGAGGCTAGTCAAAGTCTGTTACAACCACCTATTTTTCCATTTCAAAAAGTTAAGAGTGATAGCCTTCTTTGCTACTTTGATCAAGTGTGTGTTACGATAAGGTTATCGAAAAGTTTAGAGCAGGCGACTTTAATTTCCAATTCTTTCAAAGAAACTTTATTAGAGATATTTCAGATTTTAAGTAGTCGCGATGATGGAAATGAAGAATTAGACGTCGTATGTGAATTTCTTTATAATCTCTCGGAAGAGTTTGATTTAATGATGTCTTCTAACGATTTGGAATGTATACATATGGATGTATTAGAAACTCAGAAAAATGCAAGGAATGATATGCGAAAGGCATCCATTTTATATGATAGGTATGAAACTATGGAGAGAACGGAAAGAGTAAAAACGAAAGAAAAGAAAAAAACTACTAGGGCTCCTAAAGAAAAGGGTACTGATTATTTGCCACATGCCCTAAATGCTAGAGCTATGAAAAGTTTTTTTGATGATAGAATTATTGGTCAGGAAGAAGCAAAGCGAATTGTCATTATGGCGACTATTTTTAATCAGTTAGCGGATAATCCAACTGATAGAACATCATGCTTATTAGTGGGACCTACTGGTTCTGGTAAAACGTTGTTAGCAGAAACGGTCCGCGACTATTTAGAACTTCCTATTGATATTATCGATACTACTCAATTAACCATTTCAGGTTATATTGGTGATAAAATAGAGCCTCATCTCATTAGATTATTAGAGCAAGCAAATGGAGATTTGGAACTAGCGGAACGAGGAATCGTTGTTTTGGATGAACTAGATAAGAAGGGGTCTTCTAAAAATTCTGATGTTTCTGGAAAAGGTGTATTAAATATGTTGCTTCCGTTTATTCAAGGAACAGATTATACTCTAAAATATGACGGCAAAGAAATTATATTTAATACTTCTAGATTGACTATTTTTGCGACTGGTGCTTTTACAGATGTTGTAAAAGGAAAACAAGAAAGAGGAATTACGGCAGGATATAAGGGAACAAGATTGGGGTTTGGTGCGAATTTGCAGGAGAAAGAAGAAGAAGATATTTCTTATCCTACATTAGAACCTGATGATTTCATAAAATATGGAAATATGACTTCTGAAATTATGGGAAGATTATCTACCATTGCCCAATTATCTGGTCATACAAAGGAAAGTTTGAAATCTATTTTAGTGGAATCGCTAACAAGCCCTTTACTGGGAGCTAAAAAGATGTTTGAAAAGTTATTCGTAACTCTTTATTGGACGGAGGGATATTTGGATGCTATTTCCGAACGTGCTTTAAAGTTAAAAACGGGAGCTCGTTCTTTAAAAAGTACGGTAGATGATTCTATTGCTAAAGCTAAGTGGCATGTATTGATAAACATGGGGGAATATTGTGGCATTATTTTGAAAAAAGAAACAGTATGGGATGCCAGTGACTGTTTATTAATTGATCAACAAGGAAATACACATTCTTTAAAAGAATTGGAGGAAAAAGAGTTTGAACAACGTTGTAGTACTCAGGCTCAAAAACAAAAAAAATTAGAACTTCCACCTCATTTAAAGGAAAAGATTGAATAAAAGACTTGTAAAGTAATTTATTATGTGTTAAAATGTATAACGACGTAATCCGCTGACTGTGGTCATGATTATAGTTTAGATAAAGGAGTGTGACATTGTGAATTTAGTAGATAAGGTAACGAGTAGTCAAATGAGAACAGATATTCCTGATTTTCAAGTAGGAGATACTGTTCGTGTCGATTTAAAAATCGAAGATGTAGATTCAAAAGGTACTAAAAAATTCAGAATTCAAGCTTTTGAGGGTCTTGTTATGGCAATCAAAGGGTCTGGAGTAAGTAGAACATTTACTATCAGAAAAGTTTCTGGTAACGTTGGCGTAGAAAAAACATTACCTGTTCATTCACCAACTATTGATAAGATAACAGTAGTTAGAAAAGGTAAGGTTAGACAAGCTAAACTAGGCTACATTAGAGATTTAAATAAAACACCAAAGATTAAGGAAAGAGGATAAGGCTTAGCGATAAGCCTTATTTTAGTAGGTGAATAAATGAAAGAAAAAGAAAGTAAAAAGGAAAAGGTTGATTCTCAAACTCGCATTTTCGACATTTTTAGAGAATTAATTCCTTACATTGTTATTATTATTGTTGTAATTCTTATCAGGTCATTTATTGTGACACCTGTTAGAGTAAAAGGGGATTCCATGTATCCTTACTTAAAAGATGGAGAAGTATTAATTTTAAATAAATTGGATAAATCGTATAAGCGATTTGATATTGTGGTAGCTAGCGTATATGATGGATCACAAATTATTAAGAGGGTTATTGGTCTTCCTGGCGAAACGGTTGCTTATAAAGATTGTAAACTTTATATTAATGGTGAAGAAGTAGAAGATTTTGTTGACGAATGTATTACGAACGATTTTTCTTTACAAGATTTGTATAACTATGAGATAATTCCAGAAGGATATTATTTTGTTATGGGAGATAATCGGTTGGTATCTTTAGATAGCAGAAGACCAGAAATTGGACTCATTTCTGAATCCAAGATTGAAGGAAGTATTGCTATAAGACTTTATCCATTTAATCGATTTGGAAGACTAAAATAGGAATGCCTGCAAACATTCCTTTTTTTGTGATATAATGGGAAGTAGGTGATTTTATGAATGGCGGGAGAGGAGCAAAAGGTTCTATTAATGACCGATTAATTAGCATGATGTATCGCAATCGTTATAGTTTGCAAGAACAAAAAAAGAAAGGGTATACTAAAGACACCAAACAACAGCAGAAAGAGTATTTACAATCCATTCAAAATTTTGATATAGCAGATGGTGTTACCAGTTTAGATGATAAAGATAAAGCGGTAGTAGAACAAGTTTTTTCAAATCCTAATGGTTTGGATTCTCAGGATCCGGTGCCTTTTACAGCAGAATATGAATCGAAAGCAGCAGCTATTGATGGTGTTGGTAGCAAGGTAGCTAGTACTGCCAGTCTGCAGAGTGATAGTGTTTCATCGCTCCATCAAGGAAGTAAAGCATTATCCGAAGTGGATGTTACGACCGAGGCTTTTGATTTTGACCATTTTGACTATTATGAAGTGTTGTATCAACATGCCAAGGGAATTGAACCTAAAGAAGACTTAGATGTAGAAGAAGAATTAGATAAGGTAGAAGATGAGGAAACAATACTATCTGAATTAGAGGATTTTATTGATGATAGTAAGAAATTAATAACAGATATTCAAGAAGAAATTACGTCTCTACAAGATGATTTACAGGAGTCGTACACGCAAGAGCAGTTAGCAGAGTTAGAGTCTCGATATATAAAATTACGTGCAAAAGTGGATAAGTTAAAGGCACAATATGATACGGTTAAAGATAAATATAATTTCGAAGATTTTTCTATCCTAGAAAATTTGGAAATGTTAGTAGCGATTGAAGATTATGCAGATAAATCTTGTCTTGAGGAAATGGAAGCATTAGTGGATGCTTGCAAAGAAGAAATTGAAGAAATTGATGGAATTGTTGTTGAAGAAAAAAGAAGTGTTGGCCTTCGTCAAGATATGAAAGAACAGAAAAAGGAAATCACGAAACGAGATACGGCTTTTCATCATAATAAACAAGGGGTAATTTACTTAGATAGCCTAGAACAACAAATTGCAGAGGAGGCAAGGGAAGAAGCGGAATTAATCGCACAACTCGAAAAGAAACTCGCTAATTTTAGTTCTGAGGTAGTAACTGTTACGAATGTTGTTTTTCATACAGAAAGAATTTTTGGCTCCTTCTTGCGCATTGCTGCAGGAATCTTAACAGTACCTTTTACGGGTAGAAGTATTTTTGGAACATTGTTGGGAGCTCATCTTATCAATAGAGGTGTTCACCAATTAAGAGATAGTTTAAATCCAGAATTTGTAGAGTCACAAGAAGTTAGATATCGTTATCAAAGTATTGAAAGGGAAATCTTAAATAGTAAGGATTATGTAAACACTACTTATCGTCTGATTGATGATTCTTTAAATCAATTGGATTTATTTGATGAAGAGTTTAAAAATAAATTTAGTAGTTATGCCCATTTAATACCGGAATATCGTGAGTTAGAGAAAAAAATTGACGAGTTAAAGAAAAGGTTGAAGAAGAAAAAAGAACAAGTAGAAACTATGCAGAAAGATTTGGATAGACAATATGAACAAAATAAGGTAAAAGTAAAAAGAGCATCTTAGTAAAATATCGACAGAAGAAAAGTGAAATAATAGGAGTTTTATATGAAATTAGGAATTTTATTACCCATTTTTTCGTTACCAAGTAAATATGGTGTTGGTGATTTTGGATATGAAGCATATGAATTTATTGATATTTTAGTGCAATACCATATTGACTATTGGGAAATTTTGCCAATTCAAAGTGGCAGTTCGCCGTATTCTCCTTCTAGTTATTATGCTCTAAACGAATATTATATTTCCTTAGATAAATTAATCGATATGGGACTTCTTACTCACGTTGAAGAAAGACCGAGAAGTAGTCGTATTCACTATGATGATTATAAAGAAAAATACTATCAAGAAGCCTATTCTCATTTTATAAAAGATGAATCTTATTATCGTTTCTCTTCTAATCCTAAAATGATAGAATTTGCTCACTACCAAAGTAAAAGATATCATAAAGAAGAGGATTATTATCTCTTTCAGCAATATATATTGGACAAACAATGGCAAGAATTGAAAGAGTATGCTCATCAAAAGGGTGTAAAAATTATTGGGGACTTACCAATTTATCCTGATTTTCAATCTTGTGAGGTAGCAAATAATCCAGAGTATTATGAATTAGAAGATGGTAAGATGAAATTTGTATCCGGTGCATCTCCCGATGAATTTTCTAGTGAAGGGCAAAAATGGGGACATCCTCTATATAATTTTGCAAAAATGAAAGAAAATCAATATCAGTATTTATTAGAGCGATATAAAAGTTTTTTAGAACGTTTTGATATCATTCGGATCGATCATTTCCGTGCTTTTGATACCTATTATAAAATTCCTATTGATAAAAGTGCTAAAGAAGGTTTTTATGTCGAAGGACCTGGAGAAGAATTTTTTGATGCATTATTTCAATGGACAACATGGGATAGGTTTATTGTAGAAGATTTAGGAGATATTCGAAAAGAAACAGAAGCCTTAAGAGATAAGTATCACTTTACGAAAATGAAAATTATTCAATATACCATTGATTGCTCGTGCAAAAAAGATATTTATGAGGATACAGAAAATATGGTGATTTATACTGGAAATCATGACAATAATACCATTGTAGGGTGGTATAATGGCTTGACTGCTGATGAGCAACAAAATCTAGCAGAGTTTTTAAAAGAAAATGGTTGTTTTGAAGAGCAAATTCATCTTTCTCTCATAAAGTATTGCTTAAAAAGTATGGCCCATTATGCGATATTTCCTGTACAGGATATTATGGGTTTAGATGAGACAGCTAGAATTAATTTACCTGGAAAAGAATCTTTAGAAAACTGGTCATGGGAGTTGCTAGATTTTCAAAATTTTAAAGATAGTATGCAAGATTTCAAAAGATTAATAGATTAGTAAGGAGAAAAAATAGAAGTACTTTAATGCTTTTATAAAAATAAAGAGGATAAATTATGGAAAAATTATTTTTAGAAATTCCTACTATAAATAGAAAACAGGAAGCATTAGATTATTTGGAAGAAAATGTGGAATATCATTCGAATTTAAATAGTACAGGAAGCATGGACAATTGTTTAGATGGGATGACTTATGAAGAATGGTTATTAGAACTAGAAAGAAGAAAAGATATTGAATATTTAAATCGAATCAATAGATGTCAATCCAAAACATTTTTTGTAGTAAGAGAAAGTGATAATAAAATTGTTGGTATGATCAATGTGAGATACCATATTTCAGAAGATAAATTAAAAACATGGGCATCACATATTGGTTATGGAATTAGACCTACCGAAAGACGAAAAGGATATGCTAAAATAGCACTATATCTAGGGTTGTTAGAAGAACAAAAATTAGGAGAAGATAGAATATTATTACTTTGTGATGTTGATAACATAGGATCAAACAAGACTATTTTATCTTTAGGTGGAGAGTTAGAAAAAACAAAATTAGATGCATATGATGATACCATGACAAATTACTATTGGATAAATGTCAGTGATGCGATTGAAAAAAATTCTAAGTATTATCAAGATTACATTAAGATAAAATAGTAAGAGAAAGCAATTTAAATAGATAATTGACAAAATTGAAAGAATAAGAAAAAAACTTATTAAATAATAAGTTTTCAGACTGTTGACAAATAGGTAAATATTTTTACTTATTTGTCTTTTTTTCATAAAAATGAAAAATCCAGGATATT
>CANRDU010000033.1 GCA_947629445.1 uncultured Bacilli bacterium
TTGTTTGAAACCTGAAATAAGTCTAGTAAATGAAACAAATTTTTATAAACCTGCATTTAGTCTAAAAATTTGCGTAGTTTTCAAAACAATAACCGTTTTTTATAAAATTCATACAATATATTGAGGTGTTAGAATGTATAATCAACAAATAGAATTATTTGAGCCTTATCAAGGATTTATTCGTGGTAACATGTTTCCAAAATTATATGACCAATATGGAAAAATTTATGATGTCAAACCTATGAATGAACAAGCAGAATTACTCACGTATATTGATATCTTTGACTTTGCTCTTATTGATTTGAATTTATATTTGGATGTTCATCCAGAAAATGCGAAAATGATTGAATTGTATAATTCTTTTTTACAAGAGAAAAAGAACATTATGAAAAAATATGAAGAAAACTATGGTCCACTTACTACCAATAGTAATTCATTAAATATGGTGCCTTGGAGTTGGGATAACAATCCATGGCCATGGGAGGGATAATATGTTTAAATATGTTAAAAAATTAGAATATCCTGTTAACGTTCAAAAGAAAGATTTAAAAATGGCTAAATTATTACTTACTCAATATGGTGGTCCCAACGGGGAGTGGGCTGCTGCCATGCGGTATCTCAATCAACGGTTCACTATGCCTGATGAAAGAGGAAAAGCTCTTCTAACTGATATTGGTACAGAGGAAATGGCACATGTCGAAATGATTGCTGCCATGGTAGATCAACTAATGATGGGGGCAACCGTTGAGGAATTAGAAGCAGTAGGATTAACGCCACATTATGTAGAATATGATCATGCTCTATTTCCTATCGATGTAGAAGGTGTTCCATTCACTTCGGCCTATATAGAAGCAACTGGTGATTATCTAGCGGATTTATTGAGTGACATGGCTGCAGAGCAGAGAGCTCGTATAACATATGAAAATTTAATGAATGTAACTAGTGATCCTGATTTATTAGGCCCTTTATCTTTTTTAAGACAAAGAGAGATTGTTCACTACACAAGATTTAAAGAATTAAAAGAATACTACGAAGAAAAATATGGCAAAAAAAATATGGATAAATAATTTTTCCATATTTTTTTATGCACACAATTGTGTATTAGGATTTAAACAAATCTTTTCGTTTATTATAATATAAATCATTTAAATTAGAAAAGAGGAAAAGAATAATCGATGCCATGATGATTTGTATAGCATTAAAAAGATTTTCATCAAATTCAAACATTGGCGTAACAAATAAGGTAATGCAAGCAATTCCCAAACAAAAAGCACTCACTCCCAATACACCGTATAGAAAAACCTTATTGAGAGTATATCCTAACTTTTTAAATTTCTTTAACTTCCATGAAAGAAATATATGAAAGATGCCTAGTAATAGATAAATATAGTTCTCAAGAGAAAACAAATAACACAAAAGAAGAATACATCCAACCGTTAACAAAAATGATCTATAAAAATGATGATAGATTAAAGATGTTACTTTTGTTTTTTCTGGTTCTACTTCTACTAATTCTAAATCACTGTAATGTACCGTATCAAAGTTATCTCCCCCACATTTTGGACAATATCTTCGATGATTTAATTGAGAATGGCAAAATTTACATTCCATATTTTATCCTCCATTCTATTATAAGATTAACATCGATTTCTGATTCTGTCAATTATTTTTCGATTCAAAAAAAGTAGGTCTTAACAGTTTCCTTTTGAAAACATGTATTCCCTACTTTACTTTTAATAGTTTTGGATTTTCCAATAAGATACCGATTCCATCGATGACAGCACGTCCACTATCAGAAGCACTTTTAACAGGAATTCCTAATTCAGAAGAAAGAAATTCTGCTAAACCCTCTAATTGAGCACTTCCTCCTGTTAGGGTAATTCCTAGTAAGGCAATATCAGAGGCAATTTCTGGATGAACATCAGATAACATATCCTTAATAAGTTCTACTAAATCAAAAATATCCCCCTGTATTGCTTTTTGAATATCATCTGACGTTACCACCACAGTATGAGGCAATCCGGTAATGATATCTTTTCCACTGACTTCAATTTCCTTTTTGACTCTATCTAAAGAAGTTCCCTCTATTTTTATCTTTTCTGCCAAATTCTTGCCAATCCATAATTTATAGTGATCTCGCAAATAAGCTACTATACGTTCATCCCATAAATGACCAGCAATCGATGTCGTCTGTTGCATAATAATTTCACTAGATGACAAAATGGCTAAATCGGTTCTCTCACTACCAATATGGACAATCATTTGACTCACTGGTTTTTGTAAATCTAATCCTGCTCCTATTGCTGCTGCTTTTACGCTCTCAATAAAATGGACATCATAAACACCCATTCGTTCTACTACCTCACGAAAAGAGCTTTCCTCCACTTTCGTTCTTTCTAGTGGTAAACTCATGACTACTTTTGGCTTTAAAAAGCAAAAATGCATCTTCATCTTTTTTAAATAATATTGAATTAATTGATCAGTAGCCTCAAAATCAGCAATCACACCATGACGAATAGGATGAATAATCTCAATTTGATTAGAAACCTTTCCGTACAACTTTTTAGCGTTCCTGCCAAAAGCAACATACTTATTAGTGGTTTTATCAAAGGCAACAACAGAAGGCTCTCTAACAACTAATCCTTTTTTCCCTCTATATATAGAAATGTTTGAAGTACCCAAATCAATACCAATCATTCGTTTTAACATACAACCACCCACAATATGCCTTATTATACCATATCTCCTCTATTTTGTATCTATTTTTTCATATTTTTTCTTAGTTGATGCACCACCTCGGATGTGTCTGACATTGATATGATATTTCAATATTTCTTCTATTTTTTGATAGAGTGGGAAATCAATATCGGGTAGTCGTTCTTGGAAATCTTTGTGAACCGTACTTTTCGATACTTGAAAGACTTGAGAAATAACACGAATAGTATCTTTTGTTTTTAACATGTAGTTTGCTTCTTGTAATACTCTTTCATTGATTTTAGAGTTCATGTCTCACCTCTAATATCAATATATGTAAAAAGAAAGAGTATTATAATGTTTTATCATAATACTCTTCTGGATTTACGGATATATTGTCAACAATTAGTTCAAAATACAAATGGTTACCTAAATCTTTATTGATATTTGATTCTCCTGATTTTCCAATAATCATACCTTTTTGAACGGTATCTCCTTTTTTGACTTTAATGTCCGCAATACTTTGATAAATAGTTGTAATATTAGAAGAATGTTTAATCGTTACGCTATTTCCAAGGAGAGAATCTTCTTTGACGTCAATTACTTCACCATCTAAGACAGCAATCGCATCAAATTCCTCTCCCCCTAAACTGTAACTAATACCTGTACTTTGTAAATACGTATCTTCGTAATAAATGATAGATTTTTGTTGTTCCTCAGAAGAACTACGATAATCGTAATAATATTGGGCAATCGTTACATTCGCATCACTATAAGGTCTTCCTAAAGGGGTACTAGAAACACCACCAACTACCGGAAGATTGATATAATCTAAAATATTATAGGCATGAAAGGGTTCTGATAGTGTTTCTGTTGGGGTATTTCTCCCCATAACGAATAAACCAATTACCAATAAAAATACAGCTACTCCATATAATGTATACATCACTGGTTTTGTTAAATATTTTTTCATTTTCTCACCTCTATTAAAAGTGTGAGCAAATTTTTTTCTTTTATACTATGTTTTTATTTTTTTTATTTCAACTCCTGTATAGTAGTGCTTTAGAATATCTAAATAATTATATCCTTCCTTGGCCATTCCTTGTGCGCCATATTGGCTCATTCCTACTCCGTGACCATATCCTTTCGTTTGAACAGTTATCGTGTCATTACCAGGAGTAATCGTAAAACATTTAGAACGTAAATTTAAAAGGGACATCACTTGTGAACCAGTAAATTTTTTTTCATTAATCGTAATAGAATTTACTCGTCCTGTTTTTGTTTGATCAGTTATTTTTACCGTAATGTTTTCTGCATCCGGCAAGTTTAGTTTCTCTAAAAATTCTTTTTTAGAAAAAGTCTCTACTTCTTGAAAAACAGGCGAAATACTATCCCAACTACTAGAAACACTTCGTAAATAAGGAACTTTAGAAACAAAAACGTCTTCACTGTTTTCTGTGTATCCAGGACTAGTTGAAAAAAATAATGCATCGATTACTTCGTCATCATATACAATGTACTGATAAGCCGTGTTTTGAACTGCCTGTGATACTTTTTGATAGTTTTCTTCATAGTTATCTTTCCATTTTTTCTTCAAAGTATCCATATCGATATAAACTTGATTAGAGACAGTGTCTACTACATCATATTCTTTCTTTTGTCTTCTTGCAATTTGATACATAACATAACTGCGAGAAGCAACGGCCTGTGCTTTCAAAGCCTCTGGTTCAAAACTAATAGGCATCTCTCCTGCGACGACTCCAATTACATATTCTTCTAGAGGAATCACCTCTATCTCTCCTGTCGCATGTCTCAAAATACGAACAGTAGTGTTTTGTGTAAAATGAAAAGTGCTTTCTTCTAATTGAAAAAAATAAAGAACAATGATGGTCGGTACCATTAAAAATAGTAAAGAAAAAAGTAGTACTTTTTTCATGGACTTCCTCCTTTAAAACTACTACTATCTCATTTGTGAAAAATACGCAAAATCATATAAAAAATTGGTAACCAGGTAAGATAATGCAAAACTAAACATCACATATAATACTTTGATTTGTAAAACTCTACCTTTTTTAAATAAACTTTCTATCCGTAAAGACTCCAAAGCCCAAATAGCAAGTGGTAAAGTCACAATGTATAAAGCCATCTTAAGCATGATATTCGTCTACCATATGTCTTCTACGAACATGTCTTTCTTCCATAGAAGTTTCTGTTTCTAAAAATGCCTTTAAAATATCTTGTAACTCAGCCAGTGGTATTCTAGAACTAAGAGCAATGACATTGGCATCATTATCTCGCCTTGTATTTTGAGCTTCCCATACATTATTCACTTTTGCGCATCTTACTCCATTTACTTTATTACAAGCAATACTCATACCAATACCGGTACTACAAATTAAAACCCCAAAATCAATTTTCTTTTGAACAACTTCCTCTCCTACGCGAAAGGCATAGAGAGGATAATCTACACTTTCTTCTGTATCGGTTCCGTAATTAATAACAGTATACCCTAAACTTTCTAAATATTTTGTCAATTCTTGTTTTAGTTCTACTCCGCGATGATCATTTGCAATTCCAATTTTCATATTATTCCTCCTTTTCCTTTTGTCTTCTTAAAATCGCATTGATAGTATCTTTTCCAATAACCGTATCTAATGTTTTTGTCTTATAAGTAATACCAAAATATATTATCATCCCTATGATTGCATAAAAACCAACAATCAAAATAGACATTCCTCTATGATAGCCCTCTAATGGAACTACTTTGCTGATGAAAAGAAGTATTCCCACCATCACGATATCTGCCATCACAATATATAGGAAATGTTTTCCCGTATTTCGATATGATATTTTGACATATCTCTTTAAATCGACTAAACAGATGACAATAGTTATCATATAACCAATCATAGTGGCTACTAAATTTCCATAATAAATAGGAAGTCCAATTTTATGAAAGATTATCATAAATGGTACGTTCATCATGACATTAAATAAAAATCCTGAAAAAAGCGCTATATACATCGATTTATAACGATTTAAAGACTGCATCGTAACGATTAAATTCGTAAAAATACTACCAAAAACAGCTACAAAAATACTTAATGTAAAAATTTTAGGACCATACACAGATTCTCCATAGAAGATTGTCCACACAGGAGTCGCTAATAAAGAAAGACCGGTTGCCATAGGAATCGTAATATAAAGAATAATCTGTAAGGCTTTATTAATTTTTTGTTTCACTTCTTCTAAATTTCCTTTTACATAATCACTCGTTAAACTTGGTAGCAAACTGACTACCATTCCACTTGCGATTGCCATGACTATTACATTTAATTTAGTGCCTAATGTAGTGACAATGTTCATTATGATAGAAGCATCATTTAAGGAATAGTGAGCATATTTCGTTAACGTAGGAACAACAGTAAACATATCTACTAATTGGAAAGATGTACTAATCAACTCCATCACAATAAGCGGAATGGTGTAATGAATGATTTTTTTTAATAGGTATTTGGTAGTAATCTTCTTTTCTTCCGCTTGAAGATTCTCTACACGTTCTGGAATACTTTTTTTCTTTTTTCGTAAATAAATAAGAGTTACCATCGCACCAACAGTTGCTCCAAAGACAGCAACTCCTACTACTATGCCTAATGATGTTTTTAAAACGTTCATACAATAGTAAGAACCAATCAATATGACTAGTACTCTTACAAATTGCTCAATGACTTGTGAAATAGAGGATGCTTGAATATATTGCATTCCTTGTAAATAACCACGAATCATACTGATTAACGTAACAAATAAAATAGCCGTTGCAGAAACCCGAATCACAAAAGTAATCTCACGGATGAGATACATTCCCTCCAACACATTCATATACCCTAATAAATCAGCACCAATAACGTTGGCAACGTTAGAGTAATCATTAAAATTAATGATATATTTCGCTAAAATAGGCGCAAAAATAAGCAAAACAATGGTCGTAATTATCGAGCAAATAATCATGATTCGCCCTGCTAATTGATAAGCTCTTTTCTTAGTATGTTCATAACCTAACGTATGATACTCACTTACCATCTTACTAATTGCTAAAGGCAATCCAATTGTAGAAAGATTTAAGAAAATCGCATAAATATTGTAGGCAGCACCATAAATGATACTTCCTTTCGCACCAATAATTGCATAAAAAGGAATTACATAAAGAACTCCTAATATTTTTGTCATGATAATACATAGAGTCGCTACAAAGGCTCCACGTAAAAAATTATCCTTGCGCATAGGCATCCCTCATCGTTACAATTATACTATTAATACACAAATAAAACAAGTAAAGAAAAGAGGAGTTATTCTTCCTCCTGTAGTGTTACAATTGATGTGAGACCTCAAATATACAAATAAAGCGATAAATCTGTTAAAATGTAATTTGTAAACAATATTTTAACTAGAAAGGATTTATCGCTATGACAAGTATATCACATTATCCTCATTCTTTAAATACTAAATATTATGCCGTTTTACTTTATAGAAATGGAAACCCTATATCTTTTGTTTGTAGAAGATATAAATGTTCTAAAGCTTCTTTAATGCGTTGGAATAAAAAATTTGATGGAAACAAAGAATCACTAATTGACAAATCTCATAGGCCCCTTACCCCTCATCCAAATTCTCACACTGAACAAGAACTTTATTGGATTAAAAATTATATAAGAAGAAATCCAAATATATCTCTATGTGAATTATATGGTAAATTAAGAACCGAAAAAGGTTATTCTAGACATGCTTGTTCCTTATTTAGAGTGGTTAGAAAATTAAAATATAATGTTAATAAAGAGAAGCATACTAAATATACACCTAAACATTATGATACTCCTAAAGATATTGGCATTAAATGGCAAATGGACGTTAAAGTTGTTCCTAAAGATTGTTATGTAGGTCAAATACCTGATAAGTTTTATCAATATACCGTTATTGATGAAGCTTCCCGTGAAAGATTTATCTATCCCTATAAAGAACAATCTTCTTATTCTACTATTGATTTTGTTAAAAGAGCTATTGTTTATTTCGGATATAAGCCTCAAATTATTCAAACTGATAATGGTCAAGAATTTACCTATACTATGAAGACAGATAGAACTCACCCTCTCGACATATTCCTTAATTCATTAAATATCCAACATAAACTTATTAAGCCTAGAACACCTAGGCACAATGGTAAAGTTGAAAGATCTCATAGAAATGATCAACAAAGATTCTATTCTTATCTTAAGTTTTATTCTTATAACGATTTATTAAAGCAGATGAAAGCTTA
>CANRDU010000034.1 GCA_947629445.1 uncultured Bacilli bacterium
CTTTCAGTAGTTTTTAATTTAGCACTTAAATCGTTATATTTATCTTTTGGTATAACTAATGTTGCTAAACCTTTCTTTATAGCGTCTACTCTTTCTTCGTTAGTTGTTAATGTTTCATCGTTTAATACATTTTCGATTACATCGTTCATATTTTTTCCTTCCCACTCTTACGTTTTTATAGTTGTCTCGTCTCAACACTTGAGTGTCATAGATTTATGCCCTCTATGATAGGCAAATTAATGCTTTTTATAAGCACTGTACTAATGATATAGATAATTTTATCTAAACTAATCTTTCTATTGTTTTACCTTCGTTGTTCATTAACCAAATAGCACCAACCAATGAAGGATGATTACCTTCTTCATCAATTTTTGTTACTGGTATAAGTTCCAATTGGTCTTGTTCTTTTATTTTTAATTGTAAAAATTCATTTTCTTGTCTATCTTTTATTCTATATACTCTTTCAACATTAGAATATATTTGTTCTTCGTATGGTCCTACCCAACCATCTTTAAATTGTTGTACCTTTACTATCATAATTATCTACCTATCTTTCTATCTACCTATATCATCAGTACACTACCTATAAAGGTAGCAATATATTTTAGAAAAACTAGAGCATTACTTTGCAATAACCCTCATGCAAAAATACTTTCATTTTTTCCCAATCAAAATATGGCGTCCACTAAAGGATTCGAACCTTTACACTGCTTCTACAGTCTAACAATTTAGTAAACTGCCCTCTTCGCCTAATTTGAGTAAGTGGACATGGTTGGGAAGACAGGATTCGAACCTGCAACCTCTCGAATCCAAATCGAGGCTTCTACCAAGTTGAATTACTTCCCAATATGGAGTGATATATCAGAATTGAACTGATACCAACAGTTTGGAAGACTGTAGTTCTACCTTTAAACTAATACCACATGGAGACTCGTTGAGGTGCACCTCTTCTTACTCACTCCCCGCTAAAAGAATTTTCAAGGGTTACGACCCACGAACCCCATACGATGACATTTAGCAATTAACCTTCAATTTTGCGTTTAACCATTAAGGTCGCCGAAGCTAGGCTGGGGTCATCACATCCCGTCAATTATCTTCTCTGGTCTCATCCTTTGAGGAAGATATTGTCCCAAGACTTCCATCACAATTCCAATATAATAAGCAAGGTGTGTCGCCACTCACACATCTAATTAGAATTTTTGTTTCCTACACTTGAGGTGTTATTATCACCCTCGACGGTTAGCGTTTTTCCGTCCTCTTGCTTATTGTCTTTGTTGTTATTGTCATTTAATTGTTTACTTGCTTTTTCTACAAATAACTTAATCCAATTTTCAATACCGCCGTAGAACTCCATAGTTTTGTTATACACTTCGTTAGAATCGCTATATAAACCGCTTGTAGTAATTGCAACTTCCGGAGCAATACCACTTTGTATTTGATTCATCATTCCTTGTGATTTAACTAGGAAATTATCAGATTTATTTCTTGTGAATTTTTGTTCAATATCTTTAATTGTTAATGTATTTATTCCACTATTAGGGGTTAATCTACATATCATTAAGATTATTTTTAATTCTTCTTTGGCACACATTTTAAAGAACATCTCATCTTGTTTTGCTCTTTCATCTGCCATTGTCCAACCTTCACCTAATAATCTAGCTTGTCCAGTATCTCCACCACTCGCTTTGTCTTCCATTTTTGGAATACCTACAATTTGTAACGCTGTATTAAACAATCTATCATGTAATACTTTGGTATCAGCATGTGATAAGTCATTTATCATTTGCTTAATATCTGCTGGTCTACTAGGGTCAGATGTCGCTATTTTTACTGCACCTAAATCAAGTAACTCTTCATAACTATCTCTATCAATATCTTGGTTTACGAACACCAATATTGATTGAATAAATTGCTCTAATCCGTCTAAATCTCCAGAAGAAATTCTGTTTAGAGCATTTAATATGCTCATTACTACTTCAATAATTCCCAATCTTGATTTGTTTAAATAATATTCGATGATAGGAATAGTTCGCATGATATGTGGACATACATACTTAACAGTAAATGCTGTTTCTGCAATCCCTTTATTCAATGTATAAAATCCATTTTTCGTATATATACTTCCGCGAATTGTACTATCTTTAACACCTTTTGTATAAGTACATCCAAATAGTTTTTTATGTCCCAAACCACTTGAATAAACGCAAAATGTAGTTTTACTATCTAAATTTTGTATATCGAATGGACTATCTTCGTTTATATCTGGTAAAACCATACGATGCCCAATGCCAGAACAATATAAACTTTCTGCTAGTTCCGTATCTTTTGGATGCTTAGATTCTGCCAACATATAACTATTCAATGTGGCAACTTCTTGACTTGCTATATCTCCTCTTTGAACATATTGGATAGGTTCACCAAATACATAACTTTTCTTAAATTCCGTAATAAAATAAGCATTGTTTTCTACTACTTTGTTGTTAATAGTAGGTCTAACTTCTTTAATTTTGTTTAATATTGGTTGAAAACCTCTATAATATTTTTCTAAATAATCTATTTCATAAGCGTTTTGTAGATGAATCGAAAAACAATCATTTAATATTTGTGCAATTGTTTGCTCGTCCATTTCGTCTTCTGTGTAATCAGCGTAAATAACTCTTCTACCATAGAATAATTGTTCATCGCCTTTACTTGTGACAACCGGTTGATCTGTTGGTCTTTGCGCTGACGTTTCTTCTTGTACTGTTTCTGTTTCTGCTACTTTATCCATAATTCACCTCACTATCTTGGTATTCCCAAAATAAGAAATGTCGGGAACACAACAATAAATAAATTTACGGTTATGCTCCCGTGTAGCACTTAAACGACCGTTGAAGGGAAAAGAATTAGGTCGTTCGATACGTTTATACAATAAATAAGATAAAAAAAAGACCTTTAGAGTATAAAATCTCAACATGTGTTGAGATTTAAAAAGGTCTACGAATTGCTTTCGGTTTTGATAATGTACTTTTACCCATGATAATTTCACTTGCATACATACAAACACTATCAATGCCATCATCATGTAAATTCGGCTTATCAAATGAATACTTTGTTATGTTGTCCATCATTCTACCCATATCCGTATTAGGTCTTACAATAGATTTATCAGGAAATACGATTTGTTTTTGAACAATCCCCCTATTGTTTTTTATCCTTTCTTCTTTCTTAACAGTATTATACTTTTCTATAATGGTACACCAAAATACATTTTTTACTTTTAGTTTATCTGTTAATAGATTTTTTAAAGATGTGTCTATATTATTTTCAATTACTAAAGTAGTAATCCTATTATCAATTATTTTTTCTATTATTTCGTCATATAAATCATCCATTGGTTTTTGCTTATATATTGCATCAATTAGATAATGATTTCCATTATTATCATTTTTAAATATAGGCATAGACACATTATCCTTTCCTTTTCTTGCTGTATCTAGTGTAGCCATTGAATTCGGCGTTAAATTATTAGGAGTATCTGTATACGTTCTAATACATTCCCAAGCAAATTCCCTTCCTGTTGGTGCGATTGGGTCTTGTTGATAAACGCAACTAAACAAAAATGGATCTGTATTCTGTTCTATTTGCTCAGCAATATCTTGCGGATATACTTCCGGGCAAGTGGTTTTATGATCTTTATCAAGCATTGGAACACGAATAACAATGGTCGATTTATCTGCACTTTCCATTACATACGGATTATCTGTTTCTTGTAATGGTGATACTTTGTTTCTGTCCTCAATAATTCTATTTAATATATCTTCTGGAGTCCACATTGTACCAACAAATATATACTTACATCTCTGACTATCACGTCTATTCCACCATTCAGTATTCCATTTATCGTATATTCCTTTGTGAACCGATTCACTATTCGCTTCTTCTGCTCCTTTAGTCATATCGTCAAAAATGATTGCAAATGTTGCTCTTTCTCCTGTAGTTGAACCGCTTCGCGTACGTGCAATATGATTCGACTTTGGAACATTTGCGTTTTTTATTTTCCAATCGGATTCTCTTTCTACCTCGAATGGTTTTCCATTGTATAACTTAAATAGTGGGAATATCTCTGCAAATTCAGGACTACATATAATTCCTTTTACTGTTCTACTAAAACCGAGTACTAATTCATCAGAATATGACATTCTTATAACCGAATTATTTATGCTTAATCCATAACCCCATGCTGTAAACAATGTTGCTAGATAGGATTTACCCATTGATGGAGCATAAGAAACAATTAAATATTGTAATTTATCATCAAACGCTATTCTATTTAAAGCGTCAACATAAGGTTTTAATACATTTCTACGATTTGATAGAACCTTTTTAGGCATATTCCACTCTATATAATCTACAAAGCACTCAAAATCTCTTCTTGCACAAAAACAATATGTCTTTTTATAGAAATCAAAAAAGGAAGCCATATTTTCTACTTGGCTCCCTTCAACTAATTTGAGTAATATAGGAATTAGTTTATGTTTTGCTACTTTAACACTCCCTAATTCATTTTTTTTATACATTTCTTCAAGAATACTTAAAGCACTACTACACCATGTTAATTTATCTGTTTCTTTCATTTTAGGAGAACGAAGTACAGATAATATATCATTGAAAGTTTGCTCTAAAGTAGTTTCTTGCCTTTTTATTTGGATTTTATCTCCAACTTTATAACTCATTTATTCACTCTCCTGTATTCCCTACAAGAAAGTGCTACACTAACATTTCACCTAATTTATTTTGATGATATCTAATTGTATGCCAATAGACCTACCTAATACTATTGTTCCAAGCATAAAAATAATTAAGAAAGTTGTAACTATCCATTCTTTATTGAAATCTACGCAATCATAGGCAAATGAAGCAGAAAAAAGCCATAGCAATGATGTAATAAATCCTAAAAACATCATTCTCCCCCGTTTTCACTTGTTTTTGCCGAATTTTCTTCACGAGTTTTATTGATTAATTCGATTAGTTGTTCTTTTGTTGCTGCAGTAGTTGCGAGTATGTTTTCATCTACTGTTATTTGTTGTAGTTCTTCTAATGTACATTCTTCCAATGCTTTTACCTTTGTAGATTCATCATCGTCTCCAGAAATTTTATTCTCATCGTTATTGGTTGATTCAGTATTTCCGTTATCTCCTTTTGAAGTTGAATTATCATTGGGTTTTACTTCTTCTTGCTTTTTGTTATTTTTCTTTCCTTTTGATTTTTGTTTATCTTCTTTTAAATCTTCTTCATCAAAAGTATCAATGCTATCTACATATGCTTTTTGTTCTTCTTCTGTTGCTTCTGCAACATATCCTTTTTTGATACGTTCTTTTGCTAACTCATCAGAACATTCAAATATGTCTCCATAAAATCTTTTTTGTTTTGTTTCTAAATCTCTAAAATAATTAAAATTATTATCCTTATAAATTGCTTTTACTATCATTTTCATTCCTTCTTCCTATTTTTCTGGCATATTTATTACTATAGGTTTGCCTGCCCTATAACATTCATCAATAATTACATCTAATTGTTTTTTTACTTCTAATGCTCTATCATTAGTTGCATATTTACCAACTACAATGTTACCATCTGTAATAATTACATTGTTTAATTCTTTATCCATAAAACAATCACTGTCTAAGTTAAATAAACTAATTATCTTATCAATAAATTGTTTTTTAGGTACTTCTTGATTATCTAATACTCTTGTGATGGTGTCACGATAACTATTACCTATTTTTTTTATTAAATCTTCACTAGACATTTTATTTTTATCTAGTAATTCTTTTAATTGGTCTCCAATTACTTGTTTAGGTTGTCTTTGACCTATTGATAATATATTTGCAAAAATGGTTAATTCTCCACTTTGACTTACTATTTTCATTTTTCCCATTTATTTTCCTTCTCCTCTATTTCTTTATAACTATTTATATTTTGATATTCATTAAAGAAACTCCATCTATATCCTGTTGTGGTTATCTCATAAATTTTCCCTATTTCTAAATTACCATAAATATCTGCACTATTGAATTTACCTTTAAATAACAAATCGGAAACTTTATAAATTGTACCACCACAATTTACTAAATATAATTCATCTTCACTTCCAGATGGTCTCTTTACCCATTTATCTTTAACTTCACAAGTTGTTGTTTGCTCATTCATGTAGCCTATGCAACCTGTGCAAGATAACGTCAAAAATATTATTGCTATTATTACTAATATTTTTTTCATTTACTCACCTCTGTCAAAATGTTCTTGTAATTTTCCGTTTTTCATTCGTACATATTTTGTAATCATATTTTTATAATTCACTACAAATCCTTCAACATTTCTATTAACTTTATTGTGATATTTTTCGTAAACACTATCTAAATGTTCTTTTGTTGGTATAACATTTAATTCTGCTACTTCTGGTACAATTCCGATAAAATTAGGTATAACTTGACTTTGAAATGGGTAAATAAACAAACTATGATCATAAACCAAATTATATAAATTATAATCATCGTCTACATTCGCTTTTGCAAACATATACCATTTCTTATCAAACTCATCAACAGTATATTTTAAACATCCCATTCCTAACCATTCGCCACATATAGCACTGCTATCGTATAGTTCGCTTATTAAAATATCTTTATTGTCTAATAGCCATTGATAAAGTCCTTTGTATAGAATGTTTTTGACATCCTCTAATTCATCAATAGCAAATATATTTTTTCTTTGCGCAATATAAAGTTTGTCATCCTTTTTAAAGAAAACTAAATTACTACCATCTAGTTTTTCGGTAACATATACTTTATCTCCTACACAACTGACTCTTTTTGTCTTAGGATAAATTTCTTTTTTTATCATTTAATATCGCCTACTCTCTTCATTAAATCTTTTAATTCTTTTTTCCCTTCCTTTGTCAATGGTGGCTCTACCATGTTCATCAAAGTGCCTGTTGGTAAATCTAGTGCTTTTTCCCACAAACATAATGTTTTTGGACTCAATACATGATTATTTAAATAATTGCTGATATTTTGCTTTGTTGTGATACTGTCTATGCC
>CANRDU010000035.1 GCA_947629445.1 uncultured Bacilli bacterium
TTTGACTTTAAATCATCATATGATGTAGAATCAAATTATAAATAAAGTGGTGCGGTTGAAATATTAAAAAAAGAAAAGCATGCTATCATAAGGTAGCATGCTTTTATATTTTCAAATGTTTACGTACTGCTCGCCAAGAACCGAACATTCCAACAACCATTCCTACAACCAGTAAAATAATTGCAACATAATAGATAAATGGTGCTGGTTCTACTAGCGGAACTATATTTCCAAATAAATTACCATCAAAATAGTTGTATAAAGCAGAATATCCATAGATAGTAATCATAATCGGAATAACAGATCCAAATAATCCCAAGAACAAGCCTTCAAAAATAAATGGAATCTTAATATTGAGATTGGAAGCCCCTACTAATCGCATAATATCAATTTCTCTTTTCCGAGAAAAAATAGTAATTTTAATGGTATTAGCAATTAAAAAGGCAGTTACTAAGATTAGGGCAATAACAACAGCATATGTTCCTTTCGTAACAACATCAAATACACTAATTAATTTTGATACCATCTCTTCTGTATCTTGAACACCTGATACCCCTTCCATTTTACGAATAGCATCAGCCGTCTCATCCATCTTTTCAATGTCCGTAACTTTCACATGATAAGCATCCTTCAATGGATTGTCCTCCCGGCTTTTCCATTTTTCCATAATCGATTTATAAGTATCAGAAGATTCCATCATATCTTTTCGAATACTTTCCTTATCATCTAGGCGAATTCCTTCTGCACCTGGCTGAATATATGGTAATGCCCGAATTTCTTCCCCAATTTCTTGAATTCTTTCTTGCGTAATATCAACATCCAAGAAAGCAACGATAGTAACATCATCCTCAAACTTCTTTGTCATATTATTCACATTAGCAGATAACATCATAGAAATCGTTACTACAATTAACGTAATGGTAATACAACTAATAGATGCCAAAGAAAGAGAGAAATTTCTAATAATACTCTTAACGGAGTCACGAATATTTCTTATTAAAATTCTAACTAGCTTCACGAACGTACTCCCCCTCTGCATATTCTCTTAAGATTCTTCCAGAATCTAACTCAATAACACGTTTTTTCAATTTATCAACAATCTCTGTATCATGTGTTACCATAATAATTGTCGTTCCTAATTTGTTAATTGCTTCTAGGACATTCATTATTTCCATACTAGTTTTTTCATCTAAGTTTCCTGTTGGCTCATCACAAATTAAAATTTTAGGTCCATTGACAATAGCACGAGCAATCGCAACTCTCTGTTGCTCTCCTCCTGATAACTGGGTTGGATAATGCTTTGCCTTATTTTTTAATCCTACTAAATCCAGTACCTTTACTACTTTATTATAAATTTCATCCTTAGGAAGTCCAAATATTTCTAGGGCAAATGCTACATTTTCAAATACCGTTAGTTTTGGCAATAATTTAAAATCTTGGAAGACAACTCCTAATTTTCTTCTAATTTTATAAATTTTTCTATTTTTAATTTTAGCAACATCGATTCCCCCTACTAAAATTTGACCAGAAGTAGGTCTTTCTTCTCGATATAACATCTTTATCAATGTAGATTTTCCACATCCCGTAGAACCAATAATAAAGACAAATTCCCCTTTTTTTATAGCTAAGTCTAAATCATAAATAGCTGTTACACCGTTTTTATACGTCTTGTGAACTCGGCGCATATTAATTAAATCCATAGCTAACTCCTTTCTTTAAGCCCCTCCAGATACTTCATAAGCATCCGTTACCACGAAGAAGGCTTCTTTATCGATTTTCTTAATTCCTTCTTTTAAAGCATAATACTGACTAGTTGGAATAATACACATAATAACTTTTTTAAAGTCACCTGTATATCCTCCTCTTCCTTCTAATACTGTCACCCCATGCGTCATAGAATTCATAATAAACTTCTTTACGCTTGTCTCATGTTCGGTAACAATGAAAAATGCTTTAGACTGAGAAATTCCTAATACAACTTTATCTGTAATCATACTGATAATCGCTAAATTGATAATAGAATAAATGAAGGTTTGAAAGTTAAATACAAATAGAGAAAATAAAATAATCAGTCCATCCGTATAGAACATGGAAGTTCCCACATTCATCTTTCCATATTTACTAACAATATGATTTAAAATATCCGTTCCACCAGTTGTGAAACCAGCTTTAAAAACTAATCCGAGACCAGTACCAGATACTATCGCACCACATAAAACTTGTAAAAATGGTTCTATTTCCCCAAGATTTAATACCCCTGGTAAAAACTCTGTAAGTTTTACCAATATTGGATAAAGTAAAGAACCAATAAGAGTATTTTTGGTACTTTCTTTTCCCAATAATAATAAACTTAGGAATAGTAAAATGATAGACCCTGTTAACATGACGAAGAAAGGATCTAACCCCAGTAACTTCTTAAAAATAACACCAAGTCCACCTACTCCATAAGTAATGTTATTGGGAATTGAGAAAAAGTTATAGGAAACAGCAAGAAGCAAAACACCTATAAAGAATTGCGTATAGCGGATAAGATCTTTTCCAAAATGATTTTTTTGTTTCACTATTTCACACCTCTCTTAAGATATTCTTCAATAAATAAATCTAAATCCCCATCTAACACTTTAGCAACATTACCTGTCTCTATTCCTGTCCGATGATCCTTTACTAAAGAATAGGGATGCATAGTATATGTACGAATTTGTGATCCAAAATTAATTTCTGCATTTTCTCCTTTAATCGTTTTTAATTCATTCGCTTTTCTTTCTAATTCGCGCTGATAAATTTTATTTTTTAAAACTGTCATGGCAATTTCTTTATTACGAATTTGACTGCGTTCATTTTGACAAGTGACAACAATTCCTGTTGGAAAATGCGTAATACGTACTGCACTATCTGTTGTATTTACTCCTTGTCCTCCCTTACCGCTACTGCGATAAACATCCACTCGAATATCAGAATCTAATACTTCTACTTCGATAGCCTCTTTCTGATACATCGGCGTGATATCTACGGAAGCAAAGGAAGTATGTCTTCTACTATTCGAATCAAACGGGGATATACGAATAAGACGATGAACACCTTTTTCCCCTTTTAGATATCCGTAACAATGTTTTCCATGCACCATCATAGCGACACTTTTAATACCGGCTTCTTCACCATTTTGATAGTCTATTAATTCTACTTTATAATGCTTTTTTTCAAAATAACGAGTATACATACGATAAAGCATATTCGCCCAGTCACAAGATTCCGTTCCTCCTGCACCCGGATGAATTTCTAAAATAACATCACAATCATCATAAGGTCCATTTAAAAGAAGTTGAAGATGAAAATTTTGAAGTTCCGATTGAATAGTTAATAATTCTTGCTCTAGAGATTGCTGCAAGGATTCATCACTTTCCTCTTTCAAAAAAAGAGACATCTCCAAATTTGTCGCAATTTTATCTTTTAAATTTTTTAATCCTTCATAATCTTCCTTTAGGTTATTACATTCTTCAATAATAGAATTCGTATCATCCCTATTCCAAAAATCTAAAGAACCCATTATCTTTTCTAATTCTTGAATACGTTCTTCTTTTTTTTGTGGGTCAAAGAGACCTCCATAACTCATCTACTTGTTCTTGATAGGACTGATAGTTACTGATTAATTCACTAAGTTCCATGATATCTATCCTCCATAGTAACATTATAACATGATTTCTATACTTTGAAAATAAAAATTAAGTGAAACATCAAAATAAAAGAACTATAAAGTTTTATAGTTCTACATTGTGATATACATTTTGGACATCATCTACTTCATCTAAAAGAGTTAGTAAACGATTAAATTCTTCTAATGCTTCTCCTTCTAATGTAATTCTTTCCTTTGGTAATAAAGAAATCTCATCTACTGTAAATTCTACATTGGGAAGAGCATTCGTAATAGCTGTTTTAATTTTAAATAAATCTTGTGGATTTCCATAAATCATAACAGTTTCATCTTCTACTTCCATATCTACGTAATCTACACCTTCTGTAATAAGGGCTTCTAACACTTGTTCTTCAGTGAGACCTTTAAATCCTACAATGCAAAGATTATCGTACATATAAGCAACGCTTCCCATAGCTCCCATTTTCACATGACATTTATTAATAACTGCCCGTAAATCACTAACACTACGATTCACATTATCGGTTAGACATTCTACCATAAGAGTAGATCCAGCTGGTCCAAATACTTCGTAAGTTAGACTTTGATAATCCTCACCAACTCCACTACTTACTTTATCGATAGCTCTTTTAATAATATCAGCTGGTACTTGCTCCTTTTTCGCTTTTTCAATAAGACGTTTTAAGCTAGGGTTTCCCTCTGGAGTAACACCACCTGTCTTAGCAGTTTGATAAATCTCTTTTGCGTACATCCCATATAATTTTCCACGTGCAGCTCCTGATTTTGCTTTCGCTGCCGCTATGTTAGGAAATCTTCCCATAAAACACCTCTTTCTCGTAATATTTTAACATATTCTCTTTGCTTTCTCAACAACTAAATGCCATTTTGGGCTTTCTTCAATGCATCTTTAGCAGCTAACTGTTCTGCTTCTTTTTTACTGTGGGCGCACCCACTACCGTAAACGATATCATCAATCTTGACAACCACACTGAATTCTTTATCATGAGCAGGTCCCTTTTCCTCGACTACTTCATACTCAAGACTCTTTTTATCCGTTTGAACTAATTCTTGTAGTACGGACTTAAAATCATTAATAAACTCAATGCTTTTATTTTCAATGAGAGGAATGATATGTTTGTAAATAAATTGATGCACTACTTCAATTCCACAGTCTAAAAACATCGCCCCAATAAAAGACTCAAAAATATCAGCCACAATTGCCCGATTATGCTTTCCGTCTCTTTCTAATTCCCCCTTACCTAAAAGAAGTTCTTCATTTAGACCTAATAGGATAGAATATTCATACAAAGCATTTTCACATACATAATAACTTCTTAATTTCGTCATTTTACCTTCAGGTTCATCTGTATTTTTGTATAAATATTCACTCATAATAAGTTCTAAAACAGCATCTCCCAAGTACTCTAAGCGTTCATAACTCTCAACGCCTTCTTCGTGTGCATACGAAGTATGGGTAAAAGCTTTACGATATAACTTCTCATTATGATAAGGAATTTCTAATCTTTCTAGTATTTCCATAACTTCACATCCTTTTCTTACCTTACATTCTTATTATATCAGAAAAACAGATTTATGTTTTACTTTTTTACGGTTTTCTAGTATAATGTACTCAGGTGAAATATGAAACATATCTTAATTGGATTTATCCACCTTTATCAAAAAATTCCTGGTCCTTGGCATTACTCTTGTAGGCACATTCCTACTTGTTCTAATTATGGAATAGATGCCATCAATGAATATGGTGCGCTAAAAGGAAGTTACATGACTTTTAAACGTATTTTACGTTGTAATCCTTGGGGTACTTGTGGATACGATCCTGTTATAAAAAAGGAGAATCACGAATGAAAAAATTAAAGTATTTCTTGCTGACGATTTTATTAACCGTAACAGGTTGTTTAGAAAATGATACAATGGACAATATTGAAATTCAAACAACCTCCTACCCTATTCAATATGTTACTGAACGTCTCTATGGCGATCATGGAACTGTCAAAAATATTTATCCTAGTGGTAGTAATTTTGATGACAGCATCAGTGATAAACTACTAGAGGATTATAGCTCTACTTCCCTATTTATTTTTAATGGATTAGATGACAAAGATAATGAATATCTTTCTAAAATGCATTCTTACAATAAAAAGTTAAAAATCATTAATGCCTCTTCTTCTATTGATAAACAAGATGTTTACGGGCTTAAAAGTGAATCGGCATGGTTAGATCCTTTAAATTTATTAAGCATGGCTTGGAGTATTAAAGTAGGATTTGAAGAATTTACAGATAGTGCGTATTTGCTCAACGATATTAACACGAATTACCAAGTTTTACGTCAAGATTTAATTCAATTAAATGCAGATTACCACGATACCGCTAATAGGGCCACGAAAAAAACAATTGTTGTAAGTGACGATGCATTCCTATTCCTTACAAAATACGGTATTCAAGTTATCTCACTTGATGAAGGAAATAACGGACTAGATAAAAATATTTATACAGTAAAAGATATGCTAAAAAATAAAGAAGTATCTTATATCTATACCACAGAAGGTAAAACAGTAAATGATACGGTTCTTTCCATTCAAAAAGAAAATGAAGTAGAATTAGTAGAACTCCATAATTTATTTTCGAGAACGGAAGAAGAATATAATCAAGATGCGGATTATTTAACATTAATGAGAGATAATCTAGAGCGATTGAAAAAGCAACTTTATGATTAGGAGGAAAATGATATGTTTATGCACAGTTGGAATGTTAAAATATTAGCCGCTGTAGGGTTAATTATTGTTCAAGCTATTATATATATGGTAGTCTTTAATCGAGACAGTACCAATTTCAATTTAGCTACATTTTTCATATGCTCCCTACCCGGTTTAATTGGTGCTTTCTTGATATGGATGGAAAAAGCACGTGGGAGATTTTAAAAAAAACTATTTTAAATGAAAAAACTATTTTAAATGAAAAAACTATTTTAAATGAAAAAACTATTCTAAATGAATAGTTTTGGTTGTATTATAAATAGTGTTGGTGAAAAAAATCACTGACACTATTTTGTTTTATAAAAAGACATAAGTTTGATAC
>CANRDU010000036.1 GCA_947629445.1 uncultured Bacilli bacterium
GACACCTTGAAATGTCAATAAAAAGACTATTCGTAGGTGTTTTTATTATGCTCTAAATTCGGTAGAAAGGAGTAGAATTTGCAAACAATTAGAACAATAGATAGTCAGTTCTATAGGAAAGTAGGAGAATACCTACGACGAATAAGGAAATTCCGAAATATGACTTTAGAAGAATTGTCCGAAAAAACCGGATATTCTCGTCCATTGTTAGATCATTGGGAACTTGGATTGAACAAGATAAAACCAAAACAGTTTGAGAATGTATGCAAGGCGCTGAATGTTTCTACAAGCATGGATATTAAAGTCAAGATTGGATATTTACTCGATGATTGATTTTACTTTTGCGGAATATGACGACTATCTAGAACCTAAGGAAATCAAAGAGGATGACCGAGATTTTTACGAAGATTTTTTGATTGAAAAGGAGTTGAAAAAGATGGAAAGAAACATTATAGATTTAACCTGCACGGATATTACATTTGAGGAAGCAATGCAACTAGAAAATTATGTATGGCAGGGTAATTTATTAGTACCAGAAGAAAAAATTGGTGAGTAAGATGGATGACAGAAATTTTATAGGCGTATTTATACCAGCAAAGCTTTATTTAGACAGACAACTGAGTTGGATAGAAAAACTATTAATTGTTGAAATTGAATCGCTAAGTGATGAAAAAGAGCCATGCCATGCTAGTAACGAACATTTTGCTAACCATTTAGGAATTTCAAAAGATAGAGTTTCAAGAATAATAAACAAACTTATCAAAGATGGTTATATCATTTCTAAAATTATTTACAAAGATGGAACGAAATTAATAAAAAAACGATGGTTATTAGTTAACCATGACACCTATAGTTATTTTCAACTAGAGGGTATCGGTGAAAATACCGATAGGGGTATAGGTGAAAACACCGAGGTAAATAAAGTAAATAATAAAAATATAAAAGAAAAATATAAAAAAGAAAAGTTTGATGAAGAACTTTTTAGCAAGTTCTGGAACTCTTATCCTAAGAAAAAATCAAAAGGAAATGCAGAGGCTTGGTTTCAAAAAAACACCCCTAGTGAAGAACTTGTGGATTTAATGATTTCTAAAATTGAACTTCTAAAGCAAACGGATCAATGGAAATCTGATAACGGTAAATTTATTCCTTATCCAGCAACATGGCTAAACGCTAAAGGCTGGGAAGATGAAGTAAATGTAAAACCGAAAGTAGAGAAGAGATTTCTTTAATGACGAACGATTCTAGGCTAGAAACGGAAAGAGAATTTTTAGCCATATTAGCACTTCACAATGAGATGTTTGAAGTATTACAAGTGAAACCGCACTATCTGTCAAGCAAGAAACATCACAATTTATTATCACTTATGACAAATAGTTATAACCGAAACGGTTCAATAGTTCCTAAAGACTTGATGATTAATAGTGAGTATATCGACTATGTTTTAGAATTGTACGACACACAACTCATAACATCTTCTTATCGTCCTTTATTCTTCGCACTACAAAATAACATTTTCGATTCTTACAAGGAAGATATTATTTTAAAACTCAACAAAGAATTGGAATCAAAAAAGATAACTTATCAGCAGTTCATTGATAAGGTTGGAAAGTTGAATGACATCAAAGTTGTAGAAGATACGGAGTTGTTAACAAAGGATTTATTGTTAGCCAATATAACAAGTGATAAGAGAGAAATACCAATAAAAAACTATCCGAAGTTAAACAACACACTAAAACTAGTACAAGGCGATTTCCTAATAATCGGTGCTACAACAGGCGTAGGAAAATCAGGATTGATGCTTAATTTGATGAATAACTTGATGGAAGATTATCAATGTGTATATTTCAATATGGAAATGAGCATATCAACAATTTACAAAAGAATTCTATCGATTCGAAGTGATATTCCTGTTAATTGTCTTAACAACCCAAGTTCTTATCAAAAAGAACTAATAGATAAAGCTGCAAACGAAATCGAGAAAAATAATGTTTACATCGAGCATAAGGCAACTGATATAACTTCTATAAAAACGGTTATCCAAAAAATCAAAAACAAAAATAAGCACACGATTGTTTTCTTAGACCACTTAGGGTTGATAAAAAGCGACAAAAAATCTCTCTATGAACAGACGACGGAGATATCAAAGCAATTACGTCAGATATGTCTTGAATATGATTGCACGATAATTGGTGCTAGTCAGTTAAACAGGAGCGCTTATTCTAGTGAAGAAATTACTTTGTCAATGCTAAAAGACAGTGGGGAATTAGAAAACAGTGCAAGCAAAGTTATATTGCTTTATCGTGATAAAAACGAGACTAAAGACAATCCAGTTGTTACCATGTTTTTGGAAATTGCTAAAAATCGTGATGGACAACTAGGAATTATACGAGCAACTTATGATAAAACTAAACAAAAATTTGAAGAGAAGGTGATTCAATGATAAATCTAATAGATCTATCAAAATGGAAAAAGCAAAAGGAAATAATTTTAGAACTCCATAGAGAATATGGAATTAATGTTTCCTCAAGAGAATGGCGCCTTCAAGTAGAAAAACACAATAAGAAATTTGCCAATGGGGAAGCGAATTATTATATCACTCATTCTAATTCTAAAGGGTATAAGGCAACAACAGATTATAGAGAGGCTTTAGAAGCAAAGAATGATTACTTAAAAAGAGCAAGAAATATGATTGAAAAAGCCAGAGATTGTGATTACGGCTTTAGACATTTAGGAAATCCACAGTTGGATTTAGGAGAAGGAGAAACAAAGTGAAAATTTTAAATTTTTTTAAAAATGACGGAGAACTTTTAGATGAAATAAGTAAACTTCAAAATGAAAAAGAAAAAATTTGTAAGGCAAAGGAACAAGTAGAAAACAAAACTAGCGAATTGACTCAGGAATTAGAAGACTTGCAACAAAAATATATATCCTTGCTTGAAGAAAAAAGTGAGAAGTTTGATCTATACCTACAATATCAAATTCAATGCAAAGAATTGGCTGATGATAAAAGAGAACTAAAAAAACAAAATGCGTTACTAAATGAACAGCTTAGAGAGACACAGCAAACAGTTGATTCCGTTTTAAACGATAACGAAAAACTACAAAAGAGATTAAAAAAGATGGAAGCAAAAAATGAAAAAGAAGAGCCAAAAGGATAACATTGAACTTTACGAAGAAAACAAAAAAAAGGATAAAGATCATGTAGCTACCCCAAGATGGGTAGTTGAAAATATTTATGACATTATCAACATTACAAAATTCAATAATATATGGTTTCCATTCAATAATTATGATTCGCATTTTAAATTAAAGGCAGATGAACTAAAACTTAAATATAAAGCAACTCATATTTTCGATGATTTAGGTAACGATTTCTTTACAACACTGCCACCTAAGAATTGCGATTTACTTATAAGTAATCCGCCCTTCAGTCAACAAAATGCAATCATAAAAAGAACATTTGAATTAGTAGATAAAGGATTGATAAAGGCATTTTGCCTATTGCTTCCACTTGCTACATTAGAAACATCGTCGAGAGCAGAAATGTGGGAAAAGTATATTGATAAACTTTCAATTTTAATCTTCAAAAAAAGGATTAAATTTTTAAATACAAAAGGAAGTTTTAATAGAGGTTGTTGTTGGGTTTGTTATAACATACCTAATTTAAAAAGACAACTTTATTGGATATAGAAGAGGTGGTAATTAATGGAAAATTTAGAAATATATAATAAAGTAAAAGATGTACCAAAAAACGCGCAAAAAAACATTAACGCTGGTCGTCTAAAAGGCATGACAGATATTAATCCACAATGGAGAATTGAAAAATTAACAGAAATATTTGGACCGGCTGGAATTGGTTGGTATACAAAAGAAACAAAAAGAGAATTTGTACAAGGTGCTAATGATGAAATGATGTGTTTCGTAGATATTGAATTGTATGTAAAAATTGATGGCGAATGGTCTATGCCTATTTATGGAACAGGTGGAAGTACATTCATAGCAAAGGAAAAAAATGGTTTATATACAAGCGATGAGGTAGTTAAAATGGCTTATACTGATGCTATTAGTGTAGCTTGTAAACAACTAGGATTTGGGGCAGATATTTATTGGAATAAGACTGACAGCAAATATCAGCAAAGTGCAACACCTGCACAGCAAACAGTTTCTAAACCTAAAGCAGAACCTATGGATGCAGGTCAACTCCAAGCAATTAGAATTTTACTTAACAAAGACGAAGAAATAAAAAAGAAAACATACGAAAAATTAAAGATTCAACATTCAGAAGAATTACTAAAGAAATTATCTAAAGCACAAGCAACATCATTGATCAAACAATTAAAAGAAAAAGTTGGCGAGTAGTATGATCATAATGATGTACGATTTAGAAGATAATCCATTATTTGCATTTTGTAGTTATAAAGAATGCGCTGCATACTTTGAAACTTCTGTTGATTCGATTCAATGTTATATTTGTAGAAATAAAAAATCCAATATTGACAAAAAACGAGACAAGAAAAATCATAGGTGGGTAAGACTTTGCAAAATTGAAGATGATAATGGAGAAGAATTGGAGTGGTTAGATGAATAAAGAAGAAGCAATAAAAAAACTAAATGAATATTCAAGCGAATGTCATACTCAACTAGCATACTCAATAAATGGTTATAAGATAAAACATCCAGGCGATTTAAGGTTATGTATGTATGAAACTGATACAATTTTGAATTACATTAAGGATTTACAACACAAATTAGAAGATAAGCAAAGGGTTATTGATGAGTTTTACAAATATTTTAACAATTTTGATATTAAAAGTTTAGAAGAACAAGGATTAGGTGTTGAAGCTAAAGAGTTTATAATTAAACCATTAGAAATATTAGAAAGAGGTAAAGATGAAAATAACTAATAAACTTAAATTACCAAAACAATTAATAGAACTTGTTAATAGTAATTATAAGCCAACTCCACATCAATACTCTTGTACAACAATATTAAAACCAACTAGACAAATTATTCTTGAACGAAGATATGGCAATCAAATAGAGCAAGACGTATCTGATATGTGTTGGATGATATTTGGAATTGCGGTACATAGTGTTATTGAAAATTCACAAGAAGATGACGGACAATTTAAAGAAGAAAAATTAAAAGTTGACTTAAGTAAATATTGGGAAGAGTTAAAAGGTTATTATTTGAGTGGTCGTTCTGATATGATTGACCTTATTAAGAAAATGATAATCGATTGGAAGACGTGTAGTGCTTGGAAAGTTATTTATAAAGATTTTGAGGATTGGCGGAAAGAAATGCTTATCTATGCTTGGGCAGTAAAAGACATGGGATTCGATATTAATAAAGCAGAAGCAATAGCATTTATAAAAGACCACAATAAAACAAAATCAAAAACTGATTCACAATATCCAAAATTACCAATATGGGTAGAAAAGTTTAAATTTAATAAAAAATCATTCCAAGAAATAGAGAAGTTTATTTATAACAAATTTATGGAATTAAAAAAGTATGAAAATGCACCAGATGATGAACTTCCAATGTGTACTGATGAAGAAAGATGGAGAGAACCAACTAGATATGCAGTAAAAAAGAAAGCAAATA
>CANRDU010000037.1 GCA_947629445.1 uncultured Bacilli bacterium
CAAAAAGAGAAAATTGACTTTTCTCTTTTTAATATACTCCTTTTTTATGATGTCCACTAATTAGGGTTCACATCAATTTTTTCTTCCTTTTTTTCTTTATGTGCAAGGGTGGTAAAAAATTGACATTTTTAGAAATTAATGTTAGTATAACATTTTGATTAATTTGTGATTGAAAGGGGGCAGACTTATGGAGAAAAAAGACATTTATGTAGTGGCTAGTTATACAGATACGGTACCAGGAAAATTAATTACAGCCCGTGCTAAATTGAAGTTTTGGAATCGTTATGATGGGGATACTTATTCTCATGTATCTTTATCACGTGATACGAAATTAAATCAAATGGTATCCTTAGCAAGAAAAGAACTTCATAATCCATTTAATTCCGGTCTTATTCATGAAGATATTCGCAAAGATATTTTTGCCATTAATCCTCAAAGAAGTAAAATCGCCGTTATGAAATTAGGAACAACAGAGGAGCAATTTCAAAAAATTTCTGATATCATCGATTCCTATTGGCAGAGAAGAGAAGAAATTCATTTTAATTATGCGGGTTTAATTACCTTGCTATTAACCGGGAATATCGGATATGCTAGAGAAAATAGTTTTTTTTGTTCTCAGTGGGTTACTACTGTTTTAAGACAGGCAGGATACCCCCTTTTTCCTGGAAAAAAACCACAACAGATTAGACCATTTGATATTTATATTGCCCTTAAAAAATATCTTATTTATGAAGGACTAACCGTGGATTATCCAGAATACTATGATGAAAAACCTAAAGTAAAAACACTATAAAAAGGGGGAACTATTATGCCAGGACCAAAGACGCATCATATTTTTTATAAAGATTTAAAGAAAAAATTAAATGAAAAGACTTTAGCGGGTTTTCCACATTATGATGATTACAGTATCTTTGCTCAAGGACATGATTTTTTGATTTATCATGATTTCTATAAAATTATTAATCAAAAAAGACTAGATTTTAATGTGGATGCTTCTGACAAGTTACAGGAGTATCAATTTCCAGAATTTGTATATCAATATTTAAAAGCGGCAAGCGAAAATGGCTGTATTGAAGAGGAGAGTATTCGCTTATTTTTAGGACCGGGATATGTGATGCATCATTTATTAGATGCCTATACACATCCGCAAATTATTTATTATGCAGGAGATCATGTTAGAGATCCTAAAAATCCTACTTGGATGCATGGGATTATTGAGAACTTAATTGATATTTATCTCATGGAAAAAATAGAGAAAAAAGACCCAAAAACTTATCCGGTTTATAAAGATTTTCATGTTGACCGCAATCTTATTAGTCGGGCCATTATTTCTGTTTTAAACGATGCAATTTTAGATACATATGGAATGGAAAAAGTAGGGGAGAGGTTTTATGAAGCCATCTTTCAAGTGGAATTATTTATAAGAACATTGAAGTATGACCCTTCTGGAACAAAGCGTTTTTTCTTTGATAAAGCAGATAGTAAGCTGAAGGGAACGCAATCTTTTTCTTATCATCGTAATAGCAAAGATGCCATTCCTTATCTCAATTTAGAACATGGACTTTGGCGAAATCCAATGAGTGGTGAGATATTTTATTCTTCCTTTTTAGATTTATATCAATTTGCCCTTTTAGATGGCGCTAGAATCGTAGAGGAATTAGAAAAAATAACCCATTCTTCTTCTATTCATCGAGACGATGTATATCAAGTTGTTCCTAATATTGCTTCTACTCATGGGTTAGCATGCAATCAAAAAATAAAAATTAATTACAAAAAAGGCTAAAAAGAGTTTATACTCTTTTTTCTTTTACTATTCTCAAATTCTTTTTCCTATGGTATAATAAAAATGACAATAAGGAAAGTCGGTGATCATGTGAGTAGCTTATTTTTTCAAATATCTGGTTTATTTTATACAGCACTTATCATGTTTATTTACTTTGGAAAAAAGAAATTAAATACCCTTGAAAATCGAATTTATATTGCCTTAGTAGTGGATGTTATGATTACACTTCTTGTAGATATGGCAAGTGTTTATGTAGCGATTATTGATAAAGGAAACTTTTTGGTAAACCCACTTTGCAAACTCTATTTGGTAATGATTGTCTCCTGGATTATGCTATTTACGTATTACGTATTTCTCATTTCTTCTAAGCGTAATGAGGGGCATGTAACGATTCAAGATGATAGTAATTATCATTACTTTATGAAAGTATTCTTTATATTCTTATGTTGCTTTATGATAGCTACGTTGATTATTTGGATAGTACCTCTTTATGTATATAGTGATGGAAAATTGATGTATACTTATGGTCCTGGTGCGACAATTAGTTATAGTGTTGCTGGTGTTTGTATTCTTTTTTGGATTATCAATGTATTCATGAATTATCGCAGAATGGGTAGTAAAAAATATTTACCAGTATTTGCCTTCATCGTTTTAGCAACGATTGCCATTATTATTCAATCGACGTGGCCAAATATTTTATTGGTAACTTCTGTTTCGGCATTTATTACTTGTTTAACCTTTTTTACCATTGAAAATCCCGATATTAAAATGATTGAACAATTAAATTTAGCCAAAGAACAAGCAGAAAAGGCAAATCGCGCCAAAACAGATTTTTTATCCAATATGTCTCACGAAATTAGGACACCTTTGAACGCTATTGTAGGATTTAGTCAAGCACTTATGGAAGAAGATATTCCTGCTCAATCGAAAGAAGAAGTTAGTGATATTCTCATGTCATCTAATAATTTACTAGAGATTGTTAACGGTATTTTGGATATTTCTAAAATAGAAGCTAATAAGTTAGAAATTGTTAATACTGAATATGATTCTTATCGCTTAATGAAAGATATTCAATCCCTCATTAATGCTCGAATAGGTGATAAACCTTTAGAACTTAGAACTTATATTGATTCTTCTATGCCTCCTGTACTCTATGGAGATTATGTTAGAATTAAGCAAATCATTATTAATTTATTGACGAATGCCGTGAAGTATACGCAAAAGGGATTCATTGAATTTAAAGTAGACACTGTCATTCAAGGAGAAATCTGTAGACTTATTATTTCTGTTGAAGATACGGGTATAGGTATTAAGCAAGAGGATATTTCAAAATTATTTCAAAAATTTGAGAGATTTGAACTAGAAAAAAATATTACAACAGAGGGAACGGGATTAGGTCTTGCTATTACGAAAAGTCTAGTAGAACTTATGAATGGAAAAATTGTAGTTCAAAGTGTCTATGGAAAAGGGTCAAAGTTTACAGTTGCTATCGACCAACGAATCATTCCAAAAACAAAAGAGGAATTAGAGATTGCTCCTGAAGAAGAAGAGGATAATTTTGTTGCAGCTAATTCTAAAGTATTAATTGTAGATGATAATAAAATCAATTTAAAGGTTGCTAGTCGACTACTTAAAGATTATTTAGTTACCATAGAGTTAGCTTCTTCTGGTCAAGAATGTATCGATAAAATTTTAGATGGAAATCATTATGATCTTATTTTATTGGATGATATGATGCCAAAAATGACGGGAACGCAGACGCTTCAACACTTAAAAAATATTATTGGATTTCAAACTCCAGTTATCGCTCTTACAGCGAATGCTATTACAGGCATGAAAGAAAAATACATTAAAGATGGTTTTAACGATTATCTTGCTAAGCCTATCGATCGAAAAGACTTGCACAATATTTTAAAAAAATATTTAAAAGAATCTAACGAACCAAAAACACCGCAAGAGGAACCAACATCACCAACACTTACGAGGGATATTTCTTATTTGAAAGAAAATGGTTTTGATGTAGATCATGGCATAGAACTTTTAAATGATTTAGAGACCTATGAAATGACTTTGAATGATTTCCTAGAGGAAAGTAAAACAAGAATTCCAAAGATGGAAGAGTATAAGAGTGTAGGAGATATGTCCAATTATGCTATTTTAGCGCATGCTATGAAAAGCGATGCGAAATATCTAGGACTTAATTCTCTTGCGGAATTGTCTTATCAACATGAAATGGCTGGAAAAGAAAATCGTGTGGAATTTGTTAACGATAATTACCAACAATTGATAGAGGAATTAAATCAAAAACTTGCTATTATAAAAGAATATTTAAAAAAATAGGAGGATTTATGGAAGATTTATTAGAACAAATTAATCAGACAATAGAAAGTTGTATGGAAGGTAGTAGTGAAGAGACAAAACTTCAATTAAAAATTATTAAAGGAAATATCAATACACTATTTCAAGAATATAAAGGAAAAGAACAAAGAGAAACAAACGTACCAGAAGTTCCTCAAAATACTGCTTCTCAAACCGAGAATACTACTAATAAAAAGAACATTTTAGTGGTAGATGATTCTAGTATTGTAAGGAACTACCTTGAAAAATTATTAAATGAAAAGTATCAAATTTCTATGGCCGAAAATGGGAAAATAGCGATTGATATGTTATCACCAGAAGAACCTAATATTGATGCGATATTATTAGATTTGATGATGCCAGAAATCGATGGATTTGGAGTATTAGAATATTTAGCGGGAAGAAATTTGAATATCCCTGTTATCATTATTAGTGGTGATAATACGAAAGAAACAATCAATCGTGCTTTTGAGTATCATGTAGTAGATATTATTGAAAAACCATTTGATTCTAAGACAATAGAAGCCAAGATAGAAAGAATTTTATAAAGAAGTAGTAATACTTCTTTTCATTGACTTTCCAAGTTAATTATGCTAGAATATGTCCTATTAGAGGGGAGAGCGTTGCATGGCAATACAAATACAGGGAATTAATACAGAATTATTACTATATAAAACAAAAATGGAAAGAAAGACACCATTTTCAGATCGATTAGCAAAAAGAGTCTGGAAAATTGGTGATAAACTAGCAAATTTACCAGATGATGACAAAGTTAGTACAAAAATAAGATCAAGTATGCTGGGTGCTCAAATGACGGGAACGGCATTGACAGCTATTGCTGCTTACGAAGCAGAAGCGAGATCCAGAAAAAAGGCACTTATGGAGGCTCTTCATTGTTCAGAAGAAGAAATTGCCATCGATATTAATGAATTTATTCAAAAAACATCTAAGGGTGCTAGAATTAAATATTATGGAGATCACATTTACTATAGTGCTCAGATGAGAAAAGAAGCCTTAGATAGTATTGATACCATCTGGGGAGATGCCCATTTTGAAGCACTGGATTCTTGCGAGTATTTATCATCTCTAAGAAGTGTATGGGGAGACTTATGTTTTTCTAGATGTGAAGTTTTAGAAGGTTTACAAGTGCAAATGGTATATGGTGATATTCATGCCGAAAAAGCCAAATCAACAGCAGGTTTAGAAAACCTATTATTAGTAGGTGGAAAAATTTATTATCAAGATAGAGTTTATGCTTTAGAAGAATTTCAAAATTTACTTGGAAACGAGCAAAAAGGAGGGCAACAAAAATGATGTGAACCCTAATTAGTGGACATCATAAAAAAGGAGTATATTAAAAAGAGAAAAGTCAATTTTCTCTTTTTGTG
>CANRDU010000038.1 GCA_947629445.1 uncultured Bacilli bacterium
ATCATTGCATCTAATGCACGAGTAGCATCTGCTTTTGTTAACCCGGTTTCTTCAGCCATGTAGTTAACTAAATCTGTTTTTGTCATAGACTTACCTCCCAATTTCTATAAGCTATCTTGCTTACATTTTAAGAATACCATATTCAATTTATAAAAGCAAGTTTTTTTTATATTTTTTCCTTATTTTTTAAGGAATATTCTAAAAAAGTGATTGAAAAACGGTGTTATATAGGAATATAGCCAATATTACTAAAAGGATTATCAAAGCCGCTAAACTAATAAAATTCATCAAAGTTGCTTTGGCTCTATCATTTCCATCTCTCTTTACAAACTTTTTATTATCTTCGGCAGATACTTTCGGTTCTACTGTCTTTACAATGGTTTCTTCGTAAGAAATGGATGGTGTAGAATTTGGTATCTGCTGCTGCGAAACAAAGCCATTCATCGCTACATTCGCACTATCATTTTTGAAAACAGTCTGGTCTGTTACAGTCGTTCCACAAGTTCTACAAAAGGCCTCTCCTTCATGAATTGTCGCACCACAATTTCGACATTGCATCATACGTTATCAATCCTCTCTATTACATTCTATCACACTCTCCCTGAAAAATCTATCGTAAAAAAAGAAAGTGTCCGTACACTTTCTTAACCGTTTTTCTTCACAAATTCTTTTATTTTTCTAAATTTATCATTGCACTCTAAATTGGTATCTGCAAGAGCTTCAAATAATTTCTTTTGATCACGAGAAAGTTTATCCGGAATAGCAACATTCAAAATGACATACATATTTCCTTTAGAACCAGAATGCAAATCCTCGATACCCTTTCCTTTTAAACGATGTTTATCCCCTGTCTCACTACCTGGAGGGATGGTAAGTTTCACATTTCCATATAAAGTTGGCACTTCTTTTTTGCATCCTAATACCGCTTCCGTAATCGTAATTGGAATTTCTAAGTAAATATCATTATCATCGCGAACATAAAATTCATGATCTTTGACGTAAAACTCTAAGTATAAATCGCCATTTGGTCCACCGTTTACGCCAGCATCTCCTTTTCCTGCTAAACGAAGTTGATTACCCGTATTGACTCCTGCTGGAATTTTTACCTCAATATCCGTATTTTTAGATACTTTACCACTACCATGGCATTTAGAACAACTTGTCTCAAAAGTAGAACCAGTTCCATTACAGGTTGGACAGGTTGTTCTCGTCATAAAAGCACCAAACATTGTTCTTTGCTCTGCAGTAACCGTACCACTACCATGACATCTAGAACAAGTTTTTTCTCCTAATCCACCTTTGCCATCACATTTTTCGCAATTTTCAGCGATTGTTAAATTAATCGTCTTTCTCGTTCCGAAAACAGCTTCCTCAAAGGTTAGATTAACTCTCATCATCTTATCGGCACCCTTACGGCTACGACTACCTCCTCTTTTACCACTGCTTCCAAAACCAAATCCGCCACCAAATAAATCGCCAAAAATATCACTAAAATCAAAATCAGAGAAATCAAATCCAGCTCCACCGTTCATTTGATCAAAAGCAGCATGGCCATATTGATCATATTGTCTACGTTTAGATTCATCACTTAAAACGGCATAAGCCTCTTGTGCCTCTTTGAATTTTTCAGCTGCATCTGGAGCTTTGTTGACATCTGGGTGATACTGCTTTGCTAATTTTCTAAATGCACTTTTTATCTCTTTATCAGAGGCATCTTTACTGACACCTAAAACCTCATAATAATCTTTTTTATTCATAAAACCACCTACTTTAGATTAATTTTTTTAGTTCCTCTAACTTGTCTTTAAACATTTCAATTGCCTTTTCGATTGGTTCTTTCGTCGTCATATCGACTCCAGTCTTCTTCAAAATAGAAAGAGGATAATCACTACCACCACTAGATAAAAATTCTAGATAAGCTTTTTGGGCTCCTTCTTTGCCATTTAAAATATCACTAGCGATAGCAATAGCGGCAGATAATCCCGTTGCATATTTATATACATAAAACGGTGTATAGAAATGAGGAATTCTAAGCCACTCATAACGAATTGCGTTATCGCTCACTACATTATTTCCATAATATAGTTTATTTAATTCATAATAAGTATTGCTTAATTCTTCCTCTGTAATTGGAATATTCTTCTCATACTTATCATGCATAATCATTTCAAATTCAGCAAACATTGTCTGACGATAGATAGTCGTTCTTACTTTCTCTAAAAATTCTGTCAAATAGAGAATCTTCTCATCCTTCGTCTTTGCTTGTTTATATAAATAGTCATTAATCAATACTTCATTTACCGTAGAAGCAATTTCCGCTAAAAAGATAGGATAATTGCAATTGATAGAATTTTGATATTTATTGGAATAATAACTATGCATAGAATGTCCTAGTTCATGTCCCATCGTACTGACAGAATCAACGGTTCCATTATAATTTAAAAGAAGATATGGATAGGTATCATAAGATCCCCAACTATAAGCCCCAGACTTTTTTCCAACACTTGGAAATTTATCAATCCATCTTTCTGAAAAAGCTTTTTCTAAATCATGAAGATAGGTATCTCCTAATGGTTTCAATGCTTCCATTAAGATATTTTTTCCTTCCTCAAAAGGAATATCTTCTGGAGTAGCAGATGCGATATCGACATAAATATCCCACATATGCATTTCTTCTAATCCCAAAGCCTTCTTACGAAGTGCCATATATTCATACATTTCGTTTAAATGATTGTGAATGGTATCAATGAGATTATGATACACAGATACATCAATATTATCGTGATATAAACTCATTTCTAGGGGATTTGCATACTTCCTTACGTCGCTCATGAAAAAGTCTTCTTTTAACTGCCCTTTATAGGCAGAAGAAATGGTATTTTTAAAACTTTCAAAATAGTGATACATATTCGTGAAAGCATCTTTTCTAACCCTTCTATCCTTACTATTCATATACTTTTGATAATTGCTATTCGTAAGTTCTTCCTCGTTACCATTTTCATCGACAATTTTTCCAAGATTAATATCAGCATTATCGAAATTATAGAAAACTTCATCCCCTGTTCCAAAGGCATTCGTAGCTTTCGTAATAATCGCTTCTTCTTTTTCTGATAGAGTATGTTCTTGATAACGGTATGTTTGCTCTAAATCAAAAGCATATTCTTGGAGTCTAGAGTCTTCTTTAATATATCCTAATACCGTTTCATAAGGGCAAGCAAGCATTTCGGATTGGATAAAAGATAACTTTGTAGAAATATCTTCCATCATCTTCTCTACTCTAGATTTCATCTTCTGATATTCCTGATTCGTCGTATCCGTATCACAACTCATTTTCGCATAAAGATATAAAATTTCACTTAAACGATTCATTTTATCATAAGCAATATAAAAGTCATATAAGGTAGAACTACTCTCCATAATTCTTCCTTTGAAACTAGCTACTTCTTCGACTAATTCCAGTGCCTTATCAATATCCTTCTCCCAATTTTCTTTACAATCATACATCGGAGTTAAATCCCATTTATCTTTTTCTTCTATTTCCTCTCTTTTCGGTAGTGCCATAAATTCTCCTTTTCTATACAAGAGAAAGTTCTAGAAACCTAGAACTTTACTTCTTTATTTTTCTTCAAACTCTGCATCCATTACATCATCCTCTTTAGATGATTTTTTATCACTAGAATCTTCTTCTGTTTCTCCTTGTTCTTGTCTATCTTTAGCAGCTTGTTCATAAACCTTTGTTGCAAGAGACATTGCCGTCTCATTTAATTTTTCTTGTTTTGACTTGATATCCTCGATATCATCGCCCTCTAAAGCCTCTTTTAATTCTTTAATTTGTTCTTCGGCTTTTTCTTTTTCTTTCTTATCAACTTTATCTCCTAAATCTTTGATAGCCTTTTCTGTTGCAAAAATCATCTGTTCAGCATCATTTCTAACGTCTGCCTCTTCTTTCCGTTTTTCATCAGCAGCCTTATTCGCTTCAGCCTCTTTTACCATCTTATCAATTTCATCATCAGAAAGATTTGTTGATGCGGTAATGGTAATAGATTGTTCCTTATTCGTTCCTAAATCTTTGGCACGTACATTAACAATACCATTTGCATCAATATCAAAAGTAACTTCAATTTGAGGTACTCCTCTTGGTGCTGGTGGAATATTAGAAAGTTGGAATCTTCCTAATGTCTTATTATCCGCAGCCATAGATCTTTCTCCTTGAAGAATATGGATATCTACAGCAGGTTGATTATCAGCAGCCGTTGAGAATACCTGAGACTTACTAGTTGGAATCGTTGTATTTCTTGGAATTAATACTGTACATACACCACCTAAGGTTTCAAGTCCTAAGGAAAGTGGAGTAACATCTAGTAATACGATATCATTAACATCCCCTACTAATACACCACCTTGGATAGCAGCACCCATAGCAACTACCTCATCTGGATTAACTCCTTTTGATGGATCCTTTCCTAATTCTTTCTTAACAATTTCTTGAACTTTTGGAATACGAGTAGAACCACCTACTAATAATACTTTATCAATATCACTAGCCTTTAATTTCGCATCTTTTAATGCTTTTCTAACTGGCTCTAACGTAGATTCAAGTAAATCATCTACCAAATCTTCAAATTTAGCACGTGATAATGTTGTTTCATAACTTACCCCTTGAGCAATAAATGGAAGACTGATTGTTGCATTCGTTGAAGAAGACAAAGTCTTCTTTGCTTTTTCTGCTTCATCCTTAATACGCTGCATAGCCATCTTATCATCAGATAAGTCAATATCATGTTTCTCTTTGATATCATCTACAACATATTCGATAATTCTCTCATCGAAGTCATCTCCACCTAAATGGTTATTTCCACTAGTAGACTTAACTTCAAATACACCATCACCTAATTCAAGGATAGATACATCAAATGTACCTCCACCAAGGTCATATACTAATACTGTTTGCGTCTCATCTTGTTTATCTAGTCCATAAGCAAGAGCAGCAGCCGTTGGTTCATTGATAATTCTTTCTACCTCTAAACCAGCAATCTTACCAGCATTTTTGGTAGCCTGTCTTTGCGCATCATTAAAGTAAGCAGGAACTGTAATAACCGCTCTTGTTACTTTTTCTCCTAAATAAGCTTCAGCTGTTTTCTTTAAATCTCCTAAAATCATTGCTGAAATCTCTTCTGGAGTATAACTTTTACCATTTGCTTTTACTTTTTTATTAGTACCCATCAATCTCTTAATAGAACTAATGGTATCTGGATTCACAACGGCTTGTCTTTTCGCTGTTCCACCAACATTTATCTCACCATCTTTGAAAGCAACAACAGATGGAGTAGTTCTTTCTCCTTCGGCATTAACGATAACTTTTGCTTCTCCACCTTCATAAACACTGACACAACTATTTGTTGTACCTAAATCTATACCTATTATTTTACTCATATTATCACCTTTCTTTATTCACTTACTCGTACCATTGCGGTACGAATTACTTTATCCTTTAATAAATATCCTTTTTGTAAAAC
>CANRDU010000039.1 GCA_947629445.1 uncultured Bacilli bacterium
GCTACAACACTTTTTGATTTATTTAACATTTCATTAAAGGTCTTTTTTCTTTCAGGTCGTTCCGTTTTCATTCTTTCATTGTGTTCTTTTTCATAATCTTTTACTTTCAATTTAAAACCCTTAACATACTTTTCTGTTAAGGGTACTAATTCAATATTATTTTTTGTTAATTCTAACTTAATATCTTTATTACTTTTATACGCTTTTTTCTCACGTTTATTGTGTGATCCAATTTGTGCTAAATCATTGATAGTCATTATCGGTTGACTTCTAAATATTCCATAATTCATTATATCATTCCTCTCTTTCTTAAAAATAAAAAGAATATGTTTTTTTGCATATTCTTCTTTTTTATGTAAGATACTAATATTGATATAACCTCAAACTTATTTAATTTTTTAAAGTTGCGTACTTTTGTGAGTTATAACAAATACACCTTCTGCATTCCTTAGAATAATCTGTTCATGATTATTTACTTGATTCACTAAACTAACCCGATAGAAGTTTTCTTTTTGATAAGCAACTTCAACGTCATAAGTATACGTATCCTCTCCACGATATATCAAAAGTTCTCCCTTTAAAGAGTAAGATGATAAAGACTTCATTTTATTTTTTATTTCTTTGTAAGCATCTTTCTCACTATATTTTCCACATCCTACTACTAAAAACAACCCTAAAATAGCCAATATTATTTTCTTCATATTTACCTCTCTTTTCATTTAAGTATATGGATTAACAATGGAAATATGAAAAAAGTTAAGAGATTTCTCTCTTAACTATTTTTTCGAAGAACTATTTTTACCGTCTCTCGTTTTGGTACAAATGTTACTAATCGAGCATTGGCTGTATTCGCTCTAATTTGAATTGGAACATCATAAGTTTTCTCTTCTGTATATCCACTCAAATCTACATAAACTTGAACATCCGAATCTTTTAAATTTTGAATAACATTAGCCGCTCCTGTAACATCAACCAATACCGTAGCATCATCTTCCGTTTCGGCTCTAGCTACCATACCATTTGGTGTATTAATAGCATCTACCCGTAGACTCATCGTAATCGGTTCACTACTTTGGGTAACCGAAATTTCTACCTTAACTCTATTCGCCGACAACTGTTTTACTCCTGCTGGTTTTGGTATTTCTACCTCCGCACTATAATCGCTAGTAAGTTTACTTACATCAATTTGAATATCAATACCGTCTTGTTCTAATTGATCTAACACCTCAGCAGAACCATAAGCCGTTACTGTACTCTGACTAAATGAATAAGAACTAATCGCATTACCAAAAGGAACATTGTTGACTGGAACAAAATTAAGTGAAACTTCCCTAGAAGAAGACGTAATAGTTACTTCTGCTACAATATCCTCTTTTTTATTAATTTCTACGTCTACTACATTTCCATCTTTATCATAAGCTTTTAAAATAATATCTTTTAAAGTTTGGGTTCCCTCTGATAATGATGGCAATTTATCAACGTCAATTAAAGCCTCTACAGAAGCCACTTTCTCAAGTTGAAAATCAGCTCCACTAATAACAACTTGATCAACATTTAACTCTACATTACTAACCTCTAACGTATTATCTAGATGATTTTGATTAATGACATTATAAGAAAGACTTTGATTGCGAGATTCCTTCAAAGAAACAACAACTGTTACTTGGGATGGATTGACCTCATAATCAATAGCAGAATGTCCTATCTCGTATTCTACATCAATTTTATAAGTTCCCGGTTCTTTAATGTCTGTTAAATCCAATCTTACTTTATGACTGGTAGATTGTTCCGCAATGTAAAGATCTGCTTTACTACCAATTAAAGTAATATCAAAAGATTCCGGAATACCCGTTACGACAAATCTTTCCTCATTATATAAGACTTCTGCTTCTTGGTTTTTAAATACTTTCGCACTATTTGTCGTCAAATTTAAAATCTTTTGATCTACTACAATAAATAGGAATACCGCAATCATTAAAGATAAAAATAGAAGAGTACTCTGTTTTGATAAAATACTTTCTAGTTTATGACTAGATTTATCAAATCCACTAGTAATTTTTAAAACGATTCTAGTAATAGGAATAACGACATGTTTATCGAAGGTTTTAGCAATGGATTTTCCAATATTACTTAACTTCTTCATCATGAACATCTTCCTCCTCTTCCTCTTCTATAACGGTACTTTGTTTTGGTCTTAAGCCCTCTAGTAGTAATAATTTGACCTCATCAGCAGAAAGATTATAATGTAATTCTCCACCCATTGCAACAGAGAGTCTTCCTGTTTCCTCTGAAACAATAAGAGAAATACAATCCGTAAGTTCTGAAATACCAAGAGCCGCTCTATGACGTGTACCTAAACGCTTACTAATTTTTAAATTATCACTAGTTGGGAATACCGCTCTCGCACTCGTAATCTTATCTCCCTGAATGATAACTCCACCATCGTGTAACGGATTATTTGGAAAGAAAATCGTTACCAACAATTCTGAAGAAATATCTGCATAAATCTTTTTTGATTTTTCAATATAATCATTTAAACTATTATCTCGTTCAATAATGATAAGGGCACCAGTTCTCGTTTTTTTCATGGCTTCCATAGCCGTTACGATTTCATATACCACTTTCTCACGTTCATCAACTGTTAAAACTTTATGTCTCCCTAATAACTGACTTCTCCCTAACTGTTCTAAGACATTTCGAATTTCTGGTTGAAAAATAACAATGATTGCTAAAATGCCCCATTCCAAAACATAATCTAATAAATATCCAATCGTTACTAAATCAAAGACATAACTCGCTAATTTAAGCGCTAGAATAAAAATAATTCCCTTAAACAAGAGTATCATTTTAACATTTTTTCTTAAACTTTTTAAAACATAATATAAAACTAACCATACTAGTAAAATATCGATAATCTTCTTAGCCGTTTCTACGACTGCCGCTAAAGTCATACTATCCCTCCATAACTAACTGCTAGCATAATTTATTATAGCATAAGATTAACTTTTTTCCAATTGCCAGAGACAAATTTAAAAAAAAGACAAAAGACTTTTTTCTTTTATCCTTCTTTTAAAACGAAATTTCCATTTTCAAAAATAATGTATTCTTCATCGTTCCAAGTTGTACCTGTAATTTTCAAATCAGATGTTCCCACCATAAAGTCGGTATGAACAACAGAATGATTAACCCCTACTTCTAATAATTCTTCTTTGGAAAGTTGTGTACCATTTTCATAACACATCGGAAAACCTGCGCCTATCGCAATATGACAAGAGGCATTTTCATCATAAAGTGTTTCATAAAAAATCATGTTCATGTTAGAAATGGGAGAATCGTAATCAACTAAAGCAACTTCCCCAAAATAGCAAGCGTTTTCATCATTTTTTATCATACTCTCTAAAATTTCTTTTCCTTGCTCCGCTTCAATTTCTACAATTTTGCCATCTTTTACTTTTAAAGAAAATTTGTTAATTAAAGAACCACCATATACAAGAGGTCTAGAACTATAGACAATACCATTAACACCCGTTCTTAGAGGGCTTGTAAATACTTCCTCTGTTGGCATATTCGAGATTGTCCCATTGGTACCAGAACCTTGCCAAATATGTTTTTTTGGTAATTCTACTACTAAATCTGTCCCTAGACTATTTTGATAATGTAACGTTTTAAAATGAATGCGATTTAATAATTCCGCTCTTTTTCTGATTCTTTCCGTCTTCTCATCCCACGCCTGAATCGGATTTTCTTCTTCTATTAAACAACATTGAAATATAGCATTCCACATTTTTTCTACGGGATTTGCTTCCCTTGGAAATACCTTTTTGGCATATCCTAATGTAGATACAATTGCAATACACCATGGAATTTCATCTTTACTTTGTTTCTCTTTATAAATAGGACGTGATGCACGAAATTGATGGCTCGTTAGAGAAATCTTATCACTAGGAATATCCTTCATCAATTCAATATCATCCGAATAAAGCATTAAAAAGGCTGCATCCTTTTTCGCATATTCATCAAAAATTTTCTTATTCCAAAAAGGACTTGCTAATAAATCTTCACTATCTAAATGTAGTAATTGCTCATGTTTCAAAACTTCATCTTCAAAATCAAAAGCAATATCCGTAATACCTAATTCATAAGCTGTATGGGTTAATATTTCAATAAAATCAATTGCCCGAATAGGTGCAGAAATCAGAAGAGGACGAACCTCATTTTTTAAATTTAAACACCGTATTAATAGTAATTCAGCATACTTTTCAAACTTTTCTCTCATATCATCACCTATCGTTAGTATATCACAAACTAAAAAAAAATTTCACGTTTCTAATACATGAAATTCCTCTTTCATCATTCGATAGATTTCTAACTTTTCTTCTTTTGTAAAAATATCTTTTTGTGCCTGAAATCTACTACGTGACCATTTCCACATATTGTATCCAAAATGCTTATCACGATACGTTTTATCCAGAATCATTCTATTTCCTTCGTATCGTGGTAAAAAGTGATAATGGACATGTGGTTTTTGATGATCTAAATAGGCATTATTCATAAGACAAGCAAAATTATACATCGTTGCATGAAATAATTTGTGACATACTCTTTCCAGCTCTTTTTCCATTTTTCCAAGTTCTATCCACTCTTCTTCTTCCAAATCACGTAAAGATTCTTTTTCGCAAGAAATAATACATTGTCCAGGAAACTCCTGACACCACTCTTCAAAGACAACTTCCCAATATTTCCCTTTATATAACTGCATTTATCCTCCTTATACAAGACGATATCTCATCTATGAATATAATAAAACTCAAGCCTTAAAGTTTCGAGTAATAATCAATCTGGTGTCCTAAAAGAAGACGTACAACAACTTTGATTATGAAATGATTTACCATTTAATTTTAAACATTCCTACACCGTCTTCTATAAAATTATTTTTCAAATAAAAATCTTTATCTTTGATTTCAGATATAAGTTCTATACGATTAAAATTTTTGATAGTAGTTATTTCATGTAATAAAGTAGTACCTATTTTGTTGTTATGATATTCAGGATTTACTAATAAATAACTTATAAATAGATTAATACATTCATCTGAAAGACCAGCAACCATCCCCACTAATCTACTATCATCGTAAGCGAATATTTTATATGTGCTATTTTTTATTGATTCATATAATTTGTCTGGATACTTGCCAGAATTCCAATTTACACTTAAAAATAATTCAGATAATTCTTCTTTTGTACAAGACATATTATTAGTATATTTTATCATTTTAATTCTCCTTTATTTTTTATAAAATTATCAAAAATAATCTTACATATCTTAGCACCAAATTCTATTCCTTCATTATCATAATTGAATTGCAAATCTTTTATGTTTGATATAAACATTGAAATTATATAATCACCATACATTGTAGAAATAATTCCACCATCATTTCTGCAATTTGTCATCTCTTGACCAGT
>CANRDU010000040.1 GCA_947629445.1 uncultured Bacilli bacterium
AAAGTATTGAATTTATTGATAGTATAAATTTAGAATAAGAAAAGAGATAAACTTTATTTTTGGTCTATCTCTTTTTTGCCACTTATATATGCTCGCATAATTTGTACTTGTACTTGGTTGTGTGCTTGAAAATCTAGAGTGAATTTTCTCTTTAATTTTTTATTGTATCTTTCTAAAAGTTTTCTATCTTTTTTTGTTAGTTCGCACTCGTCAAGCATTTGATTAGTAAATGCAATTTCAATTATTGTGTCTTGCATTTCTTCGGTGATATTAAATCTTAAGTCTTTTAAATTTTCAAAATCTTGTTCGTTCATTTTTTCATACTCCTTTAAAGTGATATTGTATATTAAAGGTGTTTCATTAGTTCTTTTCTACACAATTTATTTACTTTCACTTTTGAGGGTATGAGTAGGACCGATGTCACCAGTTGGGCCAGTAGGACCGATATCACCAGTAGGACCAGTAGGACCAATGTCACCCGTTGGACCAGTAGGACCAATGTCACCCGTTGGACCAGTAGGACCGATATCACCAGTTGGACCAGTAGGACCGATATCGCCAGTTGGACCAGTAGGACCAGTTGCTCCTATTTCGTTATCCAAAATTATAAATTCCATGTAATGGTAATTTCTCTTTGATTTTCTTCGTTTTTTCCTATTTCTATTTTGGAAATCATTTCTGCCATTAATTCACGTTTGTAAAGATAACAATCTTTTTTTGATAAAAATATTGAGGAATCGTACTCTCTTTTTGTTTGGTTTATTTTTTGTAACTTCTTTTCGATTGCTAATAATTGTTTATGATAATCATATATTTCTTGTCGATATAGTTTTTTCAAAGTAAGAAATTCTTCCTGTTCCAATAATCCATGCATTTTATCTTCGTAGATACTTTTTAAAATATGCTCCTTTTCTGATAAATAAGAGTTAATTTTTCTTTTTTCTTTTTCATAGGTATATAATTTTTCTTCTTTCTTTTTATATTCTTCTTGCTTTTCAAATTGATGGAATAGATGCGGTTGGTAGTAGTTTTGAATAAGAGAATAAAAATGTGATATTATGATATCTGTTAATTCACTTAAACGGATAGATTTATGATTACTACAATTTTCCCAATTTGTTTTTTTGTCGCTACATAAGAGATATTCTATTTTTTCTTTCTTTTTGGTATAGGTAGAGTTTTTATGAAAAATTTTGCCACAAATAGCGCAGTAGACTTTTCCTTCGAAAATATGTTTTTTTCCTCCTTTACTTACTCGACTAGAATGATGAAATTTGCTTTGAATAGCTTTCCAAGTTTCATCATCAAATATTTTTTCAAATGCATTGGTTTTAATAGTCCAGTCTACTTTTGGAGATGGAATACAGTGGTGTTCTTTATAACTAATTCTTTTTGATTTTCCTTGAATTAATATTCCATGATAAGCTTCATCTTGCAACATCCGTGAGATAACTCTACCGTTCCAATGACATTTTTTACGAATGGTTAACTGGTAATCTAATGTGATGTGATTATGACATACAGAAGTTACCTGAAATTTATAGTTGTTTTTTGAATCTTTTAAAGATATTTCAAATTCGACAAAACTATTTAATAATCTATCTAGAGAAGGTAAATATACGATAATTCTAGTAATACTATTAGAGGTAACATCATTCATCATTAGTGGATGACTGTTCTCTTTTAGTTGTGAATAATTATGGAATTCTTTTTGATTGTTAGCATATACTGTAATTCCTTTAGATAAGGAACGGACCATAATAGGAGAGGGAAATGGTACTTCTTTTCCGTGATTAGTAATGGTAAGTTCTAGAAAAATATCTTTCAATATCTCAGAATAATGATTAGCGAAGGAAAGATGAATAATATAATCGCCTTTTTGGGTAAGAGAGTTTTGCTTTTGATCCCGTAAATGAGGAAGATACAGTTTACTTCCTTGTATTTTTTTATATTCATAAGGACTAGGAATATGTTTATCATTAAAAATACGTGCAATGGTTTCTGGACCATATCCTTTTAGAAATAAATTTGCCATTTGTTTTAAAATTTCACTGGCAATAGGGTCAATCAGCAAATGATTTTTGTTTCGAGGATCTTTTAGTAAGCCATATTTTGGAAAGGAAGAAGTGCATTCCCCGTTTTGCCATTTTGCCCGTAAGGTTGTTTTTATGTTGTTGGATAAATCTTCTAAGAACCATTCATTGATTAAAGCATTGATTTGTCTTGCCTTTTTGTTTCCTAAATTTTCACTATCTGCATTATCAACAAGACTGATGAAGCGAACTTTCCATAAAGGAAATAGATGATGAATATATTTTTCAATGACTTCCATATCTCTTGAAAATCTAGATTGACTTTTACATAAAACAATATCAATTTTTCCTTCTTTACAATCTTTTATCATTCTTTCAAATTCAGGACGATAAGTACCAGCACCAGAGAAATCTTCATCCGTATAAATATCTATCATTTGCCAATTAGAGTGTTTTGCGACCTCTTCTTTCAATAATAATTCCTGATTTTTGATAGATTCACTCGTGCTATTTTTCATAGGCTTATCTAGATCCTCTTTGGAAAGCCTAAGATAAATTGCTACTTTTTCTATTTTTGGATGCATGTTAATTCTCCTCATAAACATCTAATTCCATGTCTTTTGAGTGCACCATTTTTAATAGTTTTTTATGAAAATCGATTAGAAAATCCGAAGAATGTGTATTAGGATTCGATAGGAATTTTTCGGATACCTTGTATTTTATTTTTTTCATAATACCTCCTCATTTATCATATTAGTATTTTAGTATGAAAAGAACTGATTATAATTTTTTACATGTGGATTTGTCTTCTGCCTTAAAAACAGACAAATTCTCTTGCTATTTTTGTTATTTATTTATATAATCATAGTAGTTATGAGGTTTGAGAAAATGGAAAGCAAGAAAAGATATTATAGAGATATTGACTTAATTCGGGTGTTATCATGTTTAGCAATTTTGTTATACCATTTTAACATACTAAAAGGTGGATATTTAGCAGTTGCTGTTTTTTTTGTTTTAAGTGGTTATTTAGCGTGTATGAGTGCTTTTCGCAAGAAAAAGTTTTCTCTTGTTCAATATTATCAAAATCGTTTTTTCAAAATTTATGTACCACTGGTTGTAGTTATTTTTTTAAGTATTTTTGTCATTTCTCTGTTACCAGATGTAATTTGGTTAAATTTAAAACCAGAGACAACTTCCGCCTTGCTTGGATATAATAATTTCTGGCAATTACATGCGAATTTAGATTATTTTGCAAGGCACATTAATTCTCCATTTATTCACTTATGGTATATTGCCATCCTTCTTCAATTTGAAATTGTCTTTCCTTTTATTTATCTACTATTTCAGAAAATAGGAGAGAAAATTCATAAGATAGTTCCATGTTTGGGGTTAGGAATTTTATCAATTGTGGGAATGGTATATTTTTATCACATGAGTATTTCTCAGAATATGATGATTACTTATTATGATACTTTTGCTAGAGTTTTTTCTTTATTATGTGGAGTGGCTCTTGGCTTTGTGCATTGTTATTATGGTTCTTTTATACCAAATATCCTTCAGAAAAAAGTGGTATCTAGAATTGTCTTTTATGGTTATTTGTGTGTTTTGGTAGGGCTATTTATTTGGACGGATGCAACTTCTAAATATTGGGCAATTACTATGATTGCTGCGACCATTATTTCTATGCGATTAATTGATTATGGCACAGTCATAGAATCTAAGAGTTCTTCTGTTGGCAATCGCGTTACGAAGTTTTTTGCCAATATTAGTTATGAAGTATATTTATTTCAATATCCAATTATTTATGTATTTCAATATTTACCAATTTATGAATCGATTAAAATCCCAATGATTATTTTTAGTGTTTTAGTATTATCTTGTTTGATGCATTTTTATCTTAGTGGCGAGTATCCTTTACGCGGCATTCAAAAGTTATGTTACATACCGGGCATTTTACTTGGACTACTCACTCTCTATGGGGGATACCAGTATGTGCTTGCTGAAGATCATACAGAAGAAATGAAAAAACTAGAAGAATTACTGGAAGGAAATGAAAAAATAGTTGAGCAGAAACAAGAAGAGTATGCTAAAAATTTACAACAAGAACAAGATGATTGGTTTTCCACTTTAGAAGATTTGGAAAATAACGAAAATGAAATTAAGGAAGTCGTTAAGAAACTTCCTGTAGTAGGTGTTGGAGATTCTATTATGCTAGGAGCCGTAGACAATTTATATGGAAAATTTCCAAATGGTTATTTTGATGCAAAAGTATCTAGATCTGTTTGGGTAGCTAATGATATCTTGTTAGATTTAAAAAAAGATAATTTGTTAGGAAATCCTGTTGTATTGAATTTAGGGGCTAATGGGGATTGTACTTTGAAATGTAAACGGGAAATTGTGGAAACATGTGGCGATAGAGATGTTTTTTGGATTACTGTTACGAATGATGCCGATGTACATGTTAATGATAAACTATTTGACCTCGCTAAAGATTATGACAATTTACACATTATTGATTGGAACAAAAAATCGAAAGGACACTCTGAATACTTCTATTCTGATGGCATTCATTTAACTCCAGCAGGAAGAAAAGTTTATGCTCAGTTAATCTATGATAGCATTTATGGTATTTATGCTGAAAAATATGAAATAAAAAAGCAAGAAATTATTAAGCAACATGAAGAAGAGGTGAAAAATAAAATTAGTTTTTATGGAAATTCACTTCTATTAAATGCTTTTGATAATATTCAATCTATATTTAGTGAGGCTAATTTTATCGTCTATAAGAAATTTCCTTATTCAGAAGTAAACGAAAACATTGATAAAGCAATCGAAGGTAATTTATTAACTTATAAAATTGTTTTTGCCTTTGATACGAAAGATAATTTTTCAAAAGAGGAATATGAATCCCTCATTGAAAAATGTAAAAATCATGAAATTTATATATTAGCTTACGATAAAAAGACCATGGATTCTTTATCACAAGTAGAAGAAAATGTTCATATTATTCCTTTTTATCTAGAATTAGAGAATCATGGTGAATATTTTATGGCGGATGGTGTACATCTCAATGCGAAAGGAAATGAAGTTTTAGCAAATATTTTAAAGCAAGAAATTCAATAAGAACTTAAAACTCTCTACGGCTTTTATTCGTAGAGAGTTTTTTGTATTATGAAATCGGAGCAGTTGGACCTGTTGGACCAATATCACCAGTAGGACCAGTAGGACCAATATCACCAGTAGGACCAGTAGGACCAATATCACCAGTAGGACC
>CANRDU010000041.1 GCA_947629445.1 uncultured Bacilli bacterium
TGGCAGGGGCGGAGAGAATCGAACTCCCATCAAAAGTTTTGGAGACTCCTATGCTACCATTATACCACGCCCCTAAGGAACAAAATTATTATAACATGCTCTATTTTATTATGCAAGTAATGTTTTTCCTTTTTTTCTTGTACGAAATCGCTATCTTTTTCATATGTTATTAGTAGGTGATAATATGGTAGTTCCCTATTCTACTAAAGATCTCGACCTTTTAGCAAGACTGATGCGAGCAGAAGCCGTTGGTGAAGGTGATCTCGGCATGCTCATGGTGGGTAATGTGGGGGTTAATCGAGTAGTTACGGAATGTTATACTTTTAAAGATATTCGGACTATTCCACAAATGATTTATCAAAATCCGGGCGGTTTTGCAGGGGTATATAGTCCACAATTTAATTCTTCTTCGACAATTCATGAACGGGAACTTGCTCAAAATGTATTGCGTGGGGAATATTATTATCCTGCTACTAATGCTTTATGGTTCTATGCTCCAGCAAGTGGTTCTAGTTGTGTCGATAAGTGGTACGATCAGTCTTTTGTAGGAAATTATAAAAATCATTGTTTTTATCAACCGGATCCTGGAGTTTGTCCTCCGATTAATTAGAGATTCTAAATGAGAATCTTTTATTTTGGAATGATGAGTTTTTGACCAATTTGAAGGGTTGTATTAGTAAGGTTGTTTATTCGAATAAGATCGTTTACGGTCACGCCATATTGTTGAGCGATTTTATAGAGACTATCTCCGCTTTTTACGGTGTAAGTAGTACCGCTATTAGAAAGTGTTGTAGTGTTAACACGCGGTATTACTAGTTGTTGTCCAATCGATAGTTGGCTACTTTCTAGGTTATTTTCTTTTTGGAGATCTTCCACAGTTACACCAAATTGACTAGCAATCGTATATAAAGAATCCCCACTTTGAACCGTATAAATAGTGTCGATTACTCCTTCGGGGCTCGTATAAGTATATCCCATAAGACGAGTAACGGCTCTCACAACCGCTTCGGCATAGTTTAAAATATTTTCTTCGATTCGTTTGGCATCGACTTCGTTATCGATAAAACCGTAATTGACAATGACAGTTTCAAGGGGATTAGTTTCCCGTATAATTGGATGATAATCTTTACTTAAATCTTCCGGGAGACGGCGCTGGTAATATTTCCTTAAAATTTGATCTTCGTTTCCAATTTCTTCATAGATAACTCGTGCTAATTGATCTGTATCACGAAGTGCATAAATTACTTCGGCACCTTCACCCTCACCTTCGTTAAATTGATTGGATATTAGGATTACATCGTCGTCTTTTCCAAAGGCATTTAAAGCAGTCGTGGCTCGTTCTTCATCGGATAAGGTTACATCTTGGTCACGAGTTGCAGCGACAGGTACGCCTAGGGCTCGAAAGCGATCTACCATATAATTGGATACTCTTAAGGTTAGATCTTTTTCAGTTAGGCCATTTCCCGTTACTCCAGAATCAGATCCTCCTCGAGCAGCATCAATTACTACTCCCTTGATTGGTTTATCATTTTGCATTGTTTCACCTCATTATTAAATTATGATTTTGGTCACAAAAAAAGAGCAGTTTTATGCTCTTTTAGCATTTTCTTTTTTGCTTTTATTTGTTACCTGATCAGAACTTTCGATGTGTAAATCTTCGCACTCTTTTTGAAATACCTCTTCTATTTCTTTAATGTTATATTCGTTTCGATAATCATCTATTTGTAATAAATTGCTCTTTACTTGTGTTAATAAGCTGAGGGAGTCCAAGTATTTCGTGATTTTATTTTCAATTTCAAAATCTATTTTTCCTCCTCGTTTTTTACGTTCTTCCATGTCATTAATCATTATTCTGTATATAGCATTAATAGTTTCAAATTGATTAATTGTTCTTTTGATTTCATGGTTATTATCTTTAGCTATTTCAATCTGCGAATTGTAATATTCAAAAGTAAATATTAATCCGTAAGAGAAAAAAGTAATAATATCGGTAATACGACTATTTACGATTTGATTCATTACATCAATTTTCATTAAGGATTCTGAAAATGCCATACAGGCAATCATGATAACTAATGCGATTGCATAGAAAACTTGCGCATATTTGAATTCATAGGCATTGCTTAAAAAATTAGTAATGGTCATAATTAATGCACTAATTGATATTCCGAATAAAATGATGCGATTGGTTTCAAAAAAAATACTTAATATTGCTACTATTAATAGGGATATTCCAAACGATAAAAGAAAGTTCTTTTTCATAGATAACAGCTCCTTTTTTAATTAGTTATTATAGCATATAGAATGTTTATAGGAACAAAAAAAAGAGCAATTTGCTCTAACTTGGAATTATTAAAGTTTGACCCGGTTGCAAAATAGTTGTGGTTAGATTGTTTGCTTCAATAATACGATCTACGGGAACTTGATATTGTTGAGAAATTCGGTAAAGTGTATCGCCTTGCTTTACGGTATAAGTTCTACTACTTGGATTGGAAGTAGTTGGGTTCCCTGGAATTCTTAGCACTTGACCGGGTTGTAAAATATCGGTAGTTAGTTCATTGATACTTCTAAGCGTATTGACGGTTGTATTATATCGGTTTGCTATGCTCCAAAGGGTGTCTCCTCGTTGTACGGTATAGAGAATTGTTTGCTCGGTGTTAGTTTCATTTACTGGAACTTGTAATATTTGACCAATTTGTAAGATATCTGTATTCAAACGATTTAAATCACGGAGTACATTTACTGTTGTATTAAATTGATTGGCAATTTTCCAAAGTGAGTCGCCACGTTGTACGGTGTAGGTCATTGTATTGGTACCTCCAACATTTTGATCTGTTGGTATAATTAAAACTTGCCCTACTTGAAGAGTATCACTCGTAAGATTATTGGCTGTTCTTAGTGCATCTATGGTCGTATTAAAGCGCTTGGCTATAGACCATAGCGTATCTCCTCTTTGTACTGTGTATCTTCCTGTTTCTTCGCCCGAACCTTCAGGTGGAGTATATGGCACTCCGGCATAATTTGCAACGGCTTTTACAACTCCTTCGACATAGTCTAGTAAATTATTCTGTAACTTTTGTACGTCTTTTGGGTTGTCAATAAATCCATATTCAATGAGTAAGCTTTGTGTATCAGGGGTAAGTCGTTGGATATAGTAATAATCTTTACTTGGATCTTCTGGAAGACGGCGTTGAAAAGTACCACGTTCGATTTGGCCTTTATTACCAATTTCTTCCAATATCATTTCGGCAAGTTCGTTATTATTACGAAGGGGGTAATAAACTTCTGCACCTTCGCCGCCTTCGGAAGCAAATTTTGTTATCTTTTTCCTGTTTTTACTTGAAATCACAGCAAATTTTTTAATTACGCATTTTAAGTCAATAAGTAATTGAAAATGTGTAATTAAATATTTTCTAAAATTTTCTTTGTATTATAATACTTTAAATCGATAAATAATCTCAATATTTTTATCTTTATCAATTATGATCTTATCAACTAATGTTTTAATAAGTTCTCTATTTGGTTTATCTAAATCTAGTAAATCTTTAATATGTTTCTGATATTCTTTTACTTTTTTAGTATCTATCTTTTTTGGCTCATCATGATTTTCAAATTCTGTAACTTTTCTTTTAATGGAAGCTATTTCATTTTCTGTATTTGTTGCTATTCTCATATAAGTATCAGTGGTTATAATATTATGGAACCTATCATCATATAATGAATCTAGTTTTTTATTTAATTCATCCAACTTATTTAAAAGATTAGTTTTTTCTTGCTTTTCTTTTTTGTTATTATCTTTTTGCTCATATAAAATTTTTTTAGTTATATTTTTTATATCTAAATTTTTCAAATATTTAGTACTGGTATTTTTAATTTTCTCAAGTAATTTTTTTTCTAACTTATCATAAGAATGAAAATGTGGCTCACATAGATGTCTTCTTGGATCTCTTGAATATTTATTGCAATTAACGGTCCAATATTTATGATTTTTTCGATATGCTATACTTAAGGCATTTCCACATTCTTTGCAAAACAATAAATTTTCAAAAAGTCTTTTTTCTCTATTTTTAAAAGTAGTTCTAGTTCTTGATGGAGTATTTTGTATGCTATCAAAAATAGTTTTATTAACAAGTGGTTCATGTGTGTTTTCAACAATTATCCAATATTGCTTTTCAAGTGTTATCTTCTTTTGAGATTTATAATTTAATTTCATTTGGACATTTTGTACCATATCACCAGTATACATTCTATTTTTCAATATCTTATTAACCGATGAGACTGTCCATATATTTACTTTATGTTTTGATGATGCTTTAGTATTTTTATACATACTAGGACTAAGAATATTATTATCATTTAAATAACTAACAATATCACTTATTCCTTTTCCTGAATATGCCATATTAAACATCATTTTAACATAAGGAGCAACTTCTGGATCAGGTATTAAATGTCCTTTATCTTCTGGATCTCTCATATAACCATAACAAGGCTTACTTCCAATAAACTTTCCTTGTTCCTTTTTATTACGCAATATGGAACGAATTTTCTTAGATGTGTCTTTACTCGTCATGTCATTAAATAATGCTTTAAATGGTGCAATATCATTATTAGCAGTTTCTAAAAATGTATCGACTTGATCAATTATAGAAATATATCTAACATTTTTACTTGGAAAATATTGTTCAACATAGTAACCACATTGGATATAATCTCTTCCAAGTCTTGATAAATCTTTCGTGATAACACAATTTATTTTTCCACTTTCAATATCCGCAATTAGTCTTTTAAATCCAGGTCTGTCAAAGTTAGTTCCAGTAAAACCATCATCTACATATTCATCAATAAAAGTAAACCCACACTTTTTAACATAATCCATGAGTAAACTTCTTTGATTAACAATACTTTCACTTTCTGACTCGTAAGACTTTCCTTCATCACTTTCTGATAATCTTATATATAAACCTACTCTATAAAAATTTGGCGCTTGTGTTATATTGTTATACACTTACTACTCCTTTCACATGTATAACATTCATAAGCATATTCATTATAACACATAACTTAAGATTCTTTCTCTTTAGATAGCATCATTTTTAAATATTCTTCTATCAAATCAACCAAATTTTTATCATTATCGAAAGTTTCTTTTATATTCATTTTTAAAATCCACCTCCATAAATTTTATGTTTTTATTTGATTAAAAGACTAACTATTTGAAATGCACCCCTTAGAGTAGACATCAATAAAAAAGACTTTTAAAAAAATATGATAAAATACACTTTCGAAAGGAG
>CANRDU010000042.1 GCA_947629445.1 uncultured Bacilli bacterium
GATGATTTTCATCATCCTCTATAATTAGACTCATTTATCAAATTTATTGTCTACCAACACTATTTGACAAAGAACCCAAGAAACGGAGTTCATCTAAAAGAACATTTATTTCTTTAAATTTTCTACTTCTTTAATTAATTGCTGCTCTAAAATTTTAATTAATTGCTCATTATTAACTTCTTTTGCTTTATCTAATGCTTTTTTAAGAAGTTGAATTCTGCTTAAATCAGCCTTCTTTTGCTCAGAACTTTCTGTTTTTTCAACTTTTTTAGGTTCTTCCTCTGGCTCGGCTGTTAGAACTCGTTGTTTTGGATCAAAAGGTTCTGTGAAAGGAAGTGGTTTTTCTTCTTTCTTTTTCTCCACAGATTCTTCTGGAACCACTACTTCTTCCTGAGATTTCAAAACAGGTGTGTCACTTTCTGCTTTGCTGCTTTCCTTTAATTTTTGAAATTGACTTTCATTAACAGCAAAGGCATGACTTGTATCTTTCCAATCAATATTGCTGTGGTAAATCACTACGGAATTTTCCTCATTTTCCGTCTTAGGAGTTTCTTCTACAACTGGCTCTGCATCCATTTTTTCCGTTGGTTCTACTTTTGGCTCTTCTCTCACTTCTTCTGTTGGATGCTCTTCTTTAGAAGCAGTTTCAGCTGCTTGTTCTAAAATAGCATCTACGAGTGGAAAGTCCATATTAGTATCCATGGAAGTAGATGTATCCTCCCCAATAGTTGGTAATCCCAATAGTGTTTCTAAAGAAGCAGTACTGTCCCCTACTTCCAAAGTATTTTCCTTGGTCTCTGGTTTATCAATAATTTCTTCAAAAATATTAGAATAATCGTCACTATGAAAATTCGTTTCCTCTATTTCTTCTTCTTTTACCACTAAAAGAACACTAGTTGGAAGAGAATTTTCCATTAAACGAGAGATGAAAGAATCCTGAACTGCTAATTTTCTCGTCTCATCCCCATCTTTATACATAGTAGGAATTTTGAAAATATGAGAAGCTGCAATTTCTTGTAATTTTTTCTCTAAGTCTTCACGGATTGTGCGATCTGTGCTATCAAGGATTTTTTCAAGAGATTCAAGTGCTTGCATTAAAACCTGTTCTTGCTCTAAACGAACAGCACTTTTTTCAGTTGCACTATAAGTGGTATTTAAAAAACTATAATCATCTAAATAGCCATTCGCTCTAGAACACTCCAAAATGGCTTTCATAGATTTTATAATTTCATCATATGTTACTAGTAAACTATTAGTAGACATTTTTACTTACTCACAATCTCGCTCATTAATTTTTTCACAGTTGTCCATTCATCGTCATCTGCAATATTATCTAACACATACCCATCTTTACTAGCCACAACTTTCGCAATATATAATATTTTATTTCCGCTCTTTTGTGTTTCCCCTTTTGTATACACTAAATATTTACGCATTCCATCTTTTCCTGCTAAAATAGATACGCGTTCTACTTCACGTTCCACACCATCAACGTCAATGATTTTAATCATTTCCTTCTCCATTTTTATCCTCCTACTTTTACTCTATCAGTATAACATAAAAAAGGCTTATTTGCAATTCCTCTTAAGCCTTTTTTTCTTTTTTCTCTTTTTTAACTTTACTAATTAAAAACCATTTACATTCATAACTACACAAATCTTTAATATAGTCATCTTTAAACTTTATATCGTTGCCTTTATTACAAATTTTATTGATTTTTTTACAGAAACCTTTTAGTCTTAATTTTCCATAAGACCAGTCTCCTAAAATATAATCATAGGGTTCAAAATAATCCGTATATCTCTCCTTTAATGCTTCTAAATCGAAGCCATCTTTATACTGTTCTTCTAAAACCCATTCGGTATCTTCTAACTTAATTGTCATCGTACATACTCCCTCTTAAATGCTAATTGAATTTCTCGATATTTTTGGATATTGGATCCTGAATTCCAAGTCATATATCCACCATTTAGCTGGTTAGCATAAAGTCCTCTAATCTGATCAGCTACTTTAGTAGAATCATAAACAACTTTTGGACTTCTGCCAGTATCATAAGCTTGAATCCATGTTCTAGCAATTGCTGGTGTTGGAATCATATCTTGTTTTCTTTTCGCATACTCACCCCATGCTTTTAATACTTCATAAGGCACTTGCCAAACATACGAACTAATATTGTATTCATGAGCATTAAAATGATCTGGATAAGGCATTCCACTAATGACATCAACAACATTAGAGATAGCTGGCCAATATTGTCCATAAGCAGTAACATAATCATGAGCACATTCTCCAAATACATCGATAGATATATAAGCTCCATACTCATGAATTTCATCACTTGCATACATAGCAAATGCTTGAATCGCTTCGGCCTTTGACTCCTGATACTCATTTTTAAAATCAATCACTCCAGCATTTTCTAAAGAGGTAGTTTGATCAGGAAAACGAACATAATCAAACTGAATTTCATGAAAACCAATATCACGAATAGATTCGATAGCGAGTTCTACATTAAATTCCCAAACAGATCTTTGATAGGCACTTGGCCAATAAGAATTATTATGTTCTAATGGTTGATTCGTTTTCTTGTTATGAATAGTATCTTCTGGATGGTCTTTCGCATAAAAGCCATCTTTAAAAGTTACAATTCTACCAATGACATAAAAGCCATTATCTTTTAATTTTTGAATATACTCTTTATACTGTTCTTTGGAATAAAGACCTCTTTCATAATTAGTAGGAGAATATTTCTTCATAGCATCTGCTTTATAGGCCGGCGCGGTATCTTCCTTAATATCGACGACAAAAGCATTAATATTACTATCTTTCGCTAACTCAATATAACTATCAAGATTGACAAGAACACTAGAATTTAAATAGAATGCTCTTACTTCATCAGGCATCACATTATCTGCAAATTTTGGTTTTTCGACAGGATAATAATCTAAGGTAGAAGCATCTTCACCTTTTGAAGTTCCCATTTTTAAATGTTCTTGATAGGTTCCCTCTTCATCATAAATAGCAAGAGCTAATTTTTCCGTTTCGACTAAGTATTTAGAACGGATATACCCTTCTCCATCTTGGTAACGAATCTTATATTTTTTTACTTCCCCATTTTCATCTACTTTCGTATATCCTAATATTTCTACTTTCTCACCCTTTTTAAGAAATCCTTTGATTTCCGCACCTTCTTCAGAAGAATATACCGTACAAGAAGTACGGACGAAACGTTCTTTTTCTGTTACAATATCTTTTTCATCCTCTGTTAAATTTTCATGAGAAATATAATAATTATTATCATGATATACTACTTTATCAAATTGTTTATCTCCAACAAGGACATTTTCTTCTAGTAATTCTACCTTACTTCCCCTTGGAATGATTGCCAACTTTCCCTCTTCATCTTGTGCTTCTATCTCTTTATGGGAAGCAGATACATAAAGTACTTTTAAAGACTTCTTCTCTTCTTTTGAATTTGGTGATTTGAAAAAGAAGAAACAACCTCCCACTACGACAACCGGTATTAAAATTAAAGGAATTAATGCCATCATTTTATTCTTTTTACTCTTTTTATTCTTTTTCATACTCCACCTCTAAGTATAGTATATCATAAAAATGAACTTTTATCGGTATTTTAATTAACCGGAACAGAAATTAATGGGCTAGATAAAGTTCCTCCATAGTATTCTGGCACATTTCCTCTTACTAATTTCATCGCAATGGGCACTAAAGTATCTACTTTTACGTTATCGGATATAAATGGTAAAATGACTTGTAAACTTACTTCAATGTGGACATATACCTCAATCATAGCATTATTAATACCATAATTCGTAATTTTCGTTTCAACATTACTAACTATCGCACCTACTAAATGAAGTTGAATAGGAATGGAAGGACCAAAATTAGCCAGAAACGGATTTTTAAAAAAGACCCCTAAAGGGACTTCTAAAAAATGCCCTGTTGGATGATTTTCATACTGAACAGCTAAAGAGTCAGATACATCTAACTCTTGCATTCTTCCATCTTCTACATATTTTAAACTAGTTTCTATCGCATTAGTAGTAGTAGATAATATTTTATTGACAATAATAGAATTAAAATCAATACTAATAATCTCCCCAATATCATTTTTGGTAATTAAAAAAAGATTATCCATTGTAAGACTTTCCAGAACACTTTTACTAATGGCATCATTGATAACGAGTGTTGCAATTTTTTCAGATTTTTGCTTTGCGTAAATCATTAAAACAGGCATAACTCGCTTAGTTAAGATGCGAAACAATAAAATTGTTGAAAGTACTAATAAAAAAATTATCATACTTACACGGTAGCGATTTTTCGTCTTCATACTTCATTTTATTGTTACAGAAAGAAAAAATGTATACTTGCTAAAAAGGAATCCATATTATGAATGGTGATAAAATGATTATAAAAGATATAATGACAAAAGATATGGTAGTAGCTAGTCCTAACAATACCATTCAGGAAGTAAGTTCTATGATGAATAACTATGATATTGGATTTCTACCAATAGAATCCGACAATGATTTTATTGGGGTAATTACCGATAGAGATATCATCATTCGAGCTATTGCCCTTGGGAAAGATAGCAAAGAGCCAATTGAAAAATATATGACAGATTATATTATTAGTATTCCATCAGATACAACCTTAGAAAATGCTATAAATACTATGGCAAATGAGCAAGTAAAAAGATTACTAGTAGAAGAAGATAAAAAAATTGTAGGGCTCGTATCTTTATCAGATATTCTTCATGTCAGTGATAATCCAGACTTTTTAGAATATGTAAAAGAAATATTTGAACCGCTTGATGAGGTAGTTATTACAAATGAAATTGATATTCCACAAGCAGAAGTAGATGAATTTGAACTATAAAAAAAGCATGCTATCATAAGGTAGCATGCTTTCTTAAATTAAAATCTCAACCGCACCAGTAGGTGTGGTTTTTTGATACAATAAAAAGAGCCCCACCCGGCAAGGA
>CANRDU010000043.1 GCA_947629445.1 uncultured Bacilli bacterium
CTAGCTTGATCAGTAGAATATGTTTTTGTTTCTTCTTCATCACTAGTCGCACATTGATAACAATACATTTCTTTATTCATCAATAATTCATTACCAATATAGCCAGAACCACCGCCGCCACTAGCGTGATGTCTTGAACTTCCGCCTCCACCATAGAAGCCGCCTCCGCCGCCAGAACCATAATAAATTTCAGTGTCGGTTTGAAATGAGCTATAATAATTACCACCTAATCCAAAGGCACCCATACCTTCACTAGATTTTTCAAAATTATACCCTGCACTATCTTGGGTTGCACCTGTTCCATAAAAATTACTAGCATATTGCCCATTCCCATGAGAATTTTTTCCATCATTTCCCTGGTATCCACCACCAGATCCACCATATGTAGTTAATCCATATTCATCGTATTTTCCATTGCCACCGCCACCTCCGGCAACAATTAAAATGGAATCAGTTTGTTCACTTAATTCTGAAAGTAAACCTGTAACTTTTGCGATATGAGTAGCTCCTCCACCACTAGGATAAGCAGTTCCTCCATTGCCACCTCCATTATAACCGCCAGTTCCACGATTTCCTTGCCCACCGACATTAATATATAATTTATCATTTTGGGATAAAGTAATTTCTCCTTTTGAATAACCACCTAATCCACCTGTATCTATTTGTGCCTGAGTACCATTCGTTCCACCTTGTGCACCCCATACTTCTAATTGGTATGTTCCATCACATGGTACTTCAAATGTTTCTTCACTGTTAGTATAGTCAAATTCCCAAATTGCTTTCAATTTACAGAATTCATTTTGTTCGATTTCACATTTTTCTTTTTCTACTACCTGTGGTTCTTCTTCATTAAATTTCTTTTGGATACAATAGTTTCCATATTCTGCTATTATACTCATATTCCCTAAATTATCTATTAACAATGTTCCTCTATCTGGTTTTTTCCCTTTTATATTTAAGATATCACTTGTTAAATCAATATTATTAATTGTATTTCCATCAAACATCATTTCCATCTGATATTGTTCTCCTGTCTCTAATAAGCCATTGACTGATTGAATCGCTGCTCCTTTTCTTGCTTTTTCTATTACTCCCATTATCATTGGAGTTGTAATCAATGCTATAATTGCCAGTATTACAATTACTGCCAGTAATTCTATTAATGTAAATCCTTTTTTCTTCATATACATCTCTCCTCTCCTTCTATTTTGGTATCTTTTATCTCGTATTATTCTTATATACACTACTAGTGTACTATAATTTATTTTTCTTTTCAATATCAAAAAATCAATAAAAAAAGGGTATTACCCCCCCCCGTTTGCTTACAGCATACTTAAAATTTTCTGCTTCCTACAAACTATTTTATGATTTATTTGTTATTTTCATATTACCATGTTTTTATGTATATTTCAAGAAATTATGAATAGATTTACATTACTTTTTCTTTATTTTCGATAGAATCATTATCTAATTTTTAATTTCTGTTTATACAAATATTATCTTTTTGTAAATCTATTTTCACAAATATTTAAAATTTGTAGTTAAAAAATTTTTATATCAATTTTTATCAGTTTCTTTCACAATATAAATTGGCCTATGTTTCGTTTCTAAATATGCTTTGGACATATATTGTCCCATGATTCCAATACAAAATAACTGTACACCACTCACAAAGAAAATAATGCATACTAAAGATGGCCATCCAACCGTTGGATCTCCAAAAGTTAGCGTTTTAATAATAATTACCATAATAGCAACAAATGAGATTAAGCAAAATATAATACCCATTACACCTGCCAATATCAAGGGTACCGTAGAAAACGCGGTAATACCATCTAATGCATAGATCAATAATTTCCAAAAAGACCATTTTGTTTCTCCGGCAACTCTTTTCACATTCTCATATTCAATCCATTTGGTATCAAATCCTACAAAACTAAATAATCCTTTAGAATAACGATTATATTCTTTTAACGATAAAATCGCATCTACTACTTGGCGTGTCATTAAACGATAATCTCTTGCTCCATCTACCATTTCTACTTTTGATAGACGATTAATGAGTTTATAGAAACATCTCGCAAAAAAACTGCGAATAGGAGGTTCTCCCTTTCTAGTAACACGTCTAGTCCCAACAACATCATATCCCTCTGTTTGAATGGTATGATACATTTCGGCAAGTAAAGCAGGAGGATCTTGTAAATCTGCATCCATGAGTGTTACATAATCTCCCTTTGCATACTCTAGTCCTGCATACATAGCAGCTTCTTTTCCAAAATTTCTAGAAAAAGAAACATAACGAACCCTCTTATCTTTTTGACTCAGATCTTTTATGATAGATAATGTCTGATCTTTGGAACCATCATTCACAAATAGAAATTCAAATTGTAATGGTTTCATCGTCTGTGCAACCTTAACAATTTCTTCATAAAAATAAGGAAGTGACTCTTGCTCATTATAACAAGGAACAATTACGGTCAATAATTCTTTTTTCATTTTAACCTCCCCATATAAAACAGGTAGTGTGCAAAGTTTATATACAAACTACCTATTTTTTCTTTATTTTATCTATAAATTCTATATATTTTCTTTATTCCCCTCTTTTTTGAAGGTGTTTTTTATATAGAAATTTCTATTTTTATCTATCAAAAAATGACATATACCTGTATAATGATTATCGTCAAATAATAGAAACGAGGTATACGTCATGTCTAACATTATATCAATAATCATTAAATTTTTAAATAGTATTAATAAATTTATTTGGAAAATTATTGTTTTTCTTTCCAAATTTATTAAAGTTGATGAAATTAATCATCTCGATGATAAACCTCAAGATGTTAAATATCGTTTATTTAATGTTGATGACCCTGCTATTATTGAACCTTTTGTTAAGATTGAACATAAAGATTGGAAACAACTTGTTAAGGATAATAACATTAAACCTATTAAGCGTAGAAATGGTAAAGATATTTCTATTGATGTTAAATGTCCTTGCTGTGGTGCTCCTAAAGATTATCTTTATAATAACAATGGCAAAGGCATTCAATTTGAATGTAAAGTTTGTTCTTTTATTTTTTCTACTAATCCTAACAAAGATAAAGATATAGTCCTTAAATGCCCTCATTGTAAATATCAACTTGATCTTTATCATCATCGTGACGATTTTGATGTTTATCGTTGTAAAAATGATAATTGTCCTTTCTACCTTAAAAATAAAAACTCTTTAAATAAACATGATAAAAAACTTTACAAAGAACATCCTGAAAAAATTAAACTTAGATATATTTATCGGAAATTTAATATTGATTTACCTAAACTCACACAAGATTATCGTGATTTTATTAAATCTCCTATTGATTTATCTCGTGCTTATTCTTCTCAATATATCATTGGCTTATGTCTTACTTATCACGTTAATTATGGCCTTTCTTATAGGCAAACTGCTTCCATTCTAAAAGATATTCACGAAGTTTATATCTCTTATAAAACTGTTGAAAATTATTGTAAAGCCGCTTCTTCTATCATTCATCCACTTTTAGAATTTTATCCTTATGACCTTTCTGATACCATCGCCGCTGATGAAACCTACATTAAGATTTTAGGTAAAACCGCTTACATCTTCTTTTGGTTTGATTCTATTAAGAAGATTGTTACTTCCTATCGTGTCTATGATAAACGTGATGCCTTATCTTCTATCAAAGCTGCTTATTCTACCTTAATTAAGTATGATATCTTACCTGATTCTTTAAAAGTTATTTCCGATGGTAATCCTATCTATAATGTTGCCGTTCAATATTGGTCTCAAAATGGCTTGCCTTTTCAACTCTTTCAGGTTATTGGACTTACAAATCAAGATGATATTTCTAAACAATATCGTTCTGAAAAACAAATTATTGAACGCTTTAATCGTACTTTAAAATTTTTTTATCGTCCTAAAGGTGGTTTTTCTTCTCTTGATAATGCCAATTCCTACATGGTTTTATTTGCTACCTACAATAACTTCTTAAGACCTAATAAAGCTTTAGATTGGAAGACCCCTGTTGTACTTGATGAACTTAATAATATTTCCAATATGCCTAATAAATGGATTGAACTTCTTAATCTTGGTTTCAAGTTTTCTGATATTTACGTTTAAACTAAAAATTTTCTTTTTTTAACTTCTTTTCATCATGCCTTTTTTTATTAATTACTATTTTCAAAGAACTTTTTTTTCTATCTTTTTGATAG
>CANRDU010000044.1 GCA_947629445.1 uncultured Bacilli bacterium
TTACATATTCATTATATCCTTTTTTCAAAAAAAAGAAAAGACTGTTTTCAAAATTTCTTTTGTCAACAGTCTGAAAGTAGATAGAATTTTCTATCTACTTTACACTAGTCTGCTAAGCCAATTTTCCTATTGTATTTTAGCATAAGTATCACGGGCAATCATAACCTCTTCATCTGTTGGAATAACATAAATTGGACATACAGAATCACTTGTTGAAATCATTCCTTCATGTTTATCTTTATAACTTGCAATTTCCATATTAGCATCCTTATCAATCTTAAATCCAATAGGGTTTAATTGATTAACAATAGCCTCTCTAAATTCACGTGCATTCTCACCAAGCCCTGCCGTAAATACTAACGCATCTACTTTTCCTTCTAATTTAATATAGTATTCAGCAATATATTTTACAATACGAGCAATGTACATATCGTTTGCTAATTTTGCTTGTTCATTTCCCTCATTCATAGCATTTTCAATGTCACGGTGATCAGCCCAATTTTCACTAACACCTAGTAGTCCACTTTTCTTATTCAATATAGTAGTAACTTCTGATACGTCCATCCCTGACTCTTTACAAACATATTCTATGATGGATGGATCAATAGCGCCACTACGAGTTCCCATCATAAGACCATCTAATGGAGTAAGTCCCATGGTTGTATCATAAGATTTACCATCTTTGATGCAACAAATACTACTTCCGCTACCAATATGGCAACTGATAACATTAACATTATCTTTTCCTAACATCTTTTGAACTGCTTGCGTAATATATTTATGGCTAGTACCATGGAATCCATATTTACGTACCCCATATTTTTCATACCATTCATAAGGAACAGGATATATATAATTTAGTTTTGGCATAGTTTGATGAAAAGCAGTATCATAAACAGCTACCATTGGAACATCAGGAAGAACTTTCTTCATTGCTTCAATACCAGCTAAATTTCCTGGATGATGAAGAGGTCCTAACTTCGTTAAGTCCTTAATACTTTGAATGACATTATCATCAATTAAAATAGAGTCTGAATATTTTTCTCCACCATGAAGAACTCTATGACCAATTCCTTTGATTTCATCCATACTTTCGATAGCTTTATGTTTCATAAGTTCATCAATGACAACTTCTACTGCCTCCGTATGATTTTGGATGAATTTTTCTCCCCTAATCTTTTCTCCATTAATCTTAGTATTCCAAAAACTATCTGGAGAACCAATCTTCTCAATGTAACCACTAATGATTACTTTTTCTTCTGGCATTTCAAATAATTGAAATTTTAAAGAAGAACTACCAGCATTGACACATAATAATTTCATAAATTCCTTCTTTCTATTCATAATTTAACAACAAATTTTTTAAATGATTAAATGCTTTATTTTTAATATTAGCACCATTCACAGTAACGGATGTATTATCGTAGTATACGGTAATACTCTCTTCATGTCCACCCTCAACAATTTCTCCGATATTTCCTTTCAAACTAGAAAATTCCTCGCCAAAAGCATAATCAATAATCTCTTGATATTCTTGATCGAGAAGTTCCCTCGTTTGAACACCATCTGAATTAGAATCTCCAAATGTAATAATCTGAGTATTATAGACTTTTACTTCATGAGTGACGGGATTTTCTACTCCAGCCTGCCATTCACGATAGGAAACTACTACCCCTGTGGTAGGATCCCCATAACTTTTTAAATCTTCTTTTTTCTTTTCTTTTTTACCACAGCCAACTATTAGTAATAATACCACGAATAAAACTACTAGACCTTTTTTCATTCTTTCACCTCATATTCTATAATTCTTAAATTCGGTATTTCTATTCTTCCTAAATTTCCATCTTCTGGAATTCGTCCTAATAGATAATGAATAACCCGAATAACTGCGCTATGAGTGACTAATAAAATATTTTTTTTGGCATATCGAATTTTAATATCCTCAATAAACTCCGAAACACGTGCCATAAAATCTTGAACTCGCTCAATATTTTGAACATTTGTGTTTAAAATGACATCCCAACAATCCCAGGAATCCGTCTCATCAATGGGCATTCCTTCATTCATACCCCAATCTCTTTCACGAATTCTATCATCAATATTAATTGGTAAACGTTTATCAATTAATATATCTGCTGTTTCTCTAGCCCGTTTTAGTGGTGAAGAAATAACGATATCAATAGGCAACGAATCCACTTCTTCTTTCAATTCGAGAACCTCTTTTCTGCCAGCAGAAGAAAGTGGGATGTCAGCAAGACCTTGTACAAGAGATTTCTCATTCCACTCAGTTTTGCCATGCCTTACCATATATAAAATCATACTAGTTACGTTCTTTCATCGTTGGGAATAATAATACATCACGAATAGATTCTTGCTCTAAGAAAAGCATACACAAACGGTCAATACCATATCCTATTCCTCCAGCTGGTGGCATACCATACTCTAAAGCTTCTACGAAATCATAATCGATATCGTTTGCTTCATCGTTACCTAAATCTCTTTCCTTTAATTGTTCCTCAAAACGTTCTAATTGATCAATTGGGTCATTTAATTCTGTATAAGCATTTGCAAATTCTTTTCCAGCAATAAAAAGTTCAAAACGATCAACAAAACGCGGATCTTTTGGATTCTTCTTGGTAAGTGGTGAAATTTCCACTGGATGTCCATATAAGAAAGTTGGTTGAATAAGAGTTTCTTCTACATACTTTTCAAAGAACAAATTCATAATATGACCAACAGCATGTTGATGTTCCTCAATCTCAATATCGTGTTCTTCCGCTAATTTCAATGCTTCTTCTACTGTCATATCAACCGTGAAATCAATTCCCGTTTGCTCTTTAATTGCTTCTGCCATACTGATTCTTTTCCATGGTCCTTCTAGATTGATCTCATATCCACCAAACTGATATGTCATTTTACCGAATACATTTCTAGCAACTGTCTGAAACATACTTTCCGTAAGTTCCATCATTCCCTCTAAATCACTATATGCTAAATAAGCTTCCATTAATGTAAATTCAGGGTTGTGTTTTGGATCCATTCCCTCATTTCTAAATACTCGTCCAATTTCATAGACAGCTTCCATACCACCTACTAGTAATCTTTTAAGTGGTAACTCTAAGGCAATACGTAAATACATATCTAAGTCTTGAGCATTATGATGAGTAGTAAAAGGACGAGCACTTGCTCCTGTTAATAGCGTAGATAAAATTGGTGTTTCTACTTCACTAAAACCTCTATTATCCATAAAATTTTGAATACATCTAATAATTTTTGGACGTAGAAAAGCCACTTTTTTAGAATCCTCATTCATAATAAGGTCAACATAACGTCTACGATATCTCTCTTCAATATCCGTAAGTCCATGGAATTTCTCTGGAAGAGGTCTTAAAGACTTTACCAAATGAATGTACTTTGTTGCCTTAACAGATAACTCTCCTGTATGGGTTACAAATAATGTTCCCTCAATACCTACAATATCTCCTAAATCAGCTTTCAAAAATAAGTTATAGTTATCTTCCCCTACATTATCTAATTTCATATAAATTTGAATTTGACCATCACGGTCTTGGATGTGCATGAATCCTGCTTTTCCCTTACCACGTTTTGTCATAATTCTTCCTGCTACTTTAACTGGAACATTTTCTGCTTCCAATTCTTCATTTGTCTTTCCCTCGTACTGTTTTCGAATATCACCTGAGGTATGTGTACGATCAAAGCGACTTCCAAATGGATCCATGCCAAGATCACGGAGTCCTTTTGCTTTTTCACGTCTAACCATTTCTTGTTCTGTAAGTTCGCGCATATCATCACTTCCTTTTCTTTTTCTGCGTTTTCTACTCCTCTATCATACCATAAAAAAAAGGAAAAGTACTAGTCTTTTCCCTGGTTGTATTATAAATAGTGTTGGTGAGAAAAATCACTGACACTGTTTTATTTTATAAAAAGACATAAGTTTGATAC
>CANRDU010000045.1 GCA_947629445.1 uncultured Bacilli bacterium
TGGCAATTACGTGTAAGTACAATAGATTTGTTAACCAATAATGAAGGATTTTTACAAAATACAGATAATAAACCATACGTTTATACACAAGATGGGGGAAAATATTATATTTATGTAGGAGAAAATACAGAAATCGGAGATACCGGTGGAAAGTATGTATTTAGGGTATATTCGGCAGCAGATAACGATAACAAAGTTACATTAAAAAGATCCGGAATGACCACTTATGTTGAGAATGCTGAAGCAATAGATAATTCTTTAAAGTCCGAAAAAAATAAATATAAAAATGTAGATGGTAAAAACACTTTAGGATCGATTGATTTCTGGATTGATAAAGTTTACTTGATTCCAGTTGAGACTGTAGATGGTGGAAGTTGGAATAAGCAAACGAGTGGTTATACTTCTATTGATGAGTTTGTAGTAGCACATCTAGATTCAATGAAAGAAGGAGCAAATGAGTTAAGTTCCGATTATGCAACAGAGACAGCCTATTTAACGGAAGAGATTAAATTTGGATATTCTGCGTCAAAGAAGCCGGGTACAAGACCAGAAAACTGGACGGAAGAAGAATGGAATACGCAAGAACAAAATGTAGCTAAGTTTAAATTAAAAGCAGACGAAGGAATTCTATTATCTGGATTAAAAGCCTCTACAAATTATAAAATTACTGAAAATATAGAAGAAAAAGATAATATAGATAGATATTATTTTGATCATATTGATATAAATGAGGAAGCATCTGCAAAAATAGCTGATAAAACAGTTACCGGAGTAGTTACTGCTAATTATATCGATGAAGTAGTATATACCAATAAATATTATGCACCCGTATCATTGTCTATATCGAAAGTTGTAGAAGGGGCATCAGCAGATAAAAATAAAGATTGGGAATTTAGCGTAAAACTTACCCCAGCCGAAGGATTAGTACTAGGGGAAGAATATGAATATACAACTGAAAATATAGAGGAAGTAGCTTCTAAAATACCTGATAAAATTCATTTAGCAAAGCAAGAAGATGGAAGCTACCTAGGAAAGGTTTCATTAAAACATGGACAGACATTAACTATTAATGGATTGCCAGAAGGAACAAAATATAGTATTAGTGAAACCGACGCAAATGCGGATGGATATACAACAAAAATTACAGGTAGTAACGAAGGAACACTGGATATAAATAATCCAAGTGCAACCGTTGATTTTAAAAACATAAAATTATCAAGACATAAATTATCTATTTCTAAAGAAATCGAAGGAGAAGCCGCAGAAAAAGATAAAGAATGGACTTTTGAAATAACATTAACAACAGCAGATGATATAACGCTTGAAGGATCTTATAAATATACAGGAAGTAAAGAAGGATCAATAGAGTTTACTAATAAAGAAGGAAACACTTATATTGGAGAAATTAAACTTAAAGCAAATGAAACAGTTACGATAGAAGGACTTCCTGAAAGAACTAATTATGTTGTTTCGGAAAAAGAAAAAGATCAAGATGGTTATAAAACTTACACAGAAAAAGAAACAGGAATTCTTAAAGATAATGATGAAGAACAAGTTAAATTTACAAATGTAAAATATTCACTACACGACCTAACCATTGAAAAAATCGTTTCTGGTGGTGCAGGGGACAAAGAAAAGTCTTGGGAATTTGAAGTTGTATTAACACCAAGTGAGGATGTAAGATTTGCTACTTCTTATAATACTTCTAAGTACACAGGAGCAATTAAAACAGAAGATAGTACTTTATCATTAGAAAAAGAAGGAAAAACTTATAAAGGAACGATTTTCCTAAAGAGTGGAGAAAAAGTTACAATAAAAGATATTCCGGAAAGAACGCAATATAGCATTGTCGAAAAAGAAGCCAACAAAGACGAATATAAGACAACCATCAAAGGTAATAGTAGTGGAACTTTGACGAAAGAAGAAGAGACAGTAACATTTACCAATCAAAAATTATCGAAGCATAATTTATCTATATCAAAAACCATAGATGGAGCCTTGGCAGACAGAGAGAGAAATTGGACATTTAAAATAACGTTAACACCAGGAGAAGAAGTTGAATTATTAAATTCATATACTTATGATGGAAGCAAGGAAGGTTCGTTATCTCTAGTTTCCGAAGGAGATGCATATTCCGGAACAATAACTTTAAAAAGTGATGAAAAAGTAACCATCCATGATTTACCAGAAGGTACGAAATATAAAGTAGAAGAAACGGAAGCAAATACGGAAGGATATACAACAAAAGTAACGGGTGAAAGTGAAGGAACATTAAATCTTGAAAATAATAATCCTCAGGTTGAATTCAAAAATATCAAACTATCTAAACACAGTTTAACCATATCAAAAGAAGTAGTAGGAACAGCAGGAAATAAAGAACAAGAATGGAATTTTACTATTAAATTAACGCCTAAAGAGGGAGTAACACTAAATGATTCTTATCCAATAGTAACCGGTTCTACATCAGGAACAATACCATCGGTATCGAACGAAGAGGTAACTGTAAATCATAATAGCGATAATACGGCTACAATAAAAATTAAACTAAAACATGGCCAATCAATCACAATAAATGATTTACCAGAAAAAACAACCTATGAAGTTGAGGAAGAAGAAGCAAATACGGATGAGTATATTACAAAAGCTATCGGTAATGTGAAAGGAACATTGGGTTCAACAGAGGGAGAATCCATCAAGTTTATCAATAAAAAACCTTCAAAAAATGATTTATCAATATCAAAGTTAGTAACGGGTGGATTAGGAGATAAGAATAAGGAATGGACATTTGATATAATTCTAACACCGGATGAAGACGTTACGTTATTAAGCGAATATCCACTAGAAGGAATCGATGCAAATAATATAACGTTAGAAAAACAATCCGATGGAAGCTCTAAAGGAACCATTAACATAAAGAGTGGAGAAACGGCAATCATAAAAAATCTACCTGAAAATACAAAATACAAAGTCGAAGAACGCGAAGCGAACCAAGATCAATATATAACGATAGATAATGGAACAAAAGAAGGCATTTTAGATACTAATAAAAAGGTAGAATTTGTTAATACGAAGCTAGCCATGTACAATCTTACGATAGGAAAGAAAGTATATGGTAATTTAGGAGAAAAAGAGAAAGAGTGGGATTTCAAAATAACACTTTATGCACCTGAAATAAAAGATTTAGCAAGCACATATTCTTATGAATTATCAAAAATGGATGCAGAAGAAGAACCAAAAACAGGTACATTGACTCTAAATAAAGTATCGGATCATTACGAAGTTGATATTAAACTAAAAGACAACGAAAAAATGATTATAAAAGGATTACTTGAAGATACTAAATATGAAATTGTGGAAGTGGAGGCAAACACGAATGATTATGAAACCACAATCGAAGGAAATGCGAATGGTATTCTAAGTGCTGAAACAAGTGCAGTAATATTTAAAAATGTTAAATATTCAAAACACGATTTAAAAATAGAAGGAGAATTAAAAGGTAATAGCACAGACCCAAATAAAGAATGGACCCTTGATGTAACAATTAAACCAGATTCAAATGCAAATATGAAAGATAGTTATGTATGGGAAGATGAAAATGGAGAACAGCATCAATTAGAATTCACGCCGAATGGAGATGGCACCTATAGTGGTCAATTAAAATTAAAGGGTAATAGTGGAGGAACAATCAAAGATTTGCCATATGGAAGCGAATATAAAATAGAAATAGAAGAAGCAAATCAAGAAGGATATACAACAACATTAGAACAAAGTCAGGGTGTTATTACGGAAAATACAAATGTACAATTTATAAACGAAAAAAATATAAATCCACCAACGACGCTCGATAATATTGTAACTTATCTCATAGTCTTTATTGTTTCATCCGTATCAATTGCTTTGATAGGAGTATATTTTAAAATAAAAATATTTACTAAAATGTAGTTCTTATTATCA
>CANRDU010000046.1 GCA_947629445.1 uncultured Bacilli bacterium
AAATGGTTAGATACGGATATTGAAACAACATCAATACCAACATTAGATGGTGTAAGCAAATATAGTGTTTCAATAAGTATTAGAGGAGTTGAATCTAATAGTAGAAACAACACTACTCTTTTAGAACTATCAAGATACCACTTTATAAATAATGGGAACTTTAATAAAGAAAGACAATGTTATTATCCTAAAGATATAGAAACACAAAAAGGACAAGCTGATTATAATAAACTAGAAAAACTTTTTAAAAGATGGGGCTTTAATAGCTTATAACACAACAGGCAGAATGATTATATTAGATTCGCATTAGCTTTGTGACAAACAAAAGTAAAATAAATAAGGCAACAAATTATATATTTAATAAATTAAAACGGCTTAAAATTGAATGTGGAAAGGAATAAATAAAATGGAAGAACAAGATTTAGAAGAATTAAAAGAAAATAGTGTTTATGAGTATATCGAGCAATTTGATGCAGAGTTTGGCAGTATGTTAAAAAACAAGATTAAAGATGCACCATTATTAGTAAACATTTTTAGAGAGTACATAGAGCAAAATTACAAAACGAGTAAGTATTATAATTTAGTTCTACACAAAATTGTAGAGATAGAAGATGAACTCTATGCCACTCTTACTGATAATCAAAAAGAACTATTCAAAAAGTGGCAAGTATATAATAACCATTTGGAAGATAATATGGTAGAACAGGCTTTTATTTATGGTTATTGTTTTAACAAAGAACTAGAAATAGAAAAAACTAAATACAACAGAGATGATAAAAATGAGTAAGATTAGAATATTAGTTGTAGAACCTAGCAGAGAGCCAAAACAACTAAATGTTGAGCATACATTGGAGAACTTACAAAAATTAGTTGGTGGACTAATAGAGTATGTTGAACTAGATTATAATACAGACCTTGTATGTAATGAAGAAGGTAAATTGTTAAGTTTAGAGCTAAATAGAAAACTTGGAAATGATATTGTTGCAGGAACATTTTTGATTGTTGGTCAGCATAATGGAGAAACAATATCACTAAGCAAAAAGCAAATCAAAAAGTATAGAGAAATGTTTAGATTAGACAACAACAAAGAAATTGAATACTTAAAATCAAAATTAAAAAAGTAATTGTATTGTTAATTAACACAACGAACAATTACTTTTCTTTCTTTTTTAACCAATCTTTTGCTTCTGCATTCTCAAATCTTTTATCAGCAAAGAACTTAGATAGACTTATGTTTAATGCATCACAGATATAAAGTAAGTTTTCTAGTCTAATAGTTTTTGTTTTTCGTGTTAGGAACATATCGATGGTAGAACTATACACACCTGATAAGTCCTGTAATCTATAAATTGTTATATTTTGTTGTTTCATCAGTTCTTGTATTTTGAGAGCAACTAAATCAGAAAAATCCATATATCCCACCACCTCATACTAATTTATTCTAACAAACTAATCAATAAAAACCTTTCAACAAATTGAGAGAAATTTTGACAAAACCTTTCAAAAAATTGAAAGAAATGATATACTGGTAATGAGGAGTTGATATTATTATGATTAGTGAATTGCAAAATTATACGGAAATAGAAAAAAGAGAACTATATCAATTACGAAAAGAGCAGATAGCAAGAAGAAGAACACAATTAAAGTTGATTAAACATAAACTAAAAAGTTACTTTGATTTTGATATTGTAGATTATATTATTGATGACATTTTAGAAAATGAAGAGTATCAGCATTTCTGTTTGATGGTAAATCTAGCAGTAGTAAATCGTAGAATGACAGAAGAACAAGGAGAAACATTAAAGGAAGGTATAAAAGAGTTATTTGAGATAGAAAAAGATACAGATAAATTAGATGTAGATATGATATTAGACGGCTATGACGATTGGTATAGCAACTATCATTCTAAAATGCTTGTAGATATAAATAAGTACCTAAGCAAAGAAAACAAAGCAACATTGAAGAAGTTATCAGTTAAAGTAAAAAACAAAGTACTTACCAATTATGAATATGATGATTTAAGACTAAATGTCTTGCAATATTACTCTGAGAATGATGAAGATTTGGAAGGACTTGATTTAAGTTTCTGCAAATCATTAGCAGGCACAGGTGTATCAGATGAAGAATATCAAGAACTAATAAATGTATTTGATAGAATCTCAGCAGATTATGGCATATTTTAAGATATGAAATTATAAGCATATAGATTAAAATGCCTTAAAAACGAATGTCACGGCAAAGAAAAGCAAAATACCAATGCAATTATTAGAAAATTGATACCTGAAATGTATTAGGAGGAAATTAGGAATGTATTGTAGTAAATGTGGAAGTGAATTAAAAGAAGATGAAAAGTTTTGTAGTAAATGTGGAAAACAAGTAAAAAGAGATAATAAGAAATTTATATATATAGCAATAGGCATAATAATTGTATTGATAATAATAGCTATAGTAGTAGTATGTACTACAAAAATAAGTAATAATGATATAAATACAAATGTGAATGAAACAGAAATCATAGATGAGAATGCATCAAAAGATAATAGTTCAATAGACAAAAATGTATTTAATGAAATTGATTTTGAGGCTTTTAAAGATAAATTAAGGAAAGTATGGTTTGCAGAAGCTTTAGAATATGATTCTATAATGGAAATGGATAAAAGTTTGCATGGTAGTAATTATTCTGAGTGGACAACTGGTACATCAGCAGATGGATACCCATCAGAAGAATTAAGAACAGTATATACAACAAGTGGAAGAATAGAAGGTCCTTATGTAACTGCAAAATCAGTATGTATCTTTTATAATAAAGAAAAAACAAAAGTTACAGGATTTAGTATTTTTATAAATGATTCATATTTAGGAAAAATGGGAAGGTCTAAAGAGTTTGAATATATGCAAGAAGTTATTGATTGTTTTCCTTATGATTTTAGTAGCATTGTGTACGAAAGAATAGAAAACAATGAAAGTTATGGAAATGATTTTAATATATTATATCAAGGGGAAACAATAGATAATTATTTATATAAAATATTATCAGTTTATATAAATAATAATGAACAAACAGATGAAGCATTAAATACGAACAATACAATAGAAAGTACAAACGATATTCCTACAACGGATAGCAGTGTTAGTGATAAACAAACTAATAATTTTCAATCACAAGCACAAAATACAAATGCAAGTACAAGTACAACAAATAATAATACTAAGAAGGAAATGGTAGAAGTTCCATGGTTTTCTTATCTTGGAGAACCTTTAGAATACTACACAAATAAGTTAAAAGAAGCAGGTATCTCTTATAAAGTTGAAAAAAAGCAGGACTTAGATTATAGCGATGGAACAGTAAGAGATATAGAACACAATGGAGAGAAGATAGAAAAAGGTACTACTATTACAATAACAGTTATTGATAATTCAGATTATGTGTATGACATGGAAGTATGGGTAAACACAGGTTATTTATTAGATTTAGTAGGCTTATCATATACCTACGAGGAAAAAGACAAAGTAAATCTGTCAGTAAGAATAAATGATGTTGAAATATGTAATGGTGAATTTAAAAGAGAAAGCTATTCCACCTCTCCTATTCAAGTAGGTAATTACAAAGGCAAAAAGGATAATCTAAAATTTGATATAACAATTGAAGGTAAGAAAGTAACACAAACAGTACATTATATAATTAAGGATACACTATACGGAGACAAACCAGCTATAGTAATTTATAAAGGAGGAGATATGGGTCCTCTAGGGTAATAGATGAAAAAGTAGAATACAGTTCATTGTAAATAAGCTCTTTGATAGAGCTTATTTTTAACTATCCCCTACTTAATTTTGACTTTGTTGATATAAAAGTTAAAATATGCTATTATAGTAACAGATAAATAGTAATTTGTA
>CANRDU010000047.1 GCA_947629445.1 uncultured Bacilli bacterium
AGTAGTGTCAAAAATTAAATTATGTTATGTATGTCATGTATTGAAAATAGATTTGCGAGAGTAATCTTTTAATATTGAACAGACAGTTAACCCAATATTTTTTATTATTAATTTGGACAGAAATTATGTTTTTTCTCTTCTGCCTTTAATCGTTGCATTTTACTGATTTTAATGTTATAATTATTGCAAATGGGGTAGCATGATTAAAATGATTCTTATTTATGGAGATTGGTTATATGTACAAAACTGTAAAACCTTTTATAAAATGGGCAGGGGGTAAAAGTCAACTGCTTGATGTTATACGGGAAAAGTATCCAACAGAAATAAAAAGATACTGTGAACCTTTTGTTGGTGGCGGAGCTGTATTACTTGATGTGCTTGTAAACTTTCAACCAAAGGAAGTGCTGATAAATGATATTAACTCAGAGTTGATAAATACCTATACACACATTAGAGATAATTCTGAAGGTATTATTACTATGCTTTCAGAAATGCAGGAAGAATTTTGGGCATTGAATAGTGACAGAAGAACAGATTACTTTTATGCTAAAAGAGATAGGTTTAATGAGCTTATAATACATGAAAAATCGACAGAAGAAAAAGCTGCCCTTTTTATTTTTCTCAATAAGACCTGTTTTAACGGTCTGTATAGAGTGAACAGGAAGGGTCTCTATAATGTTCCTATAGGATCATATAGAAAACCTGCTATTTGTGATATTGAGAGTATTCGTTTGGTAAGTGATTTACTTAGAAATGTTGAGATTAGGTGTGGAGATTATAAATGGTGTGAAAAATTCATTGATAACAATACCTTCGTATATATTGATCCACCTTATCGTCCACTGAATGAAACTTCATCTTTTACCTCCTATTCTAAGACGGAATTTAATGATGGGCAACAAATACAACTTGGTAACTTTATTGAAATGATTTCTGAAAGAGGTGCTAAAGTTGTTGCAAGTAATTCCGATCCTAAAAATACAAATAAGGACGATAATTTTTTTGATGATATATATAAACAATTTAATGTATATAGAGTAAAAGCTAACAGAATGATTAATAGCAATTCTAAAGGCAGAGGTAGTATAAGTGAGTTGCTGATATGTAACTATTAGAAGGGGGACTTATAATGCCTTATGGTGAGTATGCAGAATGCCCTAAATGTGGTAAAAAAGCTTATAATAAGGATCAAATTGAAAAATTTTTTGGTTATAGAGCTTTAAAAAATGGTAAAATAATTCCTCAATCGTGGTGCAGAGATTGCAGAAGCTCAAATGGTAAGTCTAATGGTTATGGTGAGTAGTGATGAAAAGAAATTTTAACGATTGGTTTAAAAAATTCAGAGACAGTATAGCTGATTATGAATACTACATAGATTTTAAAAAGGTACACAGGAACGTACGTGACATAAATGTAGAGTTAAATATTCTTAATTCTCTTATTGGGTCCGTAGATATTGAAAATGACTTTATCAGACTGGTAAAGAAATATCCTGAAACATTAAAGTGTATTCCAATATTACTAGCTGTAAGGGCGTGTGAGATATCAGCTGTTGACGAAGATGGAGCTTTTATTTACAATTTTAAAAAAATGAATTATTCACCGGAACAATATGCTGTTTTTATGCGAAAAACAGGTCTTTTTGAACTTATGCAAAAACATATTGTACACAGTCTTATTGATTATGCCACGGGGGTGGAAACAGGTCTGGATTCTAATGGGAGAAAAAATCGTGGTGGGCATCTGATGGAGAATTTAGTTGAGAAATTTATTGAAAGAGCCGGATACAAGAAAAATCGAGATTATTTCAAGGAAATGTATATACACGAAATAACGGAGAAGTGGGGAATTGATCTTTCTGCTATTTCTAACCGTGGAAAATCTGAGAAACGCTTTGATTTTGTTATTAAGACTGATAATAGAATTTATGGAATAGAGACAAATTTTTATGCAAGCGGTGGTTCTAAACTTAATGAAACTGCGAGAAGCTATAAACAAATAGCGCAGGAAGCTGATACAATTGAAGGGTTTACTTTTATTTGGTTTACCGATGGAAAAGGTTGGCAGAGTGCAAAAAATAATCTTGAGGAAACCTTTGATATTTTGGACACGATTTATTCCATCGATGATTTGGAGAATGGAATACTTAAAAAATTACATTAGGAGTTCTTATAATGATTAGGAATGGTAAAGGTGGAGGCAATACAAAAACAGGATTAGTATTTGAGGGAAAAACGGATTTAGGGACATTTCTTTCTCAACAACCGGGATATGAGGTAATTGAAGAGAAAGAAGATATTGTTTCTAATGGAAAACATATTAAAATTACTGTCAGAAATGTCTATTATAATGATATTAAAGTAGCAGAACTCTATAAAAAATATGAATTTTATTCTTCATTCCTAAAGAAAGTGGATATAAACTGGGAAGAGTATATATCGAAACGTTTACTACCTGATGATAGTATATTTGTTATAATAAAAAATACTGTTTTTATTGTTGAATGTAAGCATCAGCAGGTAAATGGCTCTGTGGATGAAAAACTGCAAACCTGTGATTTTAAGAAAAAGGAATATAAGAAATTGCTTTCAAAAGCTAATTTAGATGTTGAATATATATATTTGCTTGATGATTGGTTCCGGAATTCAAAATATAAGGATGTTTTGGACTATATTCATAGCGTGAATTGTGATTATTATTTTGAATATATTCCTCTCTATCGTTTTGGATTGCCTGTACCGGATGAAAATGAGGTTTGAAATGCAGAAAAAAATAAAAAAATGGCAGCCTGATGACTTTGAGCTTGAAATGACGACACACTGGTCATTTCCGAAACGGGGCGATTGGGCAACTCACGATGCCAAGTGGCGTGGTAATTGGTCTCCATATATACCAAGAAATATAATATTAAGATATTCTCAAGAAGGGGATTTAGTACTTGATCAGTTTGCCGGAGGTGGCACCACTCTTGTTGAAGCTAAACTACTTAATCGTGATATAATTGGTGTTGACTGTAATGAAGAAGCACTTAGTCGTTGTAGGGAAAAAGTGAATTTTGATTACCCACCTGCACAAGGTAAAGTATATATTTGTAAGGGTGATGCCCGTGATCTTTGGTTTCAGAGTGATGAATCGGTAGATTTAATATGCACACACCCTCCATATGCAAATATTATAAGATATAGTGATGGTATTCCGGAGGATTTATCCCAACTGAAAGTAAAGGATTTTTTGGAACAAATGAAATCCGTTGCGGACGAATGTTATCGTGTATTGAAAAAAGGAAAGTTTTGTGCTATCCTTATGGGGGATACCCGTCAAAAAGGTTGTATGATACCTATGAGTTTTGAGGTTATGAAAATATACCAAGATGCGGGATTTACACTAAAGGAACTTATTATAAAGGAACAGCATAATTGTAGAGCTACAGGGTATTGGAAGACGAATAGTGTTAAATATAATTTTTTGCTAATCGCACATGAGTATCTATTTGTTTTTAGAAAATAATTATGTATGTTATTAGTATTAAAAAGTAAATAATATTATGCCTGTCATATATTAGGGATTGACAGGCATTTTTTATAATATCAAACATAAAGCTTATCGAAGATTTTTCTGTCCCTTTTATGGTAGATTAGATAAAAGTCGGATTTT
>CANRDU010000048.1 GCA_947629445.1 uncultured Bacilli bacterium
AATAAAGATATTTTTATCTTCAATATTTAGTAAATTTAAGATATAATTATTTATAGACATAAGTTTCGATCCTTTCAGTGTTTTTTTGGATGATTACATTGTATCAAACTTATGTCTTTTTATAAAATAAAACAGTGTCAGTGATTTTTCTCACCAACACTATTTATAATACAACCAAAAAACGAACTTTCCGTTCGCTTTTTTTATTTAGATACTTGTGACATCTCTTGTAATTCGTCTACTGGTGTTGGTAGTTTTTGAAATTCTACTTGGAAGTTCGTCTTTATACGAGTTTCTTCTTCTGTACTTAGTGGACCATAAATATTGTCATTCAAATAAAATTTTTTAACATCTATCATTCCAAGGGCATAAGCGGCAGCAGAAGAAATAAAAAGTTTGCTATTATCGTAAAAAACTACTATTTTTTGCTTTGATTTTTTGGGTAATTCTTGATATTCAATTTCATAAGAAGGATCCTTTTTTAAATTTTCTAATGTTTCTCCTAGAATTTCCACTAATTTAGGTGTGGAAGTCATAATAGTCCTTACATTGGTTAGATGAAGAGCATAGGCAGCAGCATGTTCAATGTAAGTTTTATGCGTTTCCGCATCTACGAATACAAGTAACTTTCTTTTTTGAATGGTCCTTGTCTGCCGTTGCGTCTGTTTATTGGCTGTTGATAGAATGGTATTAGGTCTAGTTGCTGATAATAAACTTGCATGATTTTTTCTTTCTTTCTCTGGATATTTATACATATTGTCTCCTTATTCCATATTCTTAGAATTTATTCATATTTGATAGGGTGGAAAAACTGAATTTTCACCACTAGTTTTAGAGTGAAATCAATCAACCATTAATTTTTTCCTATTTCCTATTAAATTATAAGATAAATAAAGCATTAAGTCAATTGGTTTTAATTATCGTTAAGTAAACTAAGATTAAAAGTTGCCGCTTGCAAATCGTCCTCCCATTATAAGATTATACTATACATAATCAAAAATAACTATTTCAGATCTTAAGCATTAGCAAGATAGTTCAATAATTTCATTTCTCTGAGGTTAAAGCATAAAAAAACGATTTTTCTTTGCTTTCTAAAGAAAAATCGATATTTTCACTGGCAGGGGTGGAGAGAATCGAACTCCCAACAGCGGTTTTGGAGACCGTTATTATACCATTTAACTACACCCCTATGACATTTTCCCTGTCAACAAAAACAATTATAGCATAATCCATTAAATTATTCAAGCAAAAAACATATAATATGATGGTGATTATTATGGTAATTCGATATACGAATGCAGAAAGGGATTTACTGGCTAGATTAATGAGAGCAGAAGCGATAGGGGAAGGAGCATTAGGAATGTTAATGGTTGGCAATGTAGCTGTCAATAGAGTGTTAGCCGATTGTTACACTTTTAAAAATGTTACCTCTTTGTCTCAAGTTATCAATCAAAACCCAGGAGGATTTAGTAGTACATCCAGTTCTTTGTTTTATGGAACGCCAACTTCCAAAGAAAGAAGTTTAGCAGATAGAGTGATTAAAGGAGAGTATTATTATCCTGCTACCAATGCGTTATGGTTTTATGCTCCTGGCAATAATGCTTGTCAGTCAACCTGGTATGATCAACCTTTCGCAGGACAATATAAGAAACATTGTTTTTATGAGCCTTTAAGTGGAATGTGTAATACTATTCATTAATTGACTTTATGCATAATTGATGATAAAATACGTCCACGGAGGAAGTATGGCATATAGATGGAATATCAAAGATATAGAAGCACAACTGGAACAACCAGATACAATGGTTTCTACAGATGAAAAAGATGTATACCGTGAAATGATAGCTGATTATTCTCATCAAGAACAACCTTTTGATGGAGTAAATGTTCACCAATTTCGGAAAGCTTTAAATCATTTCCGTTTTTCAGCGTACAAAAATGAGATTGATGCCATTCTATATTTTGGTAATCAGTTATTAAATATGGAATTAAAGATGCCAGAAATAAAGCGTATCCGTTACCGTGAACAAGATGTCGTTAGTTTTGCCTCTACGTATATGCGGAGAAAAGAACCAAATGACTTTGGTTATTACAAAAAAGTAGTTGGTCGAAAAAATCGTATTCATTTTGATTATCTCGCATCAGAAGATACTTTTTTGGGAAAGAGTTATTTTTTAAGTGAGGATGAATATTACTTGTATGTGCATAGAGTAGGAGGAATGCAGGATTCTGTTACCTTATTGCATGAATCTTGTCACATAGAGAATTATTTAAAATATGGTTTAAATTTATCCTCCTTTTATGCGGAACTTGCCCCTATGACAAGAGAGCATTATGCTTTTGATTTACTTCGTACCTACGGTTCTGAAGAAGAAGTGGAAAAGGAAAGGTTTATTTCTTTAAATCACTATTTTGCCAAAATAATGAAGTTGTATGAGGCTTTATTGTTCCTAAATAATTTAAAAAAGAATAAATCCTTTTTAAGACAAAATTTCGTACGATATGATGAATTTTATGAATGTTTTGATGTTCCTTATTTATATGGATTATTAACAGGTATGATGGAGCAAGAAATAGGATATGCATTGTCTTTCATGGCTAGTTTAGATATTTATAATCATAGTGCACCAGAAAGATCTAATCTATTTATCACGAGTTATCAAATTGGAACTAGAACGGTAACTCCAAAAGTCATTGATCGCGTATTACCATATCTAACCGATGAGTTTAAGCCATATCAAAAGGTAAAAAAGTAAAAAATGTATTGACAAGCTAATTTTTTTCCGATATAATTAATCAGTAGTCGAAATTATTGGCTTATCTGGGGGATTAGCTCAGCTGGCTAGAGCACCTGCCCTGCACGCAGGGGGTCAAGGGTTCGAATCCCTTATCCTCCACC
>CANRDU010000049.1 GCA_947629445.1 uncultured Bacilli bacterium
GATGTTCACGCAGGAAAAGGTTGTGTAATTGGCTTTACGGGTGATTTAGGAGATAAGGTTATACCTAATATAGTTGGTGTAGATATCGGTTGTGGAATGTTATGTGTTGAGTTAGGTAATATCGATATTGATTTAGAAAAATTAGATAGAGTTATCCACGAATGTGTGCCAAGTGGTATGAATGTACACGGAGAACAAAAATATAAGTTCATAGAAATGGAACAATTATATTGCTTAAGTGAATTAAAAAATAAAGATAGTTGGTTAGAAAAATCAATGGGGACTTTAGGTGGCGGTAATCACTTCATAGAAATCGATGTTGACGAAGATAACAACAAATATCTAGTAATTCATACAGGTAGTAGAAATTTAGGAAAACAAGTATGCGAAATATACCAAAATAAGGCTATTGAATATTGTTCTTACAAAAAGGAAATGCAAGAAGAAAAAAACAAAATAATTCAAGAATATAAAGAACAAGGTAGACAAAAGGAAATACAAAGTGCCTTAATTGAAATAAGCAAAAAATATGATGGTAAAACAAAACTTCCACGAGATTTATGTTATTTGGAAGGAAAAGATAGAGAAGATTATTTACACGATATGAAATTATGTCAAGAATTTGCTAAAGATAATCGTTTATGCATTGCTAAACAAATATTATGTAATTATTTTGAAGTACCATACAATAAAGATTGTTATAGTGTTAGATTAAGAGAAATGCCTACTGAACCATCACTCTTTACGCAAGATTGGGTGGAACATGATTTTTGGTATTTTCAATGTATCCACAATTACATAAACTTTGATGATAATATCGTTCGTAAAGGATCTATATCAGCACGACGAGGGGAGAAAGTTATTATCCCTATGAACATGAGAGATGGCTGTATTATTGGAGTAGGAAAAGGCAACGAAGATTGGAATTATTCAGCACCACATGGAGCAGGTAGAATTATGTCTCGCATGAAAGCGAAAGAAACATTTAAAATAGAAGATTATAAACAATCTATGGAAGGTATTTATACGACATCAGTAAATGAAGATACGATTGACGAAGCACCATTCGTTTATAAACCAATGCAAGAAATAATTGATAGCATAGGAGATACAGTAGATACAGTTAAGATTATAAAACCTATTTATAATTTTAAGGCGAGTGATTAGATGCTAACGATTAAACAAAAGATGGTTTTAGAGGCCATAGAATGGTTTATAAATGAGAATGGATATAGTCCAACTATAAGAGAAATTGCAAAATTGTTAGATAGTGACACTAGATCAATATTTGAAAAATTGATGCAGCTGGAATCAAAAGGGTATATAAGTACCAAAAATGGCAAGGCAAGGACAATAAAAATATTAAAGGATGTTGAGAAATGAAAGTATATTTGATTTATGATAAAACGTTAAAATGCTTTGTTAATAGTAGATGTGGCGATGGAAGAAAATATTTGGTATATGGAGATATTCGCTCGGCTAGAATGATGGCTAACACAATAAAAAAATATGGTTCTGATTTTGACGATTCTCATAAGAATAATGACGTTGTAGCAGTTGAATATATAGCAAATATAGAACACATGAAAGAGGTTTAGTATGGTTGATTATTCGCAATATAAACCATCTACTAATCAGCATATTGTTAATCAATATATTTATGGGCAATTGTATTATTCGAAAAAATGGTATGTTCGTCCCACAAATTGGGCTGGTATTGGGAAAAGAGTAGATGACAAGATATATCTTGTAATTGGTAATATCGAGAAGCAATTTGATACTGAACAAGAATGCGTTGATTATATAAGAAGTAGAGGTGTAAAAAATGAGAAATAAAGATAGAATTGTACCATTTATGCTTGAGTTAGCAAAAATCTGGGAAGAAAATTGCCAAGATTGGAGATTTGGGCAATTAATGATTAACGTTTTGGGTAGTTTTGATAGAGATCCATTTTTTATAGAAGAAGACGAGATGTTGGATAGATTTAAAAAGTACTTTAATAAGGATAATACTGATGAGTCTAAATAAAGCAATAGAACATGGTAAAGAAAAGCGTAAACCATATAGAAATGTAAAAAAAGTAAGCAAACTATGTAGAAATCATGGTGCTTGTAGTTGGTGTGAAGAGAATCGTACTTATAAAAATAGAAAAAGGATGGCAGGCGTTAAATATGAAATTATATGCAATAAAACGTAAGGGTTATGATATACCATATAACCCAAGTTATCATAGAGATATTGCCTTATATAAAACTTATGATGGGGTTAAAAAAGCGTTAGCATATGAACTTAGAGTGTTAAAGAATTTGCATAAACAAGATTATTCTAAAGAATATGAAATATTAGAATACGACTTCGATTACAACAATTATAAGGTGATTAAGTGATACATATAACTGATTATATTCAACTCCTTTTAAAAAAGAAAAAATGGACATTACAACGCTTTGCAGATGAAATAAACTTAGTTAAAAAACAAGTTGGCATAGACAGTATCACAACAAAGCAAAATATCAGCAATTATTTAAATAATCATGTATTGAGTCCAAAAACATTATG